>NZ_JGYN01000056.1 GCF_000741165.1 Bifidobacterium biavatii DSM 23969 | reverse complement strand
GGCGCGGCGGGCCTCGCGGGCCGCCAGCGCGCGCGCCTGCTCCTCCTGCGCCTCACGCAGGGCACGGCGGATCTCACGCTGCTCCATCACATCAGTTGCGGGCTCCCCCGACGCGTCCCCGCGCGTCTCGCTGCGAACGGTCTCATCGGATCGTGCATCGCCGGCGCCAACCTGGGCGGCCGCGGCGGCACGTCCCACCGCACGCGCGTCCCGCATGGCCTTGTCGTGCGCGGCCTTGCGCTGCTTGCGTCGTTCGGCGGCGACTTTGCGTTCCCATTCGCGCGCCTGCGCCGAGGCATGCACGCCGAGCGCCAGCACCGTGGCCAGGGCGGCGGCGGGAATCAACGCGAACAGCGGGCTGAAATGCAGCGGGAAGGAGATCGCGAGCACCACTATGGCGATCGTTAGCAGAGACACGACGACAATACGACGGCGACGGATCGCGGCACGACGCAACTGACGCACGTGAGCGACATGCTCCGGCGTGTACTTCGCGTTCCGCGTCTGGTCTGCCATAATAATCCCTTTCGCCTGCGGCGTATGTTCATCGGAAAACCTCGTACCGTCGTCCATCTCGACCAGATGGAGCGACGACGAATACTTGTCCTCGCGGTGCTCCGCCACTTTTCTCATGCCCTTCGCCGTCCGCACAGGCAGCCAGCCGACCATGATGATAATCACGATCACCAGCACGACAATCGTACTCAGCGATTCGTAACTCATGCACCCAAGAATAGGAGAACGGGCGCACAAATCGTTAAATTGCGTTCGGGCGTGTCGAAACGTCCGAATTCCGCCGCAGCAGCCGTGCGACGAATCCCTCGCCCTCCGCGTCCTCCGCGAGCAGGCTGTACGTTTCGTGGTCCCGCCACCGGCCGTTGATGTACATGTAGCCTGTCCGCACGCCCTCGCAATGCGCGCCCAGCTTTTCGACGACCCGCCGCGAACGCGCATTCTCCGGCAGCAGCGCGATCTCCAGCCGGTGCAGCCGCGGGCCGGACGGATCGTAGAACGCCCAGTCGGCGAGCATCGCCACGGCCAGCGGCGCATACCCGTGCCCAGCCTGCCGCTGGTCGACCCAGTACCCGACCACGCCGGTGCGCATCGCGCCGTAACTGATCGCGCCGAGCGAGATCTGCCCGACGATGCTCATGTTGCGCACGATCGCAAACAACGCGCCGGTGCCGGCTGCTTCGCTCTGCCGCTGGCGCTGGATCCACATGGCGAACGTGAGCGGCGAACCATGCATCGGATCGCCGGAATCCCACGGGGCAAGCCAGTCGCGGTTGCACCAGCGCACGTTGTTCCACTCGTCCTCGTCGTCCATGGTGAGCGGACGCAGCCTGATCGGCAGGCTTGCGACGTCGATCCGGCCCGGCCCGGACGCGGGGCACGGCTCCGGCGACGTTGCGGACGCGGACGCCGTCAGCAGCGCCGGCGACGGCAGTTCGGACGGCATGCGGATGGACGGCGTGACCGGGTGGAACACGCCGAACAGGGACTGGAACACTGACACGCCCCCTATTGTGCCACGCGGCGGGCTCATGCCGGCGAACGACGGGACGATATATTCGCGTGGTACAACTGCCCGCATGAACGCTTCCATGAATACGGACAAGAAGTCGCTGCGCCACGAGGCCATCGCCCGGCGCAAGCAGGTGCCTGCCGCCGATCGCGCGGCCGCCGGCGAACGGTTGGCCGCGGTCGCCGAACCGTTGCTCGCCGTGTTGCGGCCGGGCCAGACCGTCGCTGCATATGTGTCGATGGGCAGCGAGATTCCGATGGACGCGCTGTTACGCCGGCTGTTGGACGTCGGATGCCGCGTGCTCGTGCCGAGGTTGGGGCGTGGCCTGGACGTCGGCTGGGGCGAACTGCCGTCGATGGACGACCTGCATGATGCCGGCGGGGCGCGCCGGCCGCAGGAGCCGGACGGCGAGACGCTCGGCATGGACGCGCTGGCCGAGGCGTCGCTGGTGATCCTTCCGGCGCTGATGGCCGATTTCGTCGGCACGCGGCTCGGCCGCGGCGGTGGCTGGTACGACCGGGCGCTCGAGCATCGCGCCCCGAACGTGACCGTGGCCGCGGTGTGCTGGCCGTGGGAGGTCGTGAACGGGCCGCTTCCCCGCGAACCGCATGACGTTCCGGTCACGGCCGTGCTCACGCCGGAAGAACTGCGGTACGTCGGCTGACGGTCGCATTTCCCACAACGGCGGCCACAACGACGGCGGCGATTCGCCCTGCGAGATGGGTTCCGCATGGCCGGCCGATCCTGTCGGCGTGGCGATTAGGATATGAAACCGTTGAATACCGTGCACCCGCGGGTGCATTCGAATGCATTCCAGACGTTTGTTGGAGGAAGAATCATGCCTACGTATCATTACCGTTGCAAGAGCTGCAACTACGACTTCACCGAGCAGCAGTCGTTCACCGACGACCCGATCACCGTCTGCCCGAAGTGCGGTGAGGAGCAGGTGCGCAAGGTGTATTCCGCCGTGCCGATCGAGTTCAAGGGCAGCGGCTTCTACCGTACCGACGGCGCCTCCCACTCCAAGTAGCCTCCATAATTTGCAGGACAAGCTGCTGCGCAGTGATTGATTGAGGGGCAGTCAAAGCCCGTCGTATTGAATCCAGCAAAGAGCAACAGGCCACTCGAGCCGCCGCGGCGGAATGTGGATGGTTGTGGATAACTGCCGACCATTCGACCACATACCCCGGTTCGGCTTGCGCGAACCACATTCGATCCGTCATCATGCGAGTTATGATGACGGATTTTTTTGTTCGCGAAGGCGCGTCCCGCGGTCGGCGCAGACCGCCCGGCGCATCCGGTCTTCGCC
>NZ_JGYN01000055.1 GCF_000741165.1 Bifidobacterium biavatii DSM 23969 | reverse complement strand
GCCGACCGCACCCTTCGCCTCGAAAATCACCGTGCCGACCGGCACGGGCAGGATCAGGTCGTCGCCCTTGGAGCCGTCCTTGGTGTCGCCGAGGCCCATCGTGCCGTTGCCGGCCACACGGTGCGGCATGAAACGGTAGTCCAGCAGG
Source organism: Bifidobacterium biavatii DSM 23969 (assembly GCF_000741165.1). GTDB lineage: Bacteria > Actinomycetota > Actinomycetes > Actinomycetales > Bifidobacteriaceae > Bifidobacterium > Bifidobacterium biavatii. The sequence continues at coordinate 4,026 of NZ_JGYN01000055.1, read as the reverse complement.
CTGTTCGCGTTGCGCGTCGCCTCGAAGATGACAGAGCCGCCGTCGCCGCCATTGCCGCCGTTCGGGCCGGCGAGCGGCTTGTACTTTTCGCGTCGGATGCCGGCGGAACCGTTGCCGCCGTCGCCGCCCTTGACATGGACGGTCACACGATCCACAAAATCACTCATGTATGTACCTTATCGTTCTCTTTGGTCTTATCGCATGCCCTCTGACGCTGTATGGCGGGGCATACATTGCTCGACACGCTCCGGGCCGCTCAGCCAAGTCATACGGTCGAGCAACGCATGCCCCGCCATACAGCTACGCGTCAATGGACACAGAAACCGGACTACGTGGCGGGATGCGTGTTTTGTGGATCGTGCGGGAAGGGAGGGGATATAGAAAAAGCCGCGTCCGTGGGGGCGCGGCTTTTCTTACGCTTGATGGTGCGTGTCTCAGGCGGCGATCACATCGACGACCTTGCGGTCGCGGCGAACGCCGAACTTCACACTGCCGTCGGCGAGGGCGAACAGGGTGTGATCCTTGCCCATGCCGACGTTCTCGCCCGGGTGGAACTTGGTGCCACGCTGGCGGATGATGATGTTGCCGGCCACGACGGCTTCGCCGCCGAACTTCTTGACGCCGAGGTACTGCGCATTAGAATCGCGACCGTTACGCGAGCTGGAAGCGCCCTTCTTATGTGCCATGATCTGTTCCTTTCGGTCCTAGCTAAGCCTGGTCGTTTCCGCTCAGGCGATCGCCGTGATCTTGACGGCGGTCAGCTTCTGACGATGACCCTTGCGACGGGCCACGCCGGTCTTGTTCTTGTACTTCATGATGTTGATCTTGGGGCCCTTGGCCTCATCATCAACGACCTCGCCCTTGACGGAGATCGCAGCGAGATCCTTGGCGCCCAGCACAACCTTGGCGCCGTCGACAACGAGGGCAACCGGGAACTCCACGGCATCGCCCTTCTTGGCGTCGAGACGGTTGACGAGGATGACGTCGCCGACCTCAACCTTTTCCTGATGGCCACCGGCCTTCACAATCGCGTACATGCTTAGTCCTAACTATGGTGTTATAAAGCTACTTGCCTGACGCACGCAAGCCGCTGGTCAGACACCGACTGTCTAACTTACACCGACCCGTGTACTAACGCAAGTTGAATTCGGCGTGTCAAATCGGCGCGTGTCGCGCCGACCTGCCACATGCCACGACGGACAGACGAATCCCGGCGGGAAATCCCGTCCGTCGCGGCGCGTTTTCCGTTACTCCTCGCTCTCCGCATTATTCGCGGCAACCGCAGCCGCCGCGATCTGCGCGAGCTTGGCCTTCACATCCGCCGAGGAGCCCTGCGGCACCTGCACGTCCGTGCCACGGCCGTGCTTGTTCGTGCGGATGAACGGATCGCCGCCCTTGAGCGCATACGGATCATCATAATCCGCGTTCACGGTCGGCTCGTCGTGCAGGATGAAGCCGCGGCCCTTGCAGGTCGGGCACTCCTCGGAGAACGCCTCCACCAGGCCCTGGCCGATGCGCTTGCGCGTCATCTGCACGAGACCCAGCGACGTGACCTCCGCCACCTGATGCTTGGTGCGATCGCGCGCCAGGCATTCGATGAGACGGCGAAGCACGAGGTCACGGTTGGCGGGCATGACCATGTCGACGAAGTCGATCATCACCATGCCGCCGATGTCGCGCAGTCGCAGCTGGCGCGCGATCTCCTCGGCCGCCTCGAGGTTGCATCGGGTCACGGTCTCCTCGAGCGACTTGCCCTTGCCGATGAACCGGCCGGTGTTCACGTCGATCGTGGTCATGGCCTCGGTGCGGTCGATGACGATCGAGCCACCGCTCGGCAGGTAGACCTGACGTTCCATGCCCTTGCGTAGCTGCGAGTCGATCTGCCACTTGTCGAACACGTCCTTGCCGCCGTGTTCGGCCGGATCCCACTTGACGAGCTTGTCGCGCAGGTCCGGGGCCATCGTCTCGAGATACTCCTCGATGCGCTCGTACACCTTATCTCCCTCGACGATCATCTGCTTGAAATCGTCGTTGAAGATGTCACGCACGACGCGGATCGCCACATCCGGCTCGCCCTGCAGCAGCTTGGGCCGGCGGCCGTGCAGGAACTCCTCACGCTTGGCGTTGATGCGCTCCCACTGGCGGACGAGGCTTTCGAGATCCTTGACGATCGCCTCCTCGGACGCGCCCTCGGCGGCCGTGCGGATGATCACGCCCATATCCTTCGGCGCGATCTTCGACACGATGTTCTTCAGACGCGAACGTTCGCGGTCGGACAGCTTGCGGCTCACGCCGGTCATGCCGCCGGACGGCACGAGCACCAGGAAGCGGCCGGCGAGCGTGACCTGCGAGGTCAGACGCGCGCCTTTGTGACCGATCGGATCCTTGGTGACCTGCACGAGCACCGGGTCACCCGACTTGAACGCCAGCTCGATGCGCCGCGGCTGGCCGTCGAGACGCGCCGCGTCCCAATTGACCTCGCCCGCGTACAGCACGCCGTTGCGCGCCTGACCGATGTCCACGAACGCGGCCTCCATGCTCGGCAGCACGTTCTGCACGCGGCCAAGATACACGTTGCCGACGGTCGCAACCTCCTGGATGTCGGACACGTAATGCTCGACGAGCACGTTGTCCTCGATCACCGAGATCTGCGTGTGGCGGCCGCGCTCGCGCACGACCATGAGCCGCTCGACGTTCTCGCGGCGCGCGAGGAAATCCTGCTCCATGAGCTGCGACTGGCGGGAGCGTTCGCGGCGGTTGTCGCGGCGGCGCTGCTTCTTCGCCTCGAGTCGCGTGGAGCCCTCAATGTCGGTGATCTCGTCGATGTACTGCTGCTTGCGCGAGCGGCGCGGCACGAGATCCTCGCCATCGTCGCCCGACTTGGAACGGCGACGGCGACGGCGACGGGTCACGCCCGCGTCCTCGTCCTCGCTGTCCTCACGTCGGCGACGAGACAGGGATTCCGTCTCGTCCGCATCCGCGGAGACGGCCTGTTCGACGACTGATTCGATGTCGGCCGTCTCGCGTTCGGTGTCGCGCCCGCCACGACGGCGACGGCGGCGGGAACGAGTCGGCCCCTCGGACAGGTCCTCCTCGGTGATCGGCGCGTACGTGATGTCGTCGAACTCGAGGTCCTCCTCGATCTGCTCGACTTCGGCCGCGGCACGGCGCTCCTGCGCGTTCAGACGGCGGGAACGGCGGGAACGGCCCGATTCCGCGGCATCCGCATCGTCGGACGACGGTGCTGCGGCACGATCGGCAGATTCGTCGACGGCGACGGCGCGCGGCTCATCGGACGTCACGTCCAACGCGGCTCCGCGACGGCGGCGCGAGCGACGCGACGTGCGGCCGGATTCCTCCGACTGGGCGGCATGATCGTCGCGATCGGCATGATCGGCATGGTCACGGTCCGTGCGATCGGCGCGATCCTGCGCGTCCGCGCGACGGGAACGACGCGGCGCGGCGGATTCCGCATCGTCGGCATCGTCGTGGTCGTGGCCGGCCGGCGGCAGTTCGGGCAGCACCGGTTCCTGGAACAGCAGCGACGTCATCGGCTTCGCGCCGCGCGACGAGGCGGAACGCACGCGGCCGGAACGGGCGGGACGTGCGTCGCGATCATCACGGGCTTCGCCGTCGTCCAAGCCCGGCAGTGACTCGACAGCGTCCAGCGCACGCTCGTCGCCGGCATCGTCCGCGTCACGGGATACGCGGCGGCGAGAACGGCGCGGCGCATCGTCGAACGAGCCGTCGTCGAACGCGGCGGACGAACGGCGGTGGGAACGGACGCGACGGGAGGCCGAAGCGTCATCCTGACGGTCGTCGCGGCGGTCATCGCGCGCGTCACGATCATGCTGCGCAGCATCCACGAAATCGACAGCGGAACGGCGGGCCGAGCCATGCACGGACGCGGCGCGCGCTGACCGGGCCGACGCGGACACCGCATCCGCATCCGGGGACACGACAAGATCGGCGACGCGCGGCTCCTCGAACAGCGGCGCGGCATGCTCCTGCACCGTCAGTTCGACG
>NZ_JGYN01000054.1 GCF_000741165.1 Bifidobacterium biavatii DSM 23969 | reverse complement strand
GCGTACGACGTCGCCGTGCGCGCCGATCGCGGACACTTCGTGCGCGGCGCGGAACAGCAGCGGGTGATGCGTCACCAGCAGGTCGGCGTGTCCGGCGATCGCCGCGTCGACGACGGCCGCGGTCGGATCGGCGGCGAACACGATGCGCCGCACCTGCCGCGCAGGGTCGCCGACGATCAGTCCGGGCGCATCCCAGTGTTCCGCGTATCGCAGCGGATACAGCGTTTCCAGCACGTCGACGACCTGCTTGAGCGTGGACATACGTCCTCCTTACGGAATGGCCCGTTTCCTTGACGGTCGGTCACGGAAACGGGCATGTTTTGTCGGTCAGTGCGCGGCGAGCTGCCAGTCGTCGCCGATGCCGGTGGACACATCCAGCGGCACGGACAGGTCGACGGCGTGCTCCATCGCGTCGGCGACCAGCCCGGTCACCTGTTCGGCCTCGCCGGGCGCGACCTCGACGACGAGTTCGTCGTGGATCTGCAGGATGATGCGGCTGTTCACGCCGGCTTCGCGCAGGGCCCGGTCGGCGCGGATCATCGCGATTTTCATGATGTCCGCAGCCGAACCTTGGATCGGCGCGTTGAGCGCGGCGCGTTCGGCGGCCTCGCGGGCGACGCGGTTCGTGGACGACAGCGCCGGGAAATACCGGCGACGGCCGAACATGGTTTCCGTGTAGCCCTTGGCGCGCGCGTCCGCGACCAGCGACTCAAGATAGTCGTGCACCTTGCCGAACGTGGCGAAATACTTGGCTTTCAGTTCGTCGGCGTGCGACGGGCTGATCTTGAGCTGTTGGGCGAGACCGTACGTGCTCAGGCCGTACGCGAGGCCGTAGCTCATCGCCTTGACGTGGCTGCGCTGGTCGGACGTGATTTGGTCGACCGGCACGCCGTAGACGAGCGAGGCGACGTAGCGGTGGAAGTCCGCGCCGGAACGGAACGCCTCGATGAGCGCCTCGTCGCCGGAACGGTCGGCCATGATGCGCAACTCGACCTGCGAATAATCGCAGCTGAGCAGCGAGGCGTAGCCCTCCCCCGGCACGAACGCGGAACGGATCTCACGGCCGGCGGCGTTCCGGTTCGGAATGTTCTGCAGGTTCGGGTCCACCGAGCTCAGGCGTCCGGTCGCGGCCACGGTCTGTTCGAACGTCGTGTGGATGCGGCCGTCCTTCGGATTCGTCGCGTCGATGAGCGTCTGCACGATCTGCTTAAGCTTGTTGGTTTCACGGTGCCTGAGCAGCGCGCCGAGGAATCCGCTGGCACGCTCGTCGTTCGCGTACTTGACGTACAGATCCTGCAATACGGACGCATTGGTCGTGTACGAACCAGATTTGGTGCGCTTGGTGGCCTTGAGGCCCATGTCCTCGAACAGCACCTGCTGCAGCTGCTTGGGGCTTTGCAGGTTCACGCGGCTGCCGGCCAGATCCCACGCCATCTCCTGCGCCTGACGCGCGTCGGCGGAAAACTGTTCGCGCATGGTGTCGAGCCGTTGTTCGTCGACCTTCGCGCCCGCGTCTTCCATGCCGTGCAGCACGCGGGAGACGGGCAGTTCGATGTCGGCGAGCAGATGCGACTGGCTGCGCTGCTCCAGCATGGGAGCGAGCGTATCGGCAAGCGCCCGGACGATGGCGATGCGCGTGGCGGTCAGCTCGTTCGGGTTCTCCCTTGGCTCCTCGTCGCCGGCGTTGTCGTCGCCGAGGTCAAGCAGACCCTGCGTGACCTGCGGCTTCTTGTCTTCGACGTGCAGGTCGAGGAAATGCGCGGCGGCCTGTTCGAGCGTGTCCGCATGGAAGTCCGGATGGACGAGGTAGCCGGCGAGCTTGGTGTCGAACTTGGGCTCGGGCAGGTGCAATCCAGCCACTCCGAGCAGGTGCAGGTGCTCCTTGTAGCCGTGCACGGCGAGCGTGCCGTGGTGCTCGTCAAGCAGTGCGGCGAGCGCGTGTTTGGTCGGCTCGTCGAACGGCGTCTTGATCAGCAGCGCCCGGCCAGCGGCCATGACGGTCACGTTGTCGAGCGTGCTGCGGCCGGGCTTGGGATCTCCCTGCGCGAGCAGCGTCCATGTGCCAGCTCCGGCTTGCGCCGCGACATCGTTGGCATTGTTCGCCATGCCCTGTTGCCACGGGTCGGCGAGATTGGCGTCGACCCACTGGCCGATCTGCGCCGCGTCGGCGCATACGGTCAGTTCGGGCAGGGGCAGCGCCTGCTCGTCGGGCTGGTCTGCGTTCCTGGCTGCGTCCGTTCCCTGCGGCGACAACGCGGGTTTGACGCCGCCGTTGAACGATTTGAGGATCTTGCTGCGCGAACGCACGCCGAACTCCAGCGTTTTGAACAGCGCGTCCACGGCGTTCGCGTCGGGCTTGCCGAAGGTGAGATCGTCGATGGACACGCCCAGATCGAGGTTACGAACCAGCGCGTTGACCTTGCGGTTGAGCTTGACCTGTTCCAGATTGTCGCGCAGCGCCTCGCCTTTTTTGCCCTTGATCTCGTCGGCGTGTTCGATGATGCCGTCGAGTCCGCCGTACTGGTTGATCCATTTGGCGGCGAACCCGTCGCCCACGCCGGGCACGCCGGGGATGTTGTCGGCGGTCTCTCCGCGCAATGCAGCGAGATCCGGGTACTGGGCGGGCGTCACATGGTACTTTTCTTCGACGGCCTCGGGCGTCATGTGTTTGAGGTCCTTGAAATGGTGACCTGGATACAGCACGGTGATGCGGTCGTCGATGAGCTGGAAGGCGTCGCGGTCGCCGGACAGGACGAGCGTACGATAGTTGGCGTCGGCGCCCATCGTGGCGAGCGTACCGATCACATCGTCGCCCTCGTAGCCGGGCTTTTCGATGTAAGTGACGCCGAGCGCGGCGAGCATCTGCTGGATCAGCGGCAGCTGGGTGAGCAGCTCCTCGGGCGCGGCCTCTCGCGTGCCCTTGTACTGGGGCAGCAGCTGGTTGCGGAACGTGCCGCCCTTGACGTCGAACGCCACGGCCAGATGATCGGGCTGTTCCGCGTCGATGACTTGGGACAGCATGGTCGCGAAACCCCACACCGCGTTCGTGGCCTGACCGGCGTCGGTGCTGAAGTTTTCGACGGGGAGAGCAAAAAACGCGCGGAACGCCAGTGAGTGGCCGTCAACGACCAGCAGCGTTCCGCGCGTTTCAGTATTGGCTGGCGATGCCTCAGTCATCGTTGCTTTCCGGCTTGGGATCGCCGTACTTGGCGATGATGGCCATGGCGAGGCGCTTCTTCGGGATGCGCTGGTCCATGGAGGTCTTCTGGATCCAGCGGAACGCGCCCTGTTCGGAGAAGTCGGCCTTGTCCATGAGCAGGCCCTTGGCACGGTCGACGAGCTTGCGCTCCTCCAGCGTGTCCTCGGCCTTCTTGAGTTGGGCCTCCATCTTCTTGAGCTCGTCCTGCGCGTTCTTGAGCTTGTTTTCGCTGCGTTCAACGGTGTCAAGCAGGTCGTTGATCTCGGCGAAGCGGCCCATGGCGACTTCGAGGGCGGGCAGCAGCTTGGACTCCTCGTACGGCTTGGTCACGTACGCCATCGCGCCGGCACCGGTGGCCTGACGGACCAGATCGGGCTGGGAGAAGGCGGTGAGCATGACGACCGGGGCGATGTTCTCGTCGCAGATCACGCCGGCCGCCGCGATGCCGTCCATGCGCGGCATCTTGACGTCCATGCACACGACATCCGGACGGAACTTGCGGGTCAGGTCAACGGCCTCCTCGCCGTTAGCAGCCTCGCCGACGACCTTGTAGCCGTTGTCTTCGAGCATGGCAACCAGATCCATACGGTTGACGGATTCATCCTCGGCCACCACGACAGTACGCTGATGGTTCTCCTCGGTCTCCGGAGTTTCATTCTCATCCGCAACGGGCTCGCCGGGGATATTACCCTCGGCGGCAGCCTTCAGTTCGTCATCGGTCAACACCGAACCCAGCACATCGGGTGTTTCCGAGGTCTTCTTCCTTGCCACCATGCCAACCTCTTTTCATCAGTGGCCGGGCGTCTTCAATAACCCTCCACCCGACCTGACAACAGTTATTTTGCGTCATTGCACAAGAAGGCTACGCCCTTAGCGAAAAGGGAGTAGCCTTCTTTGCTCCAATCGCGTGCCCCTAGTGGGACACGGACTCTCCGGCGAGGAACCCAATTCCCTATGCAATACCGCGAAACAACTTGCAGATCAGGCGTCCGGCCGAGACGTCCAGCCTTTCGTCACTCTACTCATCGTTTACATTTACTTATTGGGGCTTCCGGCGTGGAAAGCCCTTGTCAATCAGCCCTTTAACGACTAATTGGAACTGAGTCAACCTTAGCGAAACAGCGTTAAAAGTCAAATACCGGCGCGCGCACGCCCATGTATGCTGGGCGTGCCCGAGCCGGCACAAATGACGTCATAATCAAGGGAACCAAGGGGGGTCTGGTCCGGAAAGGTGCCGGATCGGGATGGTTCGAACTTGAAAGGTATCAAAACAGAATGTCCCACAGGAACCCCAATGCCCGGCGTCGTGCCTTCGGTTGCATCATCGAGAGGAAAAGACCGGACGGGTCGGTTTTCGCGCTTGAAGCCAGGTATACGGCTGCCGTCACCGGCGGCAAGCGCATCACCAAGAACTTCAAGCCTACGGAAACAGCCGAAGCGCGATGGTGGCTCGATGCCGAGCGCGACTATGTAGACAAGTGCCGCCGTGGCCTGGAAACGTACAAGTCCCCGTCGGAGCGCAGCGGCAAGGTCAGGAAGCTGACGTTCGGCGTGTTCGCCGACGCATTCCTCGAGAACCACCGGGCGGTGAATGGCGAGGAGCTGAGAGGCGGCACCAAACGCAACCTGCGTAACAACGTCAAGCATCTCAAGGAAGCCTTCGGCGATGTCAAACTTTCCGAACTGACGCCCGAACTGATCGAGGAATGGTACTACGGCGAGCATCTTAATGGGGACTGGCAGTTCCGCAGCGAATGCACCAGCCTCAAAATGATCCTGAGAGAAGCATGCAAGCCCGGGGCGAAGGGCGCTCCCCCATTGCTCGAGGAAAACCCGTTCCAGTTGCCGATACCGCCCGAACCCGACGCCAAGTCACTGGACATTCCGCCGGTCAAACCGGACGAACTGTACCGCATATACAACGCCATGCCCGGCTATACGCGGCTGGCGGTCTATCTCGCCGCGTGCGTGGGAGGACTCCGCATCGGCGAGGTATGCGGCCTGCAGGTAGGCGACTTCGACCTGACCAATCTCACCCTCACCGTTCGCAGAAGCGTCAACCGGGGAGAAACCGATATGGGAAACACCCGACTCGGCAAGCTGAAGACCAAGGGATCACGCAGAACCGTACCGATCCCGCCGGTCCTCGTGCCGATGATCAAAACCCACATCGAAGACCGGCCAAACCCGGACAGTCCACAGTTCTTCCAAGCAAAACGAGGCGACGTACTCGCGACCAGCACACTGCGTAACCAATTCGACAGGGCGCGCAAGAAAGCCAATCGACCTGATCTGCTCTTCCACACGCTCCGAGTCACCCACTCCACGCAGCTTATGCTGCACGGCGGAACCCTCAAGGAAGCCATGAACGCGCTCGGACATACAAGAGAGGAAACAACCCTCAAGCACTACCAGCGCATCGTTCCCGAACACCAGCGCGACATCACCGACCGAACCGCGGCATACATGCTATCCGGGGATCCAATCATCGCCGCTGCAGCCGTGCTCACCAACCAAGACGAGCAAGCCAGCGGTAATCCGCAGACAAGTAAATGGGCCATGATCACCATGCTCCTCAGCCAGATCGCCAGCCTCATGACCAGCTCGATCCCTGAAGCCACAAAGCAAGGCAGCCAAGCCCAGGCCGCCTAGTCCATCCTGCAGCACGACAAGACGCCCCTCCCAAGGTGGGCCACACACCGAACCAGACCCACCACTCTTCAATCTACAAGAAGATCACGGCCGAGATCTTAATTAAGGGACTGCGATTGCCGCCAACTCCAAGACATAAGTGCCAACGGATGAAAAACGCCAAGACGAACCAGACACCAACGTCCTAGGCAATGGACCTACGGATTGATTCGCAAGGTATGGAGAACATGAGACACCGCCACGCGGACAGGGACAAGAGCCCGAACAGGAACGGCCGTTCACATTCGCGCACCGGAACACCAGAAAACGCGCCGACCGAGCCCAATCATCCATCACATCACCCAACAAGACGATCCGGGATACCTCAAGTTTGAGAAATGGACGGCAGCAGCCATGATTTGGCGTGCAGGTCACCCACGAACAGTATGCGCATTGAACGGCCCTTTTCTTCGGCGGACCTTTGTCTTCCATTCTCCGCAGAATCGCACCGACGACAACGATAAGACAGAGATCGCAACGCGCGAGTGTAAATACTATTGACAACTTTTACGTTTTATGTATATACTATTGACATCAAGAACGAATTGATTAAAGGAGAGCCAATGACCATCACAGACCTTGCCGAACGCATGGCGACGCAATTCGACATCACCATCGAAGCTGCCGAACAGTCCGCCGAAAACTACCTCGAACAAATCGAACAGGTCGACCGCAGAACCATCGACCGAAACGACATCACGAGCGACGACGCCGACTTCGTGATCGGTTCGTTCGCCTCCGAACGCGGCATCAACCCCGACGATGAAAACAAGACCCAGATCCCCTCAGACAAGGACGATCTCCTTCTCGACCAACTCGACACACTGTCCGCCACGATCCGCGACCGGCAGGAAACACTCAAGGACCTCACCGACCAGCGCAACGACCTCATCATTCAACTGCTCGACCGAGGCAACTCCGTCGCAAGCATTTGCGACGCATCCGGTCTGACTCGCACCCGCGTGTACGCGATCAAGGACGCACGCCGATGAGCGGATTCAACCTCGTCGACCGCAAATGGATCCCCGTTTCGTACACGGACGGCACAAGCCGAACGGTCAGCCTGCGCAACATGCTGCATGACGCCGACCAAATATGGAGTCTGAGCGTTGGAGGACCGGATCATGAGCTGCCGCTCCTGCGCCTGTTCGGGGCGATCCTTCTCCGCTCCCACGCCGGATGCGACGACCCGGCCGACTGCTGGAAACGCCAATGGGCCGACAACCGGCTTGACATGGAACCGATCGACGCATATCTGGACCACTGGCACGACCGGTTCGACCTGTATGATCCGATCCGGCCGTTCATGCAGACGCCGGGACTTCAGGTTGCCATGCGGCCGATCGCCGGACTGCTATTGCAAAGCGAACAGTTCGGTCGACGATTCCCGGAACACTTGTCCCCAGCAGACACAGCCGTGGAACTGATCCGATTCCAATCATTCGACTCCGGTGGCATCAAACCGGCCGCACTGCACGACCAGAGAGCAAACGGAGGCAAGCTCATGCCCCCGGCCGGTCTCATGGGACCAGCCACGATCGGACGGTTTATGGCGGTTTGGCCGACATGCCGTTCGCTCGCCCGCACCCTGCTGGCATGCACTCCACCGGTCGATCAGAACGGCAATCCCACCACTAATGATCACGATTTGCCTGCATGGGAACGAGGCATTCTGTCCGAAGAGGAACTCGGAGGCACGGTTGACGGCATGGCTGACGAACTGACGTTGCAAACGCGCCGCATCCTGATCGACCACGACGAGGAAGGGAACGCGACCGGTCTCGCCGGCACGTACGGGCGGGTGGTCACCCGCGATGGACTGAATTGCATGGAACCGCACTGCATGTGGGACAAAGCCGGACAGTACCCGGCCGCGACCATGACCACGCAGCTCGGCAAACCGGCATGGTGGAATCTCAGCAACATCCACTATGGCAAGCGCAAACCACTGGCACTCAAATGGACAGCCAATCTCGCCGATGCAAGCGAACCAGTGACGCTGCACTGCATGGGCAGCCTGTATGATCAGGGAGCCAAACAAAGCCAGCTTGACCACCGTTCGATTACCGTTCCAGCAATAACTTTAACAAGCGCGAACACGGCATTGCTTGTCTGGCGGACCCGCATGGCTGTTCAGGCGTATGTCCGCTATGCGTCTGTCATCGCCGTTCACTGGACGCTGACAGATTCGGAACGGCTCACGGAGACAACCGCAGCGGATCTGGATCGGTTCGTCACAAGACTACTGCGCGCTCCAGAAGATGATTCGTTCGACACGATCGCCCGCCTGCTGAAGCAGATGGGCAACGATCTTCGAGAACGGTATCCAATGAGCAACCCCGTCCCCCAGTTCAAATTCAACGCAACTCTGGTCGATCTCGCCAAGGCGACACCGGACTTCCAGAACGAAACGGAAAAACCGAGAGAGGCGGCAGCACGGAAACGAGGACGCGCCGCCCGACCGATCACACGCCACGGCGGCATGCTCCCCGACGAAACATTCAAAAGCGCCAGACAAGCCGTCGACTGGCTCCACGAACACGGCAAACCAACGGCATCCACCACCAACCTGTACATAGCAGTATCAAGAAAAACCACGGCATACGGCTATCAGTGGAGCAATCCAGAATAGCCGCATACACCATGGCCGACTGTCACCAAACACCGGGCGATTCAGACCAGCGACGCTTCACCGTACGGGCATCTACGACGGACGGAATCTTGCGGGCATAAGGTGGAAATAACGAAAGCGAAAGGCGGCATCATGAACGAAGAGACCGAATCGACGGCTCGACGGCGCATCATCCGCAACAGCGCACGATGCAAAAGATGCGGAAGCGAGATCGAATCCCGATATACATGGGAATACGTCACCTGCGCGTGCGGGGCGATCAGCATCGATGGCGGACACGAATACTGTCGTCAGGTCGGATATCTCGATCTGCTCGAGGATACGAGCATTACCAAACCGTGATTACGCCCCGTGACGTCGACAAGGCTACTCTGATCATCGCTTCTTATCGCGGAAAGACACTCCGAGTTCTTTGTTCTTGGCTGGATCTGTCATGAGATCTTGTATCCGGGAATTCAAGGAAGAGAAAAAGATCTCCTTGGTTTTCTTTTCGATCTTCGCTTCCGATCCCAATGACAGATCCCTGGCCCTGTTAACGTCTTCGATGCGCTGCCGGAGGGTACAGCAGATGGCATCGATTCGTGCGGGACCGATCATTCCGGTGAGGGATAGTCTATGAGCGACCTCGTCAGGCCAGTCGGAAAGGGCATGCAGATCATACCGCTCCCAAGAGGAGACCAGGTGCAACTGTCGACGTGCGGTAGGAGTCTTGTATGTCGCGTAGAACGGTTTGGTCTTGTAGTCCCTGTTATCGATATGCAATTCGCCGCACCATAGGGAAGCTCCCGTATCAAATAGCGGAGCAGGACGAACCTGCATTGTTTCGACGTCGCGAATCACCCCGAAATTGTTGTAGTGGCGGTCAGTGTTGCGCATCAAATAGTCCACGAGAAGCCAATCGTCCGTGGCGTTCCTAATGGATTCTCGATCGCAGCCGAACATGACTGAGCAATGTTCCCATTGGTCTCTCATGCTTAGTCGATTATTCCGCTTGACCGATCCCAACAGCTGCCAGGCGGAAACCAGCTCCTCGCTGTCGCCGAGCATTTCGGCACAAGAACAGACCAGACGATTATCGTATTCTCCGAGCGAATACTTCACCGAAGGGATGCCGAGCCTGTCGGCCAGGCGAGAGGCGATGACCTCGTTGACCGGCTCCTGTCCGGTTCGGCCTCCCTTAATCAATACCCTCATCCCGTCCGCGGGGCGAATGGTCCATCGTTTCGGCAGATCACCGCCAGTGGAGGCATCGGGGGCGTTGAAACTGAAAACATGTGACGAGGAATAGGAAGTAAGCAACAGCCGTCCCAGATCCTCGTCGAAGGGGTTGTGGAAGAAATTGACTTGTCCCCATTGAATATTGGAATCGGCGGGCTTGACCCAGTATTGGTCGGACAAACTCAGGCCCAGCGACTTATTGAGTAGTTCGACAGTGGAACGCACGCCCATGACGTCCAATACCCTGCGAATGCCATCTCTGGTAGAGGGTATGGCCCTGTGCGTCCACCAGCCATCAATCTGTCGGGCGAACAATGCCTCTTTGCCATGGGTGATAAGCTCCAGCGGTAATCGTTCCCGGTCCAGCACCGTTCCGACACCTGCGGCATGCCCCGTCCTGCGGTCGTAGTCAAAGAGAACCACAGGATGCTCCCTGCACATGATCAAACGCTGTTCCATGCCACCTCCTCAATGCGATTATCGTTTATTATCAGGCATTCGGGCCAGTCGATTTCGGCTTGGCGGTTTTTTTCTTCTTACCTCCTCGTTTCGTCCGAGTGGTTTCCGGCACGCCTTTCGGGTCGCAGGTGCTGCAGTTGTCGCACTTGTCCCATTCGGGTTCGTCGCCGAAGTACGCGAGGATGCGCTTCCGCAGGCATTCCTTGTCCTTGACGCCCTCGCAGTATTCGTCCATGGCTTCCAGTCGGGCGAACGCGGCCAGTCGGGCCTTCGCCTTGATTTCTGGATCGTGGACGAGGCTGCCGGCGTCGCGTTGGATGCGCCGATACCAGTCGTCCATATCCTTCTCGGTCCAGTACATGACGCTGCGTGCAGGCTCCCCGTCGCGTCCCGCGCGTCCCGCCTCCTGATAAAAGGATTCGATGCTTTCGCACATCCCGTCGTTGACGACCCATCGGATGTCGGGCTTGTCGACGCCCATGCCGAACGCCGTGGTCGAACACATGACCATGGGACTACCGGCTAGGAACCCGTCCTGCACCTTGGCTTTCTGATCGTCGTCCAGGGCCGCGTAGAACGGTTGGGCGTCCACTCCCTTGCGGCCGAGCAGTTCGGCCATGTCCTCGCATTCGCGCACGGTCGTGCAGTAGACGACTCCACTGCCCTCGTGTTCGGCGACGAACTTGGCGATGTCGCGCTGCCGGGCCATGTCGCTCGTGGATCGGACCACGTCGAACCGGATGTTCGGCCGGTCGAACCCGGTCGACACCCTCACCGGCTGTATCAGTCCCAGATTCCGTTCGATTTCGGGCAGCTGGTCGGGCGTGGCGGTCGCGGTGAACGCGGCCACGACCGGCCGGTACGGCAGGCTCGCGATGAATTCGCCGATGCGCAGGTAGCTGGACCGGAATGAAAAACCCCACTGCAGCACGCAGTGCGCCTCGTCCACGGCGATCAGGTCGGTTTTCGTGTTGCGGATGAACTCGAGGAAATCCCCTGCCCACAGGCGTTCCGGCGCCACGTAGAGGATCTGCAGTTCGCCCTTGCCTGCCTGCATGTACGTTTTGATCCGATCCTTGGTGCTCACGCCGCTGTCGATCAATGCGGCGGGAATGTCGCGTTTGAGCAGCGCCTGGACCTGGTCTCGCATGAGCGCGCGCAGCGGGCTGATCACGAGCGTGAACGTGTGCGGTCTTGTTGCCGGCAGCTGGTAGCAGATGCTCTTGCCGCTGCCGGTCGGCATGACCGCCATCACGTCGCGCCCGTTGAGCACCGCGTTGACGACCTGGTCCTGCCCGGGCCGGAAGTCCTCGTATCCGAAGTAGTGTTCGAGCGCCTTGCGCGCGAACGGGATCAGATCGTTCATCCCATCATCCATCGTCATTGCTCCCCCTCCCCCTTGCTCCGCCGTTCGCGGACGATGCGCGCGGCGCGGTTGACCGTGGACACGCTCACCCCAAGCTGACCGGCGGTTTCCGACGCGGTCATCTCGGCCTTGAAGTACAGCTTCTCGACCATGTCGAGCATGTGCTCGTCGATCACCGACGGCCGGCCGCCATGGTGTCCTCTGGCGCGGGCGGCCTTCAATCCGGCGTTCGTGCGTTCGCGGATCAGGTCGCGCTCGAATTCGGCGATCGACGCGAAGATGTGGAACACGAGCATGCCGGTCGGCGTGGTCGTGTCGATCCCCTCGGTCAGGGAACGGAACTGCACGCCCTTCTCTTGGAACGTGTTCATCAGATCGACCAAGCCCTTGACCGAACGGAAGATCCTGTCCAATTTCCAAGCGACCACGATGTCGCCCTCACGCAGGGAGTCGAGCATCCGGTCGAACTGCGGGCGATGCGCCTTCGCCCCCGAATACCCCACATCCGTGTAGATGCGTTCGCATCCGGCCGCGCGAAGCGCGTCCTCCTGCAGCGCGGGATCTTGCTCCCCCGTGCTCACGCGCGCATACCCGATGATCATGGAACCATTCTATCAAAACCTATAAACACTAACAGGTTTAGACATGTAGATTAAGATATGGGAAAAGACGCGCAAACGCCGCGACTGGGGACGAATGGACGCCGAATCCGGGACGTGTCAGAAACGGACGTTTCAGACACGACAACGACAGGCAGTCAAGGAGACCATCCGAGACATAGATCATCGCGATTCGAATCAACGAGCAGCTACGATACCTACGAAATTCGGGACAACAAGCGCGACAAGGCCGGCCGCCATTGGAATCAACGGTATGCAATAGATTTACGCGAATAGTGTGAAAATACACTATTCGCGTAAAGTAAAACCAATTTATCGGCTACCGTCTTGAGTTCTTTTTCTCCCGCTCATTTTCCGGTGTCATCGAGTCATGGTCGGAAAGCAGGGAATCTTTCTTCTCCTGTACGAGGTTCATGAAATCGGCCACGGTACGCCGCCTGGCTGGCGCGTGGGCGGCGAAGAGTTCCATCAGCTGCGTTTTCGTGCCCTGTAGCCATGCCTGCCGTTCGACGGTTCGGGCAACGCGTTCGGCCGGTAGGAAACGCCTCATTTCGGACGAGAACAGTTTGGAATCGAACGCTTGGGACAGCTTGTCTCCCACCATAGGGAAGCGTTCGGCATACTTCTCGATCTCCGCATAGTCGACGGCCTTGAGCTCTCGAAGATCACAAACCTTGCCCATGTCGATTCCTGGCTGCTTGGACAGCCATGCGAGGTCCCAGAGATCACGGAATCGGGTATGGTCGGAGCACACGAACGCCTCGATCTTGTCAGCCAGTATCTCCTCTCGGCTTTCCACGTTCAGCATGACGTCGGCATACGTATCGGGCAGCCGATCGTAGTTGACGATAAGCGGACGATATCCGGGATCATGTGCGTCGATCGAAGCCACCTCGATCTTGATTCTCTGACGCGGGATGTCAGAACGGTCAGGTGTGGTGTCCACGATGACTGTCCACGCGCTGACCAAGCCGCTTGTTTTCTTGGGCGGCTTGACGGCGGCGTCGACATGATACCGGTCGCCGACGGCCTGCTCCACGCATTCCTTCAGCTCGGCAAGCGATCCAGCGTCAAAGCCCTTCCCGCCGGAAAAGTCCAGATCCTCGCTGTACCGTTCCGCCCCATAGCAGAGGCGAAGACTAGTTCCGCCCTGGAAGACTAATCCCTCCAGCAGTCCGCTTGAATCCAGCGAGTCGAGAATCTCATAGTGCAGCAACTCCTTCTCGATCGTCGAGACCATGCCGGACCAATTCTGGGTCGCGGCGAGATCCAATGCGTAACGGTGCAGGCTGACGTCACGGTTCATCCAGTTCCTCCTCATCCACGAGATCGAGATTGCGTCGCACGGCTTTCAGATTACGCCATGCAAACTCCTTCGACGCGACCGGCACTCCCCTGTCCTTCGGATAGGTCAGGCCGGCGAGAATCTTCTCGATAGGCAGGCTGGTGTGAGTAAGTTCGACCACCCCGTATTTGGTGATGAATTCCCCGGAACGACCGGTGGTCATGTAGGTACGGCGGTCGATCGGGATCTGGCTAATCACGCCGTACGCGCTCAATGCGCTTTCCAGACTTTCGAAAGTCAGCTCGCCGCGGCGGAGGTTGCGGGCGATCAAGTCCAATGTGGCCTCTCCGAAATGCGCACTGTACGCGTACACGTACACGCCGCGGGCCACTCTGTCCAGAATACCGGCCTTCACCAGCCGATCCAGCGAATCGTTGAACGTTTCAACGGGTTCGCCGAACAGCTTTTTCAAATCTCGCTTCAGCCACACGTATCTGCCCGTCCGATCCCAGTCGGTCAGCATCTTCAGCGCCCTATCCTGCCTCATACCATGAGTCTACACTAATAGTGGTTAAACACACTATTCGCGTAAATCATTTATGCACGATCCACACATTCATGCTTCGGTTTCGGCATACATGACGGTCACCGGCAGGCCAAGTGCGCGCAGCCGGTCGGCGGCCATGCGCGAGGCCGCGTTCGCGATCCGCCACGCTCCCCCGTCGTTGCCGTCGGAGCCGAACCGGCGCGCGTAATCACCCGCGCTGCGCCAGTACGTCAGCATGATCGGAGCGGACCCCACGCCCCGTTCGCGAGCCATGCGCGCCGCCTCGACCGCGATGTCGACCATGGTCGACGCCTGACGGTCCGCGTCCCGCCACAATCCCTCAACCAGATCCCACGCCTCCCGCTTCGGCGGGTAGAAGTACTTCGGATCCTCCCAGTTCTTGATTGTCGGCACGCTCACGCCCGCATGCTGCGCCACCCACGCCTGCGACAGACCCAGGGTCTCTCGCAGCATGCGGAAGTCCGCCTTGCTGCGAGTCTCGCTCAAAGCTCCGGACATAATCTCTCCTCACCAACAGTGATATCCAATAACAACAATTTTATTATACCAATAAGATAATCAGGTTGACAAATTCAGCTAACCCAGTTTTCCCGGCTGACCATGTCGGCCTGCGGCCGCGGAACGGAGCGCCCTGCGGGCGCGCTGTTTTTCGCCAACCACCCACCCCTCCTCCTGAAAAGCGCTTCGCGCTTTTGGCTTTTCCGGTGAACCCGTAGCCTCCGGACGAACCACATCATGCGCGCGGACTGGCGCGTCGCAAGCTCCGCGTGTTGCGACATCCGCGCTTCCACGCCCGCCGCCG
>NZ_JGYN01000053.1 GCF_000741165.1 Bifidobacterium biavatii DSM 23969 | reverse complement strand
TCGCCGAGCAACAGCGGTCCGTCCCGTGGCGGCGGCCCGCGGTCGCGGCGGCGCTGCGGGCGCATTCGGCCGTCAGGGCGGCAAGTCCTCGAAGGCACGCAAGAACCGTCTCGCGAAGCGTCAGGAATTCCAGGAGATGAAGGCCCCGGTCATCGGCGGCGTGCGCATCCCGACGGGCAACGGTCAGACCGTTCGCCTGCGTCAGGGCGCGTCCCTCGCCGATCTCGCGGAGAAGATCAACGTCAATCCGGCGGCCCTCGTCACCGTGCTGTTCCACCTCGGCGAAATGGCCACGGCCACGCAGTCGCTCGACGAGTCCACGTTCCAGATCCTCGGCGAGGAAATCGGCTGGAACATCAAGATCGTGTCCGCTGAGGAAGAGGACAAGGAGCTGCTCCAGCAGTTCGACATCGACCTTGACGAGGAAGAGCTGCAGGAGGACGAGGATCTTCAGCCGCGTCCGCCGGTCGTCACCGTCATGGGCCATGTCGATCACGGTAAGACCAAGCTGCTCGACCGCATCCGCCAGACCAACGTCGTGGCGCGCGAGGCCGGCGGCATCACGCAGCGCATCGGCGCCTACCAGGTGACCGTCGATCTTGACGGCGAAAAGCGCAAGATCACGTTCCTCGATACCCCGGGCCACGAGGCGTTCACCGCCATGCGTGCCCGCGGTGCGGAGATCACCGACGTCGCGATCATCGTCGTGGCCGCGGACGACGGCGTCATGCCGCAGACCGTCGAGGCCATCAACCACGCGAAGGCAGCCAACGTGCCGATCGTCGTGGCCGTCAACAAGATCGATAAGCCGGGCGCGAACCCGGACAAGGTGCGCGGCCAGCTCACAGAGTTCGGTCTCGTGGCCGAGGACTACGGCGGCGACACCATGTTCGTCGACATTTCGGCCAAGATGGGCACGAACGTCGACAAGCTGCTCGAAGCGGTGCTGCTCACCGCCGACGCCGACCTCGACCTGCGTGCGAACCCGAACATGGACGCCCGCGGCGCGACCATCGAAGCGCGGCTCGACAAGGGCCGCGGCGCGGTGGCGACCGTGCTCGTCCAGCAGGGCACCCTGCACATCGGCGACGCGATCGTCGCCGGCACGTCGTACGGCCGCGTCCGCGCCATGCTCGACGAGAACGGCAACCACATGAAGGAAGCCGGCCCGTCCACGCCGGTGCAGGTGCTTGGCCTGACGTCTGTGCCGACCGCAGGCGACCTGTTCCTGGTCGCCCCGGACGACCGCACGGCCCGCCAGATCGCCGAGAAGCGCCAGGCCACCGAACGCGCCGCGCAGCTCGCCAAGCGCCGCAAGATCGTCTCCCTCGAGTCCCTCAAGGAGCAGTTCGCCAAGTCCGAGGTGGACATGCTCAACATCGTCATCAAGGGCGATTCCTCCGGCTCTGTCGAGGCGCTGGAAGACTCCCTGATGAAGATCGAGGTGTCCGACGAGGTCGGCATCCAGGTCATCCACCGCGGCGTCGGCGCGATCACGCAGAACGACGTCAACCTCGCCACGGTCGACAAGGCCGTCATCATCGGCTTCAACGTGCGCCCGAACCGTCAGGTGCAGGATCTGGCCGACCGCGAGGGCGTCGAGATCAAGTACTACTCGATCATCTACAAGGCGATCGAGGACATCGAGGCCGCGCTCAAGGGCATGCTCAAGCCGGAATACGAGGAGGTCGTCACCTCCCACTCCGAGATCCGCGAGATCTTCCGCTCCTCCAAGTTCGGCAACATCGCCGGCGTCATGGTGCAGGACGGCGAGGTCAAGCGTGGTACGAAGTGCCGTATCCTGCGCAACGGCGTCGCCACGGTCAACGATCTCGAGATCTCCTCGCTGCGTCGCTTCAAGGACGACGTCCAGTCGGTGGCGGAAGGCTACGAGGCCGGCATCAACCTCGGCTCCTTCAACGACATCGAAGTGGGCGACATCATCGAAACCTTCGAAATGCGCGAGGTCGAGCGCAAGTAGCGCCCAACCGTGTTCATCTGGCCCCCTCAGCCCTCAGCCGAGGGGGCCAACTTTGTTTGTGTTGGTTTGTTGGAAAGGACTTTCACCATGGCAGGAACGAACCCGCGCGCGGCCCGCATCGCCGCGCTCATCCAGCGCGTCATCGCGTCCTCGATGGAGGCGCAGCTGCACGACAAGCGCCTCGCGAACGTGACCATCACCGAAGTGCGCGTCACCAACGACCTGCAGATCGCCAAGGTCTACTGGACGCAGCTCGGCCACGAAGGCAAAGAGGATGGCGAACGCAAGCGCGCCAAGCAGGCGCTCGACCAGGCCAAGGGCCGTCTGCGCTCGCTCGTCGGCACCAAGGCCGGCCTGCGCCTGACCCCGCAGCTGCAGTTCGTGTTCGACGAGGTGCCCGGCGAGGCCACCGAAATCGAGGACATCCTTGCCATCGCGCGCAAGCGCGACGAGGAGCTGGCCCGCGCGCGCGAAACCGCACAGTATGCGGGCGACGCCGATCCGTACAAGCATCCCGAGGAGCGTGACACGGACGACGATGACTTCGAGGATGATGACGACTTCGAGGACGACGAGTTCGACGAGTCCGACGCGGACTACGACGATGCCGAAGATTCCGCGGATGACGCCGCCGACGGCGACGCCGACGCCGTCGAAGTCGAGGAGCTCTGACCGTTGGCCGCAACGCAAGCCGCAACGCGACCCCAGCCGTCCGGACTGCTTGTCGTCGACAAACCGCGCGGCGTGACCAGCCATGATCTGGTCGCCGCCGCGCGCGCCGGACTGCACACCAAGAAAGTCGGCCACGCGGGCACGCTCGACCCGATGGCCACCGGCGTGCTCGTCATCGGCTTTGGCAACGCGACGAAACTGCTCAGCTACATCGTCGACCACGACAAAACGTACGAGGCGACGATCCGGCTCGGCCGCGCCACCGAAACCGACGACGCGGACGGCGCGCTCATCGAGCCGGACGAGACGACGGCGGACGCGGACGCGCTTACGGGCACGGCCGCGTCGCGCGTCGCCGATATCGTGACGTCGCTCGATCGCGGCACGATCGAACGCACGATCGCCGAACGGCTCACCGGCACGATCGAGCAGGTGCCGAACGCGTACTCGGCGATCAAGATCAACGGCCAGCGCGCCTACGATCTCGCCCGCGACGGCAAGGACGTGGCGCTCGCGGCCCGGCCGGTCACCGTCAGCGCATTCACGGTGCTCGACATGCGCGCCGGATACACCGACGCGAGTCGCACCGATGGGCCGCTAATCGACGGGGATGAACTGTCGTCTGCCGGATCCGAGCCGGACACCGTGCCGGTCATCGATCTCGACGTGCGCGTGAGCTGCTCGGCCGGCACATACATCCGTGCGCTCGGCCGCGACCTCGGCATGATCCTCGGCTGCGGCGGATACCTGACCCGGCTGCGGCGCACGCGCGTCGGCCGGTTCGATCTCGCCTCGCCGGATATCGCCGCGCATGTCGCGACCGCGCACGTCGAACCGCACACGTTCGTCAACCGCGCCGGCGAAACGGTGACGCACAACCGCGCCATCCTCGACCAGACCGGCGACGAGCTGCTCGCACGGACGATGAGCATGGAAGCCGCCGTGCACGCGACCATGCCCGTGATCGACATCACGGCCGAGGACGCGAACAACCTGCGATACGGACGGCGCATCCCATACGACATCCGCGAAGTCAGCGCGGCCGTCGTGCCCGCTGCCGGCGGCGCAGGCGGCGCGGACGGTTTCGGCAATGGCGACGTGGCGGCGATCGTCAAGCGCGCCAAGCGCGGCGAAGCCACTCCGGTCGTCGTGTTCGCGGCGTCATAGTCCACCGTTGTGCGTGCGGCTGGTCCTTTCTGCGTTGTGTGTAGTGGTTTGGACCGCTTCGCCGCATCAATCTGGCTTATGTGTAGTGGGTACATGGGCAAACGCCAAGTATGAAGGTTGCAAACTCGGCGTTGATACTCGGGTCTGCGCGCTTGGGATGCTACACGTAAGTCAGATGGATGTCGCGCATATGGCAAAACCACTACACGTGAGCCAGTTACCGACCGGAACTCGGTTCAGCTGGCGAAAAGGCGAGACGCCGCCGTCGATCTGTGGTTCGGTCGTCGTCGCCGCGCGCAGGAGCGGGGAATGCAGGCTGTCTAGGCAAAACGATCCGTCTGGTCTCACGCTGGCCGAGACGGCAAGCTTAATTCGTGCGGCATGCACGATATGTGGAATCGTAAGGAGAACGATGCGGAAAGATCAGGGTGCGGGCCTATTGAGCCGTCGGAGAGAGGAAGTATCCATGACGGCTCAGGACATGGCATCTCCTTCTCGAATGCACGACCATCACACGGACCAGCCTGTGCTTGAACTCGAATCGGTGACGCGTTCGTACGGTACCCGCGACCGGCGCCGCGTCGTCGTGGACGGGTTGACGATGCGCGTGCACGCCGGCAGTGTCGTCTGTCTGCTGGGACCCAACGGGGCCGGCAAGACCACGACCATCAAGATGGCGTCCACGCTGCTGCTGCCCGACAGCGGATCCGTCCGTATCTGCGGTATCGACGCAATCGCCGACCCATACCGGGGCGAGAAGCATCTGTCGTTGTTGCTCGGCGGCGAACGAGGCTTCTACCTGCGTGCCAGCGCCATCGATAATCTCAGATTCTTCGCGCAGCTGGCAGGCGTATCGCATCGAGATGTTGAACCCCGCATCCGCGAATCGTTGGAGGCGGTTGGCCTGGAGGACAAGGCCGACGCGCGCGTCGAGACGTTCTCGCGCGGCATGAAGCAACGACTGCACATCGCTCGCGCCATGTGCTCGCACGCATCCCTCGTCCTCCTCGACGAGCCGACCACCGGCCTCGACCCGCATAGTGCGCTGCGCATCCGCGAACTCATTGCGGACATGCGGCGCGGCGGTGCCGGCATCGTCCTCACCACGCATGCGATGGCCGAAGCGGAGGCTCTCGCGGACCGCATCCACGTGATTCGGGAAGGGCGCATCATCGTGTC
This sequence comes from Bifidobacterium biavatii DSM 23969, assembly GCF_000741165.1. Taxonomy (GTDB): domain Bacteria; phylum Actinomycetota; class Actinomycetes; order Actinomycetales; family Bifidobacteriaceae; genus Bifidobacterium; species Bifidobacterium biavatii. The sequence goes on along the minus strand of NZ_JGYN01000053.1, from coordinate 3,100 downwards.
CGGCAGTGTACGGGACCTCGCCGATTCGGTCCGGCTGGACGGTGTCAGCATGTACATGGCGTTCGAGAGCGAATGGAATCCGGACGCCGCGAACCGGTTGCGGGGAATCCCCGGAGTGCGTGGCGTCAACGCGGATCTGCGCGGCGGCGTCTGGTCGATCACCGTCACATGGCAGGGAGCACACGAACCCGATGCAGAACTGATACGGCAGGCGGCCGCAAGCCCGGAGCTACGGCATCTGGGATGGCGTCCCGCATCCTTGGAAGAGGTGTATCTGGCAGTGCTCGACGCTGGTCGGGAGGGCTGAATGGCAGACATGATCCGCATGACATGGTTCCACATGCGTACCTTATGGGCCACGTCGTTCTTCCTTGAGACCGCAATCGGTGCGCCGTTGAGCTTCATACTGCTCAAGCTCATCGCCGCCCAATGGCGTATCGGCCAGTCGTTGTGGCTGGACGCGTCGGTCAGCGGTCTGTGGGCCACCACCACGCTCGCCGTCGGCATCATCGGATTCCAACGTTTCCAAGGCGTGCTGCAGTATCTGGCGGCGAGCGTGATGCAACCGTGGCGGGTATTCCTGCCGCTCGTATCGGCTGCGTCGCTGATCGGCATCATCGGCGTGCCGGTATCATTCGCCGTGATTGGCATCACCGCGGTGCTGACCGGCGGGCCGATGCCGATGGTCACGTCCGTGCAGTTCGTTGGCTACCTGCTTGCGGTCGTCGCCTGCTGCTCGTCGGCGATGCTGCTTGCCTCCGTCTTTGTGCTGTCGCGTATGGCGACCGCATTTGAACCGCTGATCCTTATACCGGTATGGCTGCTGTGCGGCATCGTCATCCCGGTCGACATGATGCCGGTGCCGGTGCGGCTCGTCTCATTCCTGCACCCGCTCACCTCGGCGGTATGGATCGCGCGGCAGCCGTCGATGGGATGGACATGCTGGGTGGGCATCGCCGGATGCCTCGCCCTGTCGGCCGTATATGCGGCCGCATCATTGGTCGGATTGCGCGTCGCGCTACGACGCGCACGCGTGGAAGGAACCTTGGACCTGGCATGAGCATACGCACCATCTTTGCCTCCGTCGTCGATCCTAACCGCGGCGACCGCTCTCACGTGAACACGGACGACTCCGCGTGGCAAGGGCCGTTTGTCACCGGCTGGCGCATTACGATGCGCGCCACCCCGTCGCTGGGATCCGTTCCGGCCACGCTGGTACAGGTACTCGCCGCACCCGCATTCACGGCCCTGTTTTACCTGATGCTCGCTCACGCAGGAGAACATACAGCCGCCGGTTTCGGAGCTGCCATCGACGGCACCGCATCCGCCGTCAACGCGATGGCCGTGCTCATCGGCACTTGCTGCGTGGAATCGTGCACGTCGGTGAGCGCCACGCTCGCCACCGACCGATTCGAAGGCACGATGCCGTACGTGTCGCTGGGACGACCGTCACTGCGATCATGGGCGGGACGCATCGGCGCGATGTTCGTGATCACCCTGTGCAGCGGGTGCGCCGCGATGGCGGCGCTCGCCTGTTGCTCCGGCATGGTGAGTTTCGATGCCCGTCGCTGGGTGGCTGCGGTCGCGCTGATGATGCTGTCCATTCTGTCCTGTTCAGGTATGGGCTTGCTGGTTGCCGCCTGCTCTTTGATGATGGACGACGCGCTGTTTCTCGCCAATTTTGCCGGATACGCGCTGCCTCTGGTCGGCGGCGCCGTCGCCCCGCTCACCGTGTTCCCACCCATCGTTGCCGGTGCATTGCATGCGATGCCGCTCGCATGGCTGACCGATGCTGCGCGTGCGCTCGCCGCGGGACGCTGGCATGCCATGATGGTCGACTCGCTAATCGGTGTCGGAATCGGCCTGCTGTGGGCGGTGGCGGCTCTGGCCGTGTGGCGAATCTGCATGGCTTACCACCGTCGCCATGACACAGTCTCCTCGCTGGGCCTGTGACTGGGCGTTATTGGCTCATGTTCATATGCGGTCCTAGAGGATTGGGACGGAAACGACGAGCTCGTACGGTTTTTCCATTATGGACACGGTGCGCGGCCTGCTGCTAGAGTTGTGGCGGTATTTCGCATCGCAGGGCATTGGACTGCATTGGACTTGAGGAACGGCATGAACATCACTCGACTTACCCCCGATCCGACCGGACTGGTCGCATGGCCCACGCTGAGCACAAGCAAGAAATCAGTGGTCACCGTCGGCGTGTTCGACGGCATGCACCGCGGCCATCAGGCCGTGATCGCGCGCACGGTGGAGATCGCGCGACGGTTCGGCGCGTTCTCGGTGGTGGTGCTGTTCGACCCGCGCCCCGGCATGGCGCACCGGTACGCCGCCGAGCACGACGGCATGGACGTGCCGGAGGGCACGCCCGACCTGCAGGCGCTCACCGGCGCGAACGATCGCATCCGCATGATGCGCGACATGGGCGTCGACCATGTGCTCGTCGTGCGCTACACGATGGCGTTCGCCGCGAAATCCTACCGTTTCTTCCTCGGACAGATGGTCGGCAAGCTCGGCATGCGCGCGCTCGTGCTTGGCTCCGACGCGGCGATGGGCAAGGATCGCGCCGGCGACGTGAAGGCGATCGCGAACCTCGCCGCCGCGACCGGCGTGTTCGAGCTGGAGGTTGTGGACGACGCCGGCCCTGGCACCGTGCGCATCCCGGTCGACGCGCAGCCGCACATGCCGAACGAATGGGGCGAGCCGGGCGATCCGTGCGCCGGCATGACCAAGGCCGAACTGCGCGCGTGGACCAAGAAGCGCCAGACCAAGCTGCACCGCATCTGGAGCTCCACGAACGTGCGCTACCTGCTCTCGCAGGGCCGCATCGTCGACGCCAACGCGATTCTCGGCCACCGTCACGCGGTGGAGGGCGTCGTGGTGCACGGCGAGGAGCGCGGCCGCACGATCGGATTCCCGACCGCGAATCTGGACGAAGGCTCGATCGTCGGCTATCTGCCGGTGGACGGCGTGTACGCGGGCTGGCTGGTCGATATGGGACCGGCCGAGACGGCGACGGCCGGAGACGGCGATGGTTCCGGTGTTGCCGGCGGCGGCGCTGATGCGCACGGCGCGAACGGCGCGGCCGATGCGA
>NZ_JGYN01000052.1 GCF_000741165.1 Bifidobacterium biavatii DSM 23969 | reverse complement strand
TCGCGCGAGTACGGGGTGATCACCGCGTCCGCAATGGTCCCGTCGGCCGGTTCGACGGCGGCGATCGCCGCGCCCGCCTCGAGCGCGATCTCGCGCAGTCGGGCGATGTCGCGCGCGTATTCGGCGCGTGCCTGGCGGTGCACCCACGCGATCGCGGAGCCGGGCAGGATGTCGTGGAACTGGTTGAGCAGCAGCGTCTTCCAGATGCGGTCCATCTCCTCGCGCGGGTAGACGTAGCCCGGGTTCTTGACGCGGGCCGCGGCGCACAGGTATTCCGTCACGCGCAGCATGGCTTCCTCGTTGCGGCAGCCGCGCTTCATGTCCTGCTGAGCGGTGAGCGTGCCGCGGTGCAGTTCGAGGTACAGCTCGCCCTTGAACACCGGGGTTTCGCCGCGCGCGTCGTCGACGATGTCCTTGCGCACGCGGTCGAACAGCTCGTCCGGGGTGCCAAAGTCGATCTTCGGGGCGCCGGCGAGGTCGCGGTCGCGGCGGATGCGCGCGGTCATCTCGCGGGTGGGGCCGCCGCCGCCGTCTCCGAAGCCGTACAGCAGGATCGCGTTGCGCGACAGGTCCTTGTCGAGGAAGTTGCGCTGCGAGTACATGAGCTCGTGCATGCTCATGGACGAGCAGTACGTGTCGGACGGCGGGAAGTGCGTGAGGATGCGCGTGCCGTCGACGCCCTCCCACATGAACGAGTGGTGCGGGAACTTGGTGCAGTCGTTCCACGAGATCTTCTGCGTGAGGAACCAGTCGAAGCCGGCGCGGCGCGCGATCTGCGGCCACGAGCCGGTGTAGCCGAAGCTGTCCGGCAGCCACACGCCGCGCGGCTCGACGCCGAGGTGCTCCTTGAAGTAGCGACGGCCGAACGTGATCTGGCGCACCAGCGACTCGCCGGCGGGAATCATGTTGTCGGATTCGACCCACATGCCGCCGACCGGAATGAACCGGCCCTCCTTGACGCGTTCCATCATGCGGCGGAACAGGTCCGGATGCTCGGCTTCGAGCCACTCGTACTGCTGGGCGGAGCTCATCGCGTACTTGAAGTCCGGGTCCTCGTCCATGAGCGCAAGCACGTTGGAGACGGTGCGGGCCACCTTGCGGCGCGTCTCGCGCACCGGCCACAGCCATGCGGAGTCGATGTGCGCGTGGCCGATGGCGATGTGGTTGATCGCGCTGGAGGACGCGTGTTCGGCCAGCACGCCGGCCAGTTCCTCGCGTGCGGCGGAGAGCGTGCCGTCGATGTTGCGCTCGTCGTACGCGTTGAGCGAGCGCTGGAGCGCCTTGGCGAGCTGCCAGTAGCGCGGATCGTCATCCTTGAGCTCGCGCATCAGGGATTCGACGGTTTCGAGGTCCATGTAGTAGGCGAACACGTCCTCGTTGAACACGGTGACGTCCATGCGGCTCAGCGTGTACGGGAAGTCGTACTTGCCGGTCGGGCCTTCGCCGAGTTCGGTGGGCGAGAACGGGGTCGGGCCTTCGACGAACGGGTTGGCGGCCGCCTCGATGTAGACGGTGAAGTTGCCGTCCTCGTCGAGGTCGACGGTGCTGGTGCCGTCGGCGTAGACGAGCGGGATCCAGTGGTTCTTCGGGTTGGCGGATTTGATGGCGGTGCCGTCGGCGCGGTAGACGAGGCCTTCGGACTGGAAGCCCGGGCCGCGATGGCCGAGCCAGCCGAGGTCGACCATGAGTTCGACCTTGCGGCCCTTGGCCGCCTCGCGGTCGACGCGGCCGGTCACCTCGAACCAGGTGGTGCCCCAGGTGGTGCCCCAGGTGCCGGGGATGGCGAACGGCTTGAATTCGACTTCGCCGGCGCGCACCTGCGCGAGGAATTCGCCGGAGGGCACGGGTTCGCCGGGGTTGTCGTGCGAACGCAGCGTGCAGGACGACAGGGTGGTGTGGATGTGCGGTTCGACGCGCTGCCACATCACGCGGTCGCAGCGGTCGAGCTGCTGGTTGGGCATGAGGAACATGTGAAGTTCGGCTCCTTTGCTGATGGTGTTGTGATTGGTTGACGTTGTTGGATGCCGGTTGGCGGAGGTGGCCGCCGTCCCGCTCCCCCGGTTCGGAAAGGTCGGGACGGCGGCGCGCGAATCTACCGTTCGATGCGCAGCGTGGCCAGCTGGAACGGGCCGAGCTTGAGCGTCGCCCCGTCGGCCGGCTGTCCGGCTTCGCCCGCGAGCGCGACGGGCAGGTCGTCGGCGAGCTCGTTGTCTTCGAGCTCGCCGGTTTCGCGCACGGTCGTACCGCGCAGCCTGTCGGCGACGTGCAGTCGCGCGGTCGCGTGTCCGCCAGCGGTTTCGTACACGCGCGCGATCAGGTCGCCCGATCCGTCGTCGGCGAGCTTGACCCAGTCGAGCACCGCGGTGCCGTCGGTCGTGTCGATCGAGACAAGCGGGTCGATCACGGGCGCGTCGTGCAGCACGGGCGCGTTCATCGCGCATGCCGCGTCGATCGTGCCGTCGAGCGTCGCGCCGGGCACGACGGCCCAGTCGAACGCGTGACGGCCGATGTCGGTGCGCGGGTCGGGATAAGTGGGCGCAGACAGCAGCGACAGGCGGAACATGGTGCCCCGGCCTGCGCCGAGCGGGCCGTTGCCGGCGATCGGCGCGGCGTCGGAGCCGTAGATCGAACCGTTGACGACGGCGGCCGCATAGTTCGGTTCGGCGATGATCGCGAACCGGTTGGTGCAGCTTTCGAACTTGGCTTCGTCGGACGCGCTGTTCTTGACGATCGGACGCGTGACCAGACCGTACTGGCAGTCGTAGGTGGCGCGTTCGGCGGTGACGGCGAGCGGCAGGTCGACCTTGAGGAAGCGTTCGCGCTCGTGCCAGTCGATGTCCGCGTGGAAGTCGAGCTGTGCGGCGCCCGGCCGGAGCGTGATCGTCGTGTCGATCACGGTGTCGCCGTCGCGAGTCTGCACGGCGACGATCGCGGCGCCGGACTCGTCGACGCGCGCGCCGGTCACCCGGCCGTTCATGCCGCGGCCCATGAGCAGCGATTCGCGTTCGATTTCCCACGCGTCCCACACGGCGGGCTCGTCCTTCATGAGCTCGTAGCGGCCGAGCGCGGCGCCGGCCGGTACGAGCTCGCGGTCGTGCGCCTCGTCGGTCAGCGACGAGACGGTGCCGTCGGCCTCGATCGTCGCGCTCAGGCGTCCGTTGGCGATGCGCACGCGGC
>NZ_JGYN01000051.1 GCF_000741165.1 Bifidobacterium biavatii DSM 23969 | reverse complement strand
GACGGCACGACGATCGCGCCGGCGAATACGTCGAGCGCGCGGGCCACGGCGTCCTCCCAGCCGTCGGCCACGCGGATGAAGTCGGTGAGGCGACCCATGGCGTCCACGTCGGCGTCGCGTTCGAGCGCGCCGGACGCGTTGCGGTTGTCGAGCGTGTCGCTCAACGCTTCGGCCTTGGCTTTGAGCGAGATGATGCGCCCGTTGACGTCGCGCTGGCGTTCCTGCACGGCGTTGAGCGCGTCCTGCGCGACGGCGAGGCGCCGGCGGGCTTCGTCGAGCGCGGCGGTGCCGTCGTCGGCCGCGTCGGCGTCCGCGGCGCGTTCCAACGCATCGCGCTGCGCGATCGCTTCCGCGAGTTGGCGGTCCAGGGCGGCCCGCTGTTCGCCGAAGTCTCGGGCGCGCGTGGTCGCGAGCTGCACGGCGGATTCCTCACGTGCGATCATTTCGCGCAGCCGGGCGATGTTCGCGTCGCGCTGCTGCGTGGTGCGTCGCAGTTCGCCGATTGTCTGCCGGAGCGAGGCGAGGCGGCGTTCGTCGTCGGCGCGGCGTTCCGTGGCCTGGTCGAGCGAGGTTCGGGCGTTGCGTTCGAGCTCGCGCTGCTGCGCGGTCTGGTCATCCATTTCCCGCGCGCGATGTTCGAGCAGATCGGGATCGTCGCCGAAGTCGTTGGTGATCTGGGCCAGCAGCGAACGTTCGCGTTCAGCCGCGAGCGAGGCAAGCGAACGCAGCCGTTCGCGCACTGCGGACAGTTCCTGCCATTGTCGGCTCGCCTGCGCGATGGCCGGGGACGCCTGCGCGCTGACTGTTTCGACCTGTTCGATGCGTACCTTGGCATGGGCGAGGTCGCGGCGCAGGCCGTTGAGTTCGCCGCGTACGGCCGCGAGCTCGCTTCGGGCGGCGTCGCGCTGTTCCATCGCGCGTTTCGCGTCGTCCGCGTACAGTCGCGAGCGCGCGTCGCGCAACGTGATCTGGATCGCGTCGGCTCGGCGGGAGACGCGCGCCTGACGGCCGAGCGGGCCGAGTTGGCGGTGGATTTCCGCAAGCAGATCGTCGAGCCGGGACAGGTTGGTTTCCGTGTTGGCGAGCTTGCGCAGCGCGCGCTCCTTGCGTTTGCGGTGCTTGAGGATGCCGGCGGCCTCCTCGATGAACGCGCGGTGGCCGCTCGGGTCGGCTCTGAGGATCTGGTCGAGACGGCCCTGGCCGACGATGACGTGCATCTGCTGGCCGAGACCGGTGTCGCTCAGCAGCTCCTGGATGTCGAGCAGGCGGCATGGGCTGCCGTTGATCGCGTATTCCGAGCCGCCGTTGCGGAAGATGGTGCGCGAGATCGTGACTTCCGTATAGTCGATGTCGAGCGCGTGGTCGGTGTTGTCGATGGTGAGCGACACTTGCGCGCGGCCGAGCGCGGGGCGCGACGACGTGCCGGCGAAGATCACGTCCTCCATGGACGTGCCGCGCAGGTTGCGCGCGCCCTGCTCGCCCATCACCCAGGCGAGTGCGTCGACGATGTTCGATTTTCCGGAGCCGTTCGGTCCCACCACGGCGGTGATGCCCGGCTCGAAGCGCAGCGTGGTCGCCGAAGCGAACGATTTGAAGCCGCGCAGGGTCAGTTCCTTGAGATACATATGCTTGTGCTGGTTGCTGCCTGTCTGTGGTCTATCGGTCTATGGTGATCCGTCACGGTTCGTCGCGGCCGTGCCGACGCCGGCATGCGGCGCACGCGCACGCGACGAATGCCGCTATTCGGCGTCCTGATCGTCGTCGCGCGAATCGTCGTCCTCCGCGGCCTCGCGCGCGATCTTGTTCAAACCGAAATCACCGAAGTCATCGTTGTCGAAGTCCGGGTTCGCGTCCGTTTCGAAATCACGGTCGGCGGCGTCCTGGTCGATCGTGCCGGTCGCGGCATGCGCGTCGTCGCCGCCGAGGTTCGGTTCGACGCGCTCGTGCTTCGGCTTGGCCAGATCGGGATTCATGCGTTCCTTGAGCAGCACGCGCGCGTCGCCGGCGGTGACGAAGCTGCCGCAGATGAGCACGCCGTGGCCGTAGCCGACGCCGGTCTCGTCCTCCGCGTCGACCATGTCGACGGCCTTCTGGATCGCGTCGGGCAGCGAATCCTCGCGTTCGACGCGGTCGCGGCCGAACACGCGCACGGCGACCTTCTCCAGTTCCTCGGCGGGCATGACGCGCTCGCGCCACGAGTTTTCGGTCACGACCACCTTGTCGAGAATCGGTTCGAGCACGCCGAGGTACTCCTCGACCTGCTTGTCGCCCATCATGGCGATCACGCCGACAAGCTGTTGGAAGTCGTAGCTTTCCTCAATGGCCGCGCGCAGCGCCTCGGCCGCGTTCACGTTGTGGCCGCCGTCGACGATGATGGTCGGCGACGTACGCACCTGTTCGATGCGACCCGGTACCTTGACGCCACTCAGCGCCTCGCCGACCAGATCGCCATCGAGCACGCCGGAGACGGGCAGGACGACCTCGGCGGCAGCGAGCGCGGCGAGCGCGTTGTGCGCCTGATGTTCGCCGAATTTAGCGATCGGCACTTCCTCGTAGCGGCCGCGCGGAGTGATGAGCGTGGCGACCTGGCCGCCGACTGCGGGGGCGCGCGAGACGACCTCCATCTCGTAGCCATCGCGCACGAGCGTGGCGTTGTTGCGGCGCGCTGCCTCTTCGAGGATCGGCATCACCTCGTCCTCGTGCGGCTGGGCACCGATGATCGCCGTGCAGCCGGGCTTGATGATGCCGGCCTTCTGTTCGGCGATCTTTTCGACGGTGTCACCGAGCCACTGCATATGATCCATGTCGACCGGGCCGATGATGGCCGCGTCAGCGTTCAGCACATTGGTGGCGTCCTGCAGGCCGCCCATGCCGACTTCGATGATCGCCACGTCGACCGGCGCGTCGGCGAACTTCCAGATGGCCATGGCGGTGAGCACCTCGAAGAAGCTCATCTTCGGCTTGCCCTGCTCGACCATCTTTGCGTCCACGAGCGCGACGAGGTCCTTGACCTGATCCCACGTGTCGATGAAGTCGTCGTCGGAGAGTTCCTGGCCGTCGATGGCGATGCGCTCGTTGATGCGTTCGAGGTGCGGCGACGTGTACAGGCCCGTGCGCATGCCGTACGCGCGGCAGATCGCCTCGGCCATGCGCGCGGTGGAGCCCTTGCCGTTGGTGCCGGTGACGTGGATGACGCGGAACGACTCCTCGGGGTGGCCGAACAGGTCGAGGATCAGGTTCATGCGGTCGAGGTCCATGTTGGTGACGTTGTGCTCCGGCGGACGGTTCATAATGTCGCGCTCCACCTCGCGCATGGTCTCGTTGTTGCGGTTCGGATGCTCGAATGACATGCTTGCCTTACCCTCGTTCTGCTTGTCGTATCGGTTCGGTCGTATCGGTTCGGATCGGCCTGTAGCGGCCTCGTCCCGGCTCAAACCACTCCATTCTAGCGGCCTTGCGGCCGTACGGCGCGGCCGTGGTCCTGAGTGCGCCGAGGACGAACTAGGATGGGAGCGGTAACAATCGATCCTTTGCATCAAAGGAGTGCCGATGAGCGAAGTCATCACCGAAAAGGACAAGGAGTACGAGGCCGAGGAGAGCAAGTCTGCCCCCGGTCCGAACCAGCCGATGAGCGACCGCGTGAACAACCGTTCGCTGCGTCCGAACAGCGGCTCGTTCAAGGAGTTCATGACGACCGGTTGGGACAACCAGGAGCCGGCCGTCGAACCGCTCGAGTCCTCGAAGTTCACGCCGGCGCGTCTCGAGGCGCTCGGCAGGGCGTTCCCGGGCGAGCGCCTGGTGATCCCGGCGGGCCAGCCGAAGGTACGCAACAACGACTGCGATTACATGTTCCGTCCGGACACGTCGTTCGCCTACTACACGGGTCTTGGCGAGGACTACGAGGCGGGTGCCGTGCTTGTGCTCAACCCGGTCGACCCGGATTCCGAGGAGGCCAAGGCCGGCAAGACCCATGTGGCCGAACTGTTCGTGGCGCCGCGCGCCGACAATTCGACCGAGGACTACTACCGCGACCCGCATTACGGCGAGTACTGGGTCGGCCCGCGCGCCGGCCTCAAGGAACTGGCCGCAATGACCGGTCTGGAAACGCACGACATCGCGCAGCTCGCGGACGCGCTCGGCAAGGATGTCGGTTCGGAGGCGGGCGCGGTGCGCGTGCGCGTGATCGCCGACGCCGACCCGCAGGTCACGGCAATGGTCGAGTCGGTGCGCGAGGCGAACGGCTTCGCCGATCCGGACGCGAATTCCGCCGCCGACGACAAGCTGCACGAATTCTCCGCCGAAGCCCGCATGATCAAGGACTCCTATGAGATCGGCGAGATGCGCAAGGCGATCGCCGCGACGAAGGACGGTTTCGACCGCATTCTGACGACGCTGCCGAAGGTCGTCGACCAGCCGCGTTCTGAGCGCATGCTGGAAGGCGCGTTCAATTCGAACGCGCGCGAGGAGGGCAACGGCCTGGGCTACGACACGATCATCGCGTCGGGCGAGCACGCGCCGATCCTGCACTGGATGCGCAACACCGGCGTGGTGCGTCAGGGCGACATGCTGCTCATCGACGCCGGCGTGGAGGTCAACAGCCTGTACACGGCTGACATCACGCGTACGTTCCCGGTCGGCGGCAAGTTCACCGATCTGCAGAAGCGTCTGTATCAGGCGGTGCTGGACTCCCAGCAGGCCGGTTTCGAGGCGGCCAAGCCGGGCGCGACCTACTCCGACATCCATCATGCGTGCATGCGCGTGATCGCGGAGCGTCTGCACGAGTGGGGCATCCTGCCGGTCGGCGTGGAGGAGTCGCTCTCCCCCGAAGGCCAGCAGCACCGCCGTTGGCTCGCCTGCGGCGTGGCGCACCACCTCGGCCTCGACGTGCACGACTGCGCGCAGGCCCGCTACGAGTCGTATCAGGGCGCGAAGATCACGCCGGGCATGATCTTCACCATCGAGCCGGGTCTGTACTTCGCGAAGAACGACCTGCTGCTGCCGCCGGAAATGCGCGGCATCGGCATCCGCATCGAGGACGACGTGCTCATGACCGAGCACGGCCCCGAATGGCTCTCCGCCGGCATTCCGAAGCAGATCGACGAGGTCGAAGCCTGGATGGCCGACCGCGCCGCGGCCGCGCTGGTCTGACCGCCCCCTCCTCGGCTCCCCTTGTCAGGGGAGCTGTCGAACGCAGTGAGACGTGAGGGGTAGTCAAGCGCCATGACGCCCATCCTTTTGACTACCCCTCAG
>NZ_JGYN01000050.1 GCF_000741165.1 Bifidobacterium biavatii DSM 23969 | reverse complement strand
CCTGGCGGGTCAGGCCCATCCACGCCTCGAACACGGAGCCGGCCGGGGCGAGCGCGGCGCGCAGTGTCGGGTCGCCCTGCCCGTCGACAGGGATGGCGATGGCCGTGGTGCGCGGCGCGGGGGCCGGAGTGGCTTCCTTTGCGGAGCGGATGGCGTCGCGGAACGCCTCCCCCACGTCGGTGAGCGTGCCGTCCACGTCGAACAGGCCGAGTTCGTGCTCGAAGAACGGGAAGTCTGAGAACGTCTTCGGGATGCGGTGCGAGCACCACCAGGTGATGCCGTACACGTCCGGGCAGTCCTCGATGGCCTCGACCGATTCGCGGCAGAACGCGGGGGCGTCCTCGGGGGCGACCACATTGCCGGGGGCGCCGATCTCCTGCACCCACACCGGGCGGTGCGGGTCGGAGGCGAACGCCTTCGACAGTTCGACGAGCCATGCGGCGTGGTGTGTGCTTTCGAGCGACATCGGGCCGTAATGCTGGCCGGTGCCGTTGAACACCCACGAGTGCACGGTGGTGATGTCGCCCTTGCGGGAGGCGTACTGCGGACGGAACGCGTGGCCGTCCATGTACCAGACGGCGTCGTTCTCGCTGTGCAGGACCACGCGGCCGTCCTCGTGGGCGCGGCTTTCGACCGAGCCGATGAGCCGGTCGAGCCATACGCCAATCTGGTCGGGCGTGGCGAACATGCGGCGCGGGTGCGTGCGATCGGTGAACTGGTTGCACTCGTTGCCGAGCGTGAGTCCGGCGAACGCCTTGACGTCGGCGAGCGCGCCGTAGATGGCCTTCACCAGGTCGCACTGGGCTTCGATGGCCGGCTCGTCGGCGAACATGCTCGCGTCGTGCCAGGAGACGAGCCAGGAGGGTACGAAGTCGAAGCTCGACAGGTGTCCCTGGATGACGTCCACGTAGACGTCGAGCCCGGCTTCGCCGCCGATCTCCACCATGCGGCGGAGGTCGGCGAGGGCCTTGGGGTTGATCCACGTGCGGTTCGGCTGCAGCAGGGTCCACAGCGGGAAGACGCGCACGTGGTCGGCGCCGAGGTCGGCGATCTGCTCGAGGTCGCGGCGGATCGCGTTCCAGTCGGGGTTGAGCCATGAGTAGAACCATTCGCCGGAGGGCGTGTAGTTGACTCCGAATTTCATGGTGTGTGCTCCGTGGTTATTCCTTGACCGATCCGGCTTCCAGGCCGTTGAAGATGTAGCGCTGGAAGACCAGGAAGAAGATCATGATCGGGATGAGGGCGACGATGGTGCCGGCGGCGACGACGCGCGGGTCGGACACGAAGGTGCCCTGCAGGCGGCTCATGCCGAGCGTGAGCGTGTAGTGCGAGTCGTCGGTGAGCACGATGAGCGGCCAGAGGAAGTCGTTCCACGAGCCCATGAAGGAGAAGATGCCGACGAGCGCCATCGTGCCCTTGACCTGCGGCACGCAGATGCGCCAGAAGCGCTGCCAGATGTTCGCGCCGTCCACTTCTGCCGCCTCGATCATTTCGCGCGGGATCGCGTTGAACGCGTTCATGAACAGGAGGATGTTCATGGAGCTGACTAGGCCGGGCAGGGCCACGCCGATCAGGTTGTTCTGCAGGTCGAGGTTGCGGATGATGAGGAACTGCGAGATGAGGATCGTTTCGCCGGGCACCAGCATCGACAGGAACAGCAGGCCGATGACCAGCCCCTTGCCCTTGAAGCGCAGGAGGGCCAGCGAGTAGCCGGCGAAGCATCCGGAGATGATGTTGCCGCCGATGTTCAGGGCTGCGACGATGAGCGTGTTGCCCACGTAGAACAGGATCGGCAGGCGCTTGAACACCTGGACGAAGTTGTCGATGGTCGGGTCGACGGGGATCAGGTACGGCGCGGCGTACATGTCGTCCTTGGGGCCCTTGAACGCGAGCGAGATCTGCCACAGCAGCGGGGCCGCGAGGAAGAGCAGTAGGGCGAGCAGCACGATGATGCGCACGATCTTGCCGGGCGTGTAGTGGTTGTACTTGTTTTCCATCACTGCTTTGGTTGCCATCAGTCTTCGCTCCTACGCTGGACGATCCATTCGATGCCGATGATGCAGCCGAGGACCACGAACATGACCATGCCGAGCGCGCCGGAGTAGCCGGTGCGGGCGTTGATGCCGGTGCCTTCCTGCTTGATGAGCATGGTCATCGTCAGATCGGCGCCGCCCACGCCGCCCGAGCCGCCGGAGAGCATGTAGATCTCGCCGAAGACGCGGAACGCGGACATGGAGCTGAGGAGCATGACGAGGATCATCGTCACGCGGCAGCCGGGAAGGGTCACGTGGAAGAACTGGCGGATGCCGCCGCAGCCGTCGATGGAGGCGGCTTCGTACAGGGTGCCGTCGATGTTGGCGATGTTGGCCAAGTAGATGAGCATGTAGTAGCCGAGGCCGCTCCAGATGGTCACGGCCATAGCGCTGAACAGCAACAGCCAGCGGTCGGTGAGGAACGGGATCGGGGTGCTGATCCACTTGAGGGCCTTGAACGTGCCGTTGAGCAGACCGTCCTTGTCGAGGATGTTGGTCCACAGGAGGCCGACGACGACGCTGGACATGATGACCGGCGTGTAGAAGGCGGTGCGGAAGAAGTTCATGATGCGCGTCTTCTCGGCGACGAGCGCGGCGAGCATGAGCGGCAGGATCACCATGAACGGGACGATGCACACCACGTACAGGGACGAGTTGAAGAACGCGGTCTGGAAGCGCCGGTCGGTGAACATGTTCACGTAGTTCTGGAGCCCTACGAACTTGCCGGGCTTGAGCAGCGTGGAGTCGGTGAACGACAGGCGGATCGTGTTGAAGAACGGGATCAGCGAGAAGGTGCAGATCCACAGGATCGGGGGGAGGACGAACAGCCAGGGGACGATGCGGCCGCTGGAGCGGGGATCGACCCCCTGCGCGGCGGCGACGCCGCCGCGCTTCTTGGTCTTGGTTTTTGCCATGTTGGGGGTTCCTTACGGATTTCGCTTATCGCGCTTGTCGCTTAGATGCGCTCGTTGCAGTACTTGACGGTCGCGTCGAGGGCTTCCTTCGCGGTGATCTTGCCCTGCAGCGCCTGGGCGATCTCCTCGCGCAGCATGGTGGAGCAGGCGGAGGTGAACTGCGGCGGGCCCCAGATCTCACCCTTGCGGATCTGGTCGGCGGACATGCGCATGGCCTCGGCGTCCATCGTGTCGTCGGACGGGTTGAAGAAGTCGTCGTCGATGGTGCCGTTGGAGGACGGGAACACGTTGGCCTTCTTGTCGAACGCGAGCTGGTTGTCGGAGTTGGTCACGAAGCGGGCGAACTTGATGGCCAGGTCCTGGTGCTTGCTGGTGGCGTTCACGGTGAGCATCTCCATGAACATGTTCGGCTTGGTGTTGGCGATGAAGTTAGTGATGGCGAGGTTCTCGAACACCTTCGGGGCGTTCTTGCGGATGTCGTCGACGCTGTACGCGTTGCCGTTCATGAACGCCTGCGAGCCACCGTTGAAGCTCTTGGACTCACCGGAGGTGGAGCTGTTGAGCATGTCGTCGGTGAACGCGCCCGCGTTGTACATGTCGATGTAGTGCTGGACGAACTCGACGCCCTTCTCGTTGTTGAACGTGAACTCGGTGTGGTCGTCGTTCATGAGCTGCACGCCGTACATGCCGAAGTCCTGGATGGACGGGATGCCGGAGGTCAGCGCGTACTTGCCGCCGCACTTCTTGCCGAAGGTGTCGGCCATGGCGAAGATGTCGTCCTGCTTGGTCGGCGGGTTCTTCGGGTCGACGGTGATGCCGCATTCGGACAGCACGGCCTTGTTGTAGAAGGTCGGGCCGGAGTTGAGGTACCACGGGAAGCCGTAGGTGCCTTCCTCGAGGTCGGTACCCTTGAAGGTGGCGGCGGACCATGCGGCCGGCAGGAAGTCCTTTTCGGCTTCCGGAGCGGCGTCGGCGAGGTTGAGTAGCACGCCGGCCTTGGCCAGCGTGTAGGCCGGCTCCGGGCCCATGTCGACCACGTCGGGCAGCTCGCCCGCGGCGGCGTCGGTGGACAGCTTGTCCTCGTAGTTGTCGGCCGGCTGGTCGACCCACTTGATCTTGACGCCCGGGTTGTCCTTCTCGAACTGGGCGATGAGATCCTCAAAGTAGGAGGTGAACTTGTCGTTCTTGAGGTTCCAGGTCTGGAACTTCAGTTCGGTGGTGCCGCTCGACGAGCTGGTGCCGCAGGCGGCCAGGCCGCCCATCATGGCGATCGCCGCGCCGAGTGCCACGGCCTTCTTGATGGTTCCCTTCATGGGGTGTTCTCCTTTTTCCTTATGTGATGTTTCTTCGTCGAAACGCTTGTTGTGATGCAGCCGGCAAACGGCCGCGCTGGGTGAAACCCGCGGCGAAAACGCGTCGCGGATCGGGTTGATTGTTGAGTTATGTGGTTGTGATTGTTGGTTGATTGGATTGATTGGTTGTGCCGGTTCCGGGCCGGAATTGGGCGGCCCGGAACCGAAATCTTGTACCGCGCGCCGGGACTAGTCGCGGGACAGTCGCAGCGTGGTCAGCTGGAACGGCTTGAGCGCGAGCTTGGCGCCTTCGGCCGCCTGCTTGCCGCCGACGAGTCCGGCGGGTTCGTCCGCGTAGGATTCGTCCTGCTCGAGCGTGTTGGTCTCGCGCACCTGCCAGCCGGCGAGCGGGCCGTCGGCGTGCAGAGCGGCTTCGGCCTTAGCGCCGGCCGCCTCGTACAGGCGGACGATCACGTCGCCCGAGCCGTCGTCGGCGAGCTTGATCCAGTCGATGACCGGCGTGCCTTCCGTCGCCTCGATCGTGACCGGCGAGCCGATGGCGGGCATGTCGTCGATCACCGGGGCGTTGATCTCCCCGGCCGCGGCGACGAGCGGCGCGACTTCGGCGCACGGCAGCACGGTCCAGTCGAACTCGTGGCGGCCGATGTCGGTGCGCGGGTCCGGCGCGGTCGGCGCGGCGACGAGCGACAGGCGGACCATCGTGCCGGCGATCGCGCCGTCGTTGTCGCGCAGCGAGTTCACGTCGGAGCCGTAGGTCGAGCCGTTGGCCACGCCGATGCCGTAGGACGAGTCGTGGATGCGCACGAAGCGGTGCGAGCAGCTTTCGAACATCGCCTCGTCGCCTTCGGTGTTCTTGACGATCGGGCGTTCGATGAGACCGTACTGGCACTCGTACTGGGCGCGGGTGGCGGTCAGGGCCATCGGCACGTCGACCTTGAGCAGCTTCTCGGGCACGTTCCAGTCGACGTCTGCGTGGAAGTCGAGCTGGCTCTTGCCTGGGCGCAGGGTGATCGTCGTGGCGATACGGTCGGTGCGGAAGGCGTTCGCGGTGCGGATCACGGCGGAGCCGTCGGCGGCGGTTTCGACCGATTCGATCGAACCGTCCTCGAGCGGGGTGGCGCACAGGAACGCGTCGCGCTCCACGTCCCAGGCGTCGAACACGCCGGGCTCGTCCTTGAGGATCTCGTAGCGGCCGAGCGAGGCGTCCTTGGCGACCATTTCGCGGCCGGTCTTGAGGTCGACCAGCGAGTCGACGGTGCCGTTGGCGGCGATGTGCGCGCGCAGCAGGCCGTTGTCGAGCGTGACGGTGCCGTCGTCGTGGCGTTCGATCGCGACCGGCTCACCCTCGGCGTCCACGCTGGCCGGCGTCCACGAGCCGACTTCGGCGAACTGGCTGATGCGGGCCTTGGCGATGCGCGCGGCGTCCGGGTTGGCGGCGGCGAGCGCCTCGACGGCTTCCTGCGCGATCTCGTGCAAGCGCTTCAGGTCGCGGGCGTAGTCTTCGCGGGCGACGCGGTGCGCCCATTCGATCGCGGAGCCGGGCAGGATGTCGTGGAACTGGTTCAGGAGCAGCGTCTTCCAGATGCGGTCGATGTCGGCCTGCGGGAAGGTGTAGCCGTCCGCTTCGAGCGTGGCGAGCGTGCCGAGGTATTCGACGGCGCGCAGTGCGGATTCGGTCTTGCGGCAGCCGCGCTTCATCTCCTGCTGGGAGGTGAGGGTCTTGCGGTGCAGCTCGAAGTAGAACTCGCCCTTCCAGCGCGGCATTTCGTCGCCGGCCTCGGCCTTCATCTCGGATTCAGCCTTGGCGAAGAAGTCGTCCGGGGTGCCGTATTCGACCTTCGGCATGCCTTCGAAGTTCTCGAAGCGGTGCTCGCGCATCGCCATCTCGCGGATCGGGCCGCCGCCGCCGTCGCCGTAGCCGAACAGCAGGATGCCGCGGTCGGAGGTGTCCTTGTCCTTGTAGTTACGCTGCACGTACGCCATGTCGTGGCCGGACATGTCGGAATCGTACTTGTCGGCCGGCGGGAAGTGCGTGAAGATCTGCGAGCCATCGACGCCCTCCCACATGAACGAGTGGTGCGGCAGGCGGGTGGTGTCGTTCCAGCACAGCTTCTGGGTGAGGAACCACGAGTAGCCGGAACGCTTGGCGATCTGCGGCCAGGCGCCGGTGTATCCAAAACTATCCGGCAGCCAGATGCCGTTCGGGACGACGCCGAGCTTCTCCTTGAAGTAGCGCTTGCCGTAGGAGATCTGGCGGATGAGGGATTCGCCGCACGGCATGGTGCCGTCGGACTCGACCCACATGCCGCCGACCGGGATGAAGCGGCCTTCCTTGATGCGGGCCTTGACGCGCTCGAACAGGTCGGGGTGGCGTTCCTCAAGCCAGGCGAAGTGCTGGGCGGCGCTCATCACGTAGGTGAAGTTCGGATCGATGTCCATCAGGGCGAGGGCGTTGGAGACGGTGCGGCCGACCTTGCGCTCGGTTTCGCGCACCGGCCACAGCCATGCGGAGTCGATGTGCGAGTGGCCCATCGCGGTCAGGGTCATCGCGGAGGCGTTGGCCGGGGAGGCCATCACCTTGTCGAGGGCCTTGCGGGCCGGCTCGAGCGTGGCGTAGTCCTTTTCGTCCCACAGGTTGATGGAGCGCTGCATGGCCTTGGCGAGCTTCCAGTAGCGCGGGTCGGCGTCGCTCATGTTTTCGAGCGAGCCGGTGATCACGTCGAGGTCGGCCCAGTAGTCGAACATGTCCTGGTCGAGCGCGGCGATATCGATGGAGCTGAACTCGTAGCGCTCGTCGGCCTTGCCGGTGGGCTTGGTGCCCAGTTCGGTGACAGTGAACGACGGGACGTTCGGGTTGTACGCGCCCTCGACGTAGATGACGAAGGAGCCGTCCGGGTTGACGACAGCGTCACGCGTGCCGTCAGCCTTGACGAGCGGCATCCAGTGGTTGCGCGGGTGCAGGGCCTTGATGACGGTGCCGTCGGCGCGGTAGGCCAGCGCCTCGATGTGACCGCCGACCGGCCATTCGAGCCAGCCGAGGTTGAAGACAAGTTCGATGGCGAGGCCTTCCGGCAGGTCGGCGGGCAGCTGGCCTTCGACGCGCATCCACGTGGTACCCCAGGAGGTGCCCCACGGCTCGCCGACGGCGAGCGGCTTGAAGTCGACCTGTCCGGACACGGCGCGGGTGATGAACGCGGCCGGCATCTCCGGCTCGCCCGGGTTCATGACGGCGCCGACGGTGCACTGCGCCAGTGTGCGGTGGATGTGCGGCCAGACGCGCTCGCGCATGACGCGCTTGCAGCGGTCGATCTCGCGATTGACTTTCAGCAGCATGGCTCTCCTCTGTTGTGGTTCTGCTCTTCGCTGAGACTAAAGCGATTTAGTAGACCGTCGTGGTCTATCGCCGGTTACTAAAGCGATTTAGTTAGAGAATAACACGACCGCTGTGCGTTTGCAAACCAGCTCCCCCGCGTGTCGTCATACGGCGTGTCGTAACCTGCCGGCCTTCTCACTTTGAAGTGCGTGCCGCTTGCTTCCCTCGCCGCGGAGCGTGACCGGGAGCGGATGGGATAATCATAGTTCGTTCCAAATCCCTTGATTTTCAACGATTTGGCGGATTGCTCATCACGCCGGGTTCACTCCCCTGTCACGCTCCCGGTCACGGAATCGGTGAAGACCCCGGCCGCCAGGCCCCATAACGCGGTGAGCCCCACGCCATCGGCATGGGGGCTCACCTAATATCGCAGCACCGTGGTTATCGGCGGATACGCAACGTGACCAGCTGGAACGGGGCGAGCGCGATCGCCGCGCCCTCGGCTAGCACCGGACCGTCGCCGGCGGCAAGCGCGCGCGGCAGGTCCTCGGGCAGACCCGGCTCCTCCATAATGGTCGTTTCCTCGACGCTCGCGCCGGCGAGTGCGCTGTCAAGCCGCAGCGTGGCCGTAGCGTTGCCGCCAGCGGCCTCGTACAGGCGCACGACGAGATCGTCGGAGCCGTCGTCGGCGAGCTTGACCCAGTCGAGCACGGGAGCGCCGGTCACGTCGGCCAGCGACACGAGCGGCGTGATCGCGGGCAGTTCGCCCACGACCGGGCTGTTCAGGCGCGAAGCTTCGGCAAGCACGGCGTCCATGCGCGCGTCGGCGACCACGCTCCACGCGAACGAATGCTCGCCCTGGTCGGTGCGCGGGTCCGGGTAGAGCGGCGCGGAGAGCAGCGACAGGCGGATCATCGTGCCGCGGCCGGTGCCGTGGGCCGCATCCTCGTGGATGGGGCTCACGTCGGAGCCGTACGTGGACGCGTTGACGACGGCGGCCGCGTAGCCGGAGTCGGCGATGCGCACGAAGCGGTGCGTGCAGCTTTCAAACTTGGCGTCGTCGGAGCGCGTGTTCTTGTTGATCGGGCGCTCGACCATGCCGTACTGGCATTCGTACTGCGCGTTGACGGCCTGCACCGAGACGGGCACGTCGACCTTGAGGAACTGCTCGGCGGTGCGCCAGTCCACGTCGGCGTTGAAGTCGAGCGTGTTCGCGCCGGGCCGCAGCGTGATGCGTGTGCGGATGGCGACGTTCGGCGCCTTGGTGACGACGCTGACGATCGCGCTGCCGTCGGCCGTGGTCTCCACGCCGTCGACCGTGGCGTCGTCGAGCCCGCTCGCAGTGAGGAACGCGTCGCGCTGGATGTCCCAGGCGTCCCAGTGGAACGGTTCGTCCTTGAGCAGCTCGTAGCGGCCGAGGCGCGTGCCGGCGGGCACAAGTTCGCGCCGCGAGGCGAGGTCGACCATCGACGAGACGGTGCCGTCGGCCTCGACGCGAACGCGCAGCAGGCCGTTGTCGAGCACGGTCGCCTCG
>NZ_JGYN01000049.1 GCF_000741165.1 Bifidobacterium biavatii DSM 23969 | reverse complement strand
CTCATCGAATCCCTCGCCGTCAAAGGCGCGACACCAGGATGCCCCGAACTCGCCACGCTCGGCCGCACCCTCAAACGACGCATGAGCGACATCCTCGCGTTCTTCGACCACCCCCACGGGGCGAACGGGCCCACCGACGGCCATCAACGGCCGACTCGAAACCCTCAGAGGCATCGCCTCGGCTTCCGCAACCTCGACAACTACATCACCAGAAGCCTACTCCACACCGGCGGATTCAAACACGCCATCCAAACCCACCTCTAACCACCACCCCTACACACCAAAATGCGAAGAGCCCGATATTGGAAAGCCCTTGCAAACATTGGCGTTTGCAAGGGCTTTCCAATCATTCGTTAATGAAAATGATTCCCATTAACAAACCTTCCACATCCAGTTGTGCGGATCCTCGATCTCGCCGAGCTGGATGCCGAGCAGCTGGTTGCGCAGCGCCACAGTCAGCTCGCCGGAACCGCCGTCGGCGACGGTCACGTCGAACTTCTCGGACTTGAAGCGGCCGATCGGAGTGATGATGGCGGCGGTGCCGCAGGCGAACACCTCGGTGACCTCGCCGGACTTGATGTCCTCGAGCAGCTGGTCGAGCGCGATCATGGTCTCGACGACGTCGTGGCCGTCGTCCTGCAGCAGCTGGATCAGCGAGCGGCGGGTGACGCCCGGCAGAATGTTGCCGGTCAGCGACGGGGTCTCGACGTGGCCGTCCTTGTGCACGACCATCATGTTCATGCCGCCGAGCTCCTCAAGATAGGTCTTAGTGGCCGCGTCCACGAAGCACACCTGCTCGCAGCCGTTGGCGATGCCCGTGTATTCGCCGAGCAGGGAGGCGGCGTAGTTGCCGCCGCACTTGGCGAAGCCGGTGCCGCCGGGGCCGGTGCGGAACCACTTGTCCTCCACCCAGATGCTCACCGGCTTGACACCGCCCGGGAAGTACGGGCCGGACGGGGAGGCGATCACGCAGTAATCGACCTCTTGCGGGGCACGCACGCCAAGGAACGGCTCGGAGGCGAACATGAACGGACGCATGTACAGCGTGTATTCGCGACGGGACGGAACCCAGTTCACATCACGCTTGACGAGTGCGGCCACGGAGCCGATGAAGTCGTCGATTGGCAGTTCCGGCAGGTACAGGCGCTTGGCGGAGTTCTGGAAACGCTCGGCGTTCGCGTCCGGGCGGAACAGCCACGTGGAGCCGTCGGCGTGGCGGTACGCCTTGAGGCCTTCGAAGCACTCCTGCGCGTAGTGCAGCACGGAAGCGCCCGGGTCCATCTTGAGCGGCGCGTACGGTTCGATGCGGCGGTCGCCCCAGCCTTCGCCCTTGGTCCACGTCATGTGGGCCATGTTGTCGGAGAAGACCTGGCCGAAGGCCGGCTTGTCGATGAGTTCGTTGCGCTTCGCGTCGGAGGCCGGATTGTCGTTCGGCAGGACGGTGAACGGCTCGGTGAGCTTGTCAAGCGCCGCGGGATCGTGATGAGATTGTTCAGTCATTGCTAACTTCTTTTTGTGTACAGATGCCCGCCGTGGTCGTCGTTGTGCTGCGTGAACCGCGGCCGGCATGTGCCGATAGGTGCAGTCGGCGCTTGTGGCACCGACTTCTGGTGTTTACTTTCTCACACACCGGCTTCGGCGTGTGAGAAAGTTTCACATTATGAATGGAGAGAAACGGCGGGGCGATCAACGAACGACGCACCCCTCCCGCATACGGAAAAAGCCCGTACAAGTTCGCCTGTACGGGCTTTCCCATGATGAGTTCGACGCTATTCGTCGATCAGCTAATCAACGGATAGCGGGAAAATCACTTGGCGTCGGCGGCCGGAGCGGCAGCGGCGTCAGCCGGGGCAGCGGCAGCGTCGGCAGCGGCCTCCGGAGCGGCGGTGGACTCGGTGGCATCCTCCGGCACCTCGACGGTGACGACGGACTCTTCGAGGTCATCCATGTCGAGCTCGACGCCCTCCGGCAGGACGACGTCCTTGAGCAGGACCTTGGTGCCGTCGGTCAGACCATCGACGTTCACGACGATCTTCTCCGGCAGGTTGGCGACGTCGGCGCGGACCTTGAGTTCCTGCACGTCGACGAACGCGACGGCGACGCCCTTCGGGGTGCCCTCGACGAACACCGGGACCTCGACGTCGATCTTCTCGCCGGCCTTGACCTCGTAGAAGTCGATGTGCTCGACAATGCGCTTGACGGGGTTGCGCTGCACGTCCTTGACGACGGCCAGCTTGGACTCGCCGCCGAACGCGATGGAGAACAGCGCGTTGGTGTGACGCAGGGACAGGGTGGTCTCCTTCATCGGGAGCTTGACGAACACCGGGTTCTCGCCGCCGGCGTAGATAGTCGCCGGAATCTGCTTGGCGACGCGCATACGGCGGGCAGCGCCCTTGCCGAACTCGTCGCGGACTTCGCCCTCGAGCTTGATGGTGGTAGCCATGATTGGTCTCCTTGGTTTGTTACTTGTCGTTCTGTCTGTTTGACGCCACGACGCGCCGCAGAACGCACCAAGGAGGTGAGCCATACGCCGAGTCGATTACGGAAAATGCGGACTTCTGCATGAAGTTGCGTCTTCCCTCGCCAAAGCAACAGAAACCTAGTATACACGGCCGGCGGACATATCGAACATGACGAGCCTACAATGGAAGGCAGCAGTTGAGTCATGGCGGTTTTCGCTCACCGGCGCAACGCTCGGCAAGCGAAAAATCGCCACGCGAACAGGCAGAATCGAGGATGCGATGAAGCAGACCACCAAGAATACGATGATTGCAATGGGGACGGCCACTGCTGCGGCCGGAATCGCCGTCGGATCGACGATCGCCGCCGCGCACGTGCTGTTTCGCTTCGCGCTCGACACGAAGAAGCCGTGGTCGATTCCGAACCGTCAGCCCGAGTCCGGCAACGGCAACAACAACGGCAACGATCAGGCTCCCGTGCGCGACGCCGATGACATCGCGCGGTCAGAAGCCTGGTTCGACGAGGCGAAACAGCCGGTCACGCTGCGCAGTCGTGACGGTCTGCGGTTGCACGGATGGCTGCTCGACCCGGACTGCGCGTCGCCGACGCCACACCTGTATGCGATCTGCTGTCACGGTTACACCGGCGAGCCGCGAGAGATGGCGAAATGGGCGCACCATTATGCGAAACTCGGGTTCACGGTGCTGGTGCCGGCGTTGCGCGCGCACGAGCTGAGCGAGGGACGCTATATCGGCATGGGCTGGCTGGAGCACTTCGATCTGCTGGATTGGCTTGATCTGATCGTGAAGGCCGATGCGCAGGCGCGCGTGCTGCTGCACGGCAATTCGATGGGTGCGGCGACGGTGATGATGACGGCCGGCGACGCCCGCCTGCCGCGCAACGTGGTCGCAGCGGTCTGCGATTGCGGCTATTCGTCGACGGTCCGCCAGTTCACCGACACGGCGATGACGATGTTCCGCCTGCCCCTGCCGCTGGCGTCGCTGATGGTCATGCTCACGAGCCGAGTGTGCTGGAAGCACGCTGGATACCGGTTCGAGGACGCGTCCTGCACAAGGGCGCTGCGTCACGCCACGATCCCTATGCTGTTCATTCACGGCAGCGCGGACGACTTCGTCTCCCCCGCCTCAATCAATCGCAACTACACCGCCTGCGCGAGCATCCACCGCGAAAAGCTGCTCGTGCCCGGCGCGGGTCACACGATGAGCGCCAGCACCGCACCGGACGTCTACTGGCGCAAGGTCACCGGTTTCGTGCGCGGCGTGTTCGAATTATAAAAACAAGAAAGAGCGGCTTCCCTTCGAATCAACGAGGGAAGCCGCTCTTTCTTGCGCGATTACGTTACGCGATCAATTCCTTGACGGCGGCGATGACGGCCTGCAATCCCGCCTTCGCGTCGCCGAACAGCATCTGCGTGTTGTCCTTGAAGTACAGCTCGTTTTCGATGCCGGCGTAGCCCTTGCCGCGGCCACGCTTCATGACGACCACGTTCTGCGCCTTGTCGACGTCGAGGATCGGCATGCCGGAGACCGGGGTGCCGGGGCGGCGCGCGGCCGGGTTGGTGACGTCGTTCGCGCCGACGACAAGCGCCACGTTCGCGCTCGGGAACTGCGGATTGATGTCGTCGAGATCCACGAGCTCCTCGTACGGCACGTTCGCCTCGGCGAGCAGCACGTTCATGTGACCGGGCATACGGCCAGCGACCGGGTGGATCGCGTATTCGACCTCGACGCCGTGGCCCTTGAGCAGTTCGCCGAGGTCGGCGAGCTCACGCTGCGCCTGCGCCTGAGCGAGGCCGAAGCCGGGCACGAAGATGACCTTGTCGGCGTAGACGAGCTGCACGGCCACGTCGTCCGCGGTGGTTTCCTTCATGGTGCCCTCGGGGCCGTCGGCCGAGCCGGCCGCGTCGGAACCGCCGCCGAATCCGCCCGCGAGAACGGACATGAGCGGACGGTTCATGGCCTTGCTCATGGCGAGCGACAGGGTGACGCCGGCGGCGCCAACGAGCGCGCCCGCGACGATCAGCGCGATGTTGTTGATCGCCAGGCCGCTCATGGCGACGGCGGTGCCGGTGCACGCGTTGAGCACGGAGATGACGACGGGCATGTCGGCGCCGCCGATCGGGATGACGAACACGAGACCATAGCACAGGGCGAACACGGTGGTCAGGATGCACCAGAGCACCGCGTTGGACGGCTGCACGCACAGCATGACGAACGCGATGACGGTGAGCACGATGAACGCGATGTTCCACACGCCCTTGGCCGGCAGGGTGAGCTTGCGCAGGAACTTGACGCCCTGCAGCTTGCCGGCGGCGACGAGCGAGCCGGTGAACGTAACCGAGCCGATCATGATGCCAAGGCCTGCGGTGATGAGCACGACGATGCCCGGACCTGAGGCATCTTCGGAGTTGAGGATGTCGTTGAGCGCGACGAGCGCGGCCGCACCGCCGCCGACCGTGTTGAACACGGACACGAGCTGCGGCATGTCGGTCATCTTGACCTTCTTGGCGCTCCACACGCCCACGATAGCGCCGATCGCGATGCCGGCGATCAGCAGTGCGACGGCGACGCCGTGCTGGAAGCCGTTACCGATCTCGCCAACGAACAGCACGATGAACGCCATGACGCAGGCCATGATCATGCCAGCGGCGGAGATCATGTTGCCGCGACGGGCGGTTTTGGGCGAGTTCATCAGGTGCAGGCCGATCACGAACATGACCGCGGCCAGCAGATAGACGAACCATTCGACGACGCCAAGCGGCGTGCCCAGCGTTTCAGCCAGCGTACCCATTTACTTGGCTTCCTCGTTCTTTTCGGAATCCTTCTTCTTCGACTTGTCGGACTTGAACATCTCAAGCATGCGGTCGGTGACCACGTAGCCGCCGACGACGTTCATCGTGCCCAGCACGGCAGCCAGGAAGATGAACACCCATGCGAGCGGGCTGGTGGCGTGCGCGGCGACGATGACCACGCCGACGATGACAATGCCGTGGATAGAGTTCGCGCCGGACATGAGCGGCGTGTGCAGGGTGGCGGGCACCTTGCCGATGACTTCGACGCCGATGAGCAGCGCCAGAACGAACAGGGTGATCGCAACGACGATATCCATGATGATTCCCCTTCTTGCCTATGCCTCGGCCGGCGCGGCGGCGGCCGGGCGTCCGGCCACGACGAGCGCGTCGTCGAGTTCCTCGTTCAGGTCGATGGACAGCTTGCCGTCGCGCACGAAATGCGCGAGCACGTCGGCGACGTTGCGCGCGAGCAGGTTGGATGCCGTGTTGGAGACTTCGCTGGCCAGATACGGCGCGCCGATGACGGTCACGCCACCGTCAGTCACCGTGGTGCCGACCGTGGAGCCTTCGACGTTGCCGCCGAGTTCGCTGGCCGCGCAGTCGACGATCACCGCGCCGCGCTTGAGACCGTCTACGCCGGCCTTGGTGAGCAGCACCGGGGGCTTTCGGCCGGGAACCTTGGCGGTGGTGATGATGACATCGAAACCGGCGGCCTTTTCGTCAACGGCGGCCTGCTGGGCGGCCTGCTCCTCGGGGGTGAGGGCGCGCGCATAGCCGCCTTCGCCCTGCCCCTTGGAGAAGTCGAGGCCAAGGTCGAGGAACTTCGCGCCGAGGGATTCGACTTCGCCGCGCGAGGCCGGGCGCACGTCGTACGCGGTGACGACCGCGCCGAGTCGGCGGGCCGTGCCGATGGCCTGCAGGCCGGCGATGCCGGCGCCGAGGATGAGCACCTTGGCCGGGCGGATGGTGCCGGCGGCCGTGGTCATCATCGGGAAAAACGATCCGTACGCGTTGGCCGCCACAAGCGCGGCCTTGTATCCCATGACGGAGTTCTGCGAAGTCATTTCGTCCATAGACTGCGCGGAGCTGAGCTGTCGGGGCAGCTTTTCGATGCCGATGCCAACGATGCCGGCCTGTTCGAGCGCGGCAATGTAGTCGGCGTCGGTGAACGAGCCGAGCATGCCGATCACCCATGTGCCGGGCTTAATCTTCGCAACGAGCGCGGCGGATGGACGGTCGACGAATCCGAGCGCATCGGCCTTGGCGACCACTTCGTCGGCGGACAGCACCTGCGCGCCCGCCTTGGCGTAATCATCATCGGTGTAGTGAGCGGCAATGCCGGCGCCGCTTTCGATCAGGCAGGTTATTCCCGCCTTGCGCAACCGCGTGACGATGTCCGGCGTCAGCGCGACGCGGGATTCGTCGGACGATGTCTCGTTGAGGACACCGAACTTCACGGTGGCTTCCTGGGTTTCAGCCATGAGAGCCCTTTCTTTCCTAATGTCGAAGCATTCCTTGCTCCGCGCCCCAGTGTATCGGACATCGCGAATCTCGGTGCGTCGGATTCCACTGGACGAATGGTTTTCTGCAAACGTGTGCGGCACATCCGCCGGGCCGCACAGCACGTTTGCCTACGCTACCGTAAGGTGACGGACTTGGGAAGAACGATTATTATTCAACATTTGAGAAGACCATCAGCAGTGGTTGTGAAAGAACGTCAAGGAGATATTCGTGTCCGTCATCACCTCATTGAACAAGCAGGCTACCGGCCTCGTGCAGAAGGCGTTGCGACTGGGGGGCGACTTTGTGCACCCCGTCAGCGACGATTCGTCCGACGCCCCGGACTACGTCTCCCCCGACGAGATCTCCGACACCGAAACACGCGACTTGCCGCATACGGACGAATGGGGTCCGGGATACCCGACCACGACGTTCATTGATCCGACCACCGGGCTGCTGACGGCCGAAACGCAGGGCAATCCGCCGCTGGATGAGCATACGACGATCTACAGCGTGTACGAGGACCGTGCTCGCCGCATGGGCGACGACCCGCTGTACACGTACAAGGAGAACGGCGAGTGGGTCACCAAGACGGCCAACGAGTTCCTCGCCGAAGTGCGCCGGGTCGCCAAGGGCTTCATCCACTACGGTTTGAAGAAGGGCGACGCGGTCGCGTTCATGTGCCGCACGTCGTACGAGTGGGATCTGGCCGATGCGGCGATCATGGCGTGCGGCGGCGTGCTCGCGTCGATCTACGACACCGATTCGGCCGAGCAGATCCGCAACATCGTCAACAATTCCGACGCACGCCTGCTCATCGTGCAGGATACGACGATGCGCGACAAGGCGGACGGCGCGATCGAGGAGTGCCCGTCGCTCGAGCACATCATCTGCATCGAGACGGGCGGTTTGGACGAGATCGCCGCGTACGGCGCTTCGGTGAGCGATGAGGAGCTCGACGCGCGCATCGCCTCACTCAAGAAGACCGATCTGTGCTCGATCATCTACACGTCCGGTTCCACGTCGGCGCCGAAGGGTGTCGAGATGACGCACGAGAACTACTGCACGGACGCGTTCAACCTGCGCGATTACATGCCGGACCTGCTCCAGCATGACAAGTCCGGCTCTATCCTGCTGTTCCTGCCGCAGGCGCACACGTTCGCACGCGCGATCAACTACATTGTCGTCGCGTCCAACATGCGCGTGTACATCGCGACCGGCATCAAGACGCTGCTCGCCGATCTGCAGGTTGCCAAGCCGACCGTGATGATCGTGGTGCCCCGCGTGCTCGAAAAGGTATACAACGCGGCCTCGCAGAAGGCCGGCCACGGCGCGAAGGGCGTCGTGTTCGCGGCGGCCGTCACCGCGGCGCAGCAGTACATGAAGGAGGTCAGCGAGTTCGGCAAGGCCAAGACGCTGACCGCCGTGCGCCGCGCCTCGTTCGATCCGGTCGTCTACCAGTCGCTGCGCGAGGCGCTGGGCGGCCGCGCCAAGTGGATCGTCTCGGGCGGCGCCCCGCTCGACCCGGAGCTCATGAACTTCTTCCGCGGCGCGAACATCCCGGTCTACGAAGGCTATGGTCTGACGGAAACGACCGCGCCGTGCGCGTTCAATCCGCTCGGCGTGCCGTTCCACGAGGGTTCGGTCGGCATTCCGTTCCCGAGCTTCAAGATCCGCATCGCGGAGGACGGCGAGATCCAGGTCGGTGGCCCGGTCGTGTTCCACCGCTACCACAAGAACGACGAGGCGACCGAAAGCGCATTCACGCCGGACGGCTGGCATGCGACCGGCGATCTAGGCCGTTTGGACGACGACGGATTCCTGTACATCACCGGCCGCAAGAAGGACCTGATCATCACAGCCGGTGGCAAGAACGTAGCCCCCGGCCCGATCGAGGAGGTCATCCAGCGTTGCGAGATCGTCTCGCAGGCCTTGGTGCTCGGCGACAAGCGCCCGTTCATCTCCGCCCTCATCACGCTGGACGAGGAGACGCTGCGCCCGTGGCTGGAAGCGAAGGGTCTCGACCGCGACATGCCGATGGAGGAGGCCGCCACCAATGCTGCGGTCCGCGCCGAGGTGCAGAAGTGGGTCGATCAGGCCAACGAGGGCGTCTCCCGCGCCGAATCCGTGCGTAAGTTCATCATCCTGCCCGAGGAGTTCACGCAGGAGAACGGCCTGATGACCGCCTCCCTCAAGGTGATCCGACCGAAGGTCATCAAGCGCTACGCCACCCTGCTCAACACGCAGATGTACACCAAGAAGAAGTAACGTTTCTTCCCCAATGACACGAAAGGCTCCCGTTCGGGAGCCTTTCTTCGTATGAGCCATAGCGTAAACCGCGAAACGATCTCAAACAGTCGGAAAAGTTGAAGAAGCTAGAACCCAAGCTTCTCCAACTGCTTGGGATCGGACTGCCAGCCCTTGGCAACCTTGACGTGCAGATCGAGCTTGGCTTTGCCGCCGACGATACGGTTGACAGGCGTGCGCAGCTTCTTCTTGACGCGCACGAGATGCTCCGCGCCCTTGCCGATGATGATCGGCTTCTGCGAGTCGCGTTCCACGTACACGGACACGAGCACATGGATCTTGCCGTCGTATGCGGCGCCGGACTCGTTGTCCTCCGGGTATTCGATCGAATCGACGACCACGGCGAGCGAATGCGGCAGCTCGTCGTCCAGTTCCTCGAGGAACGCGCCGCGCACGAGCTCGGCGATCGTCTCCTCGGGCCGCTCCTCGCTGATCTGATCGTCCGGATACATCTGCGGGCCTTCGGGCGTGTGGTCGATGAGCACGTTCTTCACTTCGTTGAGATTGTCGTGTTCGAGCGCGCTGACCGGCACGATGTCCGAAAAGTCGGCGAATTCGTTGATTTCGATGAGCTTGTTGATGAGCTGCTCACGGTTGAGCTCGTCGATCTTGGTGACGATCGCGATCAGCGGCACCTTCCACTTGAACGTGCCGTCGTCTCGCTTGGTCGCGAAATCGGCGCGCAGGCGACTCAGGATGCGGCGGTCGCCGGGACCGATCTCCTGGTCGGCGGGCAGTAGGAACGCGACCACGTCCACGTCGGACAGGGATTCCTCGACGATGTCGTTGAGGCGCTGGCCGAGCAGCGTGCGCGGACGGTGGATGCCGGGCGTGTCGACAAGCACGAGCTGCGCGTGGTCGGTGGTGAGGATGCCGCGGATGGCCTTGCGCGTGGTTTCCGGACGGGACGACGCGATGGCGATCTGCTTGCCGATCAGCGCGTTGATCAGTGTGGACTTGCCCACGTTCGGGCGGCCCACCACCGCGACGAATCCGGAACGGTACGGCTGTTCACCCTGCACGGAATCGTGCGCCGGGTCATGCGTCGGACCGGTACCCGCCGTCTGCTGTTCGTGTTCGCTCATGCTACTCCTTGTCGTTGTCGTCGCGGCCGGCACGGCCCTTGCCGTCGCCCTTGCCATTGTTGTCCTCGTCGTTTTCAGCCGAATCATCTTCCCCGACGCCCTCGACGTGCGCGGGTTCGACGACGATCGTCGACACCTTCTTGCGCCGGCCGGCCGAATCGACCGCGGTCAGGCGCAGACCGCGCGTCACGGCGGACGCGCCGACGATCGGCACGCGGCCGATCAGCTTGGTGAGCAGGCCGTACACCGTGTCCACGTCGTCCTCGTCGATGTCGATTTCGAAGATCTCTTCAAGGTCGGCGATCGGTGTGCGCGCCGGCATGCTCCACTTGTTGTCGCCGATCTTCTCCGGTTCGGCATGCTGCGTGCGGTCGTGCTCATCCTCGAGTTCGCCGACGATCTGCTCGATCGCATCCTCGATGGTGACGAGCCCCGCGATGCCGCCGTACTCGTCCACGACGATGGCGACGTGCTGGCGCGTTCGCTGCATCTCGTGGAACAGGTCGTCGACCGGCTTCGATTCGGGCACGAGCATGGGCTGGCGGATGATCGAGCCGACTTCGCGGCCCATCGCGGCCGGGTTGAACGCAGTGGCGCGCACCGCGTCCTTGAGGTAGGCCACGCCGATCAGGTCGTCCACGTCCTCGCCAATCACCGGCACACGCGAGAAGCCGGAACGGGAGCACAGCTTGAGCATGCTTTCCAGCGTCTCCGTTTTCTCGATGCAGATCATATCGGTGCGCGGCACCATGATCTCGCGCGTGAGCGTTTCGGACAACGTGAGCACGTTGCGCAGCATCTCCGAAACTTCCGGGTCAAAGTCGTTCGCCTCGACCAGCCGGTCGATCGTGGCACGGCCCTGCTCGAGCTGGATCTTCTCGAGCTCCTCGTCGTCGGACAGGTCAGAATCGTCGCGGCCACGCTTCTTCGGATCATGCTGTCCGCCGATACGCGCGAACGGGGTGAGCGCTACGGCGATCGAAACGAGCGTGGCCCGGCCGAGCATGATGTCGACCGGCTTGAGTGCCCCGGCGGAACGCGGGCGGACTAGGATCGACACCACGGCGACGATCACAGCGAACACGAATCCGGCGAGCAGTTCGGCCCACATCGGCAGGCTGAACAGCGACGCGATGCACGCGACGAGCACGCCGTCGAGCACGTTGCACGCGATGCGGAAGAACGCGCAAGATCCGGCCGTGGCATAGCGGTCGGCGATCAGATGCTGCACCTTGTGGATGCGGCCGATTTTCTTCATGCGCAGGAACTGGGAGGTTTCCGAGTCGGTCTGCACTTCGAGGATCAGGTTGTTGAGACTGGCACGCGTCACGCGCGAAACGGCGCCTTCCGCGGCGGCCAGGGTCAGCGACAGCCAGACGAGCAGGGCTGCGACGAGAACGAGGATGATGGTCAGCGCTATGGCCGACGTGTCCGATGGCATGAAGTTCCTTTGTTGATCGTTGGTGGTTGGGTTGGACCGGTTGAGGTTGAACCGGATGCAATGTCGGCCGGTTGAGCCGACGCCGCCGTCAGTGGCCCAGCTGGCGGTTGGTGCCGTGCTTGGCCTCGTACGCGGCGAGCGCGTCGGGC
>NZ_JGYN01000048.1 GCF_000741165.1 Bifidobacterium biavatii DSM 23969 | reverse complement strand
ACGCCGGTGACGCGCTCGCGGATGTGCGCGGCTTGACGCCGGCCGCGCCGAACAGCGCGCGCAGACGGTCGCGGATCGCGTCGGAGAGGACCGGCCCGAACGGCTTGTAGTTCGGGGCGGCCTTGTTGACGATCTGCGCGAGCTGCGTGAGCGTCGCCTCGGCCGCGCCGTCCACACTGGCGACTCCCAGTTCGGAGCTGATGTCCATGAGCAGCTGGTTGCGGCGCGACGAGACGCCGTTGGTGAGCGTGTCGGTCGTGTCGGAGGCGCCGATCTGGTCGAGTCGCACCTTGGCCGAGTAGGCCATGAGCACGCCGATCGCGTCGGATGCACGGAACGGGAGGTCCTCCACCGGGCCGCTCGGCGCGGAGCCGAGCTCGGTCACGGCGCTGGCGCCGGCTTGCGGTGCGGCGGAGAGGGATCGATCTGAGGTCGATGCGTTGCTGTTGGCGGCTGTCGCCGCAGACGCTCCCCCAGTCAGCCTATGGCTGACAGCCCCCTCAGCCGAGGGGGCCGAGGCTGCCGCCAGCTTCTCGAACTGAGACGAGGGAGCCGGGGCCGCCGCCTGCTCCGGAACGTCATCGACTTCCGGCGCGAGCGAATCGGTGTCGGTCATGTACACACGTCCCTCGTCGCGGCCGACGTTGTAGACGGCGACGGAACGGTTCGCGAACTGCGGCAGGCGCAGCGTCTTCGAGCCGAGGTTGGCAAGCGTCGGCGCGTTGCCGAGGCCGACTTCGACGTACTCCTCCACGCCGAGCCCGCCGGCCGTGCGGTCACCGAACATCAGCGCCTGCGTTTCGATCCAGCGAACAGGCGACGCGAACTGCCACGAGAGCAGTTCGGTGAGCAGCAGTCGTCCGAGCTTCTGGTCGTCGGCGGCGTAGGAATCCCACACGGCCGGGTCGTCGAGCGCGGCGCGGATCCGCTCCGACGGCACGACCTCGAGGATCTTCGCCGCGAACTCGCGGGTCATCTCGAACGGGCAGGCGACGAGGTTCGGAATATACCGGCCGACCAGTCGGCCGCGATAGTCGATCTCGGCCGGCAGCAGCGCGTCGAGCTTGTCGCGGAACTCCGGCACGCCCTTCCTGAGCAGCGTGGAGTGGAATGGCACGTCGATGCCGGGCACGAGCATGAACGCCGGCTTGCCGCCGTATTCGGCGACGCGGCGGGCGGAGTCGGCCTGCAGCGCCTTGAGTCCGGCGATCGTGCCGGCCACCGCGTACTGCGCGCCAGCGAGGTTGTAGTTGACGATCTGCAGGAACTCGCCACTGGCCTTCGCCACGCTCTCCACATACTCGCGCACGCCGTCATCGCCCACGCCGAACTGGTTCGGGCGCAGTGCGCCCATGCGGTAGTTGGAGCGACCCTGCGCGTCGCGCGGGATGAGGTGGTGCATGGTCGAACCGCGGTGGAACACGAGTTCAAGCACGGTTTCGAGCGGGATCACGCCAGCGAAGGAGCTCAGCGCGTTGTATTCGCCGAGCGAGTGGCCCGCGAAGTAGCTCGGCCAGATGTCGGCGCCGGCTTCGCGCAGGCGCGCGGTCTGGGCGAACGCGACGGTCGCGAGCGCGACCTGCGTGAACTGCGTGAGGTTGAGCAGTCCGTCGGGGTGGCGGTAGGTGACGCCGTTGGCGGTGAGCTCCTTCGGGTTGTCGCGCACGAGGGCGAGGATCGAGAATCCGAGCTTGGAGCGGGTCAGGCGATCCGCGCGCTCCCACACGTCGCGGGCGGCGGCGGACTTGGCGCGCTCGTCGAGCACCATGCCCTGCTTCTGGATGCCCTGGCCGGGGTAGACGAACGCGCTGATCGGCGCGCGCGTGACCGCTGTTCCACGTGAAACAATCGCCCCGTCGATGCGGCAGGTCACTTCGAGCGCGAGCCCGCCGTGGCGCACCTTGCCGACGCGTTCGACGGTGATTTCGACGCGGTCGTTCAGCTGCACCATGCCGTACATGTTGTACGTCCAGCCGGCAATCTCGTAGTGCGCGCCCTTTGCATCGACGGCCTGCGCGACGTGCTGGGCGACGGCGGACAGCCACATGCCGTGCACGAGCGGGGCCTTGAGTCCGGAGATGCGGGCGCCGCGCACGGACGTGTGGATCGGGTTGAAGTCGCCGGACGTACGCGCGAACGCGGTCATGTCCGCGGGGGCGGTGACGGTGACACGGCGGAGCACGCGACGCACGGTCGGCGCGATCTCGGCGTCGTGCAGCGCCGTCCAGTCGCCGTTGTCCGGCGCGGTTTCCGGCAGCGCGTCGGAGTAGACGCGGCCGCGGATGGCGAATCGCTCGGTTTCGCGGGCCAGCAGCGTGCCGTCGGCGGCGGTGTGGGTCACGTGGATGGTGACGACGCGGCCGGACGCGGACTCAAAGTAGTCCTCGGCCCACGACGTCAGGGCGACGGTTTCGCCGACGTGATGGAGCAGATGCTCCTCGTCGGTTTCGAGTTCGATGAGATGGTCGAGGTGGACGGCGTTGAGCAGTCCTTCGATGACCGGATACCCGTCGACCATGACCGAGCCGAGCGCCGCGTAGATCGCCGGCCAGGCCGGGCCGACGAGCGCGTCGGGCGCGATGCGGGATGCGACAAGGTCCTGCGGCAGCTGGCCTGCGGTCGCGGTCTCGTGGTCGAAGCCGAGGTTTGCGGACAGCGTGTAGCGGGCGCGCGCCTCACCGAACGGCTTGCCTTCGGCGGCCGTGATTTCGGGCATGGCGGCGAGCTTGTCGCCGGTGATGGCGGTGTTGCCGATGCCGGCGGTGGCGGCGAGCATCGCGTAGACGTCCGGGATCAGCCGTTCGCGGTCCACGACCGGCACGCGGCCGGGTTCGGCGCCGTCAACGACGAGCGGGATGACGATGTCGCGCACGGCGTGCTTAGACAGGCCGCCGTCGGGATCGTCGTCCCAGTACGTGTCGAGGTGGATGTCGAGATCGTACTTGCCCGCGGCGGCGTCGAAGGCACGGATCTCGTAGTTCCGGTCGCCGAGCGCGGTACCGTAGGCGGGATTGTCAGTGATGTGGCCGACCCACGAGATGTTCGGCGACTTGCGGATGAAGTCCTCGGCGTCGCGGGACTCGCCGAGCGCGGCGAAGCCGGCGCGTTCGGCGGAAGCCGTGTCGGCTGTGTCGGCCACGCCACGTTCGTCCTGCACGCGTGCGATCGCGGCGGATTCGAACCGGCCGAGGATGTCGGCGATCGGCTCGTCGACCGTGGTGATGCCGGCCACGGAGATCGGACCGGGGATGGCGCGCACGGAATCGGCGGAATACCGCGCATCCTCCGACTGCCACAGCTGGTCCTGGCCCCACCAGCGCAACAGGTCGTGGTCGATGACGGGCACGAACGGCATGGGCTTGGGGTATTCGCGCACGAGCACGGGGAACCAGGCCACGTCGGCCGGCACGACCTTGAGTTCGTCGGCCTGCGGATAGACCGCGGCGAGCTTGTCGAGCGCGGACGCCGGGTCGGCGGCGAGATCGTCGCGGGTCAGCAGGC
>NZ_JGYN01000047.1 GCF_000741165.1 Bifidobacterium biavatii DSM 23969 | reverse complement strand
GTACGCCGGCTATACGAGTCCGGCTGCGCGCTGTGGGTCGGCCATACGAACGCCGACTCGGCGTACCGTGGCGTCGGACAGGCCGCGGCCGACGCGTTCGGACTCGTCGACCAGCACCCGCTCGTGCCGATCCGCGATGACGAGGCCGCCGCAGCCGGGCATGAGGTCGGCTTGGGCCGTGTCGGACGACTGGAAGAGCCGATGACGTTCGAAGCGTTCGCCCGACGTGTCGCCGACGCGCTGCCGCACACCGAACTCGGCGTCACGGCGAGCGGCCCGCTCGATCAGACGGTCGAAACCGTGGCCGTATTGCCCGGTTCCGGCGACTCGCTGTTCGACGAGGTGCGCGCCAGTGGCGCGGACGTGTATGTGACCAGCGATCTGCGCCACCATCCTGCCACCGACGCGATCGAACAGGCCCGGCACGAGGCCGGCCTGCGCGCGCGGGGCATTCGCGTCGGGCTCGGCGACGTGCGTATCCGTCCGCTGCTCATCAACACGCCGCATTCGGCCATCGAAGCATTGTGGTTCCGATACGCGCTCGAAGACGTGCCCGCGGCCATCGAACGGACGACGGGGGAACGGCCCGACGTCGAATGGATGCGCATCAACACGGATCCGTGGACGCTGCGACTGTAACTTGACATGGTCGCGCCGGGGCTGTAACGGCGTGCAATGAGACATGCGATGTGCGACGTACGCGATCGGAACACGCATGCCGCACACGGACAAGACAAGGGGGATACCAAGATATGCATGACATCATCGACATGGACGCACCTGTCGAGGTGCGTTCTCGTGAAACCGTATACCGCGGCGCGATCTTCTCCGTCGAGGACATGACCATCGCGCTGAAGCGGCGCGACGGCGGCGAAGTTGACATCCGCCGGCAGGTGCTGCGCCACGCGCCTTGCGTCGTCATGCTCGTGCACGATGAGGTGCGCGACCGGTACGTCGTCGAGCGCGAATACCGCGTCGGCTCCGACCGGTTCGCCTATGGCATCCCCGCCGGGCTCATGGACCCGGGCGAAGACCCCGAAACGGCCGCATTGCGCGAACTCGCCGAGGAAACCGGCATCGTGCCCGCCGAACCCGGCGACGTGACCATCGAACACGTGGGCGACTACTACTCGTCCGAAGGCATGGCCGACGAGCTCGCGCACATCATGGTGCTGCACCTGAAACGCTTCAAGCTCGTGGAACGGCATCTCGACGCCGACGAACACGTCGACTCCGCATGGGTCGGTTGGGACGAGCTGCTTGCACTGCCGGTCACCGCATCCAATTCGATCATCGCCATCCAGCATGAGCGCATTCGGCGAATACTCGCCAAACAAAGGATGAACCGTGCTTCCGACACGCGCCGTTGACACGCCCGCAATGCAAAACGCCACAAAGTGTTCGACTGACACGTCGTCAACATTCATATTGTCGTGAGATACTGGGGTTATGCAGATCAGACCAGGTTTGATGTATCCGCTTGGTGCCAGTTACGACGGCGCCGGCGTGAATTTCGCACTGTTCTCCCAAGTTGCCGACAAAGTCGAGTTGTGCCTGTTCGATGACGACGACAACGAGACACGCATCGAAATGACCGAACAGAACTCGTACGTGTGGCACAACTACATCGCCGGCATTCAGCCGGGTCAACGCTACGGGTATCGCGTCTACGGTCCGTACGACCCCAACCGGGGCCTGAGATGCAATCCGAACAAGCTGCTGCTCGACCCGTACGCCAAAGCCATCGAAGGCAACATTGACGGCGACGAAAGCCTGTTCTCGTACTACTTCTCCAGCCCGGAGGACGTGAACCGACGCAACGACCTCGACTCGGCCGCGCACATCATGAAATCCGTGGTCGTCAACCCCTACTTCGACTGGAGCAACGACCAGCATCCGCGCATCCCGTATCACGACTCCGTCATCTACGAGGCGCATGTGCGCGGCATGACCAACCTCAACAAAAACGTCCCGCCGGACATCCGCGGCACGTACGCCGGCCTCGCCTATCCGAGCGTCATCGAATACCTGAAGAAGCTCGGCGTCACCGCCATCGAACTCATGCCGATCCACCAGTTCGTCAACGACACGTTCCTGCAGGAAAAGGGCCTGTCGAACTACTGGGGCTACAACACCATCGGCTTCTTCGCGCCGCACAACGCCTACTCCAGCTCCGGCGAACGCGGACAGCAGGTCAACGAGTTCAAATCCATGGTCAAGGCCTACCATCAGGCCGGCATCGAGGTCATCCTCGACGTGGTGTACAACCACACCGCCGAAGGCAACCACATGGGCCCCACCCTGAGCTTCAAGGGCATCGACAACCAGTCGTACTACCGTCTCGTCGACAACGACCCGCGCCACTACTTCGACACCACCGGCACCGGCAATTCGCTGCTCATGCGCTCGCCGCACGCGCTGCGGCTCATCACCGACTCGCTGCGCTACTGGGTGTCCGAAATGCACGTCGACGGCTTCCGATTCGATCTGGCCGCCACGCTCGCCCGCCAGTTCCAGGAAGTCGACAAGCTGTCCGCGTTCTTCGACATCGTCGAGCAGGATCCGATCATCAGCCGCGTCAAGCTCATCGCCGAACCGTGGGATCTCGGCTCCGGCGGCTATCAGGTCGGCGGCTTCCCGTCCAGCTGGTCCGAATGGAACGGCCGCTACCGCGACTGCGTGCGCGACTTCTGGCGCTCGCAGCCGTCCACGTTGCCCGAATTCGCGTCGCGTCTCATGGGCAGCTCCGACCTGTACCAGATGAATGGCCGCCGACCGGTCGCGTCGGTGAACTTCATCACCGCGCACGACGGCTTCACCATGAACGATCTGGTCAGCTACAACGAGAAGCATAACGACGCGAACGGCGAGGGCAACCGCGACGGCGAGTCCAACAACCGTTCGTGGAACTGCGGCGTCGAGGGCCCGACCACGATTCCCGACGTGCTCGACCTGCGCGAACGCCAGATGCGCAACATGTTCGCCACGCTGCTGCTCAGCCAGGGCATTCCGATGATCTGCGGCGGCGACGAGGTGGCCCGCACCCAGCAGGGCAACAACAACGCGTACTGTCAGGACAACGAGATCTCGTGGACCAACTGGGATCTCAACGAGTCGCAGAAGGATCTGCTCGAGTTCGTCTCCAAGCTCATCCACCTGCGTCTCGAACACCCGGTGCTGCACCGGCGCCGCTTCTTCTCCGGGCGAGAGCCGGGGGAGAGCCCGGACAGCCTGCCGCAGGTCGAATGGTTCGACCACACCGGCTCCATCATGGATATGGACGACTGGGCGAACACGCATGCGTTCACGGTGATGATCTTCCTCAACGGTTCGAACATCCCGGAAATGGACTACTACGGCAAGCAGCTCGTCGACAACGACTTCATCATGATCTTCAACGCGCATTACGAGCCGATCATGTTCACGCTGCCCGACGAGAAGTACGGCCGCAAGTGGCAGCTCATCATCGACACGCACAATCCGAAGGGCCCGGAGCTGAGCTACGAAGCCGGATTCGTGATCACCGCGCAGTCGCGCAGCTTCATGCTGCTCAAGAGCGCGAAGAACCCGAACCCGGAGCAGCTGTTCTGAGCGGGGGATCGGGATTCCGGTTCCCGGCTTCCGCTGCGGAACGGTGACTGATCGATCGGCCCGGCGCTTCGTCTCATTGACGGACGCCGGGCCGATTCGTGTTCGATTCGTGTTCGATTCGTGTTCGATTCGTGTTCGATTCATATGGCTGCGTTGTGCGCTGGGCCAAGCAATCCGTTCGCCCGCTGCCCGAATGATCGGTTCGCCGACGTCTCATGATCCGGCAAGCCGTCGTCCGATCCGCCGACGTCAGCGGTCGGACGCGAGGCGCGATTCGATCATGTCGGCAGGCTGTTCTGACCTGTCGTCGGCGAGCGTGTCTGCCGCGGCGACGTTCGCGCCGGCCGCGGCGGTAGGCACGACGGCACCCGCCGTCGCGTTGGCCGCGGCCGCGTTCGCCTCGTCGATGCGGTTCGTCTGGAACCGGACCAGCTGCATCTGCACGCGATCCGCCTCGATCGCCGCGATCTGACGCGAAAACACGATGAACCAGCCGAGGAAGAACGCGCACGCCAGCGCCTCGAGATTGGTGAGCGTGTCGTAGCCGCGCAGCATGTAGATGCCGAATCCGGCGCACACCGCGATCGCGAGGTCGGAGATCGCGTACATCGCCTTCGGCATGCGCGGCGCCAGCCACGGCAGGGCGAGCAGCAGCACGCCCATAACCAACGGCAGTCCCTTCGCGCACACGTTGTGCATGATGTAGTGCGGCGTGTAGCGGAACACGCCGATGCCGATGAACGCGAGACCGGAAACGGTCAGCAGCAGCGACAGGATCGCCGTGCGCACCTTGAAGTGGCGGACCTCCGGCTCGACCTCGTCGCCGTAGCGCTCGTGCCACAGCCGTTCGAGCCGCTGCGTGGTGATCAGCTCGGACACGGCGAAGTAGCTGACGATGATGATGCACGTGCCGGCGAGGATGAGCGTCGCGTTGAACATGGTCGCCGCGAACGTGGTGCGGTCGCCGAGCTGCGAGAAGTTGTTGTGGTACCAGTACGGGTCGTCGGTGGTGAGGCCCGCGGTGCTCACGCCGGAGATCACGAAGAACGGCAGCAGCGAGGCGAGCGTCTTCGCGTTCATAAGCTCGGCCTGCACGAACGTCATGTATCCGGTCACGCCGGCGAACCCGGCGCATGCGGCCGGCATGTAGCCGGCGAGCAGATGCATGCCCATCACCGTGTTCACCACGCTGAACAAGGCGAACGACGACAGGAACACCGTTGACGCGTAGACGACCGACAGTGCGAGGATTTCGAACACGCGGCGGATCGGCACCCACCAGCCGTTCTTGAGCGTGAACGAACGCGAGTTGCTCGCGTAGCCGACCGCGAACGAGATCACGCCGCACGCCGCGATGATGGCCGCTGCGGCCGTGAACCGTCGTTGCGTGACCTGCCAGATGGCCGACGCGAGGTCAAGATACAGCTTCATACCGAAGAACGCGACGACCGCGCAAATCAGGAACGACACCAATCCCAACGTCTCCGCCCGCTGATGCCGTCCCATCGGTGATCCTCCCTCTTACGCACATGCTGCATGTTCATTGTAATAGCGTCGCGGGGCGGGCTGCGCCGCGCGGATATGGAGCATCCGTGCACGTTTTTGCGCGTTTAGTCCGACGGTCTGGTATAGTTGACGATTGTTGTTTTGCGGTCGGCCTTGCGCCGCGCAAACGGCATCGGGCTGTAGCGCAGTTTGGTAGCGCGTCTGCTTTGGGAGCAGAATGTCGCAGGTTCAAATCCTGTCAGCCCGACCAGAAAGCCTTACTCCCGCTTGGGATGTAGGGCTTCTTTGTTTGCTCCGAGGCTGCTCGCTAACGCGAAGAGCACCCAATCCCGGCTCCAGAACATACGCTTCTTTACTTAACCCGAGTTTTTTCAAAAACTTTTTACCTGTTGCCTACCGAAGGCAAAGAGGTGCTCTTTCTCTTTGAAGGCTATTGACAAATCGTCTTATTATTTATTATAATTCATGTTATATAACAATGATTATGATAAGGGGTGTGGTAAATGCCGCCGAGGGCAAAAGTTACAAGAGAAATGATTATAGATGCCGCCTTTGGGATAACTAGAGACGCCGGTATCGGAGCTGTTAATGCTCGATCTATATCAGAAGAATTAAAATGCTCCACTCAGCCTGTTATGTATCATTTCAAAACGATAAAGGAATTGAAAAGAGCGGTATATGAAAAAACGGATGAATACCATTCCGCTTATATTATGAATACTTACAGCAATAATCCAATGAAGGATATTGGCTTGAATTACATTCGGTTTGCAGTAAAGGAAAAAAATCTGTTTTGCTTTCTGTTCCAATCCAATGAATTTTCGGGCAAGCATATTTCTGAATTGGTAAATGCAGAGGAATTGCAGCCTATTATAGCTATCCTTAGCCAAGAGGCGGCGGTCAATGCGGAGCAGGCAAAAATTATTTTTCGATCATTATTCTTAATTGCACATGGATATGCCAGTATGTTCGCGAACAACGCTATGGAGTATGACGAGCAGATGGTTTTATCCGATTTAAGTTTGATATTTGACGGAACGATCAAGGCAGTGAGAGGATAGTTTAATGTATCGTTTATATAAGAAAAATGAATTGAATTTTTCTTTGGTATGGATTATTTCCTATGCTGTTTTATTTAGTTTATCGGACGGTCTTTCGACTTCTCTTGGTAT
Source organism: Bifidobacterium biavatii DSM 23969 (assembly GCF_000741165.1). Lineage (GTDB taxonomy): Bacteria > Actinomycetota > Actinomycetes > Actinomycetales > Bifidobacteriaceae > Bifidobacterium > Bifidobacterium biavatii. The sequence continues at coordinate 1,776 of NZ_JGYN01000047.1, read as the reverse complement.
ATTAAAAATAATAACCGCCCCTGTAGCCATTATTTTTGCCTTGCTTATTTTAGGTTTTATAAAAAAGTATAACCTTTGGGAACAATACGGATTGTGTTCATTCAAAGGGGATTTGAAACAATATCTGTACTTTATTCCACTGGTCTTGATCGCAAGCGTGTCTCTATGGAACGGCGTTGCGATGAGTGCTTCCATTGCGGAAACTGTCCTATTTATTGTAAGTATGATTTGCGTCGGGTTTATTGAAGAAATTATCTTTCGCGGGTTTCTTTTCAAAGCCATGTGCCGAGATGATATAAAACTTGCGGTTTTCATTTCAAGTATCACATTCGGCATAGGGCATATTGTAAACTTACTGAACGGCAAAGATTTGATACCAACGCTCTTGCAGATTTGCTATGCAACAGCGATTGGCTTTTTGTTTACGATTATATTTTATAAAGGAAAAAGTCTTTTGCCTTGTATTGTTACACATGAGGTAATTAATTCTTTGAGCATTTTTTCCGTCAATGACTCGTTGAGGGGTACCGTAATAACCGCCGTTATATTATGTGTTATTTGTATTGCGTATGTTTTATGGATATTGAGAAAAACTCATAGATTTGATAAGGATGAGGATAAAGATATCCAGTGATGACATTACTTGTTCCTGCTCATGGATCAAGTCAACCTGAACAGACCGGCATCCGGCAGGATCAACACCCGGACCACTTATGAGAGTGATCTGTGGCGCAAGGGACCTGACAAGACGTTCTCTGATGGACGCCGATATGTCCGTGCGGTGGGAGAACGGTGGATGAGACGCTATGCGCTGGGCATCGTCAAGACCATGCACGCTTTGCGTAACCGGGTCGCTCACCATGAGCCGCTCGTCAACGGCATCCCGCTTCCCGGCGAGAACCGGCGCATCACGTTGGCGGACGCGGTGCAGGCGTGCTTTGATCTGGCGATGATCCTGGACCGCGACTTGTATGCGTGGCTGATGGACGACAGCACGATGAAACTCGTGCTCGAACACGAGCCGCAACCCAATGAGTAGGGGACTGTTGCCGCTCTCTTCAACCACCTGTTCGGAGGAGGGCGGCACGGTACGGAGAAAGAGCGGTAACAAATTGTTCTGACCATATTTCGACACGCCTCGCCATTCTGCCATTCCGACGCTCAAGGCCAGTACCAAACCGGTAACAATGACTGTTGAGTATTTGAGTTTTTGAGGGCCGGTGTTATTGCGGTTCAGGGCCATTGCGGGGTTTATGTGGTTATTGTTTTTCAAGGCCGTGGGTATTGTCGTTGAAGGCCGGGGATGGTTAGGCTCCTTTCACCATGCGAGGGACGTGTGGTGAAAGGAGTTACCTATCATGGTACGGAAAATCAAGGCGAAGCAGGTGTTGCGCCTGCATGCACAGTCATTGTCGGGCAGAATGATCGCCCGGTCGCTGGGTGTTTCGCGTGACAGCGTCGCCATGGTGATCAAGACTGCCGCTGATGCCGGGATCGTCTTCGATGACGTCTCGGCGAAGAGTGATGACGAGGTGTACGCGCTGCTGTTTCCCGGCAGGAACGAGCATGAAAGCGCGTATCGGCAGCCGGATTGGCCGGCGGTTCACCGCGAACTGGCCAGGGTGGGCGTGACGTTGCGTCTGCTGCACGCCGAGTACCGGGATTCCTGCCTGTCGGATGGTGTTCCGGCGATGGGTTATGACCGGTTCTGCAAGCTGTACCAGTCGTATGTCGTGGCTCATGGGATCACGTCGCGGGTGGAGCGCAAGGCGGGTA
>NZ_JGYN01000046.1 GCF_000741165.1 Bifidobacterium biavatii DSM 23969 | reverse complement strand
ACCGCGCGAGCGGCCTGCGTGAAGTTCATGCCCGCGTTGAGATACTCAACGTACCGTCCCCGCCGCGCCGCGCACATCTCACGACGCGTCGCGTACGTCACGCCCTCGAACACCCACCTACTCGCGCGCTGCGCGCTCTCGTCTCCCACCTGGCACTCCCATCAATCAGCCAAGCGTTGCAACGATCACTAGAACCCGCCACAAGTCCCGACAAGGATGGGGGGGGGGTGGCTGCGGTGGCGAAGAAACGGTTCACCAGAGAGCAGGTGCGTCATTTGGCAACGTTGCCGGCGGTGGTTCACGTGACCGAGAACCGCATCACCTATTCGACTCGGTTCAAGCAGGCGTGCATCGTGGCGATGAACGATGGAGAGAGTCCAATGCGCGTGTTTGAACGGTACGGGTTGACCCCCGACATCATCGGACGTAAGAGAATCGAACGGTGTGCGAACCGGTGGCGTGGTGAAGCCGACAGCATACTCGGTCTGACCACTGCCGAGGATGATCCTCTCCCCTCCCCCACTCAACTCGACGACAATGCGAATATGCACGATCCGGCAATCAGACCTGGGGATCTTCGTGACCAGATCATCGCCCAGCAGTCCAACTACATCAGCATGCTCGAACGGGAGCTTGGCAGTCTCAGGCAGGAGAATGAACGGCTCGCTAGTGCGGCCTCGAATCGTCCGACAGAGGCCAGTTGCACCATAGACGAATAAAGGACAGTGCCCAGTGGATTCGCTGGGACACCGTCCTTTATTTCGAGGAGTCGACCGTTACCTTGTCATCGGCGGGTGAACGCCTCGCGCATCGTCATGGACACGCGCAGCAGCATGCCCAGCATGAGGACCACAATGGCCATGACGAGCACGAGGCCCGCATTGCCGCCGGTCTTGGGCATGCTGGTGTTCATGCGAGAGTTGACGGTGATCACGCGCTTAACCGTGGCCGTATTGCCGGCCTTGTCACTGACCGAATAGGTCAACTCGTACGAGCCCGGCTTCGCGCTGTCAACACTGCCCGTGACCGTGATCTTCGAAGTCAAGTCACCATCCAAGGTGTCCGACGCGGTCACACCCGCCTTGGGATCGAACTGGGTGCCGGAGACGATGGTCTTCGCGGTCGCGCCCGAAATAGTCGGTTTGGTAGTGTCGACCACGGTGACGACGCGTGTAACGGTGGTGGTCCAACCGTCCTTGTCGGTGACCTTGTAGGTGAGCGTGTACGAGCCGGTCTTCTTCAGGTTCACGTCGCCCGTCACCTGAATCTTCGACGTCAGATCACCGTCCTCCACGTCACTGGCGGTCACCCCAGCCTTCGGGTCGAAGGACGTGGCAGCCTCGACCGTCTTCGCGGACGCGCCCTTGATGACAGGCTTGTTCGCGGCCGTGACGGTGATCGTACGCGTCACCTCGATCGCCTTGTTGCCCGCAGCATCCGAGACGTTGTACTTGACCGTGTACTTACCCGGCTTCGTCACATCCACCGTGCCAGTGATCTGCAGCTTCGGAGTCAGGTCACCATCCAGGGTATCCGTGGCGGTCACGCCCTGCTTAGGATCGAACGTCTTGCCCTCGGTGATGGTCTTGTCCGCGGCTCCCGTGATGACCGGCTTCGTGGTGTCCACGACGGTGATCACGCGGGACACGGTCGTCGTATGACCATCCTTGTCCGTGACCGTATAGGTCAGCGTGTACGAGCCGGTCTTCTTCAGGTTCACGTCGCCCGTCACCTGAATCTTCGACGTCAGGTCACCGTCCTCGACATCGGAAGCCGTGACGCCGGCCTTCTTGTCGAAGCTCGTGGCGGCCTCGACGGTCTTCGAGGTCGCGCCCTTGATCACCGGAACGTTCACCGCCACGACCGTGACCGTGCGGGTCGCGGTCGTGGTGTTGCCCGCATTGTCCGTGACCTTGTACGTGATCGTATACTTGCCCGGAGTCGACGTGTCAGCCGAACCTGTCACCTGGATCTTCGAAGTCAGGTCACCGTCCACCGTATCCGACGCGGTCACGCCAGCCTTCGGGTCGAACGTGTCGCCCACATGGATCGTCACGTCGCCCGGCGTCTTCAACACCGGCTTCGTCGTATCCACCACCGTGATCACACGGGACACGGTCGTCGTGTTTCCGGACTTGTCGGACACAGTGTAGGTGATCGTGTACGAGCCGGGCTTGGACGTGTTCACTGTGCCACTGGTCTTGATCTGCGAGGTCAGATCACCGTCGACCGTATCACTGGCGGTAACCCCCTGCTTCGGATCAAAACTCGTGCCCGCCTCAATCGTCTTATTCAACGCACCAGTGATCACAGGCTTGGTAGTATCCACCACCGTGATCGTGCGGTCCACGCTTACAGTGTGGCCATCCTTGTCAGTCACCTTGTAGGTCAGCGTGTACGCGCCGGTCTTCTTGGGATCAACAGTGCCCGTGATGACAATCTTCGAGGTCAGGTCACCATCCTCGACATCATTAGCCGTCACCCCCGCCTTCGGATCGAACGTGCCCCCAGCCTCGATCGTCTTATTCAACACACCGGTGATCACAGGCTTGTTGGGCTCCTTAACCGTAATAGTGCGCTTGACGGTCGTAGTGACACCATACAGGTTCGTCACGCTATAGGTCAGAACGTACGAACCCACCCGGTTGACGTCCACCGTACCATCAACCGTAATGGACGAGGTCAGATCATCCACGGTAGTCGAATTAACACGCTTGGAACTAGCCGTCACACCAGCTTTAGGATCAAAGACGCTTCCCTTGTCAATGGTCTTGTCGGTCGCGCCTTTGATTTCCGGCGTGGTAAACGCATTATTCTTGAACTTAATCCCTGCCGAGCCCGTGATGGAGGAAGAATAAAGAGTGCCAGTTACCTGATCCCCATTCTGCGTGAATGAGGAACCATTGCCGATCACGCTACCATGGAATACTAGGCTCTTATTCGAGTCCGCCAGAATCTGCCCTTTGAAATTGAACGTCGGATACCAGTTAACATACCAGGATTGTCCAACAATCGTTCCAGCAGGCTTCATTTTTAGTTTTCCGGCAATAAACGTACCAATGGAAATGCTCGGATAAGAGATAGGATCATCTGGATCCGCATCGGATGCTCCGATAAAGGACCCGATTACTCCAGAATACTCATAACCATCAGAAGGAGCGAGACTAGAATCCCCCTGCACGTCCGCGGGTAAGGAAACCACTAGGATAGTGGAGTTCCCATACGAAGCGACAAGAGGCCTCGCCTTGAATGGCGTGGTGGGATTACCCACTCCTATGCCCCCATCCCTAAAGTAAAAATCCGTCTGGTTAAGATCCAACAGACGATCGCCACCAACTAACAGAGACTGAGCCACGCCATTTGTATAAGTAAGCGTCACGGTCTCCTCGCCCTTACCAGTCGTGATCTTACCGATCTCCCTGGAACCACTACCGGACCTGACATTTATACCAGTAAGCTTTAGCCCTAGTCCATAACAAGATTTCTTGACTTTAAACCATGTCACACCACCACCAGTAACGGTGCAATAGCCTCCGGAACTGCTGGAAGTCAGCTTGGTGCCCGCCGGTATATAGGTCTCACGGGCACCAGCTAGATTAACGCCGTAATACAATACTCCAGAATCCGTGGGCAAAGTCTGATCCAATGAAGTTGAAGCAGCCGACGCTGGTGTTACAAACGAGATCAAGCTAAGCGCCGAGACTGCGACGCCTGCCATGATCCGGATCAATGTTTTTCCCTTCTTTTGGGATGTTCCCGGAGAGATGTTCATCCGTGTTCCTTTCTCTAGTTATTTCATAGGGACTGGGTTGGTTTGGTGCAGAACGCATCGAGCCGCCCGGTAGGGTCAGCACGCGTTATTGGGCGTGCCGGCCTTGCCAGACGGCTCGATGTGAAAGGAACAGGAGAATGGGATCAGATGCTGTGCTTGCGCGTCGCGAATGCGAACACGAGTGCCACAGCGAGCAGAATCGCGATACCCCCCCCCCGTGATGAAACCGGTCACGGAGCCGGTCTTCGGCATAGTGGCCTTCAGCTGCAGTTCCACCGTGATGACACGCTTAGCGGTTGCCGTGTTGCCGGCCTTGTCGGTCGCGGTGTAGGTCAGCTCGTACTCGCCTGCCTTGCCCGTGTTCACGCTGCCGGCTGTCACCTTGACCGTGACGGTGCCGTCGACGATGTCGGTGGCGGTTACCCCGGCAAGGGGATCGAACTTGGAACCATAGGCGATGGTCTTGGCATCCGCACCCTTAATGGTCGGAGCTGTGGTATCGACCACGGTGATGGTGCGATCCACGCTGGTGGTATGACCATCCTTGTCTGTCACTGTGTAGGTCAGCTTGTATGCACCGGGCTTCACGTTGTTGACGGTTCCAGTAATCGTGATCTTGGAGGTCAGGTTGCCATCTTCCTTATCGGTGGCAGTAACTCCGGACTTTGGGTCGAAGGTGCTGCCCGCTTCGATGATTTTGCCGTTCGCGCCTGTGATGACGGGCTTGTTGACTTCAACGACGGTGATCACGCGCGTCGCGGTTGCGGTGTTGCCGGCCTTATCGCTGACCGTGTAGGTCAGCGTGTAGGTGCCGAGTTTGCTGGTGTCTACGGTGCCAGTGACGGTGATATTGGTGATCTTGCCGTCGACGTTATCGGTGGCAGTTACACCGGCGAGAGGGTCAAACGTGGAGTTTTGGGAAACTTCCTTGTTGTCGACGCCGGAGAGAATCGGTTTGGTCTGGTCCGTCACTTTGATCACGCGCGTCGCGGTTGCGGTGTTGCCGGCCTTATCGCTGACCGTGTAGGTCAGCGTGTACGAACCGGGCTTGGCCGGGTTGACCGCACCAGTGATTTTGATGGAAGAGGTAACGTCACCGTCGGTCTCGTCCTTGGCCGTTACTCCGGACTTTGGATCGAAACTGCTTCCAGCCGCAATGGTCTTATTGGTTACGCCGGAGAATACCGGTTGAGTCCAATCTCCAACGTAGACGGTATGCGACCAACTGCTGACGGGATATTTGGTTTTCTTGTCAAACTTTTTATACATGTATCCGTTGTAGACAACGGTGTATTTGCCGCGTTTGGTGGTATCGACATTATTGCTGATGACATCTGTGCGGTAGTCACCACTGGTGCCGGATGCCGGTGAATGCAGGTACACGGAAGAAGGGTTGAAGGATCCTCCAATCGGAATCCGAGTATCGGTCACTCCACTCCAGTAAACCGAAGCGGCCTTGAATTCGAAGTTTCGCTGAAAATCGGTCAAAGTGGACAAGCTGGCGACTTTTTCACCATCACCCTTATACGGGGTATCCGTTCCATAACTAGTTTTATAGAGGTCGAATTTCTGAGTGGCGGTTGGATTCGATTCGTCGGCAGGCATATTGGTCAATACGTAATTACCAGGTTCCAGAATGTCATCAGTACTGGTATCGATATTGGAATCGTTTACACAATACAGGTAATAACGATATGCGTGCTTGTCGGCAATGGTGAATTGCACGTAACCATCCCTCACCACAGGTTGAGGGCCTTCATAGCTGACACCGTCCAACATGATGCCGACTTTGCCGGTATCGTAATAAATCTTGGGCTCCGACGAGGTTCCACGGACTTTCCCATCAGAGGACACTTTTTCCAATGCTGCGGTAAGAGAGACCCGTTCACCGGCTCCGACAGTAATGGGTTCGGAACGCGTGTAGATTTTCCCATCGCGGGAATCCTTAAAGCCTCGAAGAATGACCTTATTGGTGTATAGCAGGGCTCCCAAATCAGACCTATATGGACGAAGAGTCCGTGCTGTGTATTGTCCTGCTGGAATATCAACCGTTTGGGTCACAACTTCAGAGGAAGATCCACTATCCGAGCTAAGAACCCAGTCGTAAGTGACTGTGGCGGTACTCGCGGGCACTGGATTGCCATTGACGTCATTCCAAATGGAATTGCAGTCAAAATAATGATAGATATGACCGTTGTCATAGTACTCGTCATCGTACTTGCAATCCCATTTTACAAATACGGAATCTTTATGCCCCATGTTGTTGGCTTGGGCCTGAGTGCATTGCGAAGTCTGCGGATCACTGCCGTCGCAGGTGTACATGTTCAGGTTTTCAGCGATGGTATCGGCATGAGCCGTACCAGCGACCAAACCAGACACAGACAACGCTGTGGCAAGTAACGCAGCGCAAAGAACGGTTTTCATGCCGTCGCGCGACCGTTGCGTGTCGTTCATTGCTTTTCCTTTCTCTGTTGATGGATCATGCCGGGGATCAGATCAAAAAAGAGTCGAACCGGCCTGTGAGACCACCACTGTGTTGTGACGATCCCGCAAACCGATTCGACTCTTCAGAAAAGGAATGAGCTTGATTAGCGCAGCATGATGCGCCTCCATGCAGCGAACGCGAGTCCAGCGAGCAGGAGCAGTAGCGAAGCCCCCCCCCCATGCGATTCCGCCCATGGAACCAGTCATGGGCATGGTGGCCTTCACGTGGACTTCCACGGTGATCATGCGCTTGACCGTGGCCGTGTTGCCAGCCTTGTCGGTCGCGGTGTAGGTCAGCTCGTACTTGCCGGCCTTGCCCGTGTTCACGCTGCCAGACGCGACCTTGACCGTGACGGTGCCGTCGACGATGTCGGTGGCGGCTACCCCGGCAAGAGGATCGAATATGGAACCGTAGGCTATGGTCTTAGCAGTCACGCCCGTGATGGTAGGAGCAGTAGTGTCGACGACAGTGATGATGCGATCAGCACTTGTAGTTTGACCGTCAGAATCAGTAACCTTATAGTTCAACGTGTAACTACCGGGTACGTTCGAGTTCACCTTACCGTCAACCGTAATTTTCGAGGTCAGATCGCCATCTTCTACATCTGTGGCAGTAACACCATCGAGCGGGTCAAACACGCTTCCAGCCTCTACTGTTACATCATTAGCATTTTTAATATCCGGTGGAGTGTTTTTTAACACAGGCGCGGAATCGATATGCCATCTAAAAGCAGGCGAAGTAGTACTTGAAGTACTAGAAGACATATCTGACTTAAATGAATACTGTTTCCCATTGGAAATAGACACATCCATGGTGCCATATTTAATGGGGTTAAGATAGCCTACGATTCCCTCATTACACTCGATACCGACAGTAAAAGAAGCAGTTGAACCAGCAGGTATATGGATTGATACCGTTTGAGTTCCGTAATCAGGATATTCCCCAGAGTGCCAGTACGAGTATGACGCAACCCAATAATCAACAGCACGCCCGTTAGCATCCGTCACAGGCATTTTAGCAGTGATGGTTGCTCCACTGACTGCAGGAGTAGAAAAAAGAGTGTTATCGGGTACAGTTAAAGATGAAATACTTCTATAGTTTCCTTCACAACTACGAGTCGACCTTGTATCTACCGTACTACTAGAGGCAGCATTTGCAGAAACCGGAATAATGGCACTCAAACCAATCACTATAAGTATTAGAATTGGTTTTATAGCCAATGTTTCAAAACGAGCAATTTCTATTTGCTTTAGCTTATTCATTGTTTTCCTTTCTCTTCGTGTGGTTATGCTTTGTGTTTGCAGGGGAGTTTTTTTGCTGCTCTGCGATATGTCCATCCGGTCCATCCGGCGTAGCCGATGGCGCAGGGCATGAGTCCTGTGGCGGCTAGGGCGAATCGGTCGGCGATGATCGGGTTTTGTCGTTGGACGTCCTGCTCGTAAGGTACTTGGTCGGGCATGCTGGCCCGGAGGCCCGAGACGAGGAGACGTTCGGTGTTGCGCCCGTATGGCCAGCAGGTCATGAGGGTGACCCGGTCTTCGCCTTTTCGGATGGTGAGTTTCGAGAAGTCGTTGGGCAGGATTTTGGTGACCCGGTCGATCTTGTAGGCGAACGTGTGTCCGGCTATGTGCAGGTAGAATGCGTCGCCTTCGCGCATTTCGCCGAGGTTGGTGAACATGAGGGCTTTGGTCATGCCGTTGTGGGCGCTGATCACGCTGTGCGTGTTCGTGCCGCCCACGGGCAGGCTGGTGCCGTACATGTGGCCGGCCCCGTGGTCGAGCGTGTCGAGGCTGGTGCCGTGCAGGATGGGCAGGTCGACGTTGATTTTTGGGATCGAGATCGAGCCCATGGTGCCGTCGCCGTCGGTGTTCAACGCTTTGACGTATGCGGTGTCGGTTTCGCTGGCGGGCCGTTGTTCGCCTTGGAGCTGCAGGAACGGGTCCTGTGCTTCGCCGAGCACGTATTGGCCGTTTTTGGCGAGTTTGCGATTGTATTCGCGTGCTTGGCGGATCATTTGGTCCTGTTCGCTGCTGGGCACCATGGCAGCCTGTTGGCTGGCTTGGTCGAGTTCAGCGGCAGCGTACGCGTGGCTTACGGCGACACCGGTGAGCATGCTCGCTGCGATGAATATGAGGAGGACCGAGACCCATTTGCCCATCCACCGGCGTCGGAACGCACGTCTGGCGTTCGTTCGTCCCATGGGTTGGCTGTGGGTCATCGGTCCTCCCTATTCACGACTGCTCCCCTCGCTTGCGTGAGGGGAGTCGCTGTCAGGCTTCCTGCTTGCGGTACTTGAACGCGAGGGCCACGCCGCCGGCGACGGCCACGCCGCTGACGACCATGAGGATCGCGCCCATGCTGCTACCGGTGTTCGGCAGCTGGGTCTTGTTCTTGACCGACATGAAGCCGATGGTGTCCGCGTTGATCTGGTAGGCGAGGCTACGCTTGTTGAGCGTCTGATCGGCGTTCAGGGTCGCGGTCTTCGCGGTCTTGGTCGCGGCGGAGTTGAATACGAAGTCCGCGAGGTACACGTCGGACCAACCGGTGGCGGCGGCGGTCTGCTTGACCTGATAGTTACCGGAAATACCCTTGAGGGTGATCACACCGGAAGCCGGGGTGGTGAACTCGGACACGGTGTTGGTATCATCCGCGTCCGCCAGCGTGTAGGAGCCGTCGGCGTTCGCGACGAACTTCAACGCGGTGAACGCGCCGCCGTTGGTGTACTGGCCAACCTGGAACTTGACGCCCTGCAGCGGCTTGGCGGACTGGACGGACTGCGCGTTGTTCTTGTCGATGTTCTCGGTGGCCTTGATGTCGGCCTGGCCGAGGAGCACTTCGACCGGCTTGTCCTGACCCGGGGTGTCCGGGTTCTCACCGGGCTTCTTGCCGGCCGGTTCGCTCCACGCGTTCGGGTTGTTGGAGTAATCCATTTCAACCTTGTTCTGCGCGTTCGCAGTGCTGTCGGTCACGTCGGAGTTGATGGTCGCGGAGTAGGTGACCACGACTTCGGCACCCGGGGTGAAAATGGTCTTCGCGTCGCCCTGGAGGATGTCGCGCACGGTGTTGCCGGTGATCGCGTGGTCAAGGCCGAACTCCCAGTGCAGTTCGCGCTTGTTCTGCGTGCCCTGGTAGAACTTCACGTACTTCGCGTCGAGGGCCTTGCCGCCGACGGTGACCTTGTAGGAACCGGTGGTGTAGTCGAGGCCGGCACCGAGCGTATCAACGAGCTGGAAACGGTAACCCGGATAGCCGGTCGTGTTCGGCACCCACGCCTTGACGGTGTAGTTGACGGTATCGCCGACCTTGTGCTGTTCGGTGCCCTGGCCGTTGCCCGCGCTCTTGACCGGAGGCTTGACGTTTTCGTTGCCGTTGCCGTTACCACCCTGGTTGTCGTCGATCGACTTGTAGACGACCACACCGAGCGGGTTGTTGGCGAAGGATTTGCCGCCAGCCTTGGTGCCGACGAGCATCGGGATGGCGGCGGTCTTGCCGGACGCCGTGGTATCGCGGATCAGATAGTAGCCAGCTTCGAGGTTGCTGAAGGTGAGCACGTCGTCGGTCTTGCCGTTGCCGGAGGAGGACACCTTGCCCTTCGCACCGGTCGCGGCCTTGATGGTCGCGTTGTTGTTCAGGCTGGTGGCGAGGGCGCGCAGGTCGGACGAGTAGGCCGGCTTGTCCTTGCCGTTGTCGCCGGTCACGTCGAGGACCGTGTTGAGCGGATTGTCCTTGTCAATGTTCTTCACGCCGGCAGCGGTCAACGCGTCGACGAGAGCCTGACGGTACGTGGTCGGGGTGTCCACGCCGACCGCGGAGATCGTCTGACCACCGTCGGTGGACTGGGCGGACAGATACTTGCCGAGTTCGATGGCCTGGATCGTATCGGTCTTACCGGTGAACGCGCCGGAACGGGTCGCGGTCACGGTGATCGATTCCTTGTTGGACACGTCCACGTTGGTCGGCGAGGCGGCGTTCGCGGTGGCGGCCATGCCCATGGTCAGGCTGGCTGCGGCGATCAGGCCGGCAAGCGTACGCTTGACGATCCTGTTGGTGGTGATTGCCATGATGGTTTGTTTCCTTTCTCTGTTGGTTATTGAGAAAAACCCTGTGTCAGGCGACGGCAGTGAATCCCGTCAACTGGGGATCGCGCGTGGCGAGCGTGACGAGGTCAACGTCGAGGTCTTCCGCGTACACGAGATGGCTGGTTTCGAGCCGCCCCCGGTACTTGCGCACGCATGGTGTGTCGGAGACGCGGCCGTGCGCGTGGACAGGAAGACCGATCCGGAGCACGCCCCGGTCGAACAGGAGATGGACACGGCGGGCGGCATTGCCCGAATACTGGAGCTTGATACGCGTCTGGCCCGAGTCCGACTGTTGCCAGCGGCCTTCAGTCTCGTCCCAATGTCTCGGCGCGTACAGGAGCATCAGGGTCAGGCGTGGCCCTTTGCCCTCGTAGTCGTCCCAATAGTTCGGGTCGGCGAGCACGTCCCCGCTCACCGTGGTCTGGCTCTTGATCGCGGCCATCGTCCGCTCCCTCCGTTGTTCCGCATCCCCCGCGAACCCGTGTCCGCAGGAGTCTCCAAGCCGGCTTTATGCCTTCTTGAAGCTGACGGAACCCAAACCTAGGAACACGCTAGGGGGGTTCCGTGCGTGATCAGCAAATTTTCCGAAGATTTTTTTGACGGTCTCGCCGCGCGTCCCAAGCGGGCAGTGCAAGCAATGGGAGCAACGGCCACAGGTAGCGTTCCTGAAAACCGGGCAGGACGGGTATCCCCCGGGTCAGGCTCGCGGTGGGCGTCCAAGTGACGAGGAGAGAGCCGAACATGAGTCCCAGACTCAGCGCACAGGAGAGAACCGTGCAAATCGTGAACCGGTATGCACTCGCCCAGTCGATGATCGGCATGAACGGTTGAAACACCCGGTTCAGTCGGCGGTGATACCGGCGCGTGGATCGTTCGGCTTCCCCGCCGGAGGGAAGAACGACGGGGCGTCGCGCGTACAGGAAGAACAATGCGATGAGTACGGGCATGAGCAGGCTCAGCATGGACGAGAAGGGTTCACGCTGCACGTATGCAAGCATGTTCGCGCTGATCACGATCATCGTGCGGATGGGATGGGAGACGATCCACGTCCGATTCGAGGCCAGTTTCACTCCCAGTCCGATGGGCACGTACTGGTAGCGGATGCTCCACCATGCCAGCAGGACCAGTGCCGGCAGCAGGACTAGGAGTCCCGTTACGAAGCGGCGTAGCACGGAATGCCGGGACGGTACGGCGAGGAACGGGACGAGCAGGGGCAGATACACGATTTTCGTGGCGAACAGGAGCGCGAGCACGCCAAGCGGGATCGGCAGCAGACGGGCGAACCGTCCATCGGGATGATCGAGCAGGCGGATGAACAGGCCGACGGTGAGCATGCCGGCAGCAATGAGTGTGGCGTCGCCCATGAGGCTTGAAGCGCAGAACACGCTTACCGGATTCATACCAACCATGCACAGCATCCATCGGGCTCGCCCGGCGAGAAGGATGGCCGTGCCTGCGGCGATCATAAACGCGAGAAGGTTGGCATACCTTCCCCATTGCAATACGGTCCACATGCTGCGGCGGGCGTTGAGCGCAACGCGCATTCCGATGGACTGCGGCAGGTAGGCGAGTGGTGGATACTGGTTTGATCTGCCGTTGCCGCTGATGAATGTGGCATCGGCTGTCAGGGATTGGTATTGCTGCTCGCGTTGCTCATCTCGAGAGAAGAAGGATCCGTCCGTGTACAGGATGCCGGTCACGGTCGCGTTGCGTGCGTGCGTGTGTTCGCCGATGAGACTGGCGGGCGCTTGGATGGGTTGGATGCGGCGAATGTTGCCGATCTGGTCGCGTTGGCTGATCACTGGATTCAGCGTTTGGCCGGTGGCCAGCGCGTACGGTGCGACGGCGTGGAGTCCGGGATCCGGCATGGTTAATGGTCCGATGTTCAACAGGTATGCGCATCCCTGCACTCCCGTGCTCAACAGGAACACGATCAGGCAGACGATGCCTCCCATGCGTGTGTTCATCCGCTCTCCTCCCACGAAAGGTCGACCGTTCAGATATGGGACGAATGCTGAATCTAAAAACCCGGCAGGGGGGTTGCGTGCGTGATCAATAAAAAGGGCCGCACCAAGTGCGGCCCTTATCGGGAACGAGACACGATCGGTCAGTCGGACGTCTTGGCGTCGGAGTGCGAGTCGAGTCGCTGTCGTAGCTCATCCACGTCTGCGGAAGGTTCCCCCGGCGATGCGAGATTCGCCGCCTTGAGTCGGCGGTTGCGTTCAAGGGCATGATCGGCTCGGGAGGCGGTCTTGCACAGGCTGAACACGCAGAACAGGATCAGGAGGATCACCAGTCCGATGGTGAGTGCGAGCCACGTATTGCCCATGCCCGTGTTCGCGAGCAGTGTGTCGCCCGCGTACGCGTTCCAGTCGTCGGCTTGACTGGTGACCTTGGTGTCGCGGCACAGTACGAGGCCGTTCACGTTCACGCTGTCGCGGTCGACGGGCTGCGTGTCCTCGCCGTCGAACGGTTGCCGGTCGACGGCCGGGCAGGTGCCGAGCGGTGTGCCGGTTACGGTGGCGCGGTCGGTGTGATGGGTTTTCACGCCGGTCAGCCAGCCGGTCACGTCGATGTGCTCGCCGGGTTTGAGGATGCGGGTCTCCCAATCGGCCGGGTATTCGAACTGGACTTTGCCGTCGCCGGCGACGAGCCTGTCGGACAGTACCAGATCACGCGCGCGGAACCAGGAGCCGTTGCCGTTCGCGTCCGTGCCGCTCGCGTTCGTGATGCGGAACGTGAGCTTGGTGCGTGGTTCGGTAAGTTTCAGTGCTTGGTCGGTGCTGTTCCGGTCGCCCTTGGTGATGCCGCTGACCGTATCGTATTTCACGATGGTCAAGCGTGGCGTACGGTCGGGGGTGCGCGTCCAAGCGACGGACGTGCCGCGCGTCTGCCCGTTGAGCGTTTCGGTGATGGTCATGCCGACGCGGTCCGCTGCCGCGATGCGCGTGAACTGCGCGTATGCGCGCCATCCCTGATCGCCGAGCGTGTTCGCGGACACGAGGTTGAGATAGACTGCGGTCGCGGTAACGGTCAGGACGCCGTTATGGTCGGTGACGGTGAACCAGTCGCCGTTCGGGTTGGTGTATCCGCTGCCGGCGATGCGTTCGCCCTTATGGGCGATCATGCGCCCGCCCTGGATGACGTCGCGGGTCGCGTACACTGCCCACTGGCCCGTGTACCGGTCGTACTTGGGATCATATTTGCCGGTCAACGCCCATTGGGTTATTTTACGTTCGGCACGGTCGGGAGGCAGGAGACTGGAGTCCATGCGGTAGAGGAACTGGCTGTTCTGGTAGACGCTGCCACCGTTGGAGGTTTGGTCGCCCACGTTCACGGTCACGTCCTGCGAGGGGCTGATCGGTTTCAAGGTGGTCGACATGACCTCGCCGTCGACGCGCGTGCGGTCGGTGATTTGCGTGGCCTTCGCGTCGAGGCGGACGAGCGCGTCGCTGGTCTTGGTGACCTGGACGGGGATGACGAGCTGGAATTCGTGTCCGAGGACCGTCTGGTCGATGGCCGGGTCCCGAGTCGGATCGTGGTCGTCGCTGGCCGCGTAGGCGGCGAGGTCTGTCGGCTGCGGGTCGCCCTTGACGGTATGCCCGTTGACGGTGGTGTCGACGGTTTTCAGGAACGCGTACACGAGGCCGCGTTTCGCGTCCGTCGTGATGTTCGCGCGGACGGTCGCATCCTGGCCGGTGGTCATGTCGATCAGACGAATGTTGGACGTGTCGGCGGTCACATGGTTCGCGTCATAGTCGAACACGAGGCCGAGCCTCCATACTGGGGACGCGGCAGAGGATGCCTGAGCGGATTTCAGTGTCGCCCGGTAGACGAACTTGTCACCCAAGAGGACGCTCTTGCCGTCCACGCTCGTTGAGTCTTCTCCCGTGGTGGTTTGCGTGCCGGTCGGTTTGCACGAGCCGTCCGCCCGGCATGAAAGAACCGATACCGTATCCGATGCGGTGGTTTGCCCGTTCACGGCAAGCGTGCCCGACGCGGTCGTCTTGGACGTGTCCGACGTGTAGTGGACCGTGGCATGCCAGGAAACCGTGAGCTGCGGTTTGCCGTTCGTCTTCCACATGTCCAACATCTTGCCGGTGAGCGTGACCGTGAACCGATGATGCGCGTCGTCACGGGTCAGCGTGTAATCATGCTTGTCGAGCGCGGTGGACTGACCGGAGACGGTCAGGCTCGTCCAGTCGGGGATCGTGTTCGGATCATACGATCCGGTCAACGTCACCTGGTTCACGGGGTAGGCGAGATCAGGCAGCGTCGGAGCGGTAGACATCGCGTATGCGAGCATGTCGCCCTCCCCCGCGTACTTGTTGTTCGCGTCCCGGCCTGTGACCGGGCTCGTTACGCGCATGGTCACGCCAGGCACGTACGCGCAGATGCCGGGACGATTCGTAGTGACGGTCTGCTCGTTCACGGTCTGCGCTCCGGTCGCGGTGTAGGCGATGCCGTCCGCCGTGGCGCACGCGTCAAGTTCGCTGCCGGCATTCTTGCCGTGCGAGGCGAGCATGCCCGCGACGCCATCCTTGTAGCTGATCCGTCCGGGGATGAGCAGCGTGTACTGGCGGTTGGTACCGTCCGTGGCGAGCGAGTCCAGATACTGCGAGTTCAACCGGGCGGTAATCGTATCATCCTTCACGTCGATCGTGAACTGGTCGGTCACGTCCCGGCCTTTGACTGCGATGTCGCCTACGGTGGGACGGGTCACGTCGCGGGTGTTCGCCATGTACACGCGCACGTTCTCCGCGTCCGCTTGAAACAGGTCCGCGGCAGCGGTCCAATCGGCCGACAGGGAGAACGTTTCCGGAGCTTGGGCGGGATCCTTCGGGAACGTGCCGTTCACCGCGAGACTAGTCTTATCACCGTCGAGGAGACGCTTGCCGTCTACGCCGACCGTGTTCGACCGGTCCGCGTCGGCGACCGTCGTCCACTGGTTTTTATCCGTGTCGTAGCGAATCCATGCAACGTTCGGGTTCGGAGCCCACTGGCGGAAGCTCGCCTCACCGGACTGCGTCCGCTCCCCCTCGTTCCATTCGCTCCACGCGCGGCCGTCGACCAAGCCGGTCGACGGATCATGGACCGTCAGATCATACTCCAGCGTGACCGTCCGGTACGAGGGCAGCATGTGCTGCCCGTCATACACGGCCGTAACCACGCTTTTCTCACCGTCCCACGTCAACGTCCAATCATCGGACACGTTCCGATCGTCCATCATCACGCGCATGCCCTTCACGGACACGCGCGTGCCATGCGCGTCGAGCTTGTCCGCAAGAGTCATGCGCCAACCGCCCACGCCAGTGCCGGACGACACCGTGACATGCGCGCTCATGCCGTCAGCCGCGGTCACGTCGTCCACGCGACGCAACGGCACCTGGGGAGCCTTGGACATCAACGAGAACGACACGGCGGGATCATGCGCCGTGGTAGACGCATCCGCGATCATGCTCCCCTGCCGGGTGGCGGTGGACTGGAACCAATACTCGCCCTCCTGCCAGGAATCCCAACCGAAATCAGCCGGACTGAACGATCCGCCCGCCGTGTCCCCGTGATTCAACGCGACCGCACGCTTGGACACCACAGTCTTCTTCGCATACCCATGGGGATGACCCTCGTAATGCAATACGGTCAATACCGCGACCCGCTCGTCCACGATGGACTGGCCACGCGAAACATGCACCGTCGTGCGGATCACGCCGGTACCGCCCACCACAAGACCCGTGTCCGGACGACTCATCGTCAACGACAATCCCAGCCGATACCCGGCGGTCGGCACCAGTACCTGCGTCGTGTCCGCCGTCGACGGCTGGTCGGCGGACGCGGCCGTCACCGGCCCCGCCAGCATGCCGACGGCCGTCAGCCCAGCCACGATCACGGCCGCTCGACGCGGCCACCCTCTCACAGCGGATCCCCGCCGTTCTTCCTTGCTCATGGATTTCCTTTCCCCCGCACGATGCAGGACCAATAGACGTCCTCGACCGTAAACGCACCATACGGGGGGGTTCCGTGCGTGATCGGGAAATTTACCCCCTACACGCGCAAACCAGAAAACCTAAAAACCGAGAAACCAGCAAACCAGCAAACCGATTCCCTGCTATCCTGCAAAGACCGTGGCATGAGCCACGGGAAAGGCACCAACGCCTCCAAGGCGGCAAGGACACGACATCATGGACACCACGGGAACACTGCGCATGTGCAGGTTCGTCAGAAACGGGATCCCGGAAATCGGCGAATACACAGAACGAGACGGCAACGGCGTGTGCATGCTGACCGACCTCGACGGCAGCATCGAGGAAATCACCGTCACCCTCAAGAACGGGATCATGCCCCATGACATCGAGGACGTGGAACTATACGACATTCCATACAAGATCGAAGGAACAGACACGGACGATATCCCATATGAGCCCGATATGAGACCGGAGGACATGCTCCCGCCCGGCGTAGCGGAACGCATGGCGTACACGAACCTCATCCTTGAGGAACGCGAACTCGGGGTCATCGACGACGCGGAGGCCGGGCGGCTCCTCGCGGAGCATCTTCCCGGCCTCACAAACCGATAAACCCAAAAACCGAAAAACCAATAAAACGGGAAAACGGTTCAAAGGTCGATTTCCTGGGCGATCATCACGATGGCGTCGTTTTTGTGCTCGATCCACCATGCCGCGTCATTGAATCTGAGGACGCGGCGTCGGAGTTCCTCCCACGCGTCGCGGTCGCGTCGCAGGGCGTGTTCGATGCACGCGTCGACTTGGGCGAGGGTACGCCGGCGGATGCCCTCGGCGCGCATGCAATCCTCCTTGGTACCCCACAGTTCGCCGAATCCGGTCGTCACGTTGAGCATGCGCGTGCGCGCGGCCTCGCACATCGCGCATTCGGTCATCTCGATCCGCTTGACCTTCAGGCTGACGACGCGGTAGGACGCATCGACGTTCACGCGCTCGTAGTGTCCGCAACTGTGGCGGAACAGTTGGGAGCTCATCGCGCAGTCGCCTCCCTTCGGCGTTCGGCAGACGCGTACTGGAGCTCCAGCACCATTTCGATCACGTCCAACGATTCCATGAGCAGCGTGCGCGCATACCGGGGATCGTCGGCGAGCCGCAGCCGGATCGCCTCGCGTTCGACGCGCTCATCATACCCGTAGCGGGCGGCCGTCAAACGGGCGATGAGACCAGCGGCCATGGTCAGGTGATCCTCGCAGGCGCGACGCCGGTGCTGGTCGAACGGTCGGCCGGTCGGATCCTCACAAGCGAGCAGCCGGAGCAGTTCGCGCGCCGCAGGATCGGTGTCCACCGCACGACATGAGTCAATCAGGGACAGCATCGAAGCGGTCTCCTGCACGCGGCCAATGCGTTCGATCAGCGTCTCTACCATGCCGGGCGTCAAATCGGCACCGGTCTCGTCGAACACCCACTTGCGGGTCACTCGGACGATCACCTCGCCCAGTGCCGTGGAATCCAAGCTCGTCATGTCAACCTCCCACGAAATCGTACATTTGTTCGACTACATGGATAATACGCCATAAAACACGAACATTCATTCGAACAAGCGTGTCGCCCGGAACTACGCGATCCTTGGAATCAAGCCGATACCGAAAAACCGGGATACCCAAAAACCGATGACCATCATGCCGCCAAGACGAGAAGAGAACGAAAAAAGAAGGACTCCGCACCTCTACAAGCGTGCGGAGTCCCGTTATGCACTGTCCAGTAATCCGGACGAGCGCATCATATCATTCCATGGATTCGCCATCCGCAATGGCTTCCGCAGTACGAATGAGCAACGGCGCTTCGACGGCGACAATCTCGTCAATGGCATACAGTTCAAGCAAACTCGACATGACAATCACCTCCCTCCCACGACCAACAAGCCTCCTACGGCCAGAACAAGCAAAGCAAATCCCCAGGCCGTGAAGAAGAGAAACACCAGTAGAGCACGGCGGACGCGAGACTGTGCGAACGGCAGCAGCACCAGCGCCAGAGAGACGGGCAGCAGCACGCCGCAAACGAACAGATCGCCCAGACACGTGGAGAACATCACCTCGAGGAAAGCAGGCCAGAAGGAAACGATTCGAGCAAGAAACCACATCAGCAAGCCCTTTTCTTCATGGCGGACGGTTTATCGGTTTTGTGGTTTTCTGGTATATCTTCTTGTCGGTTTCGTGGTTCAGGTGACTGTGACCGGTGGTCAGGCGGGACGACGTTGCCGTCTCGGTCGGTCAGACGGAGCCGGTTGCCCGTGCGGATCAGGTGCCATGCGTCGCGATGCGTTTCGTCGACGCAGATGATGAGCACGCGCGTCCCGTCCTCGGGGACGAAGTCGGGTGCGCTGGAATGGTCGATACCCCATTGCTCGTTCAGGATGGGAGCCAGAGGAATTCCCTCGTGCCGCTGTCGAGCGCGCAGAGTGAGAACGTGGAGTACGTTCATGGTGACGATGACTCCGCATCCGCCCATGATCAGGGTAGCTATCGCATCCCGGACGAGGATCCAGTCGGCGACACCGACGACGAGGCCGCTCATCGCACATAATGCGGGTCTAGCGCCCGGAGGCAGCAGGTCGGCGAGCATGTCGCCCGCGTCTCCGGGCCTCATGTATGGCGCGAGATCGACGGTATCGGTGGTTGTGTCATGCTTCGTCGTCATGCCCATCGCCTTCGCCGTCATCGTCGAGCATATCGTCCAGGCGTTGAGCCGCCCACGACAGTTCGTCGGACAGGTCACTCATAGCGCGACGGGCATCCTCAAGATCATCGGGATCCACGATCGTGGAGGTCATGTCCGCCGACCAGACGAGGAGACGGCTGGCGATGGCTTGCAGGGTACGGGCCGTTTCAAGCTGCGCCTCCACGCTCGGGCCTGTCATATCATCGTTCGGTGTTGCATCAGTCATAGTGAATGGTTCCTTGTCTACCAGAGGGGGCGCTCCACCGTGGAACGCCCCCGGTTTATCGGTTTTTGGGTTTATCTTCCCAATGGTTTCTTCGTACCGCCACTACCGGTCGAATCAGATGGAGCGCCCCATACGCGCTTGGGAGCTTCCACGCCTTGCTTCCAGTCTCGTAAGGCCGTTTCGTGCATGCGTCGCAGCTCGGCGCGCGCGGTTTTGGCGGGAATGCGCAGCATGGTGACCGTGCCGCCCCATCCGCAGCAGTCGCAGGGCTGCGAGGTCTTGATCGAGTTACCGTGCCATCGCCAGTGAACGGGATGGCCGCAGCGGGGACAGACGGCAACGCTTGCCCATTTACCCATGTCAGCCTCCCATCCGTTCGAGGTATTCATTGATCGCATCCTCGACGACGTCCTGCATTTTCAGACCGTGCGCGGCCGCATAGAGTTTGAGCCTGTTACGGGTCTCCACAAGCAGTTTCATGCTGGTGTTGACGGTGGGCTCCGCATCCGGATCCCGGTCCGTACGGAATACGTCCTTGGCGGATTCCACGCGCAGCGACGAGGCAGTGGGTTTGAAGTTGTTGTTTTTCATCAGTCAGCCTTCCATGAGTGGGATGACCGCGAGCATCGCGGTCAGAAGAAACAGGACGCCGATGGCGACGGTGAGCAGCATGCACTCCATGTCGTCGACCGGCAGACCCGCACGCGACAGAAGTCGCGTGACAAGCCACGAGCAGGCAAAATACAAGCCGGACATGCCCATGATCAGCGCGAACATGAGCAGGGAACGCAGGATCACGACAGGACCTCGATCATTTCCTTCCATACGTCCGCGTACTCCCACAGCTTGTCGGGCATGCGCATGAATGCCTTGAGAATGTCCTGGCGGTGACGCACGACCGTGTCGAAACGCGGGATTTGCTCCGCGTCGAGTGATTCCAAGGTATCGCGGCAGGCAGTGGTGCGCGGGTCAGCGTCGAGGACGAGTACCGCGTGCGGTTTGGCCAACGTGCGAGTCCACTTGAACGTTTGCTGGAGGTCCAGCGGAGTGGGTCGGGTAGGCACGATCACGAAGTCCGCGACGTTGCAAGCCACGTCAAGCACCTGACCCGCCGGCGGGGTGTCCACGAGCGTTAGACCCGACCGATGGCGCCGGGCCACGCGTTCCAGCGTGGCGCGGTTCGCCTCATGCACGTCGAATCCCAGAGGACTCGCATCATCCTCGGCGTCCATGCTCCACTGGGTTGCGCTCGACTGCGGGTCGGCGTCCAGGACCTCGATCGGCAGGTCCGGGTCGCGCAGCAGCGCGGCCTGAGCCAGATAGATGCAGCTCGTGGTCTTAGCGACCCCGCCCTTCGCGTTGGCAACGGTGACGATCATAAGAAAACCTCTTTCCGGAAAAAATGAAAAACCGATAACTTGAAAAACCAAAAAGACAAGAAACCGAAGAATCGGCCGACGGCGGCACGATAAACGAGCCGCCGGAGCGGGGATACTCAGAGCAGGGCACCGTAGGCGAACGAGGACAGGACAACCGCAGCCCCCGCGAGGGACTGCCTGTACCGGTCATAATCGGCCTTGACGAGGATGAAGTCGTGCGTGTTCGAGGCGGCCCCGGTCAGATCGATGTCGACGAGCACGTCGGGAGGCACGCGGAAATCGTTCGGCTCGAGCGGCTCGCACACGACGAGCACTTCGGTGGAAAGATCAAGGTCACGCTGGTGTTCGAGACCGCCCTCGGAGATCAGCAGGTCGCGGCCCTTCACCGCGGTCACGCCGAGGAACTGCCGGTATCCGGCCGGAGCCTCATTGAACCACGGGGAGAAGTCAACCGAACCGCTCATCGGATCATGTTCGTCGGCCAAGGAGAAGTCGATGCGCGCGATCAGGCCATGCACGCCATCCTGGGACCATGCGGGCACGGGATCTCCACCGCGCAGGCGCAGGAAACGCAGATGCAACCCGTCGACGAGATCGCCGAGCGTGAGCTTGGAAAACGAACCCGCGATCATGGTCGACATGTCGGGGGCGATGGGCATTTCAATGGTCATAAGACCCTCACTTTCAATACTGGAAAAACCGATAAAACGAAAAACCTGTAAACCGTGTCTTGTGATGTGTCAGCGCAGATGCTGGTAGAGGATGGCAAGGCAAACGAACGTGGTTTCCAACGTGCCGGGAAACACGCCGATGCCGCTCTTGTTCCTGCACAGGCACGGCAAGCACAGGTCGGCGAGCACGCCAAGCTCCGACAGCGGGTCAGCCGGCTCACGACGACAGATCACGTCGACCACGTCAACGGGCCGGTAGGAGACGGTCCCGTCTGCCGACCAGCATCGACGGCTCAGCTGGGATGCGGCACGATGCACGGCATACAGCAGGCTCGGCACGAATACGTCCGGAGCGGCGGACAATGCCGGTGCGAGCTTGACCGGAGTCTGATCCGCCATCGCCGGGCATCCGCTCAGATCGATGCTGGCCAAGCATCCGTCCATGCCATTGCGAGTCCATGCCGGACGGGCCGAACCGTCGTCACGACCGACGAGCAGGAGTCTACGACCGTCGAGCACGTCAGCAGCAGCCTGGCAGAACGAGTCCTGCTGATTGACTTGTTCCATGACAGTTCCTTTCAGATGGTCAGGCGGAAACGGGTTCGGCTTGCCGGGCCCGTGCCTTGCGTTTGCGATAGTCTTCGCGCCAGTATTCACGGCGCATGCTGGTGACCTGATCGACGATCGGACGGTGTGCGCGAAGCCATTCGAGCGCCGCAAGCCGTCTCTTGTCGGGATCGACGCCGTCGCGTCGACGAGCGTGGACGCCGTCGTTTTCCATGATCCCGGCGATCGTCTGGCGTTCCCTGCGACCCATGCCGCCGTAGATCGACTCGTCGTCGAACACGTTCGCGATCGAGTCGGCGAGGCATTCCATGCGCAGCGGACAGGACATGCAGATCATGATCGCGAGGTCCACGGCCTTCGGGCTGCGCCGCCCGCCCTCCTCGGCTTGATGCCACAAGACGTCGGCGATGTGCGGGTTGCGTTTTTCGAGCTCCGCGCATGAAGCACGTTTGATGCCCATCACATGCTCCTTCCGCCCGGACCGGTGACCACGACGGAGCCGCTTGGCTTGCCGCTGCCGATGAAGCAGCTGCCGCCGTGGGAGCGTCGGTACTCGTCGAGCGCGGCCTTCGCGGCGCGGGAGCGTGCCTCTCGGTCAGCGCGAACGCGTCGTTCGGCATCGAGGGCGGCCCGGTAGCGTGTTCGCCCGTATTCGACCGCTTGGGCGGCGAGCTCGTGGCCGTCCATGTCGGGATTGGTTTTGAGCAGGGCGCGCAGTTTCAGGCGCGTAGCCTGCTGGTCGCAGTCGTGCAGCTGCCACAGATCCGCGGGAAGGAGACGGTTCACGCGTCGGTCGATGTCGTCGGGGATACCGTACGAGGGAGCCGTCGGACCGGGACGGCCGGCGGTATCCGCCGGCGTGAGCGTGGAGATGCCAAGCCGGACAAGCGTGGCCCTTCCGTCGCGATCGTCGGCCATTTGGGCGACGATGCGATCCCAGCTCGATTCAAGCGATCGAACGCCGGTGACCGTTCTGCGCCAGAAACCGTCGTACGGCTTGCCGCCCGACACGCTCGCCGCGTCTGGCGCGGCGGGGCTCGTGGCCCACAGGGCGACCTTGACGACGGTTTC
>NZ_JGYN01000045.1 GCF_000741165.1 Bifidobacterium biavatii DSM 23969 | reverse complement strand
CCGGCGGGAGCGGCGGGCGCTGCGGGCGTGGGCGTCAAAAGCATCGCCCTGACCGCCGACGCGTCCGGCAAGATCACCGGAGGCACCCTGACCAAGACCGACAACACCACCGCGGCCATCACCGTCACCACCGCCACCGCCTGACCGTCGAAAGGAGGCAGCGCATGCCATACGAGGACATGGTCGCCAACCCGACGATCGACGCGCAATGGTGGAAGACCGCGGCCCAATCCGTCATCAGACGCTACTGCGGCTGGCACGTCTGCCCTCCGACGGACGAACTGCTCACCGTCGACTCGTACGGCGGACGCACGCTCACCCTGCCGACCAAGCACATCAACTCGGTCGACTCGATCAGCGTGGACGGACAGGACATCCTCGACCAGTGCGACTGGAGCGCGGCCGGCGTCATCCGACTGCGCAACGGTTACTGGCCCGACCGTCCCCGAGCGGTCGCCGTGCAGCTCAACCACGGCTACCCGCCCGAGGACGTGCCGGAAATCCTCGAACTCCTCCGCAACCTCGCCAAACGAGCCCGCACCCAGCCGGGAGTGGCCAGCCAATCCGTCAACGGCGCGTCCGTCAGCTACCTGACCGCGGGCGGCGCGCCGCTCGGCCTGCAGCTCCTCTCCATCGAAAAGGACATGCTCGAACCGTACCGACTCAACTGGGGGCCGCAGTGAACGACGACGAAACCACCACGTTCTTCGACGACTCGCTCGAAGACGACGGCTTCACCATGGCCCACCTGACCGCCATGACCCGACTGCGGGCCAAACCCATCCTGGAAAACGGCGTCGCCTACGACGAGGACTGGTCGGATCCCGACCCGCTCGCCTTCGAGGGCTACATCGCCAGCACGGCCAGCAGCGAAACCGTCGACGGCGACAATCCCAGGGACATGGGCACGACCACCATCAAACAGCTGATCGTGCCCAACCCCAATATCGACATCCGAGAACACGACCGCATCCAGGTCGGCGACGCGATCTACAGGGTGACCGGCATCCCGGCGGACGACACCAACCCGTTCACCGCGTGGCGGCCCACGCTCGTCGCCGACCTCGAAACCGTGCAAGGAGGCAGCTAATGGCCAAAGTGGGCGGCATCGACATCCACTTCAACCAGGGATTCTTCAACACGATCCTCAAGGAACCGGGCGTCGACCAGCTGTGCCGGGAAAAAGCCATGCAGGCGCTCGACATCGCCGCGACGATCGCACCGGTCGACACCGGCGAATACCGCAACAGTCTCGCGGTCGAACACGTCGAATTCCAATACCGCAACGCCTGGCAGGTCACCAACGACTGCGACCACGCCATGGAAGTCGAATCCAAACACCACACGCTCGCCAACGCGATGAGGATGGTCACATGATCCTCATGCCAGCCGACCTCAAACGCTGGACCGTCGCCCATCTCACCGCCCGGCTCGCCGAGCGCGACGTCGACGCGACCGTCACCACGAAAACACCCAAAACGTTCCGCTACCCGCTCGCCCGGCCGCTTATCACCATCGACGAGCTCACGCCCACCAAATACGACCTCGTCCAATACGACCAGTCCATCGCCGTCAACATTCGGGCCGGCACCCGCCAAAACGACCAGGCATGCGACGACCTCGCCAGGCTCATCACCGGGATCCTCACCGATCCGGCCATCAGCCAAGCCGAACACAGTCCCATCACCAGCGTCGAGACCAGCAACGGCCCCTATCCGATCGACGACCCCGCCGACGTGGCACACGCCTACCTCACCGTCGAATACCACTGCGCGGGCGAACCCGCATAACCCAACCAACCAAGAAAGGAAACCAGCATGACAGCAGACGCCGAAGGCAACGACCTGTCCAAAGTCCTCATCCCCATTACCGGTTTCGTAGCCGTCCAGCTCACCGGCACCCCCACCTACGTCGACCCCGACAAAGGCGCCGCCGACCCGCTCGTACTGCCCGAAGGATACGTCAAAGTCGGCCTGATCAAAACCGACGGCGCCCCACAGGACGGCGGCGACAAAGGCGACGACATCGACTTCTGGCAGGACGGCTACAAGCTCGGAGGCGACCGCACCCGCACCCTGCAGATCACCGCCGCCGAATTCAACGAACTCATCATCCAGCTCACCACCGGCAAAACCCCCGACAAGAACGGCATGATCATCGTCGACGGGGACAACGACGCCACCTTCCCCCTCTTCCAGGCCGTCAAATACAAGAACGGCTACACGCGCCGCCGCAACGGCCTCGCCCGCATCCAAACCGTCGAACCCGACCAGGAAACCCGCGGCGAAAACCCCGGCAACGCCATCACCTTCGACTGGATCCGCAACGAAGAATGGGGCGGCTTCTACCGCCAGTGGCTCATCCCGCCCAAGACCACCACAACCACCCCGACCACCCCCAGCACCGGCAAGTAACCCCATCCAACCAAGGCCCGCAGCGCCACCCAGCGCCGCGGGCCTTCCTATACCCACCCAACCCACGAAAGGAACCACATGACCACCACCGACCTCGCCACCATCGACTTCGACAACTGGACCGACCAGCAGGAACAGGACGCCATCAACCAGCTCGCCAAGCAAAGCCGCCCCCGCCACATCATCGGCGGCAACCAGTTCATCGCCGAATTCCCCGACAAGAAACGAGTCACCCTCCCACTCACCCTCAGCCTCGCCGACATCAACGCCATGACCCAAAACAACGAAGACGACGCCGTCCAACAGGTCATCACCCTCCTCGAACGCCTCGGCGACAAGAAAACCGTCGACACCATCACCACCGAACCAGTCGCCAGCATGGCCGCCATCGCCAGCGACTACTTCGAAACCATCCAAAAAATCACCGGCGCAACCATGGGAAAATAACCGACCTCGCCCGATTCATCCGCGACCACCGGCAAACCATCACCGCAACCCTACGCGAAAAATACGGAATCGGCATCAACCAAATCGGCACCCAAATCACCTGGCAAGAAACCGACGACCTCATCACCCAAGCCGCCAAAGACACCAACACACCACTCTGCGCCGAACTCGCCGGCTGGGCCTACCCATCCACCCTCGTCGAACTCCTCCAACTCGCCGCAACCCTGCCCGACAGCAAAACCGCCGACCGCATCATGCCCTGGAACATGAACACCCGCATCAACCGGGCACAAGCCACCCAACAGGAAATCGACCAGGCGCTCGCGGAACTCGACGAGGAAATCATCATCCAATCCATAGATCCATGACGTCAAAGGAGGTACGGGGATGGCAAAGATAGTGGCGACCGCGGCGGCCCGCATCTATCCGATCATGACCGGCTTCAAGAAGTCGGTGCGCAGCGAGATGCAGTCCGCCGGCAGCGAAGGTTCGAAGTCGTTCGCTGATGCGACCAAGGGATTCGGCGCGAAGGCCGGATCCACGCTCGGCAAGGAATTCAAGAACAGCGCCAAGGACGCCACCAAAGGCCTGGGCGACAGTGTCGGCATCAAGCAGCTGCAGAAGGACGTGGCCAGCGCCAGCCAATCCCTCAGCAAGGCTCGCATCGCCCAGGCCAACGCCAGCGCCCAGGCCATCAAGGCCGAGGACGCGTACACGCAGGCCGTGCAGAAGCACGGCGCCGAAAGCGCCCAGGCGAAAGCCGCGGCCGAGAAGCTGACCGCGGCGCAGGAACGCCTCAAGCTCGCCAACATCGCCGTCACCGCCGCGACCGGCAACCTCAAGGTGGCCCAAGAGTCGCTGACCGTAGCGCAGGCCGACGCCGCCAGCAAATCGGCCACGTTGGGGGATCGCCTCAAGAACGCGTTCAATAATTTCAAGACCGGCTTCAACGATCTTGACGCAGGCAGGGCAAAGACCGCTTCGCTGGGCACCGTATTCGGCTCGCTTGCGGGCAGCATCGTCGGATCCTCCTCCACCGCGTCCAACGCGGTCGGCAAGATCACGACCGCCGCCAGCAGCTTCAGCTCCAAGGCCAGCGGCGCGTTCAACAACGTCAAGGGCGTCGCCAAGCAGTTCGCCGACGACGTGTCCTACGGCGTGGGCCAGCGTGTCAACAACGCGGTCGGCAAACTCCCCGACGGCTTCAAGAACGCCGCCAGTCTCATAGGCTCCCATCTCGGCGGCATCAAGGGCGTCGCCAATACCGCGTTCAGTGGTCTCGGCACCATCGCCTCCGGCGCGGCCAACGCGATGGGTTCCGCCGTAGACGCGGCGGCCGGCAAGGTCAAGGACATGGCGTCCAACGCCGCCAGCACCGTCAAGGGCCTGTTCAGCGCCGCGGCGACCGCCGCGACCTTGGGGGCCACAGCCATGGGCGCCGCCGTGATCGGCATAGGCAAGCAGGCACTGGACGCGTACGCCACCTACGAGCAGGCCGTCGGCGGTGTCGACACGCTGTTCAAGGACTCGTCCCAAACCGTGCAGCAGTACGCGGCCGAAGCGTACAAGACCGCCGGCGTGAGCGCGAACGACTACATGAACCAGGTAACGTCGTTCGCCGCCTCCCTAGTCGGCTCATTGGGCGGCGACACCGCCAAGGCCGCCGACATGGGCAACAAGGCGCTGGTCGACATGTCGGACAACGCCAACAAGATGGGCACCGATCTGGGCTCCCTGCAAATGGCGTACCAGGGCTTCGCCAAGGGCAACTTCACCATGCTCGACAATCTGAAGCTCGGCTACGGCGGCACCCAGACCGAAATGCAGCGGCTCATCAAGGACGCCTCCCAGATGACCGACGTGCAGAAGGAACTCGGCGTCACCGTCGACGGTTCGTCCACGAGCTTCGCCAACGTGGTCGCCGCGATCCACGTCATGCAGGCGAATCTCGGCATCGCCGGCACCACCAGCCGCGAAGCCGCGACCACCATCGAAGGCGCGATGGGCATGATGAAGGCGTCGTGGGCGAACTGGCTCACCGAACTGGGCAAAAGCGACGCCGACATGAAGGGATTGACGGCGCAGCTCGTCGAATCCGTCATCACCGTCGCCAAGAACGTGATGCCGCGCGTCGGACAGATCGCCGCAGGCATGCTGTCCGGCGTGGCCGCGGCGATCGGCCAGCTCTCATCCTATTTGCCAGCCGGTATGCAGCAGATGCTGTCCAAGGTCACCGGGGCGCTCGGCAGCGTTTCCAGCGCCATCACCGGCAAAGTCACCACGCTCGTCGAAAGCCTCCAGAACCACGGGCTGGTCGAATCTCTCGCCAAGACCTTCGACTTCGAAGGATCCCCGATCGTTGCGAAACTCGACGGCATCATCACCGCCGCCAAGAATGTGGCCGGAAAACTCCCCGGCGTGTTCTCCGGGGTGGGCACACAGATCGGGCAAACGTTCTCGTCCGTCACAACGATCGTATCCAATGTCTTCTCCGGCATCATCGACGTGGCCTCACAGGTGGCCGGCGCGTTTTCCACGGCATTCTCCGCCAACGGCGGAACGCTTTCCGGGCTGGTCGGTCTGATCAGCACGATCATGAGCCTGGTCAGTCCTCTGGGCCTCGCCAAGCTCGCCTTCGCCAATTTCGGCGACCAGATCAGCGGCATAGCCTCCTCCGTCATCCCAGCGTTGGTCAGCGTGCTCGCCAATTTCGCGGCAATGCTCGGCGGATTGATCGCGTCGCTTATGCCGGTGATCCAATCCGCCATCCAAAGCATTCTGCCGGTGATGGGCCAGATCATCGCCCTGATCGCACAGCTCGCCGCGCAGATGATGCCGTTGATCGTCGACGCGATCAACCAGATATCGATGGTGGTCATACAGTTCATACCGATCATCACGCAGATCGCCCAGCTCGGCGCCCAGCTCATGACCATGCTCATGCCGCTGATCGCCCAGCTCGTCACCGCGCTCATGCCGGTCATCCAACAGATCATGACCGCGGCAATGAACCTGATCACCGCGCTCATGCCCGGCATCAGCGGACTGGTCACCATCATCACCAGCGTGGTCAGCATCGTGATCAGCGGCATCCAAATGATGCTCCCGGTCATCCAAACCATCCTGTCCGTGGCCGTATCCGTCGTTAGCGGCATCGTCGCGGCAATAGGCCTGGTCATCACCACCATCACGAACATCCTCGCGTTCATCACCTCGGCAGTCTCCACCGTCACAGCGGCACTCGGAACCGTCAGCACCATAGTCAGCGGATTCGTTGGGGCGGTAACCGGATTCCTCCAAGTCATGCTCACCGCCATCGGCGGTATTATCGCCACCGTAGTAGCCGTCATATCCGGAGGATTCCAAACAGCCGCTAACGCGATCGGCACCGCAATCAACGCCGCCGGGGCCATCATCTCCGGCTTCTCGGCACTGATCTCCAACGTGTTCCACGCGATCTCCGGCGTCGTCACCGGCGTCGCAGGCGCCATCGGCAACGCCATCCGATCCGCAGCCGGCGTCATGTCCAGCGCATTCTCCGGCATGATCTCCGCCGCCAGCAACATGGCCAGCCGTATCAGCAGCACCATCGGAGCACTCCCCGGCAAAATCGTCAGCTGGTTCGGCAACGCAGGCAACCTGCTCGTCTCAGCCGGACGCGACATCATCAGCGGCCTCTGGAACGGCATCAGCGGCGCAATCGGCGGCCTCTACAGCAACATCCGCAACGCCCTATCCGGCCTCGTCGACAAAGCCAAAAACGCACTCGGCATCCACAGCCCGTCCCGAGTCTTCCGCGACCAAGTCGGCAAACAAATACCCGCCGGCGCAAGCCTCGGCATCAAACAAGGCACACCCGCCATGATCAGCCAAATCGACGACATGACCCGCAAAGCCACCGCCGCAGCCCAAACCGCAGCCCAAACCGTCCAAAACCAATACGAAACCGCACTCACCCCAACAACACCCACCACCACAACACCCAACAACCCCACCACCCAAACCACACCCAACCAACTCACCGAAACCGCCATCACCACCGCCATCATCACCGCACTCACCCAAACCATCCTCAAACTCCAACTCGACCCCAAAACCCTCGCCTACACCCTCGCCCCAGCACTCAACAAAGAACTCGGACGCCTACAGTAAAGGAGCCAACACACCATGAGCCAATACCACCGCTCGCTCCTCCCAGTAGACAACCAAAGCCTCACCCTCAACAACACACCCATCAGCCACTACGGCACATGGCTCACCAACGCCGCCCTCGAAATCGACGCCACCCAACCCACCACCACCATCACCGAAATCCCCGGCCACACACCCATCGACCAAAGCCTCGAAGACGCCATCGGATCCGCCATACCCAACCGCCGAACCATCACCCTCCACCTACGCACCATCGGCGACGAAAACGACGCACTCCAAACCAAAACCAAAATCGGAGCGCTCGCCGGCACCCTCGGCACCATCCGATGGCGAAACCTGCCGGGCGAATACCGTGGCCGCATCACCGTCGGAGCCTGGCAGGACGTGTGGGCATGGGGAGTATGGACCTACGCGGAATGCGACCTGACCATCGACGCCGACCCGTACCTGTACGACCGGCAGCGGTCGAAACCCCTGAAAGCCGGCGACAACCTCGTCCGCGTCGACGGCAACCGCCCCGCATGGCCCACCTACACGCTCACCCCGGCCAACGGGGCGAAATCCATCACCATAGCCGACAAGCACGGCCACCACATCACCATCAACCGCGGGACGGCCATCACCGGCCAAATCATCATCGACACCAGCCAATCCACCGCACGGATAGCCGGCAACCTCGTCCCCGTCACCATCGACAGCGACTACTTCCCGATCCTGCCGAAAACCACCACCATCACCTGCACCAACTGCACCGGCACCATCGCCTACCAGCCACTGACCCTCATCTAGAAAGGACACCACCATGCGCCTCTCCCAATACAGCCGATGGGACGCCTATCTGGGCGAAATCATCCCCATCGGCACGGTGACGCGCACCCGCAACATCGACGGCACCGACAAAATCGAATTCATCACCGACCAGGACGTCGAAAAAGGCGACCGCCTCGTATTCGCCGACTCCATGAACCGAATCCGCGAATACGAAGTCGATACCACCGACGCCAACCGCACCAACGGCACCCCGGCCACCACCGTCACCGCCGTCGACGCCGTCAACGAACTCGCCACCATCCTCATCGAAGACAAACGCAACCGCGACACCACCGCCAGCGGCTGCCTCGCCAAAGCCCTCGAAAACACACGCTGGACCATAGGCACAGTCCAAGCCGGCACCACCACCCAACGAGCCGACCTTGCCTTCTACCACATCAGCGTGCTCGAAGCCCTGCAAAACATCTGCGACACCTACGGCCTCGAACTCGAAACCAGCTACACCGCCAACCAAACCGGCGACGGCATCGGCACCAGAACCATCAGCCTCCTCGAACGACGCGGCACCCCGGACACCGGCAAACGCTTCACCTACGGCAAAGACCTCACCGGCATTCGCCGCACCGTCAACACCGAACGACCCATCACCCGCCTCTACGCCTACGGCAAAGGCGTCGAATCAACCGACGACGACGGCAACAGCACCGGCGGCTACTCGCGCAAAATCACCTTCGCTGACATCAACAACGGCAAACCCTACATCGACGACACCTCCGCGCTTGCCACGTGGGGACTCCCGGATGGGCAAGGCGGACGCCGGCACAGCGAGGGCCAGTACGACAACGGCGACTGCGAGGATCCCAAACAGCTCCTCGCCGAAGCCAAGACATACCTCAAGGAACACAACCACCCGTCCGTCAGCTACGAGGCCGACGTGATCAGCCTGGGCCAAGCCGGATACGACGCCGAAGGCACCGACATCGGCGACGGCGTGCAAATCATCGACACCACTTTCCCCACGCCGCTGCGACTGGAAGGCCGCATCCTCGAAATCGAGGAACACCTCGGAGCCGGCAACGCCGAAACCACCATCACCCTCGGCAACATCATCCAAACCCTCACCGGCAGGCAGGACACCCAACGCCAGCATCTCGACAAGCTCATCAACAGCAGCGGCGCATGGAACAGCGCCGCGGCCGGCAGCGGCCCCTACATCGGCGATCTGATCAACCGCGTCAACGAGATCATGAACGCGACCGGCGGCTACACGTACCTCGTGCCCGGCCAGGGCATCTACGTGTACGACAAGCCACGCGACCAGAACCCGACGCAGTGCATCCAAATCGGCGGCGGCTACTGGCGCATCGCCGACAGCAGGAAAGCGAACGGCGACTGGAACTTCAGATCACTCGCCAACGGCAAGGGCATCTTCGCTGACACGCTCTTCACCGGTCGCCTCGCGGACGCCGCCGGATTGAACTACATCGATCTGGACACCGGCGAGGTCAGTCTCGCGGCCCGCGCGCTGGTCGGCGGCAAGACCGTGCAGCAGTACGCGGACCAGACGCTTTCGGACGCGAACTCGTACACGGACACTGCGAAACAAGCGGCGATCAACGAGGCGAAACGCCAGGCTGACGCCGCCGACGCGGCCAAGCTCGCTGAGGCGAAAACGTACGCCGAAACCAAGGCGGCTGACGCGTTGACCGCGGCGAAGGCGCAGTCCAAGTCGGATAGCGACGCGGCGAAGGCGGCGGCTCAGGCGTATGTGGACGCGCTCGACGAGTCACTAGGCCAGAAAAGCGTGTTCGACCGGTTGACGAACAACGGGGCCACGCAGGGCATCTACCTGCAGGGCGGCCTCCTGTATTTGAACGCCACCTATATGAAGACCGGTGTTTTGGACGCGGCGCTCGTGAAAACCGGCCGGCTGACGGACAAGAAGGGCCTGAACTACATCGATCTGGACACCGGCGAGATTAGCCTGTCTTCACAAACCTCGATCGGCGAGGACACGACGCTGGGCGACCTGTCCACGAAAAGCTACGCCGAGCAGCTCAAGCAGGAAGCCCAAGAGTGGGCTCAGGCGCAGGCTCAGGCCGGCGACAAGGCCACGCTGGATAGTGCGGCTAAGGATGCGACGAGCAAAGCGAACGCGGCTGAGGCGAATGCGAACGCCCACTCGGATGCGGCTGATGCGAAAACCCTCGCCTCGTCGAAAGCGTACGCGGACAGTGGCGACACCACCGTGCTGGCAGCGGCGAAAGCGTTCGCGACGGACGAGTCAAAAAGCGCGGTCGACACGTTCGAGGGCGAGCTGACCCAAACCTACATTTTCAACAAGCTCACCAACAACGGACAGTCCCAAGGCCTCTACCTGCTCGGCGGCAAACTGTACATCAACGCCGAATACATCGACACCGGCATCCTCAAGGGAGGAAACTCCTATTTCAACCTGGACACCGGCAAAATGTACATGGAAAACGGCGTCATCACCAGTGCGACGATCAACACGTCGAAAATCGTGGGCGCGGCCGAGGGATCCACGTTCATCAGTAACGACGGGAACTCATGGCTGAAGTTTGGTCAGTTCACGTCAATCCGAAACGAGATCGGTAGTGGCCAGGCGTTTGGCCTGCAGGTCAAGAGCTCGGATGCTGCGCTGCAGCTCGCGAAGAGCTATCTACAGTTGCTTGTCGATTCGGGTTCCACGTCGAGTCGTGTCGATCTGAGCCCGAGTAAGAGCGCGTTGGTGTACAACAACAGTCACGTGCAGGTCAGTAGTGATGCGATCCGCTTGTTCCTGGACGCGGACTCGTACATTACCATCGCTCAGAATCAGATCACGTTCCAGTCTGGCAGCGGCAACATGTACCTCGACAACAACGGGCTACACGCCTCTATCGCCGGGCTCGACGTCACTATGCCTAAGAGCGGCGTGTACTCGGGTAATACGAACGGGTACGGGGAGATCCGTTTTGCGCACGGATGCGGGTACACGCCGACGGTCGTGGTCAGTATGTCCTACACGAACACCGACGCCGGTATTCATTTCCATCCCGTGGTCCAATCCGTTGACTCGACGTACTGCATGGTGCGATTCGTCCGCAACGATAAGGACGCGTGGGTGTCCGACGTGCAGAAGGTCAGCGTGCAGTGGATCGCCTACTAACCCCCAATCAAACCCTCATCAGAGAAAGGAACACCATCATGGCAGACAATGACAATACCGTGCTCGACCTGCGGCCCGAGGCCGACACGATCAAAGGACACCTGTTGCGTCTCGGTCTGCGCTGGGAGTACACGGACCGGGACGAAACGGAAACATGGGCGGACAGTGACAAAATGCTGCGCGCCGTGTTCGCTACCAAATCCCCCGACTCGGTCGCGTTCACCGATCTGAAGGCCAACACCGTGCGCACGATTCCTGCGGCGGATCTCGCTACTATTACCGAGATTCGCACGTCCACCAGCGATCCGATCGGAGCATGAGCATGGGCATCGAACCGTTGAAGGTCATCGACCGACTCAAGAGCATGATCGCGGACCAGTCGTTGCGTATCGCGATGCTGGAAGCGCAGGTCGAGCAGTTGCAGGCCGCTCAGGCGTCACCGTCTGAGTCGGAGGCTGATGCGGAGGCGGCGGATGGCGAGTCTCGATGATTACCGTACGATCGACCTGACACTCGACAGCGCGAACGATTGGCTGCCGGCGATCCGGTTGAACGCTGGCGACGAACAAGGCCGGAAGCTGCGCGTCGCGGTCACCGACCAGGGCGTGCCCATACCCGCGACCGGGCTCACCGCGTCACTCCAGTACAATCTCAATCCCGGTCAGGATCTGGGTTTCGAGGAACCAATGACCGCGGTCAGCGGTGCCGACACGGCCACGTTCGAAGTCCCAGTGCCGCGCCGCGCACTGTCGAAAGTCGGCCGTGTGGCAATGGGCGTGCGCATCGCCAAAGGCAATACCGCCGTGATGACGCGCACGTTCGACGCGCTCGTGGAACGCGCGGTCTACGACCCGTCGTCCCCGGACGCATCGGATAAGCTCGACGATATTCGCGAGGCGATCGACGACCTGAACGCGAGCATCGACCGAGCCAACAAACTCGCCGCCAGCGTGCAGATCACGATCGGCACCGTCACCACCCTCGACCCCGCCGCCAAAGCCACGGCCACGCTCACGAGCGGCTGGCCGAAAACCCTGAACCTCGGCCTGCCCAAAGGCCACGATGGTGCGAACGCCGACGCGAACGGCGGCATGGTCATCCAGGACACGACCCCGGACAAGCCCGTCCGCGGACAAATCTGGATGAAAACCAACGACGCGAACACACAGATCATCGACATCCAACGCTACGACGGCACGAAGTGGACACCGTACGTGGTCAACACGGCGCGCAGGCAGGTATTCAGCGTGCCCGTCGGCGACAAGGGACGCGCATGGTTCGACCGACGCGGCTGGGACGTGGACTGTTGGGTCACGTTCGAACCATTCACTACCACGTCGATCAGCTCCTCCGCATTGGATAGGCTGCTGGCTCCGCAGATGCCAGGAGTGTTCCCGACCGTGACCGTCGGCCCCGCATTGTCGGTACCGATCGGTGTTTCGATGCCCGCGTTGGACGCGACCGCGATCGGCCCGCAGATGATGCTCCAAATCGCCGACAAACTCGTCCTCACGAGAGTCGACTCGAAGACCGCGATGCCCGCCCTCACCAGCGGGCATTTGTATTACATGCACATCCACTACCGGGCCACCAACGAAATGACCGAGTCGAAGCCCGTGTATTTCACCCAGCTCACCGCCACCGGATCGAGCGTGCTCACGGACATGTACACGTTCACCACCGGTGCGGAAAACAACAGCCCGAGCGTCCTCTACATCATGGACTGAAAGGAGTGATCCCCATGCTAATCGAAAACCTGCTGTCGAATTCGGCGCTCTTGGCGTCGGGCGTGAAACCGTCCCTAGACAATTCGACGATCGAGTGGGCTACTGGCGGCGGTTTCACCGCGAAACCAGTCAACGCAGGTTCCCGCGCGCTGGTCACGTTTACGACCAACAGCCTGCGCGCCGGCGACAAGTTGATCTGCGTGGCCGACCTGACCGTGGCCGGCACCGGTGTAGCCGCCAACTATAACCCGATGATGACCACCGACAGCGCATGGAAAACCCTAGGCTACGGGTACAAGAGTCAGAAGGGCTATTACCAGACGGACGAGGTCGCCGTGCCCGATGATGGGATACTACGCGTCCGTCTGATCATCCCCGAAGTTGCCGACGGCATGCTGACAGTACGGGGAATGGTCCTATGCAAGAAGGAGGAATACATGAAAATCCAAGAACTAAGCCTCGTCACGTTCAACGATCTGACCAATAGCCTGTTCTACAACGGGGGGGTGGGGGGGGAATGTAGAAAACCATCTCGTCCTGCTCGCCGCCATGCTCGCTCTCAGTGGGTGGTGGCGGCATGACGTACATCACGAACTACGCGACGAAACCGGACGGCAGCGCCAAGTTCATCGGACAGTACGCGGTTCCCGTGGATGCGAGCCTGCCTCTGAACACGCCGCTGGTCGTGCGGCTCAGCCTCGACCGTACGACCGAATCGGGCACATTGCGTTACAACTGCATGGACAAGGCGAGCGGAGTGATCACGGACCAGTCGAAAACCGTGACCTTAACCGTCACCCCGACCGCCCTGCGCCCTATCACGCTGAACGCCGTCGAGGGAACCTGGAACCTGACAAACGTGTGCGTGTGCACGAAGACCGCGTGGGACACCATCGTCAGCACACTCCCCGACCAGACATTCAGCGGGGACACGATGCCGCTCACCTGACCTTCGGATTGGGGGTGGCGGCATGATCCACATGGAGAACCTGTACCCCAATCCGTTGTTCGTCGGCTCGGAACCCTCGTCCAATGGCGTCAAGATCACGTACGGCGGTGACGGCACACTTACCCTGACCGGCATCGCCAAGGGCGCGAACACGGTGTACTACCAGCACAACGTGTCACTTAACAGTCGGTCCGCCGGAGTGCCGCTGATCCTGCGCGCTACCGTGGTATGCTCCCACACCCCATATCAGGGTTCGGCCGTTGATCGCCGTC
>NZ_JGYN01000044.1 GCF_000741165.1 Bifidobacterium biavatii DSM 23969 | reverse complement strand
CCACGCCGTTCAGCGTGCCGGTCATCGCCACGGCGGCGACCACGCGCTCGCCGGGCACCCGGATCGGTGCTTTCGGTCAATCCCAGCAGTTCGTTCGCACGAATGCCGCCCGTCGTGCTCAGCGTGTCGGACGCGGCCAGGGCGGGCAGTTCGACCGCATGCGCGAGCACGAGTCGTCCCGCCGACGTGATCAGACCGTACGACGAACGCGTCGTCGTACGGAAAATCGACGTAATCTGATCGTCCGGCTTGCGTGCGTCCGCGGCGGAGCGCGACTCCCACACGTCCCAGGCGGCCGGCGACGTGCGCGCGATCAGACCGGAGGCGCTCAACATCACCACGCACGGCTCGTCGTCGATCTGCAGCGCGGCGGCCGTCGCGTTCTCCTCGCCGGCCTTCTTAGCGGCCGCGGTCGCCGCCGCCACGTCCGCCGCGGCCGACGACAGCTTAGTCGCGGTGCGGGCCGCCTCCAGCGCCGCCGTCGACGCCGTGTCGTCGCCGTGCGCCGTCACCGGGATCAGCGTGCCGTCCTCGCCCTCGTCGAGCAGCACGGTGCGACGAGGCGAACCGTACGTCTTGACCGCCGCGTCCATCTCACGCACCACCACGCGGTCGAGCTCCTTGTCCGAAGCGAGAATGCGCTCCAACTCCTCGATGCGCTGCTTCAAATCGTCGCGTTCGGCCTCCAGCTCGATGCGACTCATCTTCGTCAGGCGGCGCAGACGCAGGTCGAGAATGTACTGCGCCTGAATGTCGTCCAAGTCGAACACCGCGATCAGGCGAGACTTGGCCGCATCCGCGTCGTCGGACGTGCGGATCACCTGAATCACTTCGTCGATGTCGATCAGTGCGAGCAGCAGGCCCTCGACCAGATGCAGCCGCTCCAGCGCCTTCTTGCGGCGGAACTCGCTGCGCCGGCGCACCACCACGCGGCGGTGGTCGATCCACACCTGCAGCAGCTCCTTCAGGCCCATCGTGTGCGGGCGGCCATCCACGAGCGCCACGTTGTTGATCGTGAAATTGTCCTGCAGCGGCGTGTGGCGGAACAGCTGCGCCAGCACCGCGTTCGGATCGAATCCGGTCTTCACCTCGATCACGAGACGCGTGCCGTTGTGACGGTCCGTCAGGTCGATCGCGCCCGAAATGCCCTCCAGCTTGCGGTTCTTCACGCCTTCGGAAATACGCTCCAGCACGCGCTCCGGGCCGACCATGAACGGCAGTTCAGTTACCACGATCGCCTTTTTGCGCGCGGTCACGTTCTCGATATGCGTCTTCGAACGCGTGGTGAGCGTGCCTCGGCCCGTCGCATACGCTTCGCGGATGCCGTCGCGGCCGATCACGATGCCGCCGCCCGGCCAGTCCGGACCCGGCACGTAACGCATCAGCTCCTCAAGCGACGCGGTCGGATACTTCATCAAATGCTTGGCCGCCGCCACGACCTCGCCGAGGTTGTGCGTGGCCATGTTCGTCGCCATGCCCACGGCGATGCCCGAACCGCCGTTGACCAGCAGGTTCGGAATCGCGGCCGGCAGCACGGTCGGCTCTTTGAGCTTGTTGTCGTAGTTCGGCGTGAAGTCGACCGTGTCCTCGTCGATATCCGCGTTCATGCCGAGCGCTGCGGGAGCCAGACGGGCCTCCGTATAACGCGAGGCGGCCGGGCCGTCGTCGAGCGAGCCGAAATTGCCGTGGCCGTCCACCAGCGGCAGACGCATCGCGAACGGCTGTGCAAGACGCACCATCGCCTCGTAGATCGCCGAATCGCCGTGCGGATGCAGCTTGCCCATCACCTCGCCGACCACGCGCGCCGACTTCATGTACGCGCGATCCGGCATCAAGTTCATTTCGCCCATCTGGTAGACGATGCGCCGCTGCACCGGCTTCAGACCGTCGCGAGCGTCGGGCAGGGCGCGCGCGTAGATCACCGAATACGCGTATTCGAGGAACGACTTGCTCATCTCCTCGTTCAACGGCGTTTCGACGATATGCTCCTTGACCGTGCGAAGGTCATAGGCTGCTGATGCCGGCTTGCGATGTGATGCCATGCGTGCGCGCTCCCACTGGTCGATTGCGGACAAACG
Organism: Bifidobacterium biavatii DSM 23969; assembly: GCF_000741165.1. GTDB lineage: Bacteria > Actinomycetota > Actinomycetes > Actinomycetales > Bifidobacteriaceae > Bifidobacterium > Bifidobacterium biavatii. The sequence goes on along the minus strand of NZ_JGYN01000044.1, from coordinate 29,434 downwards.
GACGGAATAACCGGACCATGATACCGAACCCGTGCGAACATCCGTGCGACGATCACGCCCCGGCGACACCTGACGACGCTAGGTGACGCGTGCCCGCAGCCGCTCCAATCCGACACGATGTTCACCCCACGGTGATTGAATGGGACGCATGAGTGTGGATGTTCCGGACATGAGCGAACTGCTGAAACTGACGCCGACGGCGCGATACGGCGATGCCGTACCCGACCGTGCGGCCGTTAACGATTCCGGCGTAACCGGCGCATCCGACGCGCGCGGGGGAGCACTCCACCTGTCAGCCATCCTGCCGGCCGTGTCCGCCGCCATCGGCCATCCGATCGACACCGCCGTCCATCGTGATCCGCAAGCGTTGCAGCATGCACTCGGCCTGCCCGACGCGGCCAGCGCGATCGTCGTGCTCGTCGACGGACTCGGCTACTGGAATCTCGCCATGCGGCTCGGCCACGCGCCCTACCTGCGCTCGCTGATGAACGAGCCGGCCAACCAGCGGCCGATCGCCACCTGCGCGCCCAGCACGACGGTCGCCGCAATGGCCACATTCGGCACCGGCACCTGCCCGGGACTGACCGGCATGGCTGGATACACGCAGCTCAATCCGATCACGGGCAAGCTATCGCAGCTCATTCAATTCACCGACGCGATCCCGCCGTCTGACCTGCAGCGCCAGCCCACCGTGTTTGAACGCCTCGCCCTGCGCGGCGTGCACGTCACCAGCTGCGGCCTGCCGAAATTCAAGGATTCGCCGTTGACCGAAGCGGCATTGCGCGGACCGGCCTACGTCGGCGGCGTCACGCCGCGCGACCGGCTGCTCGCCGCCTGCGACGCCGCAAAGACGCCGGGCCTGACCTATCTGTACATCCGCGATGCGGACAAGACCGGGCACTCCTACGGTTGGGATTCGGACAAGTGGATCGGCGTGTTCGAGCGCATCGACGCGCAGTTGGCCGCGCTCAAACGCAACGCGCCGCACGGCACGCTGATCGTCATCACCGCAGACCACGGCATGATCACGACCGATCCGGACCAGCGCATCGACATCGCCGAAGAGCCGCAGTTGAGCCGCGGCGTGCGCGTGGTCGGCGGCGAGCCGCGCGCGCTCATGCTGTATGCGGAAGAGGAGGAGTCGGCCGAAGATATCGCGCAGCGCTGGCGCGAACGATTGGGTGGTCTTGCGTTGGTGCGCACGCGCGACGAGGCGATCGTGCAGGGCTTGTTCGGTCCGGTCGACGATCGTGTGCGTCCGATGCTCGGCGATGTGCTTGTCACGGCCGGCGAGTCGGTCACCATCGTCGACTCGCGCACCCAGTCGGACAAGGCCACGCACCTGCCGAGCGTGCACGGCTCGCAAAGCATGCTGGAATCCGATATTCCCTGTCTGATCGACGTGGCCTGAAACGGCGGGAAAGGGCAGGAGCGCGGCCTGCATGACGCGGGCTGTCAGCTGGTCGAGCGGGCGCGCTCCGCGTTTATTCGCCGAACAGAATTTCATCCCACGTCGGCACCGCGGAACGGCCCGACCTGCGCTTGGCCGGCTTGTTCTGGGCGGATTGCGCCGGCTGCGATGCGGCGACGCCGTCCGTATGCCCGTTGTCCGGTGCTGCGGCGGATGCCGTTGCATCGTCGTGCGCGGCGTCGTCTGCCGATGACGGAGTGTCCGGTGCGTCCGCGGCGACCGATGTAGGGGAGACAAGCTGTTCCGACGGCTGCCGCGGAACGATTTCGCCGTTTTCGGACGCGGCGGACGGCATGGTCGGCGCGACGATCGACGGCAGGGTCTGTCCGGTCGTGCCGGGCGTCGCAGGATTCCCGTTCGACGGGACGGTTGCGGACGATCCCGCCGCGGCACCCGTGGCAGGCGCCGCGTCCTGCGCCATGTTCCATTCGGATACCGCGCGTTCGATGCGCGCCGAGCGGATCGAATCCCCGGGCAAATTCAGTTCGATCGCGAACCCGTCGTCCTCGTCGGTCGGCAGGGAAGCGCCCTGCGCGCCGAGATTCTGCTCGCCGAGCAGTTTCTTCGCCGCCGAGTTCAGACACACGACCGCGTTGTCATGCATGTTCCACGTCCATTCGGCGCGCACCGCGTGTCCGGACGACATGAATCGCGCGGTGATCCGCCACGGTTCCAATCCGCGGCGCGTGGCCTGCCAGTTGAGCGTCTCCATGCCGATGCGCGCCGAGGCGAGCGTGCGTTCGATCAGTTCGGAGACCGTGCGCATGTGGCTTTCTTTCGGAGCGGGGACGATCAGGAACTGTTCGATCGCGTACTGCTTTTCCGTTTCCACCGCGGACGAGAAGCGCCGGACCAGTGCCTCGCTCAGGTTGTAGCGTTCCGCGACACGCGCGGGATCGGCCCCGGCGCGAATCAGCGACTGGATCTGCGAAATCGGCAGCGTGCTCACGTTCTGCGGCTGCGCGCTGCGCTGCGATTCGGAACGGATCTGCTTGGCTTCGAGAATGGCGCGCTCCAGCGTGTCGTCGACGGTGACGGCGAACCGCAGACCACCGGCCGAGAACACCAGATTGCCTGCTCCGTCGACATGGTCGAATCGGGCTTGCTCCAGCGGATTTTCAGGCATGTGCGCACCACTTTCCCTCATCGAGTAATACCGTAACCATTGTGCCTTACGTGTCGTATTTTACGAGTATTTCGACCCGCGTATCCTAAGCCGGGCAAAAGTCATGTATCCTATGGCGCAGAAGAACCACATTCGAGAAAGGAACACGATGGCTCAGGATTACGATTCCCCTCGCAACAAGGACGAGGACGAGGAGTCGCTGCAGGCGCTCGGCAAGGGATCGCAGAACACCTCCAGCGACATCGACGATGACGAGAACGCCATCGCCGAGGACTATGAGCTGCCCGGTGCGGACCTGAGCAACGAGGACGCCTCGGTGACCGTCATCCCGATGCAGGGCGACGAGTTCATCTGCTCCGAATGCTATCTGGTCAAGCACCGCAGCCAGCTGGCCTACACCACCGAAGACGGCCAGCCGGTGTGCAAGGAGTGCGCCGCCTGATGGCGATCGACGAAACGTACAACGAGCCGGAAACTGTTGAGGTGCTGGTCAAGTCTCTCAACCCCGATTACCCGGCTGAGCTGTTCTACGCCCACGCCGGAGACGCCGGCGCCGACCTCGTAACCACCGAAGCGGTCGAACTCAAGCCGTTCCAGCGGGCGCTGGTGCCCACCGGGGTGGCCATCGCCCTGCCTGCCGGCTACGTCGGTCTCGTGCACCCGCGCTCCGGCCTTGCCGTCAAGCGCGGCGTTACCGTGCTCAACGCTCCCGGCACCATCGACGCCGGTTATCGCGGCGAGATCAAGGTGCCGCTGATCAACCTTGATCCCGAGCACACGGTGGAGTTCCAGCCCGGCGATCGCATCGCCCAACTGGTCATCCAACGCTACGCCGAGGCCCGGTTTATTCCGGCCGAAACGCTGCCCGGCTCGGACCGAGCCGAGCGTGGCTTCGGATCCACCGGCGTCGCTTCGAAATAGGCGCGGCGCACCGGCGGACAGAGGTACGATTAGCGCGCGCGACGCGGCAAACGAGGTAGGATATCCTCATTACACGAGAGAGGTGGATCATGGCTAACGCTGAAGGCGACTATAGCGCGGCACGCATGTTGGGTTGTGAAATCAGCGATGATCCGCTCAACCCCCTCAAGCCGATCGTCGAATCCTGCAGGGCGCACCATCCGCAGGAGGATCTGTCCATCCTCGAGCGCGCCTACCGCCGCGCGGTCACGCAGCACGCGCCGCAGCGCCGCAAGTCGGGCGAGCCGTACATCATCCATCCGCTCGCTGTTGCGCAGATCCTCGCCGATCTCGGCATGGGACCGCTCGTCGTGGCCGCCGGCCTGCTCCATGACACCGTGGAAGACACCGACTACACGCTCGACCAGTGTCGCGCCGAGTTCGGCGACACCGTCACCGGACTCGTCGATGGCGTGACCAAGCTAAGCAAAATGGAGTACGGCGATTCCGCGCAGGCCGAGACGATCCGCAAGATGGTCGTCGCGATGAGCCGCGACGTGCGCGTGCTCGTCGTCAAGCTCGCCGACCGCGTGCACAACGCGCGCACATGGCGGTACGTGAAGACGTCCGGCGCGCAGAAGAAGGCGCGCGAAACGCTCGACGTGTACGCGCCGCTGGCCAACCGCCTCGGCATGAACGCCATCAAGACCGAGCTCGAGGAACTCAGCTTCAAGGTCCTCTACCCGAAGATTTACAACGAGATCGTCGTGCTCGTCGCACGCCGCGCAGGCCAGCGCAACGTGTATCTCAAGCAGATTCTGGCCGAGATCAACGAGGATCTCGACGCGCAGCACATCAAGGCATATGTGACCGGCCGACCGAAGGACTATTTCTCGATTTATCAGAAGATGATCGTGCGCGGGCACGATTTCTCCAACATCTACGATCTGGTCGGCGTTCGCATCATCGTCGACACAATTCAGGACTGCTACGCCGCACTCGGTGCGGTGCACGCGCGGTGGAGCCCGGTTCCCGGACGCTTCAAGGACTACATCGCCATGCCGAAGCTCAACATGTACCAGTCGCTGCACACGACGGTCGTGGGTCCGGGCGGCAAGCCGGTCGAAATCCAGATCCGCACGTGGGACATGCACCGCCGGGCCGAATTCGGCATCGCCGCGCACTGGAAGTACAAGGCGAACGGGCAGGCCGGCCGCGCGCTGAGCTCGCCGGACAAGTCCGACATCAAGCGCGACGGCGAAGCCCAGGAGCTCAGCGAGGCCGACAACCTCAAGTGGATCCAGCAGTTGGCCGACTGGACGAGCGAAACGCCCGACTCCAAGGAGTTCCTCGGCTCGCTCAAGGAGGATCTCGGCGCGGCCGAAGTGTACGTGTTCACGCCGAAGGGCAAGATTGTCTCCCTGCCGGCCGATGCAACCCCCGTCGACTTCGCGTACGCGGTGCACACCGAGGTCGGCCACCGCACGATGGGCGCGCGCGTCAACGGCCGTCTCGTGCCGCTCGACACCCGGCTCGAAAACGGCGACACTGTCGAGGTGCTCACCTCCAAGTCCGACACCGCAGGGCCGTCGCGCGACTGGCTGAGCTTCGTCAAAAGCCCCAAGGCGCGTAACAAGATCCGCCAGTGGTTCTCCAAGGAGCGCCGCACCGAGGCCATCGAGGAGGGCCGCGACGAGCTGACGCGCGCCATGCGCAAGCGCAACTTGCCGATCGCCACGCTGCTTACGCCGGGCGCGCTGGTCGGCGTGGCCGACGAACTCAACTGTTCCGGCGTCGATAACCTGTTCGCCGCCATCGGCGACGGGCAGATCTCCACACAGAACGTCATCGCGCACCTCGTCAAGGACGCTGGCAGCGACGAAGTCGACGAGGAAGTGGAGCAGGAGGCCCTGCCGCTGCGGCAGGTCGAATCGGCGAAGAAGACCACGAGTTCACTCGGCGTGTCCGTCAAGGGCGTGGGTGACGTGTGGGTCAAGCTTGCCCGCTGCTGCATGCCCGTGCCTGGCGACAAGATCATCGGCTTCATCACGCGCAACCAGGGCGTGTCCGTGCATCGCACCGACTGCCAGAACATGCTCGACCTCGAGCGGCGTCAGCCCGAGCGTGTCGTCGACGTGCAGTGGACCAGCACCAAGGGCCTGTTCATGGTCAAGATCCAGGTGGAGGCGCTCGACCGCCAGCACCTGCTCTCCGACATCACCCGCGTGCTGGCCGACCACGGCGTCAACATCATCTCCGGCTCGCAGACCACCGGCCGCGACCGCGTCGCCATCAGCCAGTTCAGCTTCGAAATGGCTGATCCGCAGCATCTGAACCGTCTTTTGGCCGCCGTGCGCAAGATCGACGGCGTGTTCGATGTGTACCGCATCACCGGCACCAAGGAATCGCAGGAGCCGCGGCTGCGCAAGATGCAGGACTAGCGTTCCGCCTTCCCGCCCCGTCTCGTCGTCCGTCAGCTCCCGGCCGCGTGGTTTCCGCCGCCCGGTCGGGAGCGTCTGCCACACTGGTGCGCTATGAGTACCATCGTTATGCACACCTCCGAAGGTGACATCAAGACCAACTTGTTCGACGACGAGACCCCGGTCACCGTCAAGAATTTCCTCGGCCTCGCCACCGGCGAAAAGGAGTGGACGGACCCGTTCACCGGCCAGCCGTCGCACGAGCCGTTCTACAACGGCCTGACGTTCCACCGCATCATCAAGGACTTCATGATCCAGGGCGGCTGCCCGCTTGGCAACGGCACCGGCGGCCCGGGCTACGACTTCGACGACGAGATCGTCCCTGATCTCAAGTTCGATCGCCCGTACCTGCTTGCCATGGCGAACGCCGGCCTGCGCCGCGGCCGCGACGGCAAGATCCACGGCACGAACGGCTCGCAGTTCTTCATCACCACTGTGCCGACCCCGTGGCTTGACGGCCATCACACGATTTTCGGCGAGGTCGCCGACGACGAGTCCAAGAAGGTCGTCGACAAGCTCGAAGCGCTGCCGACTGACCGTTCCGACGCGCCGCTCGAACCGGCCGGCATCCTGTCGGTCGACGTGCTGTGACGTTCTGCTGTCGTCGTTGCGTTCGCGCGCATAGCTGACGTTGTGTGATGTGGCCTCTCCCGACAAGGAGAGGCCACAATCATATACGTCCCGCATTCTCCGTTTGTTTGTCGTTTGTTTGCAGTCCGTTCGTCGACACATGATGACAGCCGCCGGCGTGTTGGCGAGGTCCGTGCTGTACTTGGAGTACGGCATATACGCGGTATGACGCGTATACAGCGTACGAGAAGGGACTCATCATGAGCAATGTCATCCCGCCATCGTCCGACACGCCTCCGTCGGCGTCGTCTGGACAATACGATCCGTCCGATTCTTCTGCAACACCGTCGTTGCAGCCGTTGCCGGGATCATCGCCGCAACCGCAGCGCGCGGAAGCGGCCCGCCTCCATCATCTGCTGCTCGGCGACACGCTGTCGATCCGTCAATACGATCTGCTCACCGACGATCATCCCCACCGTTGGTACGATCCGCGGGAGCCACTGCGATGCCGCGCATGGTCGCGCGGCATCGCGTTCGTCGGCATCCTGCTGGGAATCATGCTTGCCGTGTCGTTCGTCGGCGTCGTCGTGATTACCCTGAACACGATGGCTTCCGGAGCGTCGGCGGCGAGCCTGAGCGTCGATATCACGTCGATGAGCACCTCCTCGCCGATGATCATGCTCAGTTCGACCGCCGAACTGATCGCGGCCGTCGCGGCGTATCTGATCGTCACGCTCGTCATGGAACGGCGTCGTCCGCCGGTCGAATTGTCGCCGCGGCGCGCGTTCGGCGCGATTCGCGGCATGATCGCCGCGTTCGCGTGCATTGCGGTGTGCGTCGGCGTGATCGCACTGTTCGGCGGCTACCGGATCGTCGGCTTCGATCCGGATTACAGTCCGTGGGCCGACCTGCTTACGCTGGGATTCACCGCCGGCATCGCCGAGGAGATCATGATGCGCGGCATCCTGCTGCGGCTCACCGAGGAATCACTCGGGTCATGGGGTGCGGTGATCCTGTCCGCGTTCGTGTTCGGCATCATCCACTGGTTCAACCGGGACGGCACGCTGTGGGGCGGTCTCGCGATCGCCATTGAGGCTGGCCTGCTGTTCGGTGCGATCTATCTGGCCACGCGCTCGCTGTGGTGGTGCATGGGATTCCACTTCATGTGGAATATCGCGGAGGGGCCGATTTTCGGTTCGATCGTGTCCGGCAACGGCGAACAGCATTCATGGCTGGTCGCGCAGTGGAACGGTCCCGCATGGCTGACCGGCGGCTCGTTCGGACTCGAGGCAAGCATCGTGCCGGTCATCCTGCTCGGCGGCATCGCCGTCGCAATACTCGTCCATTTGCAGCGGCTTGGCCTGATGATCGAACCAATCAAGGACCGCAAACGCCGGTTTGGCATTCCGGCGTGACAGCTGCCCGTGCGCCGCATGCATGATGACGGGCGTATGCGTTGGGGAGTGGATGGTCCCGAACGCATACGCCCGTCGCGTATCGTCTGCGGTTTTACAGAATGCCGAAATGCAGCAGCGCGTTCATGATGCCGTCGTGGTCGACGTCGTCGGTGATGTAGTCGGCCGCGGCCTTAGCTGGCTCGGTCGCGTTGCCCATCGCGACTCCGATGCCGGCGAATTCAAGCATCGTCGCGTCGTTGCCGCCGTCGCCGAACGCGATCGTCTGCTCGCGAGTCCAGCCGTAGTGGCGCATGAAACGTTTCATGCCTTCCGGTTTGCCGCCGTCGGCCGGGATCAGGTCGGTGAAGTCGGGATGCCAGCGCACTCCCTTGACGTTGCGACACAGTGCCGTTACCTCGGACTCCTGTTCGAGGGTGATGTACGGGCTGATCTGGAACGTCTCGTGCTCGAGCGTGCGCGTGTGCGGATCGTCGATGTGCACGGCCGGTGCCGTCTTGCCCAGCTGCGCCCAGGTGCGGCGCATCGAATCGGTGACCTGGTTGAAGTACACGTAGTCCTTTTCGCAGAAGTTCGCCACCACGTCCGGGTGTGCGTCCAGCCAGCCGATCACCGTGGCGATGTCATCCGGCTCAAGCGACTCCTTTTCGAGGAATCCGCTGTCATCGAAGCAGTATTGGCCGTTCAGGCCCACGATGCCGTCGAAGTGCACGGGGATCATGTCGAGCACCACCGTCATGTGGGAGGGGGCGCGGCCGGTGCAGATGAACACCTTGACGCCGCGATCCTGCAGCATGTGCAGCGCGCGGACGGTCGAGTCGGGGATTACGTGCGTGACGAAGCTGGTCAACGTGCCGTCGATGTCGAAGAACGCGGCGCGGATGTCCCGTGCCACGGATGCGCCGTGAATCGTGTCCGTCATGGTCATGGCCAAACCTCCGCCCGTTTCGCGCGTGCGTGCGCGCCGTTCCAACGTTACGCTCCCAGTGTAATGACCGGCGATGATACGAACGGACCAGCCGCGTCGTGCGTCGTACCGTCGGCCGGCGCAATCGCCGGATGCGACCGTCGGACGCATCGTCGAACGCGTTATAAGCAACGCGTATAAGCGAACGGCAGGAGGCTGCGGGCGAACGGCGTAAGGTAGCAGGCAGACGACGCGGCCGGCCGAGCTGCTCGCCGTACTGCGCTAGCACCCTTCGGCGCAGCGGCAACGGGCATTGCCGGACGCGAACGAACGCCAACGAGAACGGAGTACAGCCATGAGCGAACACATCACCGCAGGCGACGACCTGATCGCCATCCGCCACTATTTGCACCAGCATCCCGAACTGAGTTTCAAGGAATACGACACCACTAAATATCTGGCCAAACAGCTGCGCGAACACGGCATCGAGGTGCTCGACAGCGGCCTCGACACCGGACTTGTCGGACTGATCGAAGGCACGAAGCCCGGCCCGCGCATCGCGCTGCGCGCCGACATCGACGGTCTGCCCATCCACGAGGACACCGGCCTGCCGTTCACCTCGCTCAACGACGGCGTGATGCACGGCTGCGGCCACGACCTGCACATGTCCGGCCTGCTCGGCGCTGCATTCTGGCTCGCCGAACACCGCGACCGGATCGCCGGCAGCATCAAGATTCTCTTCCAGCCCGCTGAAGAGCAGGGCATCGGTTCGCGCGAAGTGCTCGCCGCCGGCGTGCTCGACGACGTGGAGGCGATCATTGGCACGCACAACAACCCCAACTACAAGCCCGGCGAAATCGCCATCGGCCCCCAGCCGATGATGGCTGGCTGTGTCAAGTTCGATGTGACCCTGCACGCGCAGGGCACGCACGGCGCCTACCCGCAGAAGGGCACCGGCCCGATCGAGGCGCTCGCCTCCATGATCCTGTCGCTGCAAACCATCGTCAGCCGCAACGTTTCCCCGCTGCACGCGGTCGTGCTGTCCATCACCGCCGTGCGCGGCGGCGACGTGTGGAACGTGATCCCCGCCGAAGCCGGATTCAAGGGCACCGTGCGCTTCTTCGAGAAAACCGACGAGCCGCTGGTCCATGGCCGTTTCGAAACCGTGGTCAACAACACGGCCGCGGCGTACGGCATCAGCGCCGACATCGACTGGGACTGCATCCAGCAGCCGCTCGTCAACGATCCTGAACTCGGCGAGGCCGTCGCCGGCGAGGTCGGCGACTACGCGACGCTCAAGCCGATCATTCCGAGCATGGCGGGGGAGGACTTTACCGAATATGTTGCCAAGTCGCGCCTCGTGTTCGCGTTCATCGGCTCCAACGGCGAGCCGGGGTGCGCCGACTGGCACAGCCCGCACTTCGTCGGCCTTGATGCGGCCGTCGAACCGACCGTGAACTTCTACGTCAACGCCGCGCTCAAGGTGCTCGACGAACTCGCCTGACCCGGCCGGCCGCGCGGCACGGCGGAACAACCGTGCCGCGCCGGCGCGAACTACACCCGGCGAACTACACTTGGCAGCATGACACAGATTCGCTTCGCACTCGCCCAAATCGACACCTGCGTCGGGGACCTCGACGGCAACGCCGACAAGATTATGCGCTACGCGCACCTCGCCGCACAGCGGCACGCGCAGGTCGTCGTCTTCCCCGAAATGACGCTCACCGGATACCCCATCGAGGATCTGGCATTGCGCCGCACGTTCCGCCAGGCCGCATGGGATAAGGCCAACTGGCTCGCCACCGAACTCGAAGCCAACGGGCTCGGCGACCTGTACGTGGCCGTCGGCACCGTCGGCACCGACCACGCCTCCGACAAGCCGCGCAACCGCATGGTCGTACTGCACGACGGCGTCGTCTGGGCCGGCTACGACAAGCACTTCCTGCCCAACTACGGCGTCTTCGACGAATTCCGCATCTTCGCCGCCGGCGACAAATCCGTCGTGCTCGACATCGACGGCGCGCGCATCGGCGTGGCCATCTGCGAGGACATCTGGCAGGACGGCGGTCCCGTCGCCGACCTCGCGAAGCGCGGCATCGACGTGCTCATGACCATGAACGGCTCGCCGTACGAGGAAGGCAAGACGCACGTGCGCCACGAACTCGCCGCACGTCGCGCCGCCGAAGTGGACGCCCCGGTCATCTACGTCAACCAGGTCGGAGGCCAGGACGACCTCGTCTTCGACGGTGGTAGCTTCGTTGTCAACCGCGACGGCACCATGCTCGAACGCTCGCCGATGTTCATGGAACACCTGAGCTTCTTCGACCTTGACACGAATGCCGAACGGCAGGCTCCCGGCGAAATCGCATCCGAACTCGACCCGGACGAGGAGGTGTACACCGCCTGCGTACTCGGGCTCAAAGACTATATGGCCAAGAACCGGTTCCGTGGCGTGTGCCTCGGCCTGTCCGGCGGCATCGACTCCGCGCTCGTGGCCGCCATGGCCGCCGACGCGGTGGGCGGCGAAAACGTGCAGGGCATCTCCATGCCGAGCATGTACTCGTCCGACGGCTCCAAGGACGACGCGGCCGACCTCGCCAAGAACATCGGAGCCAAATACGACGTGCAGCCGATCGAACCGCTGTTCAACGCCTACCAGCAGCAGCTCGACCTCGACGGCGTCGCTGCCGAAAACCTGCAGGCGCGCATCCGCGGCGTCATCGTCATGGCCTACTCGAACTCCAAGGGTCTACTCGCGGTGGCCACCGGCAACAAGTCCGAGCTGGCCTGCGGATACTCGACGATCTACGGCGACGCGGTCGGCGGCTACGCGCCCATCAAGGACCTGCTCAAGACGCGCGTGTGGGAGCTGAGCCGCTGGCGCAACCGCGCGGCCGCCGCCGGCATGGGCATCGGCGGGCTGCACATTGTCGGCAACGAGCAGGGCGACCCCGGCAAGCCGCTTGAGGATGGCGTGATGATCCCGGTCAGCTCGATCGAAAAGGCACCGAGTGCCGAACTGCGGCCCGGCCAGAAGGACTCCGACTCGCTGCCCGAATACGAGCTGCTCGACAAGGTGCTCGCCGCGTACATTGAACACGCGCACGGCCGCGCCGACCTGCTGGCCGACGGATTCGACGAGAAAACCGTGGACACCGTGATGCGACTCGTGGACCGCGCCGAATGGAAGCGCCGCCAGTATCCGCTCGGGCCGAAGGTCACCGCGCTCGCGTTCGGCCGCGACCGTCGCCTGCCGGTGACGAACGCGTTCCGCGAGTAACGTTTGCAACATGGTTCGGCCGCGCACGTTCCCGATCGAGGGCATGTGCGCGGCCGTTTGACGAAGAAGGAGTGATTGATGACCGACAAGGAATGGTATTTCAACACCGTCACCGAGCAGCCGGAGCTGGGCAAGCTCTCGCCGATCGGACAGCGCATGGGACCGTACAAGACCCGTCAGGACGCGATTGACGCATGGAAGATCGCCAAGGAGCGCAACACCGTGTGGGACGAGCAGACGCGCGAATGGGACGGATGGGGGTCCGGTTCCGCATCCGGTGGCGGTTCGGCCGCATAAACGCGGCGGTGGGCCCCGTCATGGGCTTCTTGGTTTGCGATGCGGGATCGCTCGTGAACGGTAACGATCAAATGTGAGAAAGCTCACGCCTTTACCCCTCACGCCGACGTTCCCGCACCGCTACAATCAGTAACCGTAAAGCGGCGTCGAAGAAGCGCCGAAACGCACCACCAAGGAGTGACATGACAGCAGTCGAGAATGCGGTCTCCCAGGAAGAGCTCGAGGCCAAGGCATGGGCCGGCTTCACTGAGGGCAACTGGCAGAAGGACATCGATGTCCGCGACTTCATCCAGAAGAACTACACGCCGTACACCGGCGACGAGTCCTTCCTCGCCAACGCCACCGAGCGCACCAAGCATCTGTGGAAGTACCTTGACGACAACTACCTCGCCGTCGAGCGCAAGCAGCGCGTCTACGACGTGGACACCCACACCCCGGCCGACATCGACGCCTTCCCGGCCGGCTACATCGAGTCCCCGGAGGAGGACAACGTGATCGTCGGTCTGCAGACCGATGTTCCGTGCAAGCGCGCCATGATGCCGAACGGCGGCTGGCGCATGGTCGAGCAGGCCATCAAGGAGGCCGGTAAGGAGCCGGATCCGGAGATCAAGAAGATCTTCACCCGCTACCGCAAGACCCACAACGACGGCGTGTTCGGCGTCTACACCAAGCAGATCAAGATCGCCCGCCACAACAAGATCCTCACCGGTCTGCCGGACGCCTACGGCCGCGGCCGCATCATCGGCGACTACCGCCGCGTCGCCCTGTACGGCGTCAACACGCTGATCAAGTTCAAGCAGCGCGACAAGGACTCCGTCCCGTACCGCAACGACTTCACCGAGCCGGAGATCGAGCACTGGATCCGCTTCCGCGAGGAGCACGACGAGCAGATCAAGGCCCTCAAGAAGCTCATCAAGCTCGGCGCCGAGTACGGCCTCGACCTGTCCCGCCCGGCCCAGAACGCTCAGGAAGCTGTGCAGTGGACCTACATGGGCTACCTCGCTTCCGTCAAGAGCCAGGACGGCGCTGCCATGTCCTTCGGCCGCAACTCCGCGTTCTTCGACTGCTACATCCAGCGCGATCTGGACAACGGCGTGATCGACGAAACCCGCGCCCAGGAGCTCATCGACAACATCGTCATGAAGCTGCGCATCGTGCGCTTCCTGCGCACCAAGGACTATGACGCGATCTTCTCCGGCGATCCGTACTGGGCGACCTGGTCCGACGCCGGCTTCGCCGACGACGGCCGTCCGATGGTCACCAAGACCTCGTTCCGTCTGCTCAACACGCTGACCCTCGAGCACCTCGGACCCGGCCCGGAGCCGAACATCACTATCTTCTGGGATCCGAAGCTGCCGGAAGGCTACAAGCGTTTCTGCGCCAAGATCTCCATCGACACCTCGGCCATCCAGTACGAGTCCGACAAGGAGATCCGCTCCCACTGGGGCGACGACGCCGCCATCGCCTGCTGCGTCTCCCCGATGCGCGTCGGCAAGCAGATGCAGTTCTTCGCCGCTCGCGTCAACTCCGCCAAGGCCCTGCTGTACGCGATCAACGGCGGCCGTGACGAGATGACCGGCATGCAGGTCATCGACAAGGGCGTGATCGATCCGATCAAGCCGGAAGCCGACGGCACGCTCGACTACGAGAAGGTCAAGGCCAACTACGAGAAGGCTCTCGAATGGCTGTCTGAGACCTACGTCATGGCGCTGAACATCATCCACTACATGCACGATAAGTACGCGTACGAGTCCATCGAGATGGCCCTGCACGACAAGGAAGTGTACCGCACCCTCGGCTGCGGCATGTCTGGCCTGTCGATCGCGGCCGACTCGCTGTCCGCCGTCAAGTACGCCAAGGTGTACCCGATCTACAACAAGGACGCCAAGGACTTGCCGGGCCACGAGTACGAGTACGTCGAGGGCGCTGATGACGATCTGGTCGTCGGCTACCGCACCGAGGGCGACTTCCCGATCTACGGCAACGACGACGATCGCGCCGACGACATCGCCAAGTGGGTCGTCTCCACGGTCATGGGCCAGGTCAAGCGCCTGCCGGTCTACCGCGGCGCCGTCCCGACCCAGTCCATCCTGACGATCACCTCCAACGTGGAGTACGGTAAGAACACCGGTTCCTTCCCGTCCCGCCACAAGAAGGGCACCCCGTATGCCCCGGGCGCGAACCCGGAGAACGGCATGGACTCCCACGGCATGCTGCCGTCGATGTTCTCGGTCGGCAAGATCGACTACAACGACGCGCTTGACGGCATCTCGCTGACCAACACGATCACCCCCGACGGCCTCGGCCGCGATGAGGAGGAGCGCATCGGCAACTTGGTCGGCATCCTCGACGCCGGCAACGGCCACGGCCTGTACCACGCCAACATCAACGTCTTGCGCAAGGAGCAGCTCGAGGACGCCGTCGAGCACCCGGAGAAGTACCCGCACCTGACCGTGCGCGTCTCCGGCTACGCGGTGAACTTCGTCAAGCTCACCAAGGAGCAGCAGCTCGACGTGATCTCCCGTACGTTCCACCAGGCGCCGTCACCGACTGATCGCGGCGACGATAGCCTCTGCGTGAACGACACGCGGTAACCGAAGGGGTGGGGCCGGCGAGCCCCGCCCCTTCTTTCATGTTTTCCCACTTCCCGCGCGGCACGGGAAAACCCAAGATTTTTCAGGAGGACAACGATGCCCGACACCACGCAATTCCGCACCACCACCCGACACATGCTCAAGGAGTCGAAGACCTACGCCAGCCAGACGCTCATGGGCGGTCTCTCCGGCTTCGAGTCCCCGATCGGCCTCGACCGGCGCGACCGCATCGAAGCGCTCAAAACCGGCGACATCGGATTCGTGCACTCGTGGGACATCAACACCTCCGTCGACGGCCCGGGCACGCGCATGACCGTGTTCATGTCCGGATGCCCGCTGCGCTGCCAGTACTGCCAGAACCCCGACACATGGAAGATGCGCGACGGTCAGCCGGTGTACCTGGACGCGATGATCAAAAAGGTCGAACGCTACGCCGACCTGTTCAAGGCCACGCACGGCGGCATCACGTTCTCCGGCGGCGAATCGATGATGCAGCCCGCGTTCGTCTCGCGCGTGTTCCGCGCCGCCAAGGAGATGGGCGTGCACACCTGCCTCGACACGTCCGGGTTCCTCAACAAGAACTACACCGACGAGATGATCGACGACATCGACCTGTGCCTGCTCGACGTCAAGTCCGGCGACGAGGAAACCTACCACAAGGTCACCGGCGGTCTGCTGCAGCCCACCATCGACTTCGGCCACCGTCTCGCCAAGGCCGGCAAGAAGATTTGGGTGCGCTTCGTGCTCGTGCCGGGGCTCACCTCGTCCGAGGAGAACGTCGATAACGTGGCGAAGATCTGCGCGTCGTTCGGCGACGCGCTCGAACACGTCGACGTGCTCGGCTTCCACCAGCTCGGCCGGCCGAAGTGGCACGAACTGCGCATCCCGTATCCGCTCGAGGACCAGAAAGGGCCGTCCGCGGCGCTCAAGAAGCGCGTCGTCGAGCAGTTCGAATCGTACGGGCTGACCGTGTACTGATCGCCGAAATGTTTCCTACGTTATCGGCGCGCCCCGCGCGTGCCGATGCGGGGAAAACGGCGTGCGTCGCGTAGGCTGGAGACATGGCTGAAATCTTCGCGTTTCCGGCGGCGACGAAGCCCGGCAACGACGCCGCTGCGACCGGGCGACCCGACGGTGTGCCCGATGACGTGTGGCACGCCGTTGAATCGGCGCGTGCGATGGAGCGCGTGCCGGCGATGCGCTACCGGGAAATGGCCGTGCCCGTGTCTCTTGCCGATTTTGGCATCGGTGTTGAACTGGAATCCGAACGTCGGCCCGCTGGCGGTGAGCGTGCCGGCGACGGCCGTTCCGGACAGTATTTCGGACGGATCGTCAACGCCGACGAAACGGCCCATGGCTGGATCATGCTGCTGTATTCGCGCACTCTGCGGGCCGACTGGCGATCGCGCTGGCGGTGCGTCGCGTTCGCGTCCCTGCCGTTGGAAACGCGCGAACGCGACGGACTGACGCCGGCCATGTACTGGGATGATATGCGCGAACGACTGGCGAACGTGCTGCCGGGCAGTCTGGGTGGCACCGTCACCGTCACGCACAGCACCTCATTCGGCACGCTGAAGGGTGGTGCTTCGGTCGGATGCGAAATGCGGGTATCATGGACGCCGCTTGACAATACCGATGGCGGAATGGACGCGGGCGGCCAGATACGATCATGGGCCCGGTTCGTCGGTTCCGCCTCATGCGACGAGGAGGAACCGAGCGTTGACCGATGAGCCGAGGCTGCAGTCCGAGCCGAGAGGAGGCGTTCCCGACGTCACTTCGACCAGACGGGACTTCGATGCCGTATGCGAGCGGTTCGCGGCCGCATCTGGCTCCTTGGCCGCCGACGCGGAACGCGCCTCGGGATACCGGTACGGCCACGAGGATTGGCTGGTGCAGTTCAAACGCGACGGCGCAGGCATCGCGCTGCTCGACCCAGTGGCGCTCAACAGGGAAGGCGCCGACTGGGACCGGTTCAATGCCGCGGTGAGTGACGCGACGTGGATTCTCCACGATTCGCTGCAGGACCTGCCCGGATTCGCCGATATCGGGCTGCGCCCGAACGCGCTGTTCGACACCGAAATCGCGGCCCGTCTGCTCGGCCTGCACCGGTTCGGACTGGCGGCCGTCACCGAACACTATCTCAACATCACGCTCGCCAAGGAACATTCCGCGGCCGACTGGTCGTACCGCCCCCTGCCACGAGACTGGCGCAACTACGCGGCGCTCGACGTCGAACTGCTCATCGAACTCGAACGGAGCATGCGCGCCGACCTCAAGCGACAGGGCAAACTGGAATGGGCCGAAGAGGAATTCGCCCACGCGCTGGACGAGGGGACCGGGCCGCAGCGCGAACATCCCGTGCCGTGGATGCGCATCTCGCGCATCACCGTGCTCAGCCATGACCGCCGCGGACTGGCCGTCGCCAAGGCGCTGTGGGAGGAGCGCGACCGGCTCGCCCGGCGGTACGACATCGCGCCGAGCCTGCTGCTCGCCGATTCGTCGATCATCGAAGCCGCGGTGAAGAAGCCGCGAAACGCGCGCGAATTCCGCACGATACGTTCGCTCAACGAGCGCGTGCGCATGCACACCGGCGGCGAGCAGGACAAAATGTTCGAACGCTATGCGCCCATCCAGCGCAAGGTCAAACCGTCCGTGTGGCGTCAAACCATTCAGCAAGCGTTGGCGCTGCGCCCGTCCGAACTGCCGACCATTCCGGCCAGCCAATCGGACAGCGGACAGAGCAATGCACCACGGTCGATGAAACTCTGGGAAAGCCGGCATCCGAGGCGCGCGGAGACGCTCAAGCGTGTGCGCGCCGTGGTCAACCAGATCGCCGATGACACGCGCACGCCGCCGGAAATCATCATCCGCCCGCAGATCATCCGCAACCTGTGCTGGACGGACGATCCGGGCGGCAGGGACGTGGCCGCGTTCCTTTCCGAGCAGGGCGCGCGCGACTGGCAGGTGAAACTGATCGCCGCGTCCGTGAGTAGGGTTATCATGTAACGGTTGCCCACTGGGCAGAACTATGACAGTACGACTTTTCAGGAGCGTTTAGCGTGAAGATCAGCGTCAGGAACCTCGAGCCTACCAAGGTGAAGCTCACCATCACCGTCGAGCCGGAGGAGTTCAACCCCTTCCTCGACGAGGCCCGCAAGGAGATCGGCAAGCAGGTGAACATCCCCGGCTTCCGTAAGGGCCACGTGCCCGGCAAGATCATCGACCAGCGCGTCGGCTTCGGCGCCGTCGCCGGCGAGGCCGTGAACAACGGTGTGCCGGAGCTCTACTCCCAGGCGCTGGACGAGAAGAAGATCCGTCCGATGGCCCAGCCGGAGATCGACGTGCAGGAAGTGCCGTCCTCCGCCAAGGACGAGACCAAGCTTAAGTTCGTCGCCACCGTCGAGCGTCGCCCCGACATCGAGCTCCCGGAGCTCGAGGGCCTGACCATCGACGTGGCCAAGCCGGAAGTCACCGACGAGGACGTGGCCAAGCGTCTCGAGACCCTGCGCCAGCGCTTCGGCACCCTCGTGGGCGTCGACCGTCCGGCCGGCAAGGGCGACTTCGCCAACATCGACCTGACCGCCGAGATCGACGGCGAAACCGTCGAATCCCAGGAAGGCGTCAGCTACGAGCTCGGCTCCAACACCATGCTCGACGGCCTCGACGAGGCGCTCGACGGCCTGTCCGCTGGCGAGGAGACCACCTTCGAAGGCACGCTGGAAGCCGGCGAGCACGAGGGCCAGAAGGCTCAGGTCAAGGTCAAGGTCAACACCGTCAAGGCCGAGGAGCTCCCGGAGCTCAACGACGACTTCGCTCAGGACGCCTCCGAGTTCGACACGCTGGACGAGCTCAAGGCTGACATCCGCAAGCAGCTCGAGCAGGACGGCGAAGCCCGTCAGGCCACCGAGGCCCGCGACGCGTTCCTCGCCAAGCTGGCCGAGGGCGTCGAGATCCCGGTCCCGAAGGGCGTGAAGGCTGACGCTGTCGCCGAGCACCTCAAGTCCATGACCCCGGATCCGGAGAAGGCCACCGACGAGCAGAAGGCTCAGGCCGAGGAAGCCGCCGAGAAGGAGCTCAAGGACCAGATCCTCCTCGACACCCTCGCCGAGAAGCTTGACGTCAAGGTCTCCCAGGCCGACGTGTTCAACTTCCTCGCCTCCATCGCCCAGCAGTACGGCATGGATCCGAACGCGTTCATCAACGCGATCGTGAAGAACGGCCAGCTCGGCTCCGCCGTCGCCGAGGTTGGCCGCTCCAAGGGCCTGCTCGCCGGCATGCGCGCCGTGTCCTTCACCTCCGAAGGCGAACCGCTCGATCTGAGCGCCTTCCTCGGTGAGGACGAGGCCGTCGAGGACGCGGTGGAGAACGAGAGTGTCGAAGCCGCTTCCGCCGCTGCCGCCGTCGCCGACGAGATCGCCAACGACAAGGCCGAGGAAGCCCCGGCCGACGCCGAGTGAGCATTGCGCCGCGCTAGGCCGATAATTCGGTAGAGTGTTATGAAAGGCTTGGAATCCCAGTGATTCCAAGCCTTTTGCATTATGCGTGTTTGATGTGACGGCTGAGCGCCGCAGGATGACGGACAGGGGAGAGGGATGACTGAGAAGACTGTGAAGACCACGGGGTCGATGGATTGGAAGCGCATCGGATGGATGGCCGCTGCGGCGCTGCTGCTCGGCGCGGTGATCGGCGCGGGCGCGGGATTGCTGACGTTGATGCTGTACGGCATCGAACGGGTGATGCTCGGCTATGTCGAAGGGTCGGCCGCGCCCGGACCGTTCGCCGTGCCGGCCGTGCGCCGCGCGGTGTCCGTGACGGTCGGCCTGACAGTCGCCGGCGTGATCTGGTGGCTGCTGCGCACGAAAACCACCAAGGTTCCGTCTGTCAAGAAAGCGGTAAACGGCGACCGCATGCCGGTATGGCAGACGCTCGTGCACGTGTGCCTGCAGATCTTCATCGTCGGCACCGGCGCGTCGATCGGCCGCGAGGTCGCGCCGCGCGAACTCGGCGCGATGCTCGCGCAACGATTCTGCGACCTGTTCCGGCTGACCGGCGTCGACCGGCGCGTCGTCGTCGCGGTCGCGGCCGGCGCCGGCCTGGGCGGCGTGTACAACGCGCCGTTCGCCGGCATGTTCTTCGCCGTGGAGATCCTGCTCGCCGACGTGGCGATCGAAAACGTTGCGTTCGGACTCGGCATGTCCGCCTCGGCCGCGTTCGTCGCGTCCAGCATCAAGGGACGCCACGTGTTCTACGATATTTCGAACATGCAGAACGACATCACGCCTACGCTGATGCTTGCCGCGCTGCTCATCGGCGCACTCTGCGGCGTGGCGGGCGCATGGTTCCGCCGAGGCTCGCAATGGGCTGAAGCGCATAAGCCGCAGGGTACGGCGATCCTATGGCAGATGCCATTGGCCGGCGTGCTCACCGGCATCGTGTCGTTGGCTTTGCCGCAGATCATGGGCAATGGCCGTGCGGCCGCACAATTGGGGTTCAGCACGATCTCCACTCAGGAGGGCCGTTCCATCGCCGCGCTGATCAACCCGGATTCCACGCTTTTCGGCACGAACAGCACTTACCTTTCGGATCTTGGGAGTACCAGCGATACCGTCTCCCCGTGGACGGCACTGGGCTTGAACCCACGCCAGAGCGAACTGCTGCTGGTGATGATGGTGCTGGCGTTCACGTTCATTGCCAAAGCGGCAATCACCTTGCTCACCATCCGTTCCGGCGCATCCGGCGGCGTGCTCCAGCCGGGCATCGCGCTCGGCTCCACGCTTGGCGCGATGTTCGGCATTTTCTGGGCGATCGCCTTCCCAGCGGATTCAGTCACCGCCTGCGCCCTCATCGGCGCGGCCGCACTCCTGTCGGCCTCACAGCAGGCCCCGCTCATGGCCATGTGCCTCGTGCTGGAACTCACCGCCGCCCCCAGCACGTTCTACGTCCCCGTCGCCCTGGCCGTCGCTGTGTCGGCGCTCCTGTCGCACCAGCTGTTGCGCAAGTAGCATCATATGCGAATGGTCCGGGGCAACGCGACGATGCATCGTTCCGAACTATTCGTACGACTGCGTGGCGGCGGTTGGAGAGACGGTAGAGTGGGGAAGGATTCAGCCGTAACGGAACGTACGAGATCGACGGAAGGGACGCGATGATTACCGGGGCCGTGAAGAATAAGGTCGACGACATCTGGCAGCGCATGTGGGAGGGTGGCATCACCAATCCGCTTGAGGTGATCAGCCAGCTCACCTACCTCATGTTCATGAAGTCGCTCGACGATAAGCAGCTCGAGGCCGAGCAGATGGCGCAGCTTACCGGCGCGCCGCTCGCCAACCCGGTGTTCCCGGACACTCCCGAAGGCCAGCGTTTGCGCTGGCACAACTTCAAGAACGAGTCGGCCGAACAGATGTTCGCCACCGTGTCTCAGCAGGTGTTCCCGTTCCTGAAGACCCTGCACACCGGCAACGCGTTCGCAGACAGCATGGAGGACGCCTCGTTCGGCTTCAACAAGCCGAAAACGCTCGAACGTGCGGTCGCCGGCATCGACGACCTGCTCACGAACATCGTCAAGGACCAGGACGATCTGGGCGACTTGTACGAATACATGTTGAGCAAGCTCAACACGGCTGGCGCGAACGGCCAGTTCCGCACGCCCAAGCACATCCGCGACCTCATGGTCGGCTTGATCGACCCGAAGCCCGGCCAGTTGATCGGCGACCCGGCGTGCGGCACGGCCGGATTCCTGATCTCCGCGGCCGAATGGATTCGCCGCACCTATGGTGACGCGATGAGCGCCGACCAGTGGAACCTGTTTGAAGGCGATCAGTTCGCCGGTTTCGACACCGACCAGACGATGGTGCGCATCGCCGCGATGAACATGCTGCTGCACGGCGTCGAACACCCCGACATCCGCAACCAGGACAGCCTGTCACGCCTGAATACGATCCGCAGCAAGTTCGCCGTGATCCTCGCCAACCCGCCGTTCACCGGCTCGCTCGACGTGGAGGACATCGACGACTCGCTCAAGGCCATCGTGGACACCAAGCAGACTGAACTGCTGTTCGTGGCACTGTTCCTGCGCATGTTGAAGCTCGGCGGCCGTTGCGCGTGCATCGTGCCCAACGGCGTGCTGTTCCGCTCCAACGCGAAGGCGTATCGTGAACTGCGCCGCGAACTGGTGGACCATCAGCGGCTCGAAGCGATCATCTACATGCCCTCCGGCGTGTTCAAACCATATTCGGGAGTGAGCACCGCGATCCTCGTCTTCACCAAAACCGACGCGCCAAACAGCACCGACAAGGTCTGGCTGTACAACATGGAACACGACGGCTACACGCTCGACGACAAACGCGACGAAGACACCGCGCACAACGATATTCCCGATATCCTCGCACGCTGGAAGAACCTTGACGCCGAAGGCGCTCGCGAGCGTACCGAGCAGAGCTTTATGGTGACCCGCGACGACATTGCTGCCAACGACTACGACTTCAGCTTCAACAAGTACGTGCAGGTCGAATACGAACGCAAGGAGTATCCGCCGACCAGCCAGCTCATGGCCGAACTGCGCGAACTGAACACCAAATTCGCGGACGGCCTCAATGCTCTCGACGCCATGCTCGCCAAGGACGGTGAGTGATGGGAGAGCGGCTGCTTAAAGAAGTATGCGAAATTACGTATGGGTTTGCCTTTGACTCAAAACGCTTTTCGTCGGATAAAGCGACTGGTATGCCTGTTATTCGTATTCGTGATCTGAAAGAGGGTACATCGTATACGTATACAGATGAAACATGCGATGACCGCTATTTGATTCATGATGGTGATTTTCTTATCGGCATGGATGGTGAATTCAATATAGTCGAGTGGAAAGGCGGAGACGCTTTACTGAATCAGCGAGTTTGTAAGATTCGTTCTACCAATGATGATTTGGTTCCTGACTTTCTGCCATACATACTTGCGGATGAATTAAAACATATCGAATCACAGACTTCATATGTGACGGTTAAGCATCTATCAGCGAAGGTTCTTAACCAAATACGGTTTATGTTGCCCTCAGTTGATCGGCAACGAGAGATTGTAAAGATTCTCAAAACAGTGCAGAATGAGATTACTGTTGCTGAGCAGATGCTCGCCAAAGCCGACGAACTCATCCAATCCCGCTTCGTCGAGATGTTTATGCACGACAAGTATGAAGACGTTCTGTCATCTGAACTTATGCCGGATATGCGTAACGGAGTATCCCCATCCAAGCGAGGCGCCATTCCGTCGAAGGTCCTGACTCTTTCAGCGATTACTCAAGGTGATTTCGATGATTCCGCATGGAAGGAAGGCGTATTTGATGATGATCCGTCTGCTGACAAACGGGTCTCGTCTTTGGACTTTTACATGTGTCGTGGCAATGGAAACAAGAATCTGGTTGGTGCCGGCGCTTATGCCGAGAGAAACTACTCGGATCTGGTGTTTCCGGATACGATGATTGCTGGTCGCGTAGATACCAGCAAAATATGTATGTCATATCTATTTCATGTATGGCGGCAGCCTACCATTCGCAAACAGATTGAAGGCATGGCTCGCACTACCAATGGAACATATAAGGTGAATCAGGAGATGCTATCGAGCATTAGCGTCCCGCTTCCACCTCTCGCCCTACAGAATGAGTTCGCCGAGTTCGTCACGTCGGTGGAATCCCTCAAATCCACCACGCGTCAGCAGCTCGACCGCCTCACCACCCTCTACGCCAGCCTCACCCAACGCTACTTCGCCCAATGACAGATCCTAAATAAGGTCAGCTGCGTTCGTAGAGTGCGTCAAGGATGGGATACAGTCGTTCGGCGAATCGTGGCAGTCCGCATCGTTGGAGCATGTATGCATAATCCTCTGGTGTTTGCGGATACGCCTTGTAGCTGATGAGCGCTGCATAACATACCTGGGCGACCCGTCCAGGGTCGAGATCGAGTACATCCAGCAGAAAGTCATCCGGGTGCTTGACCTCGATTTGCAAAGGGATGGTAGATGAATCCGGAAAATCCTTGAGATTGAATGTCACTAATGTCTGCGCGGGCGAATGATCGGCGGCTGCAAGCACATGACGGTCCTTGACGTCGCAGGTCATCATGGGGATCAGACTGTCATAGCCGGTGACGAGCGCATCGGGGAAGGCGGACTCCATTGCGCGAATGCGTCGGTCCGCTCTGTCCTCTCCGATGCGCGGCGAAAGATTCCTATAGAGTTCCGTGAGTACGGTTTCCGACCAATATGGTGTGAAAAACCGTTCTTCGGCGAGACGAAGCACCAGATCGTTGACGATCTCGCCGAAGAGGCTGCATGTGTCGAAAAATACGGGGAAGCTCATGGATCGCCTTTCTGCCGATCGGGTGACGTCGTCAGGAGATCAGGGGATTGTTCAAAGTCGCCCGTGGATCCTCATCGGCGGCAAGTTCGTCAAACATGCCAACATTCTCGCGATGCCGGGCGTTCATGTATTCCTGCAGGTCGGCGAGCAATACGCGACGGTGACGCCCCACCTTCTCGAACGGGATGGCACCGTCCTCCAACAGTTTCACCAGCGTGGGACGCGAGACACCGAGGAAATCGGCGGCATCCTGCGTGGTGAGCATCGTATCGTACGGTGCCACGAATACGGCTCGACCGCGGGACAGCTGATCGGCGACCTGCATCAGAACGTCCGCCAGTTCCGGGGTGAGCGGTCGCGCCGGAGAGCCGGGCACCTTAAGCGTCGCGACGGGGAAATCCGATTGACCGGACATGTCGTCAAACACGGTATCGGGAGTCTCCCTTGCATCCTGCGCGATATGAGACAGGGCTTCCTTGATGTCCATAAGCCGGCGGCGATCCTCTGCGTTGGGCAGATAGGTTGTGGCGTCGTTGGCGAGACTGCGTGTTCCCATAATGGATCCTCCTTTTTGGCTGTAACGGCAATCATGCAATGCCATATCAGCATACCAATAAACGAAATATTCGAAAACTCTTGCGTGTCCGCCGTCGAAGAGACCGCGCTGCCGAATGCAATGGTCTTCCGCGTTGTACGATGGGTCTGATCGGCGGCGACGGGTGCCGCGACGTGGCGCATGAGGGAGACGGATATGGCCAATTTCTCGTTTCTGCAAGGTCAGGACGACTACAAGATGTTCGCCGACGCATGCTTAGAAGCGGAACGGGTGATGTCCCTGTCGCCCACGATCAGCGCGCTGGCCGCGCGTCGCGCGTTCGAACTTGCCGTCAAATGGGTATACGCCGCCGACGAGACCATCAAGCCGCCGTACAAGGACAATCTGCAGTCCCTTGTCCACGAACCCACCTTCCGCACTTCGCTCGCCGACAACCATTTGTGGGAATCCCTGCAATATGTCATCAAAGCCGGTAACATGGCCGCGCACCGTAACGCGCAGCTCAAACCCGAAGACGCGATGTTCTCCCTGAACATCCTCTTCACGTTCATCCAATGGATTGACTACAGCTACGGCCGCCGCTACGTCAAACGCGTCTTCGACCCCAAACAGGTCCCCGCCGTCAGCCATGCGCTCGCCGCCAAGGAACGCAAGGCGCAGGAAGACGCCGCACGCAAGGAATATGAGGCGCAGCTCGGCAAGCAAACCCAGCAGATCGCCGAACTCGAAGCGCGCATACGCGCGCTGAGCGACCAGCTCGCCGCGCGCAAGGCCGAACAGCCCGTCATCGAACACGTGCCGGCCGACGAATTCAGTGAATACCAGACCCGCACACGCTTCATCGACCTCGACCTGCAACTGGTTGGCTGGAACACTGCACGCGACGTCATCGCTGAATATCCCGTCACCGGCATGGAAGGCAACCCCGGCCAGCAAGGTTACGTCGACTACCTGCTTAACGGGCGCAACGGCAAGCCGCTCGCCATCATCGAAGCCAAACGCACCGCCTACGACCCCGCCAAAGGACTCCAACAGGCGCGTCTCTACGCCGACTGCCTCGAACGGCAATTCGGCTACCGTCCGCTCATCTTCCTGTCCAATGGCTACCGCACCTACTTCGTCGACGACGACAACGGCTCATACCGGCAGGTCGGCGAAGTCTTCGCCCAGGACGATCTGCAACGCATCCTCGCCCGCCGCCGCACCGCCATCGACCCGTCCACCGTACCCGTCAATCTCAACGTCGCCGGCGGCAATGGCCGCGCCTACCAGCTCGAAGCCATCCAAGCCGTCTGCGACAACCTCAACCAAGGTCAGCGTCGCAGCCTGCTCGTCATGGCCACCGGCACCGGCAAGACCCGTGTATCCGCAGCGCTCGCCGACGTGCTCATGCGCGCCGGGCTCGTCAAGAACGTGCTGTTCCTCGCCGACCGCATCGAACTCGTCTCGCAGGCGAACAGCGCATACGGCGAATACTTCCCCGACTGGTCGCTGTGCAACCTGTGCTCCAACAAGCACGACACGGACGCGCGCGTCGTGTTCTCCACCTACCAGACCATGATCAACGCCATCGACGTGGAAACCGGCGCGGACGGCAAGCCCGTGTTCTCCGCAGGTCATTTCGACCTCATCATCGTGGACGAGGCGCACCGGTCGATCTTCAAGAAATACAAGGTCATCTTCGACCACTTCGACGCACTCATGGTGGGATTGACCGCCACGCCGCGCGACGACGTGGACCGCAACACCTACGACTTCTTCCACGTGCAGCACGGGGTGCCTACCTTCGTGTACGAGTATGCGCAGGCGCTCCAAGATAAGGTGCTCGTTCCGTTCGTTAACGTCGAAGCCAAAACCAAGTTCATGGACGAAGGCATCACCTACGACGACCTGTCCGATACGGACAAGGAGCGTTACGAGGAGGACTTCGGCGACGGCGACACCGATGACGACGGGCCCGGAGACGATGTCGGCGACATGGCAAACCTGCCTGCGCACATCGATGCAGCCGCGATCAACACGTACGTGATGAACCCGGCCACCGTGGACGCCGTCCTCGAAGACCTGCACGACCACGGCATCACGACCGACGGCGGCGAACGGCTCGGCAAGACCATCATCTTCGCCGCCAACCAGGCCCACGCGCGCTACATTGTCGAACGGTATACGGCGCTCTATCCGAAGGAATCAGCCGGGGGATTCATCAAAACCGTGCTGCACGGCGACGACTACGCGCACAGTGTCATCGCCGAATTCAAACGCAAGCCGCTGCCCGTCATCACCGTCTCCGTCGACATGATGGACACCGGCGTCGACGTGCCCGACGTCGTCAATCTGGTGTTTTTCAAGAAAGTACGTTCCAAAATCAAGTTCCGGCAGATGATCGGTCGCGGTACCCGACTCAGTTCCGAACTGGACTGCGTCGACAACATCGACGGTGAATACGTCGGCAAACGCCGGTTCAAGATCTTCGACTACTGCGGTAACTTCGCGTTCTTCCGCGAGCAGACCAATCCGGTCGAAGACAAGCCCGCCGCATCCGTCAGCGAACGCATCTTCGCTCGCAAGGCCGAACTCGTGCAGGCATTCCAGACGAGCGACTTCACGGACGATCCGCAAATCATCCAATGGCGTGCTGAACTCATCTCCGACCTGACTGGACAGATCGGCGCATGGGATACGAACAAAGTCGCCGTACGACTCAAGCGCGAATACGTGGAACGCTACCGCATGTCCGACGCATACACGTTCCTCAACGACCTGAACGTACGCGAACTCACCCATGAACTCGCGCCGCTGGCGCATTACGGCGCAACGGACGTGTACGCGCTGCGCTTCGATGCGCTCATGTACGGCATGATGGTCGCTCGGGCGACCGGCGACCCCGCGAAGGCCTACACGACCAAACTCCGCGCAATCGCCGCGCAGCTGGGCGAACGCATGACCATCCCGCAAGTGCAACGGCAACGCGAACTGGTCACGACGATCACCGACCATGATGACTATCTCGACGGACTGTCGGTAACCGCACTGGAACGCATACGCATCCAACTGCGCGATCTCATCCGATTCATCGCCGACTCCGGCACCCGCAGGATCGTTATCACCGATCTGACTGACCCGCTCATCGAGCGCACCGAAAACCAGCCGTTCGACATCGCCGAACACTACGACGACTACCGGCTCAAGGTCAACCGATACGTCAACGAACACCAGAACGACGGGGCGATACGCAAACTGCGTCACAACGAACCGCTTGACGGTCATGATTACAGCGAGCTCGAACGCATCCTCGTCCATGAGCTCGGATCACAAACCGACTATGAAACCACATACGGGCCGCTGCCGTTCGGACTGCTGGTGCGACGAGTGGCCAAACTCGACCATGCGGCCGCAATGGAGGCGTTCGCCGAGTTCGTCAACGCGCACACGCTCAACCAGACCCAGATCGGCTTCCTGCACACCGTCATCGACTACATCGAACACAATGGATACCTCGACCCCGAACAACTCGCCAAACCCCCGTTCGACCGTCCGCGCCCGATGCTCAAGCTGTTCGACGCGAAACAGGCAATGGATCTGATCCTGTGCATCCGCAAGGTGCGGGACAACGCCATGCCGCCGGAGCAGACGCACATCGGAGCTCTCGCTGGCTGACGCTCGTCGCAACGCTATGCGGGTAGCCGAAAAGGGGCGGAAGCGCGGCGGCGGTCGCTTTGAACGGGTAATGTAGCTAAGCGTAATGTTTTATGAGTCAAGGAGATAAGGTGGCAGATTTCATGACACCCTCACCCACGATGGACGACGGCGACGCCCCGTCCATGGTGGATCCGATTTTCAACCGGTTGCTCAAGGACCGCATCATCTGGATGGGCGAAGAGGTCAAGGACGATATGGCCAACCGCATCTGCGCGCAGATGCTGATGCTCGCGGCCGAGGATCCGAAGAAGGACATCTGGCTGTACATCAATTCGCCGGGCGGTTCGATCACCGCCGGCATGGCCATCTACGACACCATGCAGCTCATCGAGCCCGACGTGGCGACCGTGGGCCTCGGCATGTGCGCGTCGATGGGCCAGTTCCTGCTGAGCTCCGGCACGCCGGGCAAGCGCTTCCTCACCTCGCACGCGCGCGTGCTCATGCACCAGCCGTCCGGCGGCATCGGCGGCACCACGACCGACGTGCGCATCAACGCCGAGCTCATCATGGACATGAAGAAGACCCTCGCCGAACTGACCGCCAAGCAGACCGGCCACACCGTCGAGGAAATCTACCGCGACAACGAGTACGACCACTGGTTCACCGCGCAGGAAGCGCTCGAATACGGCTTCGTCGACAAGATCGTGTCCACGCACGACACGATGAGCGCGCAGGAAGGGGAGTGAGCATCATGGCATCCGAAGAAGCGAAGTTCGTTCAGCGCGCCGAGCGTCTTGCCGGCCGGGACGGCGTGGTCGGCTTCATGCCGGCCGCAGCGCGCGAGGCCGCGTTCGCA
>NZ_JGYN01000043.1 GCF_000741165.1 Bifidobacterium biavatii DSM 23969 | reverse complement strand
GCCAGCGGCATCGCCAGCGACGCGAGCGCGCATCCGGCCGCCAGCGCGCGGACCGCTCGCGACGCGGCTACTTGAACATGCGGGAACGGGTGAGGAACCATGTCACCACCGCGGACAGGGCAATCGAAATGATGATGATCGCGGCGAAGCCCCACGGCTTGTCGCTCAGCGGCATGCCGAGCATGCCGGTCTGGAAGTTCATGCCGTACATGGAGAAAATGAGCGTCGGTACCGACAGGGTGATCGAGATGATCGTGAAGATGCGCATCACGTTGTTCAGGTTGTTGGACACGATCGAGGCGAACGCGTCGGTCATGTTCGCAAGAACGCCGCTGTAGATGTTCGCCATCTCGATGGCCTGCTTGTTTTCCGTGATGACGTCCTCGAGCAGGTCCTCGTCATCCGGATACTGCTTGACGCGAGGCAGCGTGGTGAGCTTCTCCATCACGATTTCGTTCGATTTGAGCGACGTCGTGAAATACACCAACGTCTTGCTCAGCTCCATGAGCATCACGATCTCGCGGTTCTGCATGGAATGGCGTAGCTTGAGTTCCAGCTTGTCGCTTTCGCGGTCGATGATGCGCAGGTAGCGCAAGTACATGGTCGCGTTGCGGTAGAGAATCTGCAGGATGAACCGCGTGCGCATGAACGTGTTGAACCCGCGGATCGTGCCCTCCATGAACGGGTGGAGCACGGGCGTGTCCTGCATGCACACGGTGATGATGAGGCTTTGCGTGACGATGATCGACAACGGGATCGTCTCGTACCAGTCGCGGCCGCCGCGCTCCTCGACGGTCGGGATGTCGACGATGATCATCGTGTAGTCGTCTTCGATGTCGACGCGCGAGCGTTCCTCGTCATCCAGCGGGGCGCGCAGGTCGGCCAGATCTACGCCGGTTTCCTGCGCGATGGTGGCGAGCTCCACGTCGGTCGGTTCGCTCAGCGATATCCACGAACCGTTCTCGGGTTTCTGCACCTGCTCCACTTGGCCGTTGATGGTGCTGAAAATTCTCAGCATGTCTCGTCTCACCCGCCTTCCGCCGTTCGAATGCGGCGCGTGTCGCCGCGTCCCCGTGTAAAACCGTGACAAGAATAGTCCCTATGGTGCGACAGGCCCGCCGCGACGGGCATATCGGCACATCGTGTTCATGTTCGCGTGCGAAATACGTGCGTTTGCGTGAGTTTGCGTGCGGGCGCGCATTCTCGCACGTCTGCACGCCGGCCCGGATCCGTTGCGTCCGCGTCACATGGCGATCGGCTTCCAACCCGGCATGCCCGGGCCGCGCAGGTCCGCCGGCCCGTTCTCCCAATCGGCGTATTGGGCGATCATGGGCGACCGGTTGAACTCGTCGAGCTGCCAAACCGGCTCGTCGAGCGGCACGCCGCCCATCGCGCCGACCACGCTCAGCCGGCTCCACGACGCGTTGCGGATGCCGCCGAGCGCGTTGCCGTCCGGGTCGAGACCGATCAGCGTTTCGATCGTGGCCGCAATCCACGATCCGTGGCCGACGACCACGAGCGTGGTCGGCTCGCCGGCATAGCGCGGATCGGCGACGATCTCACGCATCGTCTCGGCACCACGGCGGCCCACGTCGCGCCGGCTTTCCACGCCGTACGCGAGCTCGCCGCCCTCGTGCCTGCGCCACGATACGTACGCGGCCTCGTCCATCGCGCGGATCTCCTCACGCGTCAGGCCCTCCCATTGTCCGAACCTGCGTTCGCGCAAACGCGGATCAAGCTCGACCGGAATGCCGAGCAGATCGGCGAACGCGTGCGCGGTCTGCTGCGCGCGGAACAGGTCAGACGCGACAACAGCGAGCCTGCGCCGAGACGCCGGAGCCTGCCGGTATTCGTCGATGCTGCTGCGTTCGGCCGCGTCGGGACCGGGCTGGGCGAGCAGCTGAGGATTGCGGGCGATGTTGCCGACCTTGGCCCAGTAGTAGCGTTGCGCAAGTTCGAAACCGGCCTGATCGGCCTGCCACTGGCCGACGATGTCGAGCGGCACGTCGATCTGCCCCTGCAGCCGCCGCGCCAGATTGTACGAGGTCCTCCCGTGCCTGAGCATCACCACTTCGTCGATCATCGTCTCCCCCGTTTCGCACAGTCGCGTCGGACGTTTTCCGTTCAGCTCACATCATATCGGCGGGCCGGCATCGCACGCGACGCGGGGCGATACGCGCCGAACACGCGATGAGTGCGACCGTGCCGAACACGACGGCCAAAACGACCCAGTCAGACGGTAGTTCCGTTGCGCACCCGCGGGACTATAGTGCTGGAATATAACGTGCTGGAGCATACGGATGTCCGGCGGGGATGCGGGAGGCGACAATGGATCTGCTCTTCGTGACCAGCAGTACGGCCCTCGTAATGGCCGTGGCCGGAACGCTGCAGTCAGCCGGACACACGGTCGACGTGGCGTCGGATGCGCAGCAGCTTGACGGGGCTCTGCTGTCGGAGCGCGCGTTCGGCGAGGCGGACGCGGATGTCCAGCGCGTCCGGCGCGATTACGATGCGGTGCTGCTTGACGATCTGACCGATACGGAGCTTATGGGCCGTCTCGAACGGCTGCTCCGTTCGCGCGCCGATGATTCCGGCGACGGTTCTGACAACAATGTGCCCGGCGCCAGTCGGCCGCTGCCGAAAATCGCGCTGCTGGCCACGCCGTCCATGCCACGCGGACGGGAGCAAACCAGCCGCTACGCCATCAGCGATCCCGCTTCTCCCCTGCATCCGGCCGTCACGATCAACAAGCCGTTTTCGGATACGGAACTGCTCTCCTACATCGAACTGTTGTCGCCCGACCATGCCGGAACAAACGGGCCCGCACTGCTCATCCACGGCGATCTGACGCTCGACACGCACGCGCAACGCGCCTACTATCGCAGCACCAGCCGTCCGATCGCGCTGTCGCCACGCGAATACTCGGCGTTGGAGGCGTTAATCCGCGCGGACGGACGGTTCCTAAGCTTCGACGACCTGTCGCGGCTCGTGTTCGGCGACGGGGTCGGATTCGCGGAGCAGCACGCCGTGATGGCGACGACCCTGTATTCGCTCACGCGCAAGATGCGCCGGATGGGGTTCTTCATCACGCAGCGCGGGCACGAGTATCGAATCCGCTGAATCGCAAGGCAAGCCGAATGGAACATGTGGAGCATGGATTCGGACCGGTGTGGGACGCGGAATCGCGCGTGCTGGTGCTGGGGTCGATGCCAAGCCCGAAATCCCGCGAAGCCGGGTTCTATTACATGCACCGGCAGAACCGGTTTTGGCCGGTGATGGCCACCCTGTTCGCCGACCCGGCGGATCCGTGCGACGTGCCCGGCGACTCCCCCGATTCACGGCAGGCGTTCGCGCTGCGACATCATGTGGCGCTGTGGGACGTGATCGCCTCGTGCGACATCACCGGAGCAAGCGACTCCTCCATCCGCAATGCGATGCCGAACGACATCGTGCCGATCGTGCGCGGTTCGCGGATTACGCGTGTGCTCACGACCGGCACGAAAGCCGGGCAGCTCTACCGTCGGCTGATCGAACCGGGTTTGTCGGCGGCCGGATGCGCCGTACCTATGATCCAACTGCCGTCCACCAGTCCGGCGAACGCGTCCATGAGATTGCCGCAACTGGTCGAGATCTACCGCAAAGCCTTCGCGGATGCGGGCGCGATCGCCAAACACGATTGACGGTTCGGATCTTTTGTCCGACGCTCATCAGGCTCGTGTCGCCTGCCAATAGCGTCCTACCAACGGCAATGGCCGGCATCCGCGATGATCCGCGGGTGCCGGCCATTACCATGCACGATCAACTGTCGATCAATGCACTATCAACGCACAATCCATGCGCGATCGAAAAAGGCTCAGTCCTTTTCGATGGTCTTGCCGGCGGTGGCGCCGGAGGACAGGTCCTGAATCTCGGTGATCTCGAGCACCGGAATGGCGGCGGGCTTCTTGGTGCCCTTCTCCTCGGCGACCTTAACCTGCTCGTCGTAGATCGCGTCGTCGGTGTGCAGGGTCACGTTGCCACGGAAGCGGTAGCCCTTCTTCTCGGCGAGGTTCGCGACGGCGACGACCAGCGGGGAACCGTTCTCAAGGTTCTGGTAATGCTGGCCGGCGGTGCGCTCGTGGTAGGCGAGGTGGTTGTCGTCGAGCACGAACAGCGACATCTTCGGGCCGAGGTCGAGATTGCCGTCCTTGTCGACGGTGGCGATCCACGCGAGGTTGTTTTCGATGAAGGTCTTCATCTCAGCGGTGAGCGTTGCCATGATAGCGTCCTTTCACATACGACATACGGTTGCCAAACGATTCCAGCCTACGCCGGTCGGCGTGCGTCCGCCACCGCGTCCCTGTGAAAAATCTCTCAGAGAATATATCATGCGTCTTCTACGATGGGGACAGCATTTTTTACTGTCTGCCGTCGTCTGTCGCCGGACACGTTGTTGAGGAGCCGCAATGAATATCACCGAAGCCATGGAAGCCCGTCATGCCGTGCGCGATTTCACCGACCAGCCGATCGATGCGGCGGTGTTGGACAAGTTGCGCGCCGCAGTGGCCGAGGCGAACGCTCAGGGCGGGCTCGATATCCGGCTGGTGCATGACGACACGGACGCGTTTGGCGGCTGCCCGACGCACTACGGCCGGTTCAAGAACGTGCGCTGGTGCTTTGCGCTAATCGGACACGACGCCGACACCGGCCCGGCCGACTTGGATAAGCGCGCGGGATATTTCGGTGAGCGTCTCGCCCTGACCGCCGTGTCGCTCGGATTGGACACCGGCTGGGCCGTGCTGCACGAGGTGGCGGAGCACGACGATTTCTGGCATCTGGCGGACGGCGAACGCATGCCCGCGGTGATCGCACTTGGCCATGGTGCCCGTCCGGGACGCCCGCACCGCAGCAGGCCGGTCGAGGAGTTGGGCGCCGTGGAGGGCGCCGGCACGCTTGCCGACGCGCCGGCGTGGTTTGTCAGCGCACTGGAGGCCGCCCAGCTGGCGCCGAGCGCTCTCGGCAAGCAGCCGTTCCGGTTCACGCTGCTCGCCGACGGTCTCACCGTCCGTGCCGAGGCGTTGGAGGGCGTGCAGTCCGACATTGGTCTCGGCATTGCCAAGCTGCACATGGAGCTGGGCGCCGCAGCCGCCGGGCACACCATCGTCTGGTAAAAGGCCCTGCGATTGTGGCATGTAGAGGCCGTCTCATTGCGGCGCCTGCGTGACATTGCTGAGAGCAAAGTGAAGTTACTAGCCACAATGTCACGCAAATCGACCTTATAGCGTGACATTGTGCTAGTAGGACGACTGCGCCAGGGACAATGTCACGCCAAACACTGGTTCCTAGTTTTTGGCCTATAACCCTGCGAATGGTATGAGAAAGCCCGAAAGCGATTGGCTTCCGGGCTTTGATGGTGGAGCTAAGGGGATTCGAACCCCTGACCCTCTCCATGCCATGGAGATGCGCTACCAGCTGCGCTATAGCCCCGTTCTTGCGAACCTGAGATAGGTTACGACAGGATTCGCAAGCGTGCAACCTCGGCGTGTCGCGCCTTGACCGCCGTCCTGGAACGTTCTGTTTGTCGGGACCGTCGGACGGCGGCTGACCGGTGGATCACTGCGCCGTTGAGCCGCTGTCCCCCGAAGTGGACGAACCGGAGCTGTTCGTCGAGCCGGTGTCGCCGGAAGAGCTGGAGGAATCCGAGGATGACGAGTCGCTGCCGCTCGACGACGACCCGGAGGACGTCGACCCGGAATTGCCGGACGAATTCGATCCGCTGGACGTGCCCGAAGACGATCCGTTCGAGGAGTCGGATCCGCTGCCGGTGGATCCGCTGGTGCCGGAATCGGTGGACGTGCCGTTCGACGAACCGGACGAGCTTGATCCGTTCGAGTTGCCGGACGTGCCGGTCGAACCGGATGATGTCGAGCCGTCGGACGAACCAGACGATGTTCCGTCCGACGAGGACCCGCTGGTGGAGTCGGTCGAACCGTTGGATTCGGTGCCGTCTTGCGTGGTGGAGTCGGTCGAATCGTTCGAATCAGTGCCGTCGGCGGAGTTGCCGGTCGTGCCGGAGTCGGTGCCGTGATGTGTGTCCGTCGGACCGCCGTTCGACGTGTCACCGGCATGTCCCTGATCG
Source organism: Bifidobacterium biavatii DSM 23969 (assembly GCF_000741165.1). GTDB lineage: Bacteria > Actinomycetota > Actinomycetes > Actinomycetales > Bifidobacteriaceae > Bifidobacterium > Bifidobacterium biavatii. The sequence continues at coordinate 21,800 of NZ_JGYN01000043.1, read as the reverse complement.
CTCGGCTGCGACGGGGTTTGCGTGGTGCTGACGATGTCGCGCACCACGGAGTCGGTGCCCTGGCCTTGCGTAATCAGCATGATGATGCCCGCGGTCGCGGCCACGGCGACCAGCGAGCTGATGATGGCGACGCCCAGCGCGATGCGCTTCTGCTTGACGGTCGTGGCGACGCTCGGCGCGGCCACATGATGCACGCCCTGCGACGACGCGACGCGTCCGACATGACCGGCTTGGCCGGCATGATCGACGGAACCGCCATCATGCGCCGTTTCGGTCGCGTTGACCAGATTCGCCAGCGTATTGCCACCCTGTTCCGTGCCGGACATGCCGGACGCACCGGACACGCCTCCAACCGCCGACAGCACGGTCGTACCGTCCGCACCAACCGCAGTCATATCGGCGACCGTCGCGTCGGTTCCATCCGCAGAGCTGATCACGCGGCCTGCGTGCGAAGCCGCATCCGCACGCTCCTGCAACGCGACGGCACCGGGCGCAAGCACGGTCGTTTCGTCATTGCCGTTCGCCACGCCGGTCGCACCAGCAGAACTCGCCGTATCGGATGCACCGGCGGCGGCCGCATCGGCCTTGTCCTCGGCTTTGCCGTCATCCGACGACGAGCCAACGCCAGTCACGTCCTGCAGTTTCTGACCGGAAGCGCTCAGCACGTTTTTGTAGATCTGCGATGAGACCGCGGAGACGATCGAACCCGCGGCGACGCCGATCACCGAGCCGGCCATGCCTATCTTGGCCGACAGCAGAAACGACGTGACCGCGGCGAGCGCGCCCGCGGCCAGCGACGTCAGCGATATGCCTTTGAAAAAATTCCTCACGGTTCGTGAGCCTAGTAAAAATTCTTGGCAACGCGCTGGGCGGCAGGTGAAAACAACGTAATCCTCACAGCTTCCCGTCAAAATCTTCACAAAATCCGCGTGGCGTGCCGCACGGCGTTGCGCGCCGATCCTACCGTGCGGCGACGCGCCATCGCCTCCGTCCGAAACCACCGGCTCCATCGGCGCTCCACCGGCCGGGGATCGCCGTGCCGCAGTTGGGGCAACGTCCGTCGGCGGAGAGCCGGTAGGCGACGATGTCGTACCGGTCGCGCACGATGAGCGCCGCGCCGCAGCCCGGGCAGAACGTCGTGTCGCCGTCCCGGTTGATAACGTTGCCGGTGTAGACGAAGCGCAGCCCCTCCCCCATCGCGATCTCGCGCGCGTGCACGAGCGTGGCGAGCGGGGTCGGCGGCACATCGCGCATCTTGTAGTCCGGATGGAACGCGGAGAAGTGCAGCGGCACGTTGCGGCCGCAGTGGTCGCGGATCCACGCGCATTCGGCGTGCAGCTGCGCGTCGTCATCGTTGTACCCGGGGATGAGCAGCGTGGTCAGTTCAACCCATGTGTCCGTCTCGTTGCATACGTATTCGATCGTGTCGAGCACGTCGCGCAACCGCGTGCCGGTGACCCGGCGATAAAAGTCATCGGTGAAGCCTTTGAGATCGATGTTCGCCGCATCCATGACCCGGTAGAAGTCGCCGCGCGCGGCGGCAGACATGTAGCCGGCGGTGACGGCGATCGCGTCGATGCCGCGCTCGTGGCAGGCTTGCGCGGTGTCGATCGCGTATTCGGCGAAGATGATCGGATCGTTGTACGTGAACGCGACCGATCGTGCGCCGTAGTCGGCGGCGACCGCGGCGATCTTCTCCGGGCTCGCTTCGACGGCGAGCGTGCTCCACTGGCGGGATGCGGAGATCGACCAGTTCTGGCAGTAGCGGCAAGCGGAATTGCAGCCGGCCGTGCCGAAGCTGAGTACTGCGCTGCCTGGGTAGAAATGGTTGAGAGGCTTCTTTTCGACCGGGTCCATCGCGAAGCCGGAGCTCAAGCCGTACGTGTCGAGCATGATCGTGCCGTGGTGGTTGGAACGCACGAAGCAGAAGCCACGCTGCCCGTCGCGCAGCGTGCAGTGGCGCGGGCACAGTTCGCATTGCGCGCGTCCGTCCGCCAATCGGTGCTGCCAGCGACCGGTCGCCGGAGCAATGGCGCGCGACTCCTCCGTCACAGGCGTGCGTGTCGGAGTGCACTCGCCCGTCTCGCTCCTGGCCAACTGTTCGTCCGTCGGGCGCGTCGCCGCCCGCACGAACTCAGTCGCCCCGCTTTCTCCGTCTTCCGTGTTCATCGCCGCGTCTCCCCGAACGCGGTGACGGTGTACCGGCTGCAGATCACGCTGCCGTCATGCCATTCATAGGCGGCCGGCAGTCCCGCCTTGCGCAGCAGATGACCGACGAATTCGCGACTGTCGGGCAGTTCGGTCCACACCTGCGGCAAGAACGTGGCGCGATGGCCGTGACGGTCGTCGATGATGAGCCCGTCGCGGCCGGGCTTGAGCATGCGTTCCAATGCGGCGCGGGACGGCACGCGCATCGGCTCGGGTGCGGACAGCACCGATACTTCGACGCTGATGTCCGGATATTCGTCGGCGGTGACCGGCCGGAACCGCGGATCATGGATGGCGGCGTCGATCGCATGTTCGGCGATGTCGCGGCCGAGCGGACGGTAGGCTTCGATGGTGCCGATGCAGCCGCGCAGCTGCCCGTGTTCGGTCAGAGTGACGAAGCTGGCTCCCGGACGGTTCAGTTCGGGATGCGCGGCGACGATGTCGGCCGGCGTGGGATCATCAGGCTTGGCAAGGTCAAAATGCTGTTCGAGTGAGGCTCGTGCCAGACGGATGAGCACCGTGTCGGCATGATCCGGCAGATTGGTGGCACCGTCGGTAGTGGAATGCCGTTCGGATTCAGCCTGCAGCACGTCACGGGCTTCGGGATCATGCTCCCATGCGGCGAACGACGCGTAGCCGACGACCGGCGTGTCCGGGTCGCGCATCAGCGGGCGTTCGGCACGCCAGCCGCCAGAACCGGAGCCAACGTCAGCAAGCGCCACTTCCCCATCGTCGCCCGAGGTGGAGCATCCAAGGAACCGCAGCGCCAGACCCTTGCCCGGGCACACGTCCAGCAGGCCGTTGATCGGATACGCGCCGCACGCGCGGTTCGAGCGGATCGTCGGCTCGCCCAGCGGCGCGATATGCGCGATGGTGTCGTCGTCCAACGCTCGGGCGACCGATTCGGGATGATAATGCGACAGGTCGGAGCTGATCACGATCACCGTTTCCGGCCCGCTCCACAAGGCGCGGATCACGTCGCCCACCATTACCTTGTTGAGTGGGTTTCATGAGAGTGTGGAGCCTGTACGGGTCACGGTCCCCGGTATGGCTTTTGCCCCCTGCCGTCGTTGTCAGGACGAACGGCTTGCCGAGTGATGCCGCCGGGGTACCGGACGCGTGGTGACCGCTAATAGGAACCAGGACACCAAGGCCGATTCTACCTGTCCGGTGGATCGTCTTCGTAATGTGGGTGCCGGCGCCCGCGTCATGCCGTCCCGTACGCGAAGGATCTACGGGCAAGGAGGCCGGTGATGGAACGGTTGGACGTATTGGGATACGAGTGCGTGCTCGGGCTTGACGTGGGCAAACGAGCGCATCACGCATGGCTTATGGGCATGGACGGCCAACGATTGTGGGACAAGCCCGTCGGCCAGGACGAGCGTGAATTGCGCGCCTTGTACGACAGGGCCATGGAACACGGCAGGACGCTGCTGGTCGTCGACCAGACCAACACGATCGGTTCCCTGCCATTAGCCGTGGCCGGCGCCATGGGCATGGACACCGCCTATCTGCCCGGCCTGTCGATGCGCCGGTACGCGCAGATGACGTCCGGACACGCGAAAACCGATCGCATCGACTCGCGACTGATCGCCGAATGCGCGCTGGCGAACCCGTCAACGCTCACACGAGTCGATATGATCGACCCTAACCTGGAAACGCTCGAACTCTTGTCGGGATACGATGACGACCTGGCCGCGGACACGACCCGGCTCGTCAACCGGCTGCGCGCGATTCTGCACACCCTGCACCCCGCGCTCGAACGCGCCCTGGGCGGGGAGGCGATCACCAGCATGACCGCATGCAAACTCCTCGAGGAATACGGCGGCCCCCACGGGCTACGCGAGGCAGGACGCGACCAGATCCTGCAATGGGTCCAAGCAAACCTACGCGCCGGACTCACCCTGCCCGCACGCATACTCGACGCGCTCGACACGCAAACCACCGTCGTCTCCCAGGACGGGCCGCAAACCGACTGGATCATCAAGGACCTCGCCCGACGCATCCGGGAGAACAAGCAACAGCGCGCCCGAATCGAACGCCGCATGCACCAACTCGCCTCCCAAAACGAGGAATACCGTCTCGTGCGCACCATACCCGGCATGGGCACACGCACCAGCATCGCGCTCGTCACCACCACCCAAGGCATGAACAACTTCCCCAACGCCGGCCGCCTCGCCTCCTACGCCGGACTATGCCCGGCACGACGTCAATCCGGCACCAGCATCCACCATGACACCGGCAACCGACACGGCAACCACAAACTCAAACGAGCCCTCTACCTATCAGCCAGCATCGCCATCATCAAAGACCCACGCTCACGCGCGTACTACCAACGCAAACGCAACGAAGGCAAACACCACACCCAAGCCCTCCTCTCCCTCGCCAGACGACGCTGCGACCTCATCCACGCCATACTCAAACACCACACCCCCTACCAGACACAACACACCCCACACTTGACAACAAGATAGGAACACTCGGCCGGGCTCGCGTCGCCCGCATTGAGCGGCACAACGCTCAGACCGTCGCCGAGCACGCGCTGCAAAAACGGAATCTGCACTTCCACCGCATGTTCGCGCGCGTGCGTCGCATCGTTGACGGTCAGGGACGGCACCTCGGCGAGCGCACGGCGTTCCACATCCCGGTCGACCGGCACGGTGCCGAGCGGGGTTTGGAATGCAGCTGCGGACGGGCAGGCGACGCCGCGCACGGCGACGCGATGCGTCGGACCGATAATCACGGCGCGGCGGATCGTGCCGCGGCCGCGTTCGAGCAGCGCGTAGGCGAGCGCCGCCGTGGTTCCTGAGTACACGTATCCTGCGTGGGGCACGATCACCGTTTTGGGCGCGCCGGCAGGCAACCGCCACGCGAATCCGGAATCGTGCAGCAGCGTGCGCGCGTAATCGAGCTGCCGGTCGATCATGTCCTTCAGTTCGCCGGGGTCGGACGGATAGAACGAACCCGCCACCGCGGCCGGGCGGATAGCCGTCGATTCGGGCAGGGTATGGGCGGCATCGTCGCGGGCATCATTGTGGAACAACCTCATCATGGCAACCACCTCTTCGGCTCCCATGATAGTCGCCGCGTTTGGCGCTCGATGTTTGACGATCGAGAGGCTGTTTCCAACCTCTGCACAGGTCAGTTCGACGATCGAGAGGCACGCAACATGTCATCATCGGCCTCTTCACGACGTCATATCGCGACTTTTCGCCACGCGATATGTCATCGCTGACGACATATGTTCGCTGTACAGCCTCTTGATCGTCAAACTGAGCCGTGCAACGTGCGAATTCAGCCTCTCAATCGTCAAACTCCCGGTCGAACCGCATTGTCAGCGACCGTCGAAACCGTCAGAAACCAGCAAAGGCTACGGCAACTGCAGCTCAGGCTCGGCGGGATGCCGCTTGCGCCACCATGTCTGCACGAAGTAGGCGGCGTAGCAGACCACGATGAACAGGAGTTCGGCGACAAGCGCGAACCGCTGCTCTTTGTCGAAGAACACGAGCAGGAACGAGGCGGTGCACAGGATGAACGCGCCCCACGACGTGTACGGGTAGCCGGGCGTGCGGTACTTGAGCTCGTCGACAGCGTGTCCGGAGGCGATCCAGCGGCGGCGGAACACGATCTGGCAGTAGGCGATGGCGATCCACACCACCACCGCGGACAGGCCTGAAAGCGCCACGAGCACCAGATACACGGTGGACGCGGCGATCACGGATGACAACAGCGCCAACAACCCGCCGGCCATGGCCGCGCACAGGGCGAGCATCGGGACTCCCCGGCGGTTGGTCTTGGCAAACCAGCGCGGGATCATACCCTCATTGCCCATCGACCACACCATGCGCGTGGAGGCGTACAGGCCAGAGTTGGAGGCGGACAGCACGGCCGTCAGGACCACGAAGTTCATGATGTCGGCCGCGTACGGGATGCCGATCGAGTTGAACACGAGCACGAACGGGCTTTCGCCCACACCGGCCTCGCGCCACGGGATGAGCGCGCACATGACCACGATCGAGCCGATGAAGAACAGCACAAGGCGCCACAGGGTGGTGTGGATGGCCTTGGGCACGGCGGTTTCCGGGTCGCGCGTCTCGCCGGCGGTCACGCCGATCAGCTCTGTGCCGGAGAACGCAAAGTTGACGGTGAGGATCGTGGCGAACACGGGCATGAACCCGTTCGGGAAGATGCCGTCGCGCACGAGGTTGCCGAACATGGGCGCGTGCTCGTAGCCGGCGATCGGGATGATGCCGAAGATCGCAAGCAGGCCGATGGCGATGAACGCGCAGATCGCGAACACCTTGATCGACGCGAAGATGAACTCGGCTTCGGCGAAGAAGCGCACCGACAGCGCGTTCGCGGTGAAGATGAGCACGATACACGCCGCCGACCATATCCATGTGGGCGTGTGCGGAAACCACCGTTGCATGAGCAGGCCGGCGGCGGTGAATTCGGAGCCGAGCGCGACCGTCCACGTGAGCCAGTACTGGATGGCGATCACGAAGCCGGTGCCGGGGCCGATGAACCGTTCCGCGTACACGTGGAACGAACCGGTGACCGGCATCGCGACGGACAGTTCGCCGAGCGTGAGCATGACGAGGTACACGATGAGTGCGCCGATGCCGTACGCGAGGATCGTGCCGATCGGGCCGGCCTGTTGGATCGTGTATCCGGAGCTCAAAAACAGGCCCGTGCCGATGACGCCGCCGAGCGAGATCATCTGCAGGTGCCGCGATTCCATGCCTCGTTTGAGGTTGGTGTGCAGCGCGTGCTTGCGATGATGGTCGGTTGCGGTCGGTTCGGTGGCTGCGGCCGCGTTCGTCGTCGCGGATGATGCGGATGGCGAGGATGGCGCGGAGGATGCCGCGTCAGCTGATTGTGTGGATCGCGACTGCCGCGTCGCGCCCGTTGCGGCCTCACCGGTGACGGTGTCGGTGTCGGACTGGCTCATACTGCTCTTCTCTGTTTCGATCGCGTCGTGCGATGCTGCGGAGTTCGACCGTGTAAAACGGCCCAGAACAGTATACGGGTCGGTCCGACCAGCCGGCTCTTGGCCGAGCCCTAGTGCTCGACGTGGTACAGGTTCGCGCCGTTCTCGCTGATGTCCGCGGTCGGCTTCGCGCCGAGCCGCAGGTCGACGTGCAGGCGCCGCCCGGCGTCCTCCCCCGTGCCGACCACGTCGTACGAGTACGCGCGGTTGCTCACGTTCGTCGGTTCGGTCACGGCCCGGGCCATCCACGGGTTGCGTCGGCGGATCGAAATCAGGCCCTGCAGCAGGCGGAACATCCACTCGCCGTCGTGGCCGAGCCCGTCGCGCGTGGCAGGGAACATGGGCCGCACCGCGTCGTCGCCGCCCATCACGTCGGCCTTCACGCCGCGCCATGCTTGCTCGTCGCCGTAGTACAGGCTGGGAACGCCGCCGACAGTGAACAGCACGGCCATCGCCACAGCCGCCTCCGCCTCGCCGATCTGGCTGACGATGCGTGTCACGTCGTGGTTGCCAACGAACGTGAGCGGTGTGAACGCGCGCATGAACTCGTTGTGCCGTTTGAGAGACCAGTCGAGTTCCCAGAAGTTGCCGGATTTGATCGAACTCCAGATCGCCTTCCACAGCTCGTACTGCGTGACCGAGTCCATGCCAGATTCGCGCGCGATGGCCGCGTAATCGCCGTGTATGACCTCGCCCATGAACCATGCGTGCGGGAATTCGCGGCGCACGTCGGGCAACACGCGCGTCCAGAACGCGGGTGGCACGGCGTAGGCCGCGTCGAGCCGCCACGCGTCGACGCCGCGACGTAGCCAGTGGCGCATCACGTCGCCGACGAGTCGGGCCACGGCCGGGTCGTCGTGGTTGAAGGACGGCAGGTCACCGTTGCCTTCGAATTTCGCGTAGTCGGTCACTTCGCCGGTAGCCGCGTCGCGTTCGATGCGGAACATGCGCTCCGCGTTCGGATCGTCGCCGGCGAGCGCGCGTTGGAACAGGTCGGATTCGCGTCCGATGTGGTTGAACACGCCGTCGAGCATGATGCGGATGCCGCGCTGGTGGCAGGCGGCGACGAGCCGGTCGAAGGCCACGTCGTCGCCGAGCCGCGGGTCGATGCGGTAGTAGTCGACGGTGTCGTAGCCGTGGCTGGTGGAAGCGAAGACAGGGTTGAGCATGAGTCCGTTCGCGCCGAGGTCGATGAGGTAGTTGAGCCACGACGTGATCATGTCGAGCCGCGGCGTGACCGCGCGTTCGGCGTCGGATTGCGGGCGGATGGGCGCGCCGGTGAAGCCGAGCGGATACACCTGCCACCAGATCGTGTTGAGGTTCGGATCATTGGTCATCGCCGGCGCTCCTTTCAGTCGAATGCCGTCGCCTCCAGCATAAGGCCGCTGCCGTGGTTTTACGGTCAGGCTTGTCCCGTCAATTGCCCTGTCAATCGTCGGATACCGGGGCGAGTCACGGTCACGCGATGGCAAATATCGAAAATCTGCCATCGCGTGATTGTCCCTTTGAGCACGCGATGGAATTGTCTCGATTCAAGCCACCCCATGACCGCATAGGAAGGTCACAGGATGGGCGGAAGAGGCCACAATGCCGTCCCATGCTCCATCGGATAGTCACGCGATGGCAGTAAAGCCGAATATGCCATCGCGTGACCTGCTCAGCCTCATGCTGGACGGATCAGAGGGCCGGATGCTCCCACTGGTCGGTGTCGGCGAGCGCGGGGCCGTGGTTGTAGTCGACCATGCGCCAGCGGAGCGTTCCGTCGGGCATATCGGCGGGCACGAACCGCGCCCAGTGAGCGTTGCGCATGGACAGCATGTCGGCGAAGTCGGGGTGCGCGACAGACGCGCCGAGCAGGGTGAGCGTGGTCTGCATGATCCACGCGCCGTGCGAGAAGATGAACAGGTCGGTGTCGTCGCCGGCCCGGTGCGCCCAGTCGTTGATTGCCTCGACACCGCGCGCGCCCACATGCGCTTTCGGTTCGGCACCGTACTTGAGTTCGCCGCCACGGAATTCGGCCCACGAACGGTAGTCCTCGGGATATTTGCGCTCGAGTTCGGCCAGTTCGAGGCCTTCCCACTGGCCGAAGCTGCGTTCGCGCACGCGCGGTTCGAGATGCACGTCGAGTCCGAGCGGGTCGGCGAACGCGTGCGCAGTGGCGGCCGCACGGCTCAAGTCGGAGGCGACGACGAGCTGTCGGCGACCGTCCGGCTGGCCATCTACGTAGAGCTTCTTGAGCGCGGCTCCGGTCTGGGCGACCTGCCAGCGGCCGACCTCGTCGAGCGGGATGTCGATCTGGCCTTGGAAGCAGTGTCGCGCATTGTATGCGGTGCGCCCGTGGCGCACGAGTGTGAGCGAACGAACGTGAGGGGTTGCAGTCATGCTGGGTTCCTTTGCAAAGATGATCGTGAACAAGTCGGAGATGGTTTTGCGTATCTGCCGACCGGAGCAAAAACCAAAGTGGCTCCCCTCGCGTTGAGGGGAGCCACATGCGAATCAGGCGTCGACCGGTTCCGAGGACTCGGCGGCCGTCTCAACGGCGCCGCTGGTTTCCGGATGCGCGAGCTCGAGGTCGACGGTCGGGCAGTCCTTCCACAGCCGGTCGAGACGGTAGAAGGCGCGCGCCTCCTCGTGCATGACGTGCACGATGAAGTCGCCGTAGTCGATCAGCACCCACTGGGCCTCCTCGAGCCCCTCGCGCGAGCGCGGGTCGCGCTTGTCGCACTTGAGGTACAGGTCCTTTTCGACTTCCTGCGCGACGGCGAGCACCTGGCGTTCGTTCGCCGCGGTGGCGACGAGCATGAGGTCGGTGATGCCGAGCAGGTCGCTCACGTCGTAGGCGACGATGTCGGTGGCCTTGAGCCGGTCCGCCGCCTCGGCGGCAATGCGGATGGCGTCGATCGAATTCTGCGCTGCGGTCAAATCAGTTCTCTTTCTGTCGTGTACTGCGTGTGTTCGTGTATGCGGGATGCGTGTATGCGTGCGCGTGTGTCGGGTGCGGTACCGGGAGCGCTCAGCGCTCCCACTTGGGCTTCCAGCCCTCCACGACGTGCTGCGTGTTCTCGGAGTAGACCATGGAGTCGCTCGGCACGTTGTGGCGGATCACGGAGCCTGCGCCGGAGGTGACGTTGTCGCCGACCTCGACGGGCGCGACGAGCAGGTTGCCGGCGCCGATGTGCGCACCGGAGCCGATCTTGGTGCGGTTCTTGTGCACGCCGTCGTAGTTGGCGGTGATGGTGCCGCCGCCCACGTTGGTGTGTTCGCCGAGTTCCGCGTCGCCCACGTAGCTCAGGTGCGGAACCTTGGTGCCGTTGCCGATGTGCGCCTTCTTCATTTCGACGAACGCGCCGGCCTTGGCGTTCTCGCCAAAGTCGTTGCCCTGGCGCAGGTAGGTCCACGGGCCGATGTTGGTGCCGCGACCGATGTGCGATTCCTGCACGCGGGAGCGTTCGACGACGGCTTCCGCGTCGACGGTCGCGTCGATGAGCGTCGTGTACGGGCCGATCACGGCCGCCTCGCCGACGACGGTGTGTCCCTGCAGGAAGCTGCCGGGCAGCACGGTCACGTCGCGCGCGAGTTCGACGTCGTCTTCGATCCACGTGGTTGCGGGGTCGAGGATGGTCACGCCGGAGCGCATCCATGCCTCGCACACGCGGCGGTTGTGCTCCTTGGCGAGCGCGGCGAGCTGCACGCGATCGTTCACGCCTTCGACGCTCAGCGGGTCGGGCGCGGTGAAGGCGCCCACCGTGCCGGCGGAGCGCGCGGTTTCGAGCGCGTCGGTCAGGTAGAACTCGCCTTGCGCGTTGTTGGATTTGAGGTCGGCGATGGCGCGGCCGAGCAGTTCGGCGTCGAACACGTACACGGACGTGTTCACCTCCTGCACTGCGAGTTCGCTGCGGTTGGCGTCGCGCTGTTCGACGATGCGCAGCACGTGGCCGTCGCGGTCGCGGATGATGCGGCCGTAGCCGGTCGGGTCGTCGAGGATGGTGGTGAGCACGGTCGCACCGTTGCCGCTCTGCTCGTGGAAGGCGACGAGTCCGCGCAGCGTTTCGGCGTCGAGCAACGGCATGTCAGATGCGGCGATGAGCACGTAGCCGTTGAGCTTGTGCTCGGCTTCGAGCTGAGCCATGGCACACTGCACGGCGCGTCCGGTGCCGGGAATGTCATCCTGGTTGACGATTTCGACGTTCGGCTGGTAGGAGCGGGCCGCGGCGGCGACGCGTTCGGCCTGATAGTGGACGACGACGGCGAGCGTGTCCGGCTCGAGCGCGGCGACGGAGTCCATGACGCGGTTGAGGAACGTCTTGCCGGCGAAGGTGTGCAGCACCTTGGGGTTGGCGGAACGCATGCGGGTGCCTTCGCCCGCGGCGAGAATGATTGCGGCGGATAGTGCCATCGGGAATCTCCCATTCTGTTCGTGCCGGGCGCCCACGCGCGCCGGTGAAACCGTTGACCAGACAAGAACGCCCGGCTTGCCTGTCCGCGGTTGTTCCGCAGGACGCGCAAGCCGGGCGACTGTCGAGTTCCCCCACCTGGACTCGAACCAAGACAAAGGGTTCCAAAGACCCGTGTGCTGCCATTACACCATGGGGGACCGGCGAAAACCGGAATTTCCGCCAAGTGTTCATTATGCCATAAGACCCGTCCACGTCAAATCGGCTTTGCCGTTCGACCGGCACGGGCCGCCGGGCCGGCTCAGGCGAACAGGAAGCCCTGTCCGTGGTGCTCCGGGTACGTGTCGAACAGCTCGGCCACGGAGCCGTCTTCGAACACGGCGCGGATGGCGCTGGCCAGCAGCGGCGCGATCGACAGCACGGTCAGGCCGTCCCAGCGCTTCTCCTCGGGGATCGGCACGGTGTCGGTGAGCACGACCTCGCGTGCGCCGCAGCCCTTGAGCCGTTCGATGGCCGGGCCGGAGAGCACGCCGTGCGTGGCGACCACGGTCACGGACTTGGCGCCCGCGTCGGCGAGCACGTGGCAGGCGCCGGCGATCGTGCCGGCGGTGTCGATCAGGTCGTCGACGAGCACGCAGTCCTTGCCCGCCACGTCGCCGACCACGCGGTTGGCGACGGCCTGGTTCGGACGGGTGATGTCACGCGTTTTGTGCACGAATGCGAGCGGGCCGCCGCCGAGGCGCTGCGCCCACTGTTCGGCCACGCGGATACGGCCGGCGTCCGGGGAGACGACGGTGACGTTGTCGAGCTGGTTCGAGAAACGGTCGCGAATGTAGTCGACGAGCACCGGCATGGCGATCAGATGGTCGACCGGACCGTCGAAGAAGCCTTGCGACTGTGCGGCGTGCAGGTCGACGCTCATGATGCGGTCGGCACCGGCGGTCTTGAGCAGGTCGAACACCAGACGGCAGGAGATGGGCTCGCGGCCGCGATGCTTCTTGTCCTGACGGGAGTAGCCCAGCAGCGGGCACACGGCAGTGATGGAGCGGGCGGAAGCGCGCTTGAGCGCGTCGATCATGATGAGCTGTTCCATGATCGACTTGTTCACCGGCAGCGAGTGCGACTGGAGTACGAACACGTCCGCACCGCGCACCGATTCGGTGTAGCGCACGTACATCTCGCCGTTCGCGAAATCATATGCGGTGGTTTCCAGAACGTCGATCCCCAGCTGTTCGGCGACGTCCGCCGCCAGCTTCGGATGCGTGCGACCAGTCACCAGGATGAGGTTTTTATCGGGCTTCCCTTCAAGGATTGCGCTCACCATATCTCCAAACGTTCGGCTTCGTTGAAGTGACTGCCATCATAGTAACCGTCCGCGCCGACCGGCCGCCATCGCGTGTTCGCGTCCGCGGACGCCGTCCGCATGTCGGACGCGACTGCAACCGAGCCTCGGTCGCGAGCGTCCAGCCGCCGCCTACCGGTACAGGCCGTGCTTGCCGATGTACTGCACCACGCCGTCGGGCACGAGGTACCACACCGGCTCTCCGTGCTCGGCGCGGCGGCGCACGTCGGTCGAAGAGATCGCCAGCGCGGGGATTTCGAGCGTGTCGACCTTGCCTTCGGGCAGTTTGACGCCGTCCGGAGACGAATAGCCGGGGCGCGTGACCGCGACGAAGTGCGCGAGGTCCCACATGTGCTCGGCGTCCTTCCACTGCATGATTTCAGCGACCGCGTCCGCGCCGGTGATGAAGAACAGTTCGGCGTCGGGGTGCTGCGCGCGGATGTCGCGCAGCGTGTCGATCGTGTATGTGATGCCCGGGCGGTCGATGTCGACGCGCGAAACGGTGAATTTCGGGTTGGACGCAGTGGCGATCACGGTCATCAGGTACCGGTCCTCTGCGTTCGTCACCTTCTTGTCGAGCTTGAACACGGGCCGGCCGGTGGGCACGAACAGCACCTCGTCGAGGTCGTACACCCACGCCACTTCGGAGGCGGCCACTAGGTGGCCGTTGTGGATCGGGTCGAATGTGCCGCCCATGATGCCAATGCGCGGCCGCGCGTGCAGGTTGCCGCGCGTGGACAGCCGCCTGCGTTCGGCGCCGGGTGCCAGCACGTCGGCCGGCTCGTCGGATAGGTCGGACATGCGCCGGGTCAGTTCCTCGCTCACGCCTCGACCTCCTGCTGGCGATCCTCCTCCGCGGATTCGCGCGCGATCTCACCGGCAGTCGGATCGGATTCCTGCGGGTCGATCTTGCCCATGTCCTCGTCCCATTCATCCTGCACGACACGGCGGATCTCCGCGAACGTGGGCAGCGCGAAATCGGGCTGGTACAGCCGGCGCACTTCGGCGACGCGCTCGGTGACGCGGATCAGCGTGTCGGTCATGCCGTCCACGTCGCCGTTGCGTTCCATCGTGCTGAACCGGCCGATGTACTGTTCCATGAGCTGCATCTGCTCGACCACGGTTCGCAGCTGATCGTCGCGCAGGTCGACGACCTCGTCGGAATGCTCGTCGGGCCAGCCGATGAGCACGGCGTCGGCGTATTCGAGCGACGCGCGTTGGCCGGCGGAGGCGATGCCGTCCTCGATCTGCACGAGGAACACATAGCGCACGATGCTAAGCCGTTCGGCCGCGATCTTCAGCCCCAGCCGCGGGTCGTCGAGGTCAATGTCGGGACGCAGGTCGGTGATGGGCGTGCCGGCGTCCGTCGTCGGCACGGCGGCATCCCGCGCGTTCTGCGCGTCGTGCGTGTCCGGCGTGTCCTGTGCGTCCGACTGCACCGTCACGTCACTCTCCGCCGGTTGCGCCGTCGCCTGCGGCGTTTCGTTCGTTTCGCTCATCGTCGTTATCCTCCCGTCGTTGTCGTTTCGCACGCCTGTTCCGGCCCGCGCATGCCGTCAGCCGCGTACCTGGCCCGTGCCGTAGCCGATCCATTTCGTCGTGGTCATCTCGCGCAGTCCCATCGGTCCGCGCGCGTGCATTTTCTGCGTGGAGATGCCGAGTTCCGCGCCGAAGCCGAACACGCCGCCGTCGGTGAAGCGCGTGGACGCGTTCACCATCACCACGGCCGAGTCGATGCGGCCCGTGAACTCCTCGACGGCCGAATAGTCCTCGGCGATGATCGACTCAGTGTGCCCGGTGGAATGCGCGTTGATGTGCTCGATCGCCTCGTCGAGCGAGTCGACGACTTTGACACCCATGGTCAATGCAAGATATTCGGTGTCCCAGTCCTCGTCGGTCGCGGCGAGCAGGTTCACGCCGTCGATGCCAGCTTCGTCGATAATGCCGTACGCGGCGTCGTCCGCGTGCAGTTCGACGTTCGCTTCGGCGAGCGCGCGTGCGATGGCCGGCAGAAAATCGGCGGCCACGTCGCGGTGGACGAGCAGTTTTTCGGCCGCGTTGCACACGCCGACGCGCTGCGTTTTCGCGTTGATGATGATCGGGATCGCCTTGCCGAGATCGCCGGACTTGTCGACGTAGATGTGCACGTTGCCGGCGCCCGTTTCGATGACCGGTACTTTGGAGTTGCGCACGACGGCCTGGATGAGCCCCGCTCCCCCGCGCGGCACGAGCACGTCGATGTGGCCGCGCGCCTCCATCATGGCGGTGGCGCCGTCGCGGCCGTACTCGTCGACCGTGTCGACAAGCGCCGGGTCGAAGCCGTGCGCAGCGAGCACGTCGCGGATGATCGCCAGAGTCGCCGCGTTGGTGCGCTCGGCCGCGTGTCCGCCGCGCAGGATCGCCGCGTTGCCCGATTTGAGGCACAGCGACGCGACGTCGACGGTCACGTTCGGACGCGCCTCGTAGATCATGCCGATGACACCGAGCGGGACGCGCGTCTGCTGCAGGCGCAGCCCGTTCGGCAGATTGTAACCGCGCACGATTTCGCCAATCGGGTCGGGCAAGGTGGCGACGTGGCGCACGCCCTGCGCGGCGGCTGCCACGCGCGGCACGTCGAACAACAGCCGGTCGAGTTTGCCGGCGTCCATGCCGGCGTCGCGCGATTCGATCATGTCAAGCTCGTTGGCGCCCGCGATTTCGTCGGCGCGAGCGTCGAGCGCGTCGGCGATCGCCAGCAGTAGTTCGTTCTTGGATTCGGCGTTCGCGCGGGAGAGCGTTTTCTGCGCGCGGGCGGCCGCATCGGCCTTCGCGCACACCGCGTCGAACACGGCCGCGGATACCCGGGCTTCTTCACCATTCGTCATACCCACCCACCTTAGCGCATACGGCCCGCAAACCCGGCACGCGGCCCAAAAAAGGCTCCCCCGCACGCGCGGGAGAGCCTGATGATACGCGGCGTCACGCCACGACGGACGGACGCGCGGGCAATCGAATCAGTGAACCTGATCGAGGCCCGGGTACAACGGGAAGTCCTCGACGAGCTTGTCGACGCGGGCCTTGAGCGCGTCCACGTCGGCGGACGGGCCGGCGGCGAGCGCGGTGCCGATGATGTCGGCGACCTCCTCATATTCCTTCGGTCCAAAGCCGCGGGTGGCGAGCGCGGACGTGCCGATGCGCAGGCCGGAGGCGACCGAGGCCGGGCGCGGGTCGAACGGCACGGTGTTGCGGTTGATGGTGATGCCGCAGGCGGCGAGGAGGTCCTCGCCCTGCTTGCCGTCCATTTCGGAGTTGCGCAGGTCGACCATCACCAGATGCACGTCGGTGCCGCCGGTGAGCACGGAGATGCCGTTGGCCTTCACGTCGTCGGCAGTCAGGCGCTCGGCGAGGATCTTCGCGCCGTCGAGCGTGCGCTGCATGCGGTCCTTGAACGCCTGCGTGCCGGCGACCTTGAAGCTGACGGCCTTGCCGGCGATGACATGCATGAGCGGACCGCCCTGCTGGCCGGGGAAGACGGCGGAGTTGAGCTTCTTGGCGTACTCCTCCTTGGCGAGGATGAAGCCGGAGCGCGGGCCGCCGAGGGTCTTGTGCGCGGTGGAGGAGACGACGTCGGCGTACGGGACCGGGCTCGGGTGGAGGCCGGCGGCGACGAGGCCGGCGAAGTGGGCCATGTCGACCCAGAACTTGGCGCCGACCTCGTCGGCGATTTCCTTCATGGCCTTGAAGTCCTCGATGCGCGGGTAGGCGGACCAGCCGCCGATGATCATGGCCGGGTGCACTTCGAGGGCGCGCTGGCGGATGATCTCCGGGTCGATGCGGAACGTCTCCGGGTTCACGCCGTACGCTTCGGCGTGGTAGAAGCGGCCGGAGAAGTTGATCTTCATGCCGTGGGTGAGGTGGCCGCCGTGGTCGAGCGCGAGGCCGAGGACGGTGTCGCCGGGCTTGACGAGCGCCTGATAGACGGCAGCGTTGGCCTGCGCGCCGGAGTGCGGCTGCACGTTCGCGTATTCGGCGCCGAAGAGCTCCTTGGCGCGGTTGCGGGCGATGGTCTCGAGCTTGTCGACCTGCTCGCAGCCGCCGTAGTAGCGGCGTCCCGGATAGCCTTCGGCGTACTTGTTGGTGAGCACGGAGCCCTGCGCCTGCAGGACGGCGCGCGGCACGAAGTTTTCGGATGCGATCATCTCGAGGCCGTCCTGCTGGCGGTGCAGCTCGGCGGTCAGGATGTCGGCGACCTCCGGATCGGTTTCGGCGATCGGCGAATTGAAGGCGTCGGTGGGGGTTTGTGCAAGCGGCGAGGCAGTCATCTGCGCTCCTTTCAGCAATACCGATAATTCCGCGGTTGCGGTTGTGCAAAGTGTAGACCCATGGCATGTTACGAACAGGTTCCATGCTCATATTTGACAACGTGTTCATCAAACCGATTCCGAAACGGTCCGGAACAAACTCGTCGCTCGCCGACGAAACCGGCCCTGCACGGCCCGCGCGGAACGGCGCCGTCTGCCCTCCTCACCATCCGGAACCGCCCTCTCCCCTGCCCACCGCGGGCGATAGACTGGATCGGTATCGTCGTTATTCGTCTTACGCGAAGGGCTTCCATGACCACGTTCCATTCCACGCGTTCCACCACCGACTCACTGACCTCCAAGGAGGCCATCCGCAAAGGCATCGCCGACGACGGCGGCCTGTTCGTCACCGATTCGCTCGGCGAGACCAAGGTCGACGTCGCGAATCTCGCCGGCCGTTCGTATCAGGCGATCGCATACGACGTGCTGCACGCGCTGCTGCCGGACTTCGGCGAGGACGAGCTCAAGGCGTGCATCGCCGAGGCGTACGGCGCGCAGTGGTCGGACGAGCGCATCACGCCGCTCAAGCCCGTCGGCGACGACTACATCCTCGAACTGTTCAACGGTCCGACCTCCGCGTTCAAGGACGTCGCGCTGCAAATCCTGCCGCGGTTCATGGCACGCACCACACCGGCCGGCGGCGACAAAGACGAGAAGATCATGATCCTCACCGCCACGTCCGGAGACACGGGCAAGGCCGCGCTGGCTGGCTTCGCGGACGCGCCGGGCACGGCGATCACCGTCTTCTATCCGGAAGGCAAGGTCAGCCAGGTGCAGGAGTTGCAGATGACCACGCAGACCGGCTCGAACGTGAGCGTCGCCGCGGTCGAGGGCAACTTCGACGACGCGCAGTCCGCGGTCAAGCGCATCTTCGGCGACCACGAGCTGGCCGACAAGCTCGCCGCCGACTCGCACGTCGTGCTTTCCAGCGCGAACTCAATCAACGTGGGCCGTCTCGTGCCGCAGGTCGTCTACTACTTCTCCGCGTACGCGCAGCTGCTCGAACAGCAGGTCATCAACGCAGGCGATGAGGTCGAGTTCGTCGTGCCGACCGGCAACTTCGGCGACATCCTCGCCGGCTACTACGCGAAGCGTCTCGGCCTGCCGGTCAAGCATCTGGTCGTGGCGAGCGACAAGAACAACGTGCTGTTCGACTTCCTCACGTCCGGCACGTACAACCGCCAGCGCCCGTTCTTCCAGACGATTTCGCCGTCGATGGACATCCTCGTCTCGTCGAACCTCGAGCGCATGCTCTACTACTTCACCGAGGGCGACACGCGTCTGATCTCCATGCTTATGAACGATCTCAAGCAGTGGGGCGCATACGAGATCCCGGACGATGTGCTCGCGAAGATCCGTCACCTGTTCGGCTGCGGCTGGGCGGACGAGGATCAGGTGCGCGCGATGATCGCCGACTGCTGGGCGAAGAACCATTACGTGATCGACCCGCACACGGCGTGCGCGTACTACGTGGCGCAGCAGATGCCGCGCGATCCGCTCACCCCGCGCGTGATCCTCGCGACCGCAAGTCCGTACAAGTTCCCGCGCGTGGTCAACGAGTCGCTCGGTTTCGACGCGACCGGCACCGACTTCGAGTGCATGGATGTGCTCGCGCGTGAGACCGGCACCACGGCTCCGGCCGCGCTGCGCGGCCTCGAGCACGCCACCGTGCGCTTCAGCACGGTTGTGCCGATCGACGGCATGGAAGGCTTCGTGGAGTCCGCCGCCAAGGCGTTGTGATCTGACGGTGATCTAGCGTCTACAGGAGCTGCGGCGCGTCGGCGAAGTCGAAGAGGACTCCGTCGGCGGCGTCGCAGATGGCGGGCCAGTCGGCGTCGGACGAGTCGTCGTGCATGGCCCAGACGGTCATGCCGATGGATTTGGCGGTTTGCACGCCGACGAGCAGGTCCTCGAACACGGTGCAGTCGGCGGGCGCGACGCCGAGGCGGGATGCGGCGAGCAGGTAGACATCGGGCTGGTCCTTGCCGGCGTCGCCCGCGTCGTCGACGCTGACGACCGTGTCGAAGAAGCCGCGGATGCCGACGTGCTCCATCGCTGGTTCGCGCAAAGCCGGCGGCAGAGAGGTCGCCACGGCGAGCTTCGCGCCGGTTGTCTTGAGATGCCGCAGATACTCCACGGCGTGCGGCTTGGCCTCGACCACGGTGGAGTAGGCGACGCGCGCCATCTCGTCCCATTCGTCCATAAGCTGTTCCGGAGTGTCCGGCAGGTCGAACCGGGCGATCGTGTATTCGGCGATCTGCCTGAACTGCATGGCCGCGACCTTGGCCATGTAGTCGTCAGGCACCGCGATGCCGCGACGGCCGAGGAAGTCGATGTCGACCTGATCCCACACGCCCATAGAGTCGAGCAGGGTGCCGTCGAGGTCGAAGATGGCGGCCTTGCCGGTGTTGTCAGCGGTCATGCGAGTCTCCTTTGAATGCGGTTGGCACGGTTGCCGCGGTTGCCAATGATGGTCCGATGCGGTCCGACGGCGGTATGACAAACAACGTTTACAACGGGATGGACTGGACGGGCGCGGCTACGCGGCGAGGTCGGCCGTATCTCCCAGCTGCGACGAGCCGAGCAGTTCGCGCGCGTGGTCAAGCGACGCTTCGGATTCGGAGCCGGACAGCATGCGCGCGATCTCGCGCACGCGCCCGTCGCCTTGCACTTCGGCGACGGTGGTCACGACGCCGACCGCGTCGTCGTCGGCGTCCGGCGGCTCTTTGGTGACGACGAACTGTGCATCGGCCCAGCTGGCGACCTGCGCCAGATGGGTGACGACGATGACCTGCGCGGTACGTGCAAGCCGGGCGAGGCGCCGTCCGAGTTCGACGGCGGTTTTGCCGCCCACGCCGGCGTCGACCTCGTCGAAAATGAACGTCATGGGCGTTTCGGCACCGGCGTGCCGGTCGGCGGCGGACAGTTCCATGGCAAGCATGAGTCGGCTCAGTTCGCCGCCGGACGCGCTTTTACCCATAGGCAGTTCGGGCGCGCCCTCATAGGGGGTGAACAGGAATGCGATGTCGTCGCTTCCGTTCGCATCGAGCGGCCATGTGGCCGACCCGTCCGCGGTCGACCCCGCGGCGGACCCCTTGCCGCCCCGCCGCTCCGCACGGTTCGCGACGCGGATGTTCAACGCGGCCCCGTCCATCGCCAACGACGAAAGTTCGCCCGTCACCGTGGCGGCCAGCGACTGCGCGGCGGCCACACGCGCGTCATGCAGCCGTCCGGCCGCTTCCGTAGCGGCGTCGAACAGCCGACCACGTTCCTCGCGCAGTTCGGCGACTTTCTCCGGAGAGGCGTCGAGATCCTCCACGTCAAACACGGCCTTGTCGCGCCATGCGATCACGTCGGCCAAGGTCGGCCCCCAGCGCCGCGTGAGTTCGCCGAGTTCGTGGATGCGCGCGTTGATCTCGTCGAGATCGTCGACATTATCCTCCACGTCGAGCTCGCGCGCCAGCGAGTAAACGATGTCGGACAGGTCGGCGTTGACCGATTCGAGACGATCGGCCAGCTCGTTAAAGTCGCCGTCAGCGCGGATCGACCGCAGCGCCTGGACGGCGTGGTTGATGAGTTCGGATGCGCTTGCCTCGTCCGCGTCGGCGCTCACCTGCGACGCGTCGAGCGCGGCGAGCGCGCCGGAGACGCCTTGCGCGATGTCGGCCGCGTTTTCGATGCGCGACCGTTTGGCCTTGAGTTCCTCGTCCTCCCCCGGCTGCGGGTCGGCCTGATTGATGCGTTCGATGGATTCGCGCAGATAGTCGGCCTGTTGTCGGGCGGACGCCTCCTGATGCTCCATGCGTTCGAGCCGTTCGTCGAGCGCGCACAGCGCATCCCACGCCTTGCGGTAGGCGGCAAGCTCGCGCTCGTCGCCGGCGACCATGTCGAGGAATTCGCGTTGGCGTGCGGGCGAGGCGATGCGCAGCTGGTCGGCCTGCCCGTGGATGGTGACCAGTTCACCGGCCAGTTCGCCAAGCAGCGCACGCGGCACGGACCGTCCGTTGACGACGGCGCGCGACCGTCCGGATACCGGCACGGTGCGGGAGAGGAACAATTCGCCGTCCTGCGGCGCGACGCCGGCCTCGCGTGCGATGCGCACGACAGCCGGTTCCTCGGCCGTCGTCGGACGGTCCGCGCCGGCGACGTCATCGTCTGCGTTATCTTGCGCATGCTCGCCGCCGACCGCGAACACGCCTTGCGTCCACGATTCCTTCGCGCCGGCGGACACGCGCCCCGCGTCGGCCGTGCCGCCGGAAATGAGCTTGATCGCGCTGAGCAGCATGGACTTGCCGGCACCGGTTTCGCCGGTAATCGCCGTCATGCCGGCGGCAGGCGTGAGCAACGCGTGCCGGATCGGGCCAAGGTCACGGATTTCCAGTTCTTCAAGCATTAGCGGATGACTCCGTTCTCCGCGTCTGTCGCCGTGTCGGCCGGACCGACCGCTGCGGTATCGGCCGCACGCTCGGCGAGCGTGTCGCCGACGCCTTCCGGGAACACGTGCCCGTGCCGCACGGCCGCAGCCC
>NZ_JGYN01000042.1 GCF_000741165.1 Bifidobacterium biavatii DSM 23969 | reverse complement strand
TGTGCGCGGGCGTCGCGGTGTTCGCCGCGTTGTCCTGCATGACGGAAACGGCCGAAACGCGGCGGATCGTCGTCGCCTCCTCCGACATCGCGCGCGGTTCCGTGATACGCGGCCCGATGCTGCAGACAATCGACGTACCCACGAGCGCCGCGCTCGACTCGGCGATCGGCTCGGTCGGGGAATTGGACGGCGACGAGGCCGTCGCGCAGGTCGACATCGCGGCCGGCCAACCACTGTTCCGTTCGATGGTCAGTGCGCGCCCGACCGTGCCCGACGGGCACACGGTGGTCGAGGTCCGCCTGTCCAGCGCGCCCGACGCACTGACGGTCGGCGAGGAGGTTTCCCTCGCCTCGGCTTCGGGCTGCACGGCGAACGACAGCGACGATCATGGCGACGTGTCGTCCGACCGGTCATCCGGCACGGAAGAAACTCACGAAGAAACTGGCAAAGAAACCAGCAATCAGGCCTCAGATGGCTCGGAAACGTCCAGTGCGACCGATGATGCGGAGCGGTCCGACGCAACAACCGCAACGGGCCAATCCGACGAACCGGCAGAAACCAAATCCTGCACGCTGACATCGCAGGCCGTAGTCATGGCCGTACCGCAGACGGCAACCGGCGACGGCGGCAATAGCGACAGCACGTTCCGCGGCATCGGCGATGCCGGCGTCGTCTCCCTGGCCATGCCGTCGGACGACGCTATGCGCGTCCTCGCCGCACAGGAAACCGGTCCGGTCATCGCGGCCACGCGCCGAAAACACTGACACCGCGGCCCGACGGAACGCCTATGCCGTCGTCGCCGCACCGCCCGCATTGGCCCGTATCACTGTCGTTCGTTGAATACGGCCCAATGCGGCGGCAGCTCGCCGAGGATACGCTTGTCGTCGTCCGCTTCGCGCTGGCGTTCGGTCACCATGTCGCCGGGTTCGAGCTTGACGCCGTCTGCGTCGAACTTCTCGGTGCCATGGAACACGACCCGCTTGTGCTTGCGCGGCGTGCGACGGGAAGCATCATAGGCCGGCGTCGGCCTGCCGCCAGTTTCGCCCGTCGCATTCGAATGCCGTTCCGTCTCGATCACCGGTTCTCCTGGTAGATCTCGCTGATGCGCGACACGATGTGGTCTACTTCCTTGTCTGGGTTGACGAACGCGGCCACGCTCCACACGCTCATCACGGCCCAGCCGAGCGAGGCCATGTCCTGCATCATCAGGCGGTGGCGCTCTCGCGTGGACTGCGTGCTCATGAACTGCACATCGTCGGTGAGCACGGCGAGCGCGAACGGCTTGTCCTTGACGCCCACGACCATCGGGATGCGCAGGCCTCGGTCGTAGCCGTAGTTGACGGCCACGTTGAGTCCGCGCGCGCGAAGCCGTTCGGCAAGGTCGTCGAACAGCACGTTGCCGGTGGTCTCCTCCCCCGTGCCGGGCGCGGCGGGCGTGCCGTCGAGCCGGTCGGCCCAGGCGAGCATCGTCTTGAGCAGCTTCGGGCCGGGCTGGTGGATGCGGTCGTCGTCAAGTTCGTCGGCAAGGAACGTGGACGTGATGTCCACGTTGCGGTCGGCCAGCGCGAGCGCGTCGAGCAGCAGCCGCTGCCCGCAGTCGCCCTCGAGCGGCCCGAACTGCTGAAGCAGCCGGCCGTGCGTGGTCTTCGCATAGCACAGCGCGAGAATCACGTCAGTGGCGTGCGCGCCCGCGACCTCGTTGACGTTCACGATGCGCACGTGACGCAGGAACCGGCCCATGTCCTTGTCGCGCGAGGCGAGCGACTTCAGTTCGGCGCCAAGCCGCACGCGGAACGTTTCGGTCAAGCTGACGACGGTAAGCACGTAGCTGGCCGGCACGATGGTGAACGTGGCGGCGCGGTTCACGATGAGCTGCACGACCTGCTCGATCTCCTGCTGACTGGATTCAACCAGTCCGCTCGACATGACCGGCACACCGGAGCCTTCGACGTGGTGGAAGCGCACCGATCCCTGCTTGATGGCCACGTCGTGGCGCACGGTGCCGTATCCGTGCGTTTCGAGGAACGCAGTGAGTTTGGGCGACCGGCGCACCGGATGCGATGGCGCTTCGACGCTCGGCAGCAGCGAGATCAGCTTGGCGAGCGACGCCGAGGTGACCGTGTTGCGATGTGCGAGCACGACGACGTGGCGCGTGCGCGCGACGATCGTGAGCAGTTCGACGGCCGGCATGTGCGCGCCCGCGTCGATGATCGCGACGTCGGCGATCGGTTCGGTGCCGGTGAGCGCGGCCAGCGTCGCCGGCGTGGCGATCAGGATCGGCTTGGCGGCGGAGATGATCTCCGGGCAGTCGCGGCGCACGCGGCTGAACGAAACACGGGATCCACCGGCGAGCGTGGTGTGCAGCTGGTTGGCTTCCTGCGTGCGCGAGAACAGCAGGTCGGACAGCCGGCGCATGGATTCCTGCGCGATCATCGGCCCGATCGAACGCACGTGTTCGATGTCGACCTGCGCGAACCGGTCGGCGGCGGCCTGCATGGCCGAACCGTCCTGGTTCGAGATGATCGCGGATGCGCGCACGATGTCCTCGAACACGGTTGTCCACCATGCGAGCTGCAGTTCGCCGGCGACCGCGTCGAGCGCGACGTGGCGGGCACGCAGGTCATCGACAAGCTCGGTGAGTCCGGCCGTGCGGAACTCCTGTTCGAGCCCGTAGCGTTCGGGCAGCGTGTCGAGCGCGCGGCGGTCCTCGTATAGAGCCTTGAGCCGCTCCTCCACGTCGTTGAAGTCGACGGTTTCGAGGTTGCCGCCGGCGGGCGTGGTGGCGAGCACCGTGTTGAGCGCGGTGATGCCGGACGCGAGCGCGTCCTGCGTGTCGATGATGTCGTCGAGGCGTCCCGGGAGCACGGGCCAGCCGCCGCGCGGCACGAACATGTGCCACTGGTCGGCCTGCTTGGCCACGACCTTGAGCGCCTCGTGCAGGTTTTCGACCTGCGCGCCCACGCGCAGCAGGCTCTTGGCTTCCTTGACGTGGCGGCGGCGCTCCCAGAAGCCCATGCTGGTGCCGTCGGCCTTGCGGTCGGCCTTGGGCTTGGTCGCCTCGATCATGGAGGCGATGTCGCGTTCGAAGATCTCCGGCTGGAACACGTCGAGCACGCGGCGCAGGTTCTTGAGCACGGTGACCTGGCGTCCCCATTCGCGCGCGTTGGTCGGCACGGGGAATCCGCAGGTCTGCACGGTGGTGGTCACCTGTTCGCGCGTGGCCGGCAGCAGCTTGTTGAGCAGGTCGACGACGTGCTGGTAGGCGTCCACGGCCTCCTGTTCGGTGTTGAGCGACGCGCCGAACCACACGGTGTCGTCGGGGCCGATCGAGTATTCGCCCAGTTCGCCGGCACGCTGCAGCTTGGCCGCCCACTCGTCGAGATGACCGCCGATCGCCTGCGCGGTGGCGCGGCTCAGGCGCACGCGCGTGGCCGGATGCGTCGGCTTGGCGGCGATGTTGGCGAGGTTCTGGATGGTCTGGTACGCGCTCACGCCCCAGCGATCGCTCACGCCGTGCAGGTCGCCGAGATATCGGGTCAGTCGCGAGCGCACGCCGACAAGCTCGTCGGACAGCTGGTCAAAGCGCGACGAGGCAACGCCCGGCTGGAAGCCGACCGCGGCGATCAGCTGGCGGTCGATGCTTGCCGCGGCGCGTTCGTCGGCGATGTCGAGCAGCTGGCCGCCCATTTCGTTCGCGCTCACGGCCTGCACGAACCGGCGCTTCTGCTCGGCCACGCACGGCACGTAAAGCACGGTATGGCCGTTCATCACGCAGCGCGACGCGACGGCCGCGGCCTGGTCGGCGGTGTCCTTGCCGACTTCGCCGTCGATGAACAGGCTGTGTCCGGCGGCGGCCATGTTGGCCGCGTATCGCACGGTGTTGTCGACGTCGCCGATCTCGTATTCGGTGTGCGGATCGGCGTCGAACGGGCTGTATTCGGGCATGGTCGCGTTCGTAAGCGCGTCGGCCGCGTCGGAGTATCCGGCGAGCGCGTCGAGCAGCTCGTTGCCGCTCGGCGCTTCGGCGAGCTGGTCGATGATCCGCTGGCTTTCGGCGAGGATCATGGACGACGGGTCGACGAAGCAGCCGAGGATGATGTGCCGTTCGACGGAAAAGTCGCGGAACACTTCGGATACGCGGTCAGTGATCAGCGCGAACACAGCGGACGTGTCGGGCACGCCGTTGGCGTAGTTGGACGCGTCGAACAGGTCTTCGGCGGTGAGCGTGATGTGCTGTTCGCGCATGACGGCCGTGAACGCGGTGTTGAGTTCCACGCGGCCGGTGAAGCGGATCGTGAACTGCGGCTCGGATTTGCCATCCACGCGCGTCACGTCGACCGGGTAGAGCAGCACGGGCATCTGGTTGCCCTCCCAGCTGGCCACGCCCACGGCGAGGGACAGTTCGGCGACGCCGCTGAACCGCATTTTCGCGGTTTTGTCGTCGAGCACGCGTTCGATGCGGCGGCCTGCGGCGCGCAGCATGCCGCTGTCGCGGAACAGCGCTTCAAGCGGCGCGTGCCCGCTGGCGAACAGCTGCGCGATGCCGGAGGGGTGCGCGTGCGTCAGGTCGAGTTTGGCGCTCAGCTGGTTGATGTCCTCGAGTGGCGACGGTGCCAGGCCGGCTCGGTACTGTTCTCGCCACGCGCGCAGGTCGGCGAGCGTGTTCGCGGCCGGCGCGACGGTCGTGTCGATCACGGTCGGCGCGGCGGTTTCGTCCGCGTCGGAAATGTTGGGGGTGGTGTTTTCGCTCATCTCGACTCACTTCCCTGCCGCTTTGCGGTAGTCCTGATATCCGGGATTGTCGGCCAGCGCGGCGTCCACGTCGGCGTTGCCCTGCGCCACGAGCCACGCGTACAGATCGTCGTACAGGGACGGGTTCATCGCGAGGAACGGCAGCAGCTGCGGATAGCGCGCCATCGCGAACTGGGTGCTGAAATCGGTGGTGCGCTTCGCGTCGTCGGACGTGAACCCGTTGACTTCGACGGCCGGTTCGGCCTTGCGGAACTCGCCTTTCGACACGCGGTCGAACACGGATCCCGGCTCGAACGCCGGCTTGTACGGTTCGGGCGAGTACGCGGCGGGCTGCTGGAACGCGTCCTGCGGCTGCGGTTCGGCGGTCTCGGGCTCGTCCGCGGGTTCGCGTTCGTCGCCGGTCTTGTCGGACGCCGTATCGCCGTCGGCCGCGTCGTCATCGGCGGTCGAGTCGACCGCGGGCGCGTCAGTCGCAGGCGCGGTTTCGAGCGCAACGTCGTTCGCGGTCTCGTCTGCGGTCGCAACGTCATCCGCGTCTTCGCCGGCCGCAACGGCTGCCGGCTCGTCGGACGCGCCGACAGTACTGTCCTGCGCCGCAACCGGCTGCCCGGTCATGATTGGCTGCTCGGTCACGACCGGTGCGAACCGCTGTTCCGCCGCCGTCTGCGCGACATGCTGGTCGATAGACGACTGCGCGGCCGGCAGATTCGTCGACTGCGGTTCGTCCTGAGCATGATGCGGACGCTGCGCGATCACGGAAATCGGCATGACGCGATCGGCCGACGAACCGGCGTCCGTCCTGAGCACGGACGATTCAGCCGGCGGTTCGACCGGCTCGACGGCGAACGGCTGGGCGCCGACGTCAGGAATGTCCGCGGAATCGGCCATCGCGTCGGCGAACAGGTCGCGCGGCTCGCGTGACGGCACCGGCATGACGTTCAGCGGCACGGTTTCGGGCATGCCGTCGCCCTCCGGCTCCTCACGGATCGGGCGCATCGGCGTGAAGCTGCGCAGCGACGCGGCCTTCAGCTCACTCGCGCGGCGGGACACGCTGCTCGCGTCGAACATGCTGGTCGGCTCGCCAGCGCGCAGGTCGAGAATATCGTCGACAGACAGTCCGGACGCATCCGGTTCGGGCTTCGCGTCGCCGACGGCGTATTCGAACAGGTCGGCGACCGGCTGTTCCGGCTCAGGTTCGGCGGGCTCGTCGACCATGACGAAGTCGACCGGCACGTCGCCGAACTGCATGCGCACGGCGGTCGACGGTAACGGGAACTCGGCGTCGGCGGGCAGGCGGATCAGCTGGCCGTCGTCGCGCACCATGTACGTGCCGTTCGTCGAATGCATGTCGCGCAGCGTGGCCGAACCGTTGACGGCAACGGAAAACACGGCGTGACGCTTCGACATCGAACGCGTCTCGTCGGGAACCTCAAAGCGCGGATTGCCGTCGTCGGCAAGCGGGCGGATCGGCCGGCGACCGATTTCCAGGCTCTCCGACGGCGAGACGCTCACCTGATCACAGCCCTTGACTCTCACCAACCACTTGCGAGACCGCTGTTCCTCACTCACCGCGCCAGCCTTCCTTTCTTCAAGTGCCATTCACGGACCCCGGCACGTCTCATGCCGCCACGCCCCTTGCTACGTGCCATTGTGTCATGTTTCGCGAAAAATCGCGCGCCATCGCGACACGAAACGGCAACTTCGCCCACAATCATCGCACGACCCTTGGCCGCGCTCCCGACCATATGCGTGCGGATAACGGAAAACCCCGCCACTCCGGGAAACCGAAGTAACGGGGTTTTCGCAAAAGCTGTGCAATGCGCGGGATTCCCTCCCGCAGTCATTACTTGAGCTCGACGGTGGCGCCAGCCTCTTCCAGCTGAGCCTTGGCCTTCTCGGCGTCTTCCTTCTTGGCCTTCTCGAGGATGGCCTTCGGAGCGCCGTCAACCATGGCCTTAGCCTCGGCGAGGCCGGCGTTGGTGATGGCCTTGACGGCCTTGATGACCTGGATCTTCTTGTCGCCGACAGCGGTCAGGACGACGTCGAACTCGGTCTTCTCCTCTTCCTCAGCGGCAGCGCCCGGAGCGGCAACAGCGGCGACAGCGGCGACCGGAGCGGCAGCCTCGACGTCGAACTTCTCCTCGAAGGCCTTGACGAACTCGGAGAGCTCGACGAGGGTCATTTCACCGAAAGCTTCCAGCAGCTCTTCGTTGGTGTACTTAGCCATAATGGCTTCCTTTCATTCTGGCGGCGGCCTGCGTGCTCGTGCCTGCGCGCCGTCTCAATGTTTGTTTGTTTTTCCGAATGGTTCATGCGGCGAGCCGCATGGGGATCAAGCTGCCTTTTCCTGCTTCTCGCGCAGGGCGTCGATGGTACGCACGGCCTTGGTCGGCAGAGCGACAAACAGGTACGCGGCCTTGGAGGTCGTGGCCTTGAGGTCGCCGGCGAACTTGGACAGCAGCTGCGGGCGAGACATCATGTCCGCCAGCTTCGTCGCACCCTCGCCGTCGTAGACGGTGCCATCGGCATAGCCGCCCGAGATAACGAGAGCCTTGTTGGTCTTGGCAAAGTCACGCAGGACCTTCGCAGCCTCAATGAAGTCGCCCTTCACGAAAGTGATGGCGGTCGGGCCCTTGAGCAGGTCGTCAAGACCCTCAATGCCCGCTTCCTTGGCGGCGATACGCGCCAGCGTGTTCTTAGCCACAGTGTAGGAAGTATCGCGGCCTAGCTTTTCGCGCAGTTCGGAAACCTGCGGAACGGTAAGCCCGCGGTACTCGGTCAGGTAGACAGCATCGGCGTTACGGAACTGCTCCGTAAGCTGAGCGACCACCGCTTCCTTTTCGGGCCTCTTCATGGCGTTCCTTCCTAGATCGGCCGTTGATCTTCTGGGTTCGGAACTCCGGGCTGCCCGGGCAATAAAAAAGCCCTGCGCACAGGCAGAGCAACATTCGACCGCGTCTTGCGACGTGCGGCAACCCGCGAACGGGCGACTATCTCTCAACCTGCGCTGGCTTGGCGTACCAAACTTCGTGGGATTCGCATCCCAAACCAACGGTCTGTGGTTTACGAATGAATAAAATACGCCCGGGCAATGACTTTCGTCAAACCCGGGCGTGTCGTCGTTATAGATCCCATGATTACGCGAAGCGCAACATCACTGCCCATGCGGTCACAGGATCATATCGCTGCAGTCAGCGGATCACAGCTCGTAATCCTTATCCTTGCTCTCCTTGATCAGGAACAGGGCAACAAGCGCGAGCGCCGCCATCACGGCCATGTACCAGCCCACCGACATCACGCCGTGGGTCTCGACCAGCCAGGTCGCCAGCGACGGGGCGAACGCGCCGCCGAAGATCGCGGCGAGGTTGTAGCTCAGGCCGGCGCCGGAGTAGCGCACGTTCGTCGGGAACAGCTCGGGCAGGTACGCGCCGCACGGGCCGAACAGGCCGCCCATGAACACGAAGCCGATGCACAGGAACAGCATGATCGTCACCGGATTGTGCTGCAGCAGGGCCGGGGCGACGAGGCTGAAGATCAGCGTGCCGGCGGTGAAGAAGATCAACGTCTTCTTACGTCCGTACTTGTCCGCGGCGAGGCAGCCGACGATGATGAACGCGGCGAAGAAGAACACGGAGACCATCTGCATGCCGAGATACTGCGGCTGGGTGAAGTTCAGGCCAGCCACGCCATAGCTGAGGGACCACGTGCCGAGGATGTAGAACAGCGTGTAGGTGATGCCCATCGCGACCGTGCCAAGCAGGACTTCCTTCCAATACGGCAGCAGGTCGGCGAGCGGGTGCTTCGAGGTGCGCTTCTCGGCGGCGGCCTTCGCGAAGATCGGGGTTTCGCTCATGCGTTCACGCACGTACAGGCCGATGATGACCAGCACCGCGGAAAGCAGGAACGGGATGCGCCAGCCGAACGCGAGCATCTGATCCTTGCTCAGCGTGGTGGTCAGCAGCAGGTTGATGCCGTAGGCGCAGAAGAAGCCGATCGGGGCACCGAGATTCGGGAACGAGCCGAACAGCGCGCGCTTGTTCGCCGGAGCGTTCTCCGTGGCAACCAGCGCGGCGCCGGACCATTCGCCGGCGAGGCCCACGCCCTGGCAGGCGCGGCACAGGCACAGGATGACCACGGCCCACGCGCCGATCTGCTCGTAGCCGGGCAGCAGGCCGACGACGAACGTGGAGATGCCCATCGTCATCAGGGCAATCACAAGCGTCTTCTTGCGGCCCATCTTGTCGCCGAAGTGGCCGAACAGCAGGGAGCCGAACGGGCGGGCGAGGAAGGAGACAGCGAACGTGACGAACGCCATCAGTGTGGCCAGCGCCGGGTTCGACTTGGCGACGGAGGTGAAGAAGATCGTGCCGAAATAGCTTGCGGCGGCGATGGAATAGCAGTAGTTGTCGTAGAACTCGATGGCGGTGCCCACCATCGACGCGGCGATGATCTCAGGCACGGAGTCGCGCTTCACGGCTTCGCGAGACAGCGAAGCAGTTGCGGATGCGGACATTGGTTTCCCCTCATGTTGTGCGTCATGCGCCGGACCTGCGTCAAATGTAACCGCGCCAGGCGCAATGCGCTGCCGGACGTCTGAGCGCCCGGACGATACCTCTCATATAAGTGTCATAAAAGCCCGCAGGCAGCTTGTAGCCATCCCGGGCAAAAACACACAAGGTATGCGACATCCGCATCATGGGCTTTTGGCCAGCGGTGCCGCACACCGCTGTGCTGAATAATGAGTGTGGCCGATAACCAGGCAAAAGGGAAGACCCTGACCACATACTGAACGAAAATGGCCTCCAGCGGTCACGCGATGGCACATCAGGCACATTTGCCGTCCCGTGACTGGCGGTTAAGTCGCACGATGGCAGAACGTAGGCGAATACCGTTCCATGCGCGATTTCATGCGTGTTTGCGCGGTCACGAGACGGCAAAGTACATGCATCTGCCGTCCCGTGACTATCCGTTTGGTCAGGCGATGGCAGAATACGGGTGTTTGCCATCCCGTGCACTCCTATACGAGCGTTTGCGCGGTCACGAGATGGAAAATCCATTCATTTCACCGTTCCGTGACTAGCGGTTGGTCACGCGACGGCAATATCATCTGACACTCCATCGCGTGACCTCCAAACCGCGCACAGACGCGCAACCCCAATCGCACGCAGGATTACGGCAAGCGATTCTTCGCCGAGGAAACTTCGTTCGAAGCAACACCCGTATTCCTTACATACATTCCTTACATACATTCCTTACATGCAAAAATCCCCGCAGGAAATCCTACGGGGATTACGCAACGCAGTACCGCAATCAATGCTGGGCGATACCGCAGCACCAAGCGATCAGCCGATCACAGCACTGCGTTCAGGATGAAGTCGAGCACGAACAGGATCGCGACGACCCAGATCACCGGGTGCACCTTGTTCGCCTTCTTCTTGCAGGTCATCACGATGCAGTACATGATGAAGCCGCCGGCGATGCCGTACGAGATCGAGTACGAGAACGCCATGAACACGGCGGCGAAGAACGCCGGGATCGCTTCGGTGATGTCGTTCCAGTCGATCTCCTTGAGCGAGGCGGCCATCATGCAGCCGACGATCACGAGCACGCCGGCGGTCGCGGCGGACGGGACCGCGGAGATGATCGGGGACAGGAACGCGGACAGCGCGAAGCAGATCGCGACAACCACGGAGGTCAGGCCGGTGCGGCCGCCGGCCGCGATGCCCGCGGAGGACTCGACGTACGTGGTGGTGTTCGAGGTACCGCAGATCGCGCCGATCGAGGTGGCGATGGAGTCGGCGAACAGGGCCTTATCCATCTTCGAGGAGAAGCCGGAACCGTTCTCAAGAGCCTTCTCGTCGGCCTCGGAGAAGATGCCGGTGCGGCGGCCGGTGCCGATGAACGTGCCGATCGTGTCGAACGTGTCGGACATGGAGAACGCGAAGATCGTGACGATGACGAGCGGCAGGCGCGCGACGTCGGAGAACAGGGCCGGGAAGCCGGCGCCGGTGAAGATCACGCCGAAGGTGGCCGGCAGCTGGGCGAACGTGTCGCCGATGGAGACGGACTGGCCGAAGTTGGTCACGCCAAACGGGATGCCGACGACCGTGGTGATGGCGATGGCGAGCAGCATGCCACCCTTGACCTTGAGCACGGTGAAGACGATCGCGAGCAGCAGACCGATGAGGAACACCCACAGCACGGGGGTGTTGAGCGTGGCGAGGCCCGGGGTGGCGCCGGTGGCGAGACCCTTGCCGGCGGCCTTGGTATCCTTCGGGGTGAAGGTGATGAGGCTGACGTTGAGCATGCCGACGTACGCGACGAACAGGCCGATGCCGCCGCCGATCGCGTGCTGCAGCGTCTCCGGGATGGCCTGGATGATCATCTTACGGATCTTGGTGACGGTGATGATGATGTTAATCAGACCGCACAGGAACACCATGCACAGCGTCTCCTGCCAGGTGAAGCCCAGGCCGAAGCAGACAGTGTAGGTGAAGAACGCGTTCAGGCCCATGCCGGCGGCCTGCGCGTACGGAACGTTGGCGAACAGGCCCATGACGAGCGTGCCGATGATGGCCGCGATGATCGTGGCGAGGAACACGCCGCCCCACGGCATGCCCGTCTGGCTCAAGATCTGCGGGTTGACGACGATGATGTAGCTCATCGCGAAGAACGTGGTCAGACCGGCCATGACCTCGGTGGACACGGTGGTGCCGTTCTCCTTCAAATGGAAGAACTTCTCCATATATCTCTGCTTCCTTTTCGTGGGTTGTTAGGAGCTGGCCGTGCGAGGCACGTGACGACACGTGATGCGCGGCACGGGATGCGTGACGCCTGATATGCGGCAGCGTATTCCAGTGCAAACGCCCGTATGCACCAGCATCATCGGCCATGACCGGTCAGTCATGCCTGTCATGAACCGTGATGTAGCACACGTGCGCGATGCGCGTTGGTGCGTTCCCTGTGCAAACGCGCGTATGCGCAGGTATCATCAACCACCCATCGATCAGCTCCGGCGAGAATCGCGACTCGCCCTGCGTCCGTTTTGCCGAACGCGCCCACGATAGCACCGTCACAAGTCATGGAGGTTTCGTGAATACGTATCGCATACTGGGCGACAGACGGCGCCGACACAGTCTGCGAGTTATCCACAATTTTGCAAAAATCGTGGTTTCATCCACTTATCCACAATTTTCCCGGCGACGCAAGCGAGCCGATCGTAAATCCTGTACAGTCGCCGCATGGAACAGAACATCACCATGCAACAGTCACTTGCCAACCGGGCCGCCGACATCACGCAACGCTGCGCAGACATTGCCGAACAGTTCGGTAAAACAATCCTGTTCGGCATGACCACCGCACTTGAACTGCAAGGCATTGTGCTGCCGGAACGCTGCGGGTTGGACATGACCGCCCTTCACAGCGTCGCCAGCACGGCAGCGAAACGCATCGACGCCGCCGACGGAACGCTGCGCTCACACGTATGGAAACCGATCTCAGCCGATTCGCGGACCGCGATCACCGTCACGCCGTCGGTTCGGGCTCTGCACCCGTTCCACGCGTGGGCGCAACTGGCACGGTATCTTGATCTCGAAGACGTCATCATGCTGGGAGACGCCGTGCTTGCGGCAAGATCGCACGACTCGCGCGACACATATGGATCCCTGATCACGTTGGTCAATAACGTTCGGGGATTCGCCGGACGAACCACGTGTCTGCAGGCGCTGCCCCACATCCGAGACAATGTCGCTTCTCCCATGGAGACGGTCGGGCGGCTTGCCGCAACAAGGCATGGCATCCCCCGTCCTCGGACGAATTACGTCGTGCCCGGAGAAACGTTCGGATCAGGGGTCGCCATGACGGTGGACATGGCATGGCCGGAATTCCGCGTCGCAGTGGAGTACGACGGAGATCATCATCGCACGGACAAATCGCAGTGGCGACGTGATCAGGAGAAGCGTGAACAACTCCGCAGTCACAGTTGGATCGTGATCGTCATCACCGCAGATAATCTGCGGGATGAGGCGCGTCAAGCGGAATTTGCGTTCCGCCTGGCACGGTACCTGTTGCAACGTGGAGCGACGTTCCGATTCCAGCCGACGGCTGCGTCGCTGGTGTCGCGCGTGCCGCATTCGCGGGTGTTGCCCGTAGATGAAGGCTGCTGATAACCGGTAGCCGATCCGTTCACGCCATGAACCCGGTCACGCGATGGCAGTTTGTGTCGTTTTGCCGTCGCGTGTTTTCGGGTGGATCGGCGCAGCTTTGTTGAATCGTGTATTCGACGGTCATGCGATGGAAAGGTGGGACTGATTGCCGTCCCGTGCGACGTTTCGGAGTCACGCGATGGAATATCACGTGATATTACCATCGCGTGATTCGACGGTTCGTCACGCGATGGCGAAATGTGCAGTTTTCCCATCCCGTGACCGCGAAAAGCTCATGAAGACGCGCACGGGACAGCAAAACACAGGTATTCCACCATCGCGTGACTCAACCACCAGTCACGAAACGGTGAAATGCATGGATTTTCCATCCCGTGACCACGGAAAGCATGTGAAGACGCGCATGAGACGGCAAACACCCACACTTTTCCATCGCGTGACCAGACAACTAGATCACAGGATGGAAAATGCGCATGGTTTTCCATCGCATGACCGAGATAAGCACCGCGTCCGCATAGCGGTATGGTTCCGCAACGCCGCCGCAACACAGAACTCCTGCAAAAGACCCGCAAACGCAGGAAGGCCCCGTACCGGAACGCGCGAGCGTCCGGCACGGGGTCTTCCGAAAAAAGCGCGCGGCGGAGAGAAAACACCGCGCGCGGCGACGGCATAGTCCGTCGCGCGATCAGCCGAAGCGGCCGGAGACGTAGCGCTCGGCCTCTTCATTCTGCGGGTTGTTGAACATGGTGGTGGTGTCCGCGAAGTACTCGAGGTGGCCCGGCTGGCCCACGGCCTTCAGGTTGAAGAACGCGGTGTAGTCGGCGATACGCGCGGCCTGCTGCATGTTGTGGGTCACGATCACGATCGTGTAGTCGCCCTTGAGCTCCTGGATCAGGTCCTCGACGGCGAGGGTCGAGATCGGGTCCAGAGCGGAGCACGGCTCGTCCATGAGGAGCACCTGCGGGTGCACGGCAACCGCGCGCGCGATGCACAGACGCTGCTGCTGGCCACCAGACAGGCCGATGCCCGGGTTGTCGAGACGGTCCTTGACCTCGTTCCACAGGTTCGCGCCGCGCAGGGCCCACTCGACGAGGTCGTCGGCGTCGGACTTGGAGATCTTGCGGTTGTTCAGGCGCACGCCGGCCAGCACGTTCTCGCGAATGGACATGGTCGGGAACGGGTTCGGGCGCTGGAACACCATGCCGACGTCGCGGCGCACGGAGACCGGGTCCACGTCCTTGTCGTACAGGTTCTTGCCTTCGAGCAGTACCTCGCCCTTGACGTGGGCGCCGGGGATGATCTCGTGCATGCGGTCGAGGGTGCGCAGCACCGTCGACTTACCGCAGCCGGACGGTCCGATGAACGCGGTCACTTTGTTGGGTTCGATGTGGATGTTCACGTCTTCTACGGCGAGGAAGTTGCCGTAGTAGATGTTCAGATGGTTGACATCAATGCGTTGTCCCATGTGAATTTCCTTATTTGATATTTACCGAAGTTCTTGTCGCGATCAGCGATCAGCCGCGTCAGCGTTCGGCCTTGACGGCGAAGACCTTCGCCACAAGACGGCCGATGCCGTTGAGGATGAGGACGATCAGGATCAGCACGAGGGCTGCGGCCCAGGAGCGCTCCATCGGGATGGTCGGCACGCAGGCCGCGGTCGCGTTGGCCGGGCAGTTGGCGCTCAGCTTGGAGTATTCCTGGTAGACGTAGACCGGCAGCGTGGTCATCTTGCCGTCGAACAGGTTGATGTTCGTGGACGCGATGTAGCCGGCGGTCATGAGTAGCGGCGCGGTTTCGCCGATGACTCGCGCGATGGCGAGGATGCAGCCGGAGACGATGCCCGGCAGGGCGGTGCGCAGCACGATCTTGGTGATGGTGCGCTGCTTGGTCACGCCGAGCGCGTACGACGCTTCGCGCAGGTCGCCGGGGACGATCTTGAGCATTTCCTCGCTGGACTTGACGACGGTCGGCAGCATGAGCAGCGACAGTGCGACGGAGCCGGCGAAGCCGTTGACCGAACCGGGGCCGAGGATGATCGTGAACATCGAGAACGCGAACAGGCCGGCGACGATGGACGGGATACCGCTCATCACGTCGACGAGCAGCGTGATGGTCTGCGCGAGCTTGCCGCCGTGCGCGTATTCGACGAGATACACGGCGCACATGAGGCCGATCGGGATGGAGATGACCATGGAGCCGAACGTGATCTCGAGCGTGCCGATGATCGCGTGGAGCACGCCGCCGTAACCGCCGGACGGGGTCGGGTTGCCGCCGACGACGCCGGTCATGTTGTAGCTCAGGAAGTTGAGGTTGAGTCGCTTGATGCCGTTGACGAGCGTCGTCCAGAGGACGGAGACCAGCGGAATGCAGGCGACGACGAACGCGAGCGCGATGAGCACGGTCATGATCGCGTCCTTGCGCTTGCGCGAGGCGATCAGCGAGCGGGACGGCTTGAACTTGTCGAAGTCGATGACGGGCGCGCCTTCGAGCGAGGCCTTGGGGTCTTGGGTCAGATCGGCCATCATGCCACCTTCTTTTCAGTGATCTTGCGTGCCACGTAGTTCACCACGAACGTGATGAGGAACAGCACGAGGCCGGTGCCGATCAGCACGGACACGCCAAGGTCGTTGGCTTCCGGGTACTGGGCGGCGATGTTGGCGGCGATCGTCTGGTTCTGCGAGGCCTGCAGCAGCTTGAACGAGTAGGTCAGGCCCGGGGACAGGATCATCAAGACAGCCATCGTTTCGCCGAGCGCGCGGCCGAGGCCGAGCATGGAGGCGGAGACGACGCCGGACTTGCCGAACGGCAGGACGGCGAGCTTGATCATTTCCCACTTGGTCGCGCCGAGCGCGAGGGCGGCTTCCTGCTGCAGGCGGGGAGCCTGCAGGAAGATGTCGCGCGACAGGGACGTGATGATCGGCAGGATCATGACGGCGAGCACGACGGCCACGGTCGCGACGGTGCGCGACGGGCTGGCGGCGGGGCCGGCGAACAGCGGGATCCAACCGAAGTAGGTCGCGATCCAGTTCCAGAACGGGTAGATGGCCGGCACGAGGATCAGGCCGCCCCACAGACCGTAGATAACGGACGGGATTGCGGCGAGCAGGTCGACCACGTAGCTGAGCGCGGTGGCGAGCTTCTTGGGCGCGTAGTGCGAAATGAACAGCGCGATGCCGAGCGACACGAAGAACGAGATCAGCAGGGCGAGCGCAGAGACGAGCACGGTGCCGAACAGCAGCGGGCCGACGTAGCCCCAGAAGCTGGACGCCTTGCCGCCGGTGAAGTCGGAAATCGTCTGGCTGTTGGCCTTCTGGTCGCCGCCGATGAGCGGCCACGCGCGGAACAGCAGGAAGAGGAAGACGGCGGCGAGGACCACGAGGATCAGGATGCCGCAGGCGTAGGCAATGACGCGGAACACCTTGTCCGCGGTCTTGCCGCTGGCGGCGGGCATCATAGCCGCTTTTTCTTGCGAACTCACAGGTTCTCCTTAACGGTTTGCGAAGGAAGACTGCGCGGGCTTGGATTCCATGGGAACCGGGCCGACCACTTCAGGCCGCAGCCACGCTTGGTGCCTGCGGCCTGAAGCATTTCAGTCAGCGGTTCCTTGCGGAATCCTTAGGCTCACTTGGTCTTGATGGCCTCGATGGAGGCGGCGTCCTTCTGGGCGATGGAGTCAGGCAGCGGGGCGGAGCCAGCGGCCTGGGAGGCGGTCTTCTGGCCGTCGGAGCTGGTCACGTAGGTCAGCCAAGCCTTGGTGAACTCGGCGGTCTTGGTGTCCTTGTACTGCGGGCAAGCGATCATGTAGGAGACCAGCACGATCGGGTAGGCGCCCTCGGTGGTGGTGGCGTGGTTGATCTTGACGACCACGCGGTTGTCGCCCTTGACGGACGAGTCGAGCTCGGAGTCGTCGATGACCTTGGTCGCGCCGTCGGCGGAGATCTCGCTGTACTTGTCGCCGACCTTGACGGCCACGGTGCCGAGGTCGCCGACCGCGGAGAAGTCAGCGTAGCCGATGGTGCCGTCGGCCTGCTTCACGGTGGAGACGACGCCCGAGGTGCCCTTGGCGCCCTGGCCAACGGAGTTCGGCCAGTTCTCGGACAGATCGTAGGTCCAAGCGTCAGGAGCCTGATCCTTGAAGTAGCTCACGAAGTTCTGGGTGGTGCCGGACTTATCGGAACGGTGGACCACGGTGATCGCGGTGTCGGGGAGCTTGAGGTCCGGGTTCTGGTCGGCGATGGCCTTGTCGTTCCACTTGGTGATCTTGCCGTCGAAAATCTTGGCGATGGTGGTGGCGTCCATGTTGATGTGCTTGCCAGCGTCGGACACGCCCTTGAGGTTGAAGACCACGGCGATCGGGGAGATGTAGACCGGGATGTCGAACGCGGTGGTGTTGGCTGCGCACACGGAGGAGGACTGGTCCACTTCGTCGTCGGCGAGGGCCTTATCGGAGCCGGCCCACGCGGTAGCGCCGGTCAGGAAGGTCTTGACGCCGGCGCCGGAGCCGGACGGATCGTACGCGATCTTGGCGTCCGGGTTGGTGCCCTGGAAGCCGGCAACCCAGGCCTCGACGGCGGCCTGCTGCGAGGAAGCGCCGGCGCCGTTGAAGTTGCCCGAGATCGGGGTGGAGGACGAGGTGGTGTCGGAAGAAGAGGAAGAGCCGTTGCTGCCGGAGTTGGAGGCGGTGGTGTTGTCACCGCAAGCAGCGAGCGAAGCCAGCATCGCAATGCCAGAAATGGCCGCGATGGAGCGGAAAAGCACATTCTTACGCATGTCTGTTTCTCTCTATTCTGTCAATCAATCTTTTTGACAGTTCAAGACTAAAAGACATCCGGCAGTCCGTCCGCCAAAATCGGTGAACGCAAGATGAACAGTTGCCAATCAATCCGACTACGCCCCGGCTACGTCGTTTTGCGTAACCGGGGCGTAGTACCAGACCCTGCGTCTCAGCGTCACCCAGTGGACAAACAATCCAGCAAACTGTTCGTAGCCGTGCGCATCAACGCACGCGCTAAGCACAGCGTGACGCAGAACGTGTCAGTCTGTCGGAGCATCGATCTTGTACCCAAGCCCACGCACGGTCGTCAAGTACTTTGGATGCGCCGGATCGACCTCGATCTTCGAACGCACGCGCTTGACGTGCACGTCGAGCGTCTTCGTGTCGCCGACGTAATCCGAACCCCAGATCCGGTCGATGAGCTGGTGGCGCGTCATCACGCGGCCCTTGTTCTGCATGAGGTATTCGAGCAGTTCGAATTCCTTGAGCGGGAAGAACACGTTCTCGCCGCGCACGCTCACCTGATGCTGCCCGATGTGCATGACGATGTCGCCGCAGGTCAGCGGCATGTCGCCGTCGACGCCTTCGGAGACCTCGGCGACCATCTGGTTGCGGCGTAGCACGGCGCGGATGCGCGCGAGCAGCTCGCGGAACGAGTACGGCTTGGTCACGTAGTCGTCGGCGCCGATCTCGAGCCCGACGACCTTGTCGATTTCCGCGCTTTTCGCCGTGAGCATGATGATCGGCACGCGGCTCTGCTCGCGGATGCGCCTGCACAGCGCGGTGCCGTCGAGGCCGGGGAGCATGAGGTCGAGCAGGACGAGGTCGAAGCCGCCCTGCGTGAACAGTTCCAGTCCCTCTTCGCCGGTCGCGGCGGCGGAGACGTCGTATCCTTCGCGCGTGAGCTGGTAGACCAGCGGTTCCCGGTATGATTCCTCGTCTTCCACGATGAGAATGCGTGTCATGTCTGCTCGTTCCCCGTTTCTCTTCTTATGCGTTGTTGCGTGCGTTGTCCGCACGGTCCAGCGAACCCGTCACCAGCGGCCGCGTCGTTTTCCTGCGCATTATCGTAGCCGCTTGGTGAACCGCATATGACTAACTTCCTAAACTACGTACCAAATCGCGCGCACTATATCAACGTAGTCACTCGGCGGTTCCGGCGTCGCGCAGGTCGTCTTCGGTCGCGGCCGGCAGTTCAATCGTGAACGTCGACCCCTCCCCCTCGCGCGACCATACGGAAATCGTGCCGCCGCACTCCTGCACGCAATGCTTGGTGATCGCCAGTCCCAGGCCAGAACCGCCGGTTTCGCGCGAACGCGCCGGATCGACCCGGTAGAACCGTTCGAACACGCGGCCAAGCGATTCGGCCGGAATGCCGATGCCCTGGTCGACCACGCGGATCGTGACCTTGCCGTCCTTCTCCCCCACGCCCACGGCCACGACGGTGTGTTCGGGCGAATAGTGGATCGCGTTTTCGACGAGATTCTTGACCGCAGTTTTGAGCGATTCCGCGTCGCCCATCACGATTTCGTCCGGCGCCGTGGAGCCGACCGGCTCGTCCGCGGCGTCGAGCGGCTGCGGCTCGCCGCCCAGCGTGAACCGAATGTCGATGTGCTTCGCGTCGGCCTGCACCTGATTTTCGCCGATCGCACCGCGCACCACGCCCATCACGGACACGGGGTGCATGTCCATCACGCCTTCCATCGACTGCGCTTTCTGCAGGTCGATGAGCCGGTGCACGAGTTCGGTCAACCGGTTCGATTCCTTCGCAACACGGCCTGCAAAGTACCGCACGGCGTCCGGATCGTCGGACGCGTCGCCGATCGTTTCCGCAAGCAGCGAGATCGCGCCGGCCGGCGTCTTCAATTCGTGCGACACGTTCGTGACGAAGTCGCGCCGCATCGCCTCGAACCGGCGCTGCTCGCTGACGTCGCTGAGGAAGATCGCGTACAGATCGTCGGTCACGTGGCCGATACGCACGCGCAGATAGCGCGTGTCGGACGGCACGTCCTGCCCCGGTTTCACGCCACGGCCGGTCGGCTCACCGGATGCCTGCAGCGCCTGCGCCCGGTCGATCGGAATGCGCACTTCGCGTTCGCGCGCATTGCCGTCGGCGACGACGAGCGCGAGAATATCGCCGATTTCGTCGGATGACAGATTGCCGTGGTCGATCAGGCCGAGCGTCGCGGCGAGCGGGCTCACGTAACGTATGCGACCGCCGGGACCGCATGCGATCATCGCCTCCGGCATGACTTCGATAAGCGCACGTTCGGATTCGCGCACGGGTACGTTGCGGCCGAACAGCGATTGGCGGGTCTTGTCGCGCAGAATATCGTTCACCCGCGTTTCGCCCGCCTGTCGGCCGAGCGTGTACGCCGCGGCAGCGGTCACCGCCAGCGCGCTCAGTACCACAATCACGATCAGCACGACCTGCCACCACGCCATGAGACACCTTTCCGCACGAAACGAACGTACGAATTCCAGCGTAGCGGGCAACATGCGTAATTTGCACGAACGGCTACGTAAGTTCAGCGTCTGTTCACGTTGGTGCGCGAGCCGGGTCAGCGCCTCCGTTCACCGTCATCGCAGCCACGCGACGCGAACGGGCAACCGCCTCGATCGCACCATTCTGCCGGGTTTCCGCAACTCGGCGACGCGCCGCTCACGATGACGATGCCGGGCCAGACTACAGCCGCTTGAGGATGTTGACCGCGAGCGCGGCGGCCGTGTTCGCGTATTCGGAGATGTCGAACTCCTTGAACACCTCGTAGTCGGTGTCCGCGTTGTCCGAGAGGGCGCGGATCACAAGCGCGGGCACGCCGTTGCGGGCCGCCACGTGCGCGACGGCCGCGCCCTCCATTTCGACCGCGTCGGCGCCGGTGTCGCGGATCACCTGCTCGACCTTCTTCGGGTCGTCCACGAAGTAGTTGCCGGAGGCGATGATGCCGGTGATGTGCGTGATGCCCATGTCCGCCAGGGCCGCGTCGGCGAGCGCGAGCAGCCGGTCGTCGGAATGGAATTCCTCGACGGGCGCGTCGGGTTTGCCGGGCGTCCACTGGCCGACGAGGCGCATGTCGGTGTCGAGGTAACGCAGCGTGCCACCGAGCACGACGTCGTTGATGTGCAGGTGCGTGTTGAGGTTGCCGGCGATGCCGGAGAAGATGATCGCGTCGGGCCGGTACGCGTCGATGAGCCGCTGCGCGGTGGCGGCCGCGTTGACGAGGCCCATGCCGCCGACGGTCGCGGCGACGTTGACGGTCGCGCCGCCGTTGGTGGCGATGGTGCCGCGCGAGACGTCGAGGCTGGCTGCGACGTCGTGTTCGACGTCGTTCAGCGCGCTTGCGATGTGCGCGACTTCCTCGTCCAGCGCGCCGATGATGGCGATGGTGGTCATAGGGGTCCTCTCCTCCATACTTGGCTCCCCTTGTCAGGGGAGCTGTCAGCGAAGCTGACTGAGGGGTAGTCATATGT
>NZ_JGYN01000041.1 GCF_000741165.1 Bifidobacterium biavatii DSM 23969 | reverse complement strand
GCGGGACGATTTGGCGCCGGATGGAGCGGTCGACGCGGCGAACAGCCGGCGTTCGGCGCAGATGCGGATCGCCTGCGGCAGGCTCGCCGCGCCGAGCTTCGCGCGCGCCCGATTGACGAGCGTCTGCACGCTGGACACGGTGACGCCCATGCGATCGGCGACCTGCGCGGTTTTCAGCCCGTCCGCGTACAGCGACAACGCCTCGCGCTCGTGCGCGGACAGTATTGTGCCGCGCGATCGGCCCGCGTTGACCCGCGCGAACGCCGTTGCGACCGGCTCGAATGACGGCGTGTGCGGTGGCGGTGTCCGGTGCGCGTGATCGACCGGCGCAGGTGCGCCCGTATCCGCCGATGCGTCGGGTGCGGGCACCGGGTCGTACGGCAGTCCGGCGGCCGCGGCGACGAGGATCGGCGCGAGCGCGCGCGGTGCGATGCGCTTGTTGACGAGCGCCTGTGCCCCGGCCTCGATCATCGCGTCGCGATACCGTTCAAGCGGGCGCGAACTGATGCCGACCAAGCCGATCGTGCGCGAACGTTTGCGGATCTGCAGGCACAGGTCGGGGCCCTGCATGTCGGTCAGGGACATGTCGACAAGCATCACGTCGGGGGAGTGCTTCGGCGAGAGCGCCTTCTGGAACGCGGCCGCGCCCAGCTCGCATTGCCACGCGACCTCGAAGCGCGGGCCGCACGCCTTGACCTGCGCGGCGAGCCCGTACAGCGCGTACGGGTCGTTGTCCACGATGCCCACGCGGATGACCGGCAGTGTCACTGGTTTCTTCGCCTCCATTGCCGCCCCCTTCCATGGTTTCGCCCGACTCTCCTTCGAGTTTAGTGCCCTGCCGAGCTTAAACCGCTGCATTTCTTTTTCTCGGCTCCCCTTGTCAGGGGAGCTGTCACGCAGTGACTGAGGGGTAGTCAGAACCCGCCACATTAAGTCCGATAAAACACTGGAACGACTGCCCGGGGAAACGCGTGCCGTCGTCGCGCATCGCACGACAACGGCACGTACGACGAC
Source organism: Bifidobacterium biavatii DSM 23969 (assembly GCF_000741165.1). Classification (GTDB taxonomy): domain Bacteria; phylum Actinomycetota; class Actinomycetes; order Actinomycetales; family Bifidobacteriaceae; genus Bifidobacterium; species Bifidobacterium biavatii. The sequence continues at coordinate 9,342 of NZ_JGYN01000041.1, read as the reverse complement.
CTGCGCGTCGACGCGTCAGCCGCGATAGCGGGCGTACTGCTCGTACACTTCCGGCGTCGGCTCGCCGGTGAGCGTGCCGTCGACGGACAGCGGCCATGCCGGCGGCTCGGCTTCGCCGGAGAGCACCCACGCGGCCTGCCGTGCCGCGCCGATCGCCACGTATTCGTCGGTTGCCGGCAGCACCACGTCCATGCCGAAGATGCCCGGCGCGTACGCGCGCACGGCCGCCGACCTCGCGCCGCCGCCGATGAGCAGAATGCGCTTGACGTCCACGCCGAGGCCCCGAACCAGTTCGAGGCAATCGCGCTGCGAGCACAGCAGGCCCTCGACGAACGCGCGGGCGATGTTCGCCTTCGTGGTGTTCTTGAGCGTCATGCCGTGCAGCGTGGCCGTCGCGTCCGGCCGGTTCGGCGTGCGCTCGCCGTCGAAGTACGGGATGAGCGTGACGCCCTCCGCGCCCGGCACCGACTGCGCGGCCAGATCGGCCAGTTCGTCGTAGCTGACGCCGAGCGCCGCGCGGCCGGCGTCGGCGATGCGCGAGCCGTTGATCGTGCAGGCGAGCGGCAGCCAATGACCGGTGCAGTCGGCGAAACCGGTCACGGACGCGGTCATGTCGTACGCTGGCACGGGGGAGACGGCCGCGGCCACGCCCGACGTGCCGAGGCTGATCGACACGTCGCCGACGCCCATGTTGAGTCCCAGCGACGCCATCGCGTTGTCGCCGCCGCCCGGCGCGATGATGCAGCCACCGGGCACGTCCCTGCCCGCGATCGACGGATCGGCGACCGCGCCCGTTGCGGTCGGGCCGAGCACGCGCGGCAGCGTCACGTCGTCGCGACCGAACGCGAGCTTGAACAGATCCATGCGGTATGCGTTCGTCGCGGAGTCGAAATATCCGGTGCCGGACGCGTCGGAACGATCGGTGAACAGCGCGGCCAGGTCGGCGGTCGCGTCGTCGGCTGCGTCGTCGGCTATGTCGTCGGCGACCGGACCGTGGCCGGCGATGCGCCAGCTCAGCCAGTCGTGCGGCAGGCAGACCGCGGCGACGCGCGCCGCATTGTCCGGCTCGTTCGCGGCGACCCACGCGATCTTGGTGATCGTCAGCGACGCGACGAGCGACGATCCGACGGCCCTGACCCAGCGCTGACGGCCGCGCAGCGTCGCGTCGTCGGACAAGTCGTCCTCGGAACCGTCCGCGGCCTTGCCGGCGACGCCCAGTTCGGCGATGAGCCGTTCGGCGTCGGGGGCAGAGCGGGTGTCGTTCCACAGCAGCGCGTCGCGCACCACGCGGCCCTGCCGGTCGAGCAGCACCATGCCGTGCTGCTGGCCTCCCACCGCGAGCGCGACGACGTCGTCGAGTCCGCCCGCCTGGTCCTTGGCTTCGAGGAACGCCTCCCACCACGCGTTCGGATCGCAGCTGGTGCCGTCGGGGTGCCTGGCCTGGCCGAAGCGCACGAGCTTGCCGGTCTCGGCGTCGGTGACGCGGACCTTGGTGGACTGGGTGGACGTGTCGACGCCCGCCACGAGGATTCGGGACATGGTTGCCTCCTTGCAGGTTGCCGCCTTCGCGTGCGGCTATTTAGTTAGATGATTAAACTATGGTATCAGTGTAACACGCGCGACGGTCGCGTCTGCTATGGTGTCGTGCGGCGTTCCCGCCCGAATCGCGCAGGTCAAGGAACGCCTGAAGTCGGCGTCCGTGGCGGTCAGGTCCGCGCCGGCCGATCTTCGTCACCACTGTGCGCGATCCCGAGTCAGGAGACAGCCATGTCAGGCAACACCGACGCAACAACCAATCCCAATCCTTCCGTTCCCAACCGTTCCTCCGTGCGGACCGCAACGACCGCGGTCGCGTCGGCCAACGGCTCCGCCGACATGTCCGACCGCGCCGCGGCGTCCGCCGTCGCCGCCGTCAACGAGCTGTCCCGACTGCGCTGGAAGCCGCAGGACATCGCCGTCGGCGCCGCGCTCGGCGTCGCCTGCGGACTCGTCTTCTGGGCGTTCGACTTCGCGTACACGCCCGTCTCGTCGCTGCTCAGCGCGATCCTGCCCGGACTCATGAGCCTGTTCCACGGATTCTGGTACTTCTCCGGACCGCTCGCGCTGCTCATCCTGCGCAAGCCCGGCGCCGCCGTCTACGTCAACCTCGTCGGCGCGCTCGCCGAAGCGCTCATCGGCAACCGCTTCTCCGTCGTCTCCATCCTCATCGCCGCGCTGCTCGAAGGCATTTCGGCCGACATTCCGTTCGCGATCGCGCGCTACCGCAAGTTCAACCTGCCGCTGTCCGTCGCGTCCGGCGCGTTCACCGCGCTCACGTACGGCCTGTACCTGCTGTTCTTCTACTTCCAGGGCGTCGCGCCGTTCAGCCCGCGCGGCATCGTGCACATGATCTCCGAAATGATCAGCGGCGTGCTGGTCGCCGGCGTGATGAGCTGGTTCCTGTACCTGGCGATCGGACGCACCGGCGTGCTCGACCGGCTCGCCTCGGGCCGCGACCTGCCCGGGCGGAAAACGGTGGACGCCTGACGGCAGGCGCATGATCGTCGGCCGTCGGCCGGCTGGCGGCGGCGGTTGCGAACCGGGCGTCGCGTGTCGGGGGAGTGGTTTGCTACACTGGCGAGGTCGGTTTTCGCGCCCTGCGATTCGCGGTCGCGCAACCGACGTGGGGCCGTAGCTCAGTCGGTTAGAGCATGCGACTCATAATCGCCCGGTCCAGGGTTCAAGCCCCTGCGGCCCCACTCGCATGACGCATCGGGGGTGCGGACTGTCCTGTCCGCACCCCCGCGTATATTCCCATAGGTTCCGGTTCACGTCGGCCATAGGGGCGCGACGACCCGGGTCCCCCGAATCCTTAGGAGACACACCATGAAGCAGGGAATCCATCCCGATTACCATGCCGTCGAAGTCCTGTGCTCGTGCGGCAACACCTTCGTCACCCGTTCCACCTACAAGGGCGACCACATGACGGTCGACGTCTGCTCGCAGTGCCACCCGTTCTACACCGGCAAGCAGAAGATCATGGACACCGGTGGCCGCGTCGCTCGCTTCGAGCGTCGCTACGGCAAGAAGGCCAAGTAGCTTCTCCAACGCCAGTCCGTGCGGTCCGGCGTCGCCTCGGCGACCCGCAATCCGACCGCGGACTGGCGTTTTTGTATATCCGGAACCGAATAGGTCGAATCGGCCGAATCAACCCGAATCGCAAGCCGTCGTCAGTATACGCAGCAGTACACGTAAGACAAAGTCAAGGCAAGTTCAAAGCAAGTAAGGACACCCATGGCAGACGAACAGTTCCCCGCCGCGCAAACCGCGCTTGAGGAGTATCAGGACCTCGAGGCGAAGATGGCGGACCCGTCGGTCGCATCCGACCCCGAAAAAATCCGCAAACTGGGCCGTCGCCACGCCGAACTCGGCGGCATCGTGTCCGCATACAAGACCTACCTGCAGATCCGCGACGACCTCGAAGCCGCCCGCGACATGGCCGGCGAGGACGAGGGCTTCGCCGAAGAGGCCAAGCGGCTCGAAGCCGAGCTGCCGGCCGCCGAGGAGAAGCTCCGCACCGCGCTCATCCCGCGCGACCCGGATGACGCGCGCGACACGATCATGGAAATCAAGGCCGGCACCGGCGGCGAAGAGGCGGCGCTGTTCGCCGGCGACCTGCTGCGCATGTACACGCGATACGCGGAAAAGCGCGGCTGGACCGTCACCGTGCAGTCCGAGAACACCACCGAGCTCGGCGGCGTCAAGGACGTGCAGATCGCCATCCGCGCCAAGGGCACGCCCGCGCCGGAAGACGGCGTGTGGGCCTCGCTCAAGTACGAGGGCGGCGTGCACCGCGTCCAGCGCATCCCCGTCACCGAATCGCAGGGCCGCATCCAGACCTCCGCGGCCGGCGTGATCGTCTTCCCGGAAGCCGACGAGGACGACGACGAGATCGAAATCGATCCGAAGGACCTCAAGATCGACATCTTCATGAGCTCCGGTCCCGGCGGCCAGTCGGTCAACACCACGTACTCCGCGGTGCGCATGACCCACATCCCGACCGGCATCACCGTGAACATGCAGGACGAGAAGTCGCAGATCCAGAACCGTGCGGCCGCGCTGCGCGTGCTCAAGTCGCGTCTGCTCGCCATGAAGCACGAGCAGGAGGCCGCCGAGGCCGCCGACATGCGCCACTCGCAGGTGCGCTCGCTCGACCGCTCCGAACGCATCCGCACGTACAACTTCCCGGAGAACCGCATCGTCGACCACCGCACGAACTACAAGGCGTACAACCTCGACGCGGTGCTCAACGGCGATCTGCAGGCCGTGATCGACTCGGACATCCAGGCCGACGAAGCCGAGCGCCTCGCCAACCAGAAGTAGCGGGCCGTGACTGTTGCTGATGTGATTCGGGACGCGGCGGGGACGCTGCGTGCGGCCGGGGTGGATACGCCCGAGCATGATGCGAAGCTGCTGCTGGCCGAGGCGGCCGGGCGCGAGCTGCGCGACGTGGACAAGGCGATGCTCATGGGCGACGAGTGGACGCTCGACGAGAAGACTACCGCCCGTTTTCGCGCGATGGTCGACCGTCGCGCGAAGCGCGAGCCGTTGCAGTACATCGTCGGGCATGCGCCGTTCCGCTATCTTGACTTGGCTGTCGGGCCGGGCGTGTTCATTCCGCGGCCGGAGACCGAAACCGTGGTGCAGGCCGGGCTTGACTGGCTGACGCGCAACCGCATCGCGACGCCGCGCGTGGTCGATCTGTGCGCCGGCTCCGGCGCGATCGGCCTGTCCGTCGTCACCGAAGTGCGCGGCGCGCAGGTGTGGGCCGTGGAACTTTCCCCGGACGCGTACCGGTGGACCGAGCGTAACCGCGACGCCGTTGCCAGGCGCGACCCGCTGGCCGGCTACAACTACACGCTCGAACAGGGCGACGCGACCAGCCCGCTCACCCTGCCGCAGCTTGACGGCACCATCGACCTCGTCATCACGAACCCGCCGTACGTGCCGCTCGCGGACATTCCCGAACAGCCGGAAGTGCGCGACCATGATCCCGACCTCGCCCTGTACGGCGGGTCCGCGGACGGCGTGCTCATCCCCGAGCGGATCATCATGCGTGCGGAGAAACTGTTGCGGCCCGGCGGCGCGCTTGTCATGGAGCACGACATCTCGCAGGGCGACCGGCTCGCCGCCTTCGCGCACGCCAACGGTTTCACCGAGGCGCGCACCGAAAACGACTGGACGGGGCGGCCGCGCTTTTTGTTCGGCATGCTCGGGTGACCGCTGCGCGTAAGCGAGATAGCTTATTGAGAATGGCGGAATTCGGCCATTCTCAATAAGCTATCTTCGTTATGTGTAGCGGCTTATCGCGCATACTCCTGATACACGGACGCGTCCGCGTCGGTGATCGTGCGCACGACGCGCGCGGGATTGCCCACGGCCACCGAATTGGCCGGAATGTCCTTGACGACGACCGAGCCGGCGCCGATCACGCAACCGTCGCCGATCGTCACGCCGCCGATCACGGTCACGTTGCCGCCGAACCAGCAGTTCGAGCCGATGGTGATCGGCAGCGCATACTCGTATTCGACCGCACCGCCGTCGGGCAGCGGGCGGATGTTGCGGTCCTGCCAGCGGATCGGATGCATGGGCGGCAGCAGCGACACGTTCGGTCCGAACAGCACGTTGTCGCCGATCGTCACACGGCCGGCGTCGAGCACGGTGAAGTTGAAGTTCGCGAATACGTTGTCGCCGATGCTCGTGTGGCAGCCGTAGTCGAAGAACACCGGTCCCATCATGCTCAAGTTTGCGCCGTGGCCGGGCAGCAGTTCGTCGAGCACGGCGGCGCGTTCGGCCGTGGCGTTGCGGGGGAGCGTGTTGAAGCGCGAGCACAGGTCGGCCGACTTGTCGCGCAGGCGCGTCAGTTCGGGGTCGCCGGCGTCGTACAGTTTGCCGTCGAGCATTTCCTCGCGTTCGGAACGGCGAGGCGTGCGCGGTTCGATGGGCGGGACGACGGCGTTGTTGGTGTTGTCGGTCATGCGTGGCTCCTTTGCTGGGTTGGCGATGGGCTGATATCGCAGCAGTATTAGATGTACGACCGTACATGGTAGGCCGTCGCAGAGACGCCGGCTCGAGCGGGAGACGCCGGTGCCGCGGCCGTGTGAACAATGGGTGCGAACTCAGTCGGCTTCACGGGTCCGTGCCGGCCCAGACAGCTCGCGTTCGCCGAGACCTAGGACCCAGTCGTTGCCGGTCGGGGCGCAATGGTGCAATGATGGGGTTGAAACGTCAGGAGGAAGCATGAGCGCGGTATGCACGGTAACCGATGAGTCGCTGGAGAAGGCGCGGCGGATCATAGCCGCCGGCGGGCTGGTCGTGATCCCGACCGACACGGTGTACGGCGTGGCATGCGACCCGCGCAACGAGGCGGCCATCGCCAAGGTGTACGAGGCCAAGCGCCGTCCTCGCTTCAAGGCCCTGCAGGTGCTGCTCGCCGACACCGACCAGCTCGACCAGCTCGGCCTCGACCTGCCCGCGCCGCTCAACCGGCTCGCCGCCCAGTTCATGCCCGGCGCGTTTTCGCCGATCGCCGTGGCGCGCGGGGACTGTGACCTGAAAACCCTCAACCCGACCCCGCAGGGCGCCAAAACGCAGGGGATCCGCATCCCGAATTCCGCGGTCACGCTGCGCGTCCTCAATGCGCTTGGCCCGCTCGCCGCGTCGAGCGCGAACCGCTCCGGCGAGGAAAGCGCGCAGACCGTCGAAGAGGCCGAAGCGGCGCTCGGAGACCTCGTGGATCTCTACCTTGACGGCGGTCCCACGCAGGGCCACGTCGCCAGCACCGTCGTCGCCGCGAACCCGCTGTCGCGCGACGGCATCGACATCCTGCGCGAAGGCGTGATCCCGCAGTCGGTGATCCGCCGCGCGCTGCACATGAACGGCGGGGGACTGGGCGCATGAGGGTCTATCTGTTCGTGGCCGCCGTCGCCGGCGGCATCACCTGGCTCATCACCCCGCTCATCCGGCATGTGGCCATCCAGATCGGCGCGGTCGGCAAGGTCCGCGCGCGCGACGTGCACACCATCCCCACGCCGCGCATGGGCGGTCTCGGCATGCTGTGCGGCTTCCTCGGCGCGATGCTGTTCGCCAGCCGCATGCCGTTTTTAAGCAATCTGTTCCTGTCCAACCATCAGGCGTGGGTCGTGATGCTCGGCGCCGTGTCGATCTGCCTGATCGGCATGGCCGACGACCTGTGGGATCTCGACTGGATGCTCAAGATGGCCGGCCAGCTGCTGACCGCCGTGTTCGTCGCGTGGGGCGGCCTGCAGATCATCTCGCTGCCGCTCGGCTCGCTCGTCACGGCGTCGCCGAGCATTTCGATCACGATCACCGCGTTCCTGATCGTCGCGTCGATCAACGCGGTCAATTTCGTCGACGGACTGGACGGACTCGCGTCCGGCATCGTCGCGATCGGCGGCATCGCGTTCGCCGCGTACTCGTATATTCTCGCGCGCAACTCGCCGTCGTACGCATCCATGGCGACGCTGATCGACGTGGCGATGGTCGGCATCTGCGTCGGCTTCATCCTGCACAACTGGCATCCGGCGAAACTGTTCATGGGCGACTCCGGTTCCATGCTGCTCGGCTATCTCATCACGTGCGCGTCGATCATCATGACCGGCCGACTTGACCCGGCGTCGATTCACGCGAGCATCTATCTGCCGGTGTTCATGCCGATCCTGCTGCCGATCCTCGTGCTGTTCCTGCCCGTGCTCGACATGTGCATGGCGATCGTGCGGCGTCTTGCCAAGGGGCAGTCGCCGATGCACCCGGACCGCATGCACCTGCACCACCGCATGCTCCGGATCGGGCACACCGTGCAGGGCGCGGTGCTGATTCTGTGGGGCTGGGCCGCGCTCATCGCGTTCGGATCGCTCATGATCCTGTTCTTCCGCGCGCGCTACGTGGCGATCGGTATGGGCGTGGCCGTGGTGCTGCTGTCGCTGGCGACCATGTACCCGTATCTGAAGCACCGCATTCCTGAGATTCGCGAGGAGAACGCGCTCGAACGCGCGCAGCACGCCAGCGGCGGCATGACGGGCGATCCGCAGGGTCCGCGGAAGTAGCGCTTGTCGGACTTGATGTGCGATGGGTGCTGGCTACCCCTCAGTCACTTCGTGACAGCTCCCCTGACAAGGGGAGCCGAGAAAAAGGAATGCGGCGGCATGGCGGACGGTCCGCAGGGTCCGCTAGGCAAGGCGCGCGATTAGCCGGTCGCCGGCGCATAGCACGGGGGTGTGTCCTGTGTCAACGCACGTTCATATAGTGGGTCTATGGCTTTAATTCCTGACATGAATTCAGCAACCAATTACGCCCCTCTCCCGCCCATTTTCGCCCAGCTTGGCCTCGCCTACGACGACGTCCTGCTGCTGCCGAACGAGACGGACGTGATCCCGTCCGAAGTGGACACCACCACTCACCTGACCCGTGAGATCACCATGAAGGTCCCGGCGATCTCCGCCGCCATGGACACCGTCACCGAATCCGAAATGGCCATCGCCATGGCCCGCAACGGCGGCATCGGCGTGCTCCACCGCAACCTGTCCATCGACGACCAGGCCGCCCAGGTCGACGTCGTCAAGCGCTCCGAGTCCGGCATGATCACCGACCCGCTGACCGTCAACCCGGACGTCACCCTCGCCGACCTCGACAAGCTGTGCGGCAAGTTCCACATCTCCGGCCTGCCGGTCGTCGACAAGGACAACAAGCTTGTCGGCATCATCACCAACCGCGACATGCGCTTCATCGCCTCCGAGGACTACGACCACCTCAAGGTACGCGACGTGATGACCAAGGAGAACCTCGTCACCGGCCCGTCCAACATCTCCAAGGACGACGCCCACCGCCTGCTCGCCCAGCACAAGGTCGAGAAGCTCCCGCTCGTCGACGCCGAAGGCCACCTGACCGGCCTGATCACCGTCAAGGACTTCGTCAAGACCGAGCAGTACCCGGACGCCACCAAGGACGGCCAGGGCCGTCTGCGCGTGGCCGCCGGCGTCGGCTTCCTCGGCGACGCGTGGCAGCGCGCCTCCGCCCTCATGGAGGCCGGCGTGGACGTGCTCGTCGTCGACACTGCGAACGGCGAAGCCCGCCTCGCGCTCGACATGATCCGCCGCATCAAGAACGATCCGGCCTTCCGCGACGTGCAGGTCATCGGCGGCAACATCGCCACCCGCTCCGGCGCGCAGGCCATGATCGACGCGGGCGTCGACGCCGTCAAGGTCGGCGTGGGCCCCGGCTCCATCTGCACCACCCGCGTGGTCGCCGGCGTCGGCGTCCCGCAGCTCACCGCCGTGTACGAAG
>NZ_JGYN01000040.1 GCF_000741165.1 Bifidobacterium biavatii DSM 23969 | reverse complement strand
GCCGGGCGGGCATGGGCCCGCGCGCCGTCGCCCCACGCGGGCGCTTGCGCCACGCCGGGTTTCCGCGCGCCTGCCGCGCCTCGTCCGGAGGAAACAACGACATAGGAGCGTGACAGCAATGACCGGAACACCAGAAAACCACGAAACCGAAAAACCGAACGCAGGCAGGTGCATCATCTGCGACCACCGGTTCGAGGGCGAAGCATGCCGCCATACGTGCTCGCAATGCCATTACGACATGTGCGACCGATGCAGTTTCACCTGCATGTGCGGGCGCGTCGTATGCGCGGACTGCGTCGAAACGTGCCGCGAATGCGGGCGCGACATGTGCCCCAACTGCACATGGCAGTGCCAGCAGTGCGACAACGTCCTGTGCGAGGACGACGTCCGGTACTGCGAACATTGCGACAACGTGTTCTGCACCGACTGCCTGAAAACATGCGACGACTGCGAATACCGGTACTGCGACGAATGCCTTGGCAACCACGGATGCGACACATGCGAACCCGACTACAAGAACCCCTACGAAGGCAACCCCCGAGTGCGCGAACCGTTCACATTCGGACTCGAGATCGAGATTGACGGGCCACACGACCGGAACATGATCAAGCAACACCCTCTCATTGCGGGCTGGTGTTCAGACGGAAGCCTCCACTTGGACGGCTCCATGGAATACCAGACCGAACCCATGACCATGCGTCAGCTCCCCCAGATCGTCCGTCTTGTCGCCGCCATCCGCCCTGACTCGCGCAACGACAACGCGGGAGGCCACATGCACGTCAGCCGCACCAGCCGACAGTGCGCAAGCCGCTGGTTCTGGGCGCTCGACGCGCTCACCAGCCAACAGGCCGTCGCACTCAACATGCGGCACACGACCAACGACCGATGGTGCCGACTCGAACACGGACACTACACCGGCAAGGACACCGCGATCAACGACACCCACTACCGGACGATCGAGTTCCGCACGTTCGGCCCATGGTGGCGTGAAACCGCCGACAAGCTCAAGCCCGCCGTCACCTACATGCACACCATGTGGCGGTTCTTCCAGCACTACCCGCTCGGCACGCTCCAAGTCGAAACCATCCAAACCATGAGCCGCGCGACCGCACGAACCGCCATCGACACCGACAATCCAGTCAGAACGGCGCGACTCGCCCGCATGACCGAACTCGGAATGGAGGCACCGGCATGTGCGTGATCATCACCGCCCAGGCCGGAGCCATGCCGACCATCAGCCAGCTTGCCGAAATGAGTGACACCAACCCCGACGGCGCGGGCATCGCATGGCACGACGGCACGCGGCTCCACCGCTACCGCCAGACCGACAACCGACTCGTGCTTGCCTACATCCTCACCCACTGGCGGGAACTCGAGGAACACCCGTTCCTCGCGCACTTCCGACTCGCCACCCACGGCGCCGTCATCCAAGAGAACACGCACCCGTTCGCCTACCGTCTGCCCGACGGCAACCACGGGTACATCGCGCACAACGGCGTCGCCACCCGTTTCACCCGCGGAAGGTATGCAAACGACAGCAGGAACGCAGTGCTCGCATGGCAGGACGGAAAAACCGACCTGAGCGACGGGAACCAAGGCCAGTTCGCCACCATTGACGCGACCGGCCGCATCACATGGCTCACCGGCCAGCACCAGCGCATCCGAGGCGGCATCGGCATGATCGACGTGAGCAACACACACTGGGAAACCAGCGGCCTTCTCGATCTCGACTCATGGTGGGACGACGGCTACGAGCAGGGATGGAGCGACGCGTGCGCCGAACACGGCATCACGCCCGACACACCACACAACACCTACCCGCCGCTCGGATACTGACCATCCCGCGTCGGCCCGCCCCAAGCGGGCCGACGGCCTCCGGCGGTCAGGGGAGCCCCAGCTCCCCTGAACCCCACGGGCGGCCCAAACCCCCGCCTCCACCCGACGACCGCCATCGCTATCGCGACGACGGCGACTAGAAAACGGAATCCGCATCCCATGCCGCGTCGACACACCACGCACGCCAAAGCCACTAACGTGGCCAATGATGGCGTGCATGGCGCATCGCCGCGCCGGATGCGGATACCATTCCCTCGTATTGCGCGCGTCGCGTTGCGACGCGCATCATATTTCCGGTCCTTGTCGTCGGAGCGAAGAATACCCGCGTGGAAGAACCTGTCAACACCGCCGCGCGACGCCGTCTACAACGGCGGCGCGTCGCCTTATGACCGAACCTTCCCCTCACGGGAAAGCAATCCCTCCGATGACAAGAAAAAGTCGGAGCGCCCGAGGCGCACCGCAGGAAACGGAGCGGCTTCGCCGCCATTCCACGCATTTTCTTTTGCCCGGTCGGCCTTCGGCCTTGGATCATACCGGCGTCGGACGGCCCGTCAACACCGCCGCGCAACGCCGTCTACGCCGGCGGCGCGTCGTCTTATGACCGCCCGTCCTTTGGCCGGTAACGCTTCGCTTGTCCAACCGGACAGAAGAAAAAATCCATTCAACCCACACCCATCATCCACCGTCGGGAGGCATGCCATGACCACCATCACCAGCTTGCGATTCAAGCTCGCCAACAGCGAAGCCGACGTGTTCGCACGCGACGACGCCGGCCACACCAGCAATGGGGAAACCGCCCCGTTCTACACGGCGCGACGCGTCACCCGTCACAGGCGCACCGTGATCGTCTGCGAGGGCATCAACACGGACGGCGCGCCCACCGACGAAAGGTTCACACTCGACGAACGAACGTTCGCCGCATGGACGAACGCCGACCGGCGAGCCGACTACCGGTTTGCACTCACCGCACTCACGCGACAGGCAATGCGATAAACAGTCCGACACGGACACGAGAAAGGAAACCACGCCATGAGTTCAACCATCTGCCTTGACTTGGAATCATATGACAACGCGGTTCGCCACGGAGCATGGGAGGAAACCGGCGTCATGCGCACATGGCTGTACCCCGAGAATACGGAGGAGTTCGCCGCCATGCTCGAAGACAGCGACGCGGTCGAACATGACGGTTCCGGCACGGACTCGGACACCTACACGGGTACGGAAGGCACTTACCGGCACATGCTCGAACGGCTTCCCGAACCGTTGAAAGCGATCTTTCCCAAGCCGCCGACCGGATGGGAAGACACGCAACCCACCATCACGATTCTTTGGTAAACGAAAGGAACAACAATGAGCAACACAACCATTCCCACGACGTTCCGTGAACTCAAGGAGGGCGACTGGTTGAACCACGGGTTCGAGCGCTACAGCATCGGTCATCATGCGAACGAAGATACGGTAACGCTGATCTGCGAGACCATTGGCCCATACGGCATGATCGAACAGGAAACCCGCATCCGTCCCATCCACCGCGACCGGTTCGGCGAATACGTGCGTTGGGGAGACGAAATCCCCGAAGACGACAAGCTGTCCGCACGATGGTTCCGCCACTGACACCAGTCACACCACCCATAACCCGCACTACACGAGGAGAAACAGACCATGAAGACCTTCACCATCGATTACGAGGAAACCTACAGCGGCACATTCGAAGTCACGCTTGACGACGACGCGACCGAACAGGACGCGATCGACGAACTATACGCCAATCCCGAATACTATCGACTCGGCGACGAAGTCGAATGCACCGACAGCAAAGCCATCGTCACCGACATCACCACGACAGGACGGGACGAGAAGGCCGACTAGCCCCGAACATGGCACGGCGCATGCCCTGCCATGCAACCGGACTCCCGCGTTTTGCTCAGCCGCGAAGAAGCGGCATCGAAAACGCGGGCGGGGAGCACCGATCGTTCTCCCCGCAACCCCTCTCGTTTTTTAGAGAAAGGAATAGGCACGCGCTCGTATTGCGCGCGCCACAGGAAACGGAGCGGCTTCGCCGCCGCCAATGGGTTTTCTTTTTGCCCGGGCGGCCTTTGGCCTTGGATCATACCGGCGTCGCGGAACCCGTCAACACCGCCGCGCAACGCCATCTACGACGGCGGCGCGTCGTCTTATGACGGAACCCGCTTTGGCCGGTAACGCTTCGCTTGCCCACTCGGGCAAAAAAGAAAAATCCAGGGACATGTTCACCAACCACACGGGTTTTTCTTTCACCGTTCAGACCAACAGGAGGGTCATTATGAACACCACTACTACCACCATCATGTCGATGGACACCATCGCCGAAGCGTACCGTACCGACCGTCTCGAGCTCGGTCCGACGAACGCTACCCGCCAGTGGGCGCGAGAGACGCTCGGCGCATGGCTCGACCAACTCACGGGCCGTCCGACCAAAGGCAACGGTTGGAAGCCGATGCTTGCCACGCTTATGCGCGAGTCGCTCCCCGTGCGTGACGCGATGATCTACAGCGTGCTTAGCCCGCTCACCTCGCGCGACACGATTATCCGTCTCGCCAGCGAAGCCCACACGCCAGACATGAAGCGGCTGTCGACAAGCATCCTTGACCATGCGTTGCGCGACCCGAAAACCGAGACGGATCATGCGCTTGTCAGCGCCGCCGTGTCCCAGTTGCGTGACATCGCCGCCACCGCGGACAGCGATCAGGATGCCAAGTACAAGGCGAACGTCCTCGCCACCATTGCCTACCTCGAATGGGTCGACGGACGACAGCACGATGCGATGCTCGACGCGCAAGACGCGGCCGACCATGACAAGGACAACACCCTCGCAGGCGTCGTCGGAGCACTGGTGGTCCGCGACGTTCACCCGGCTTACCTCGACTAGCAGAGGTGGGGCGCGTCGTCCACGCCGGACGTCGCGCCTTGTCCCATCCGCTCAATCATTCAATCCATCGTCAGGAGAGACACGATGAAAGACAACATCATCACCATGCTGTTCACCGTCATGCTGGTGCTCGGCGCGATCAACATGCACACGGCCGACACTATGCCCGCGGTCGCGTTCTGGAGCATCGCGTTCGCGTTGAGCGCGACCGTGCTGGTCATGCACGCGGTCACGCACCTCGACAACCATCAGCCGGAACAATAACGGCATCCCGGCCCCACTTTGGTGGGGCCGGAGCCTCCGGCGGCGCAGGGAAGACGCTTACGGCGCTCTCCCCTGCGAACCCCACTCGCCGCCCCCGAACGGGGGCAAACCCACACGCGTCACAAGGACCATCGATCATCATGCGCACACTCGCAGTCAGAACACCGATGCCGATCTCGCCTCCCGCATGGAACGAGCAACGTTGGCAACTCATCAACCAAGCATTCGACCAAGCGCTCGAAACGGCACGCCAACTCGACAGAACTCTCGCTGAACTGTCCAAACGCCACGACTGACACGACACGCCCAACAACGTAGACGGGCACCCCGGGCGCGACCATAAACGCAGGAGAAACCACCAAGAAAGGACGACGACCATGATCTTCCTCGGCATAGAAGCTATTTTCATCTGCGTCATGCTGATCATCGCCGCAGTGCTGGGATTGCTGTTGCTGTTGTGCATGTTCATCGCGCATCCGTTGAAAACGCTCGCGCTCATCGTCAGTCGTATCGCCGCGGTCGCGTGCATGCTCGCCATCATCCTAGCTCTGCTTTTGTGGTTCGGATACGATCACAGCAAGCCCGACTGGTTTTCCGGTTTCTGGGGTTCGGTTGGCGTAGCCGTCGCAACATTCTTCATTGGCGGAGCATGCGAAGTGTTTCGAACCTCGCCCACGCGCGCCGAACGACGTGAAATGGAACAGCAGCAAGCCGCCCAACGAGCATACGAAGAACAGCGTATCCAGGAACGAATCGCATGGGAACGCGAACAACAACGACAGCAGACCACACCGATAACCATTTCCGGGGTGCGTATCGTCGACGAACAGGGCAGAGTGAGATCCTATCGCGTGCAGCCCAAGCAGATCGACAATCACGTCGAACAATAGAACAGAACTTCCAGAAAACCTATTGTGACGGGAGGTTCCGCACGCTTCTAATGCGTGCGGAACCTCCCGTTTTTCGTCTTCATTCATCTTCGTCAACGTCGCCGAAATGGCTAGTCGTCTCGAAAGGATCATCCGACAGAAGCAAGAGCACATACGGACGCCACGGAAGTCTCATACACTCGAGCACCGCCTTCGCCTCGGTTAAACGCAGCGGCCGCTTGCCAAGCTCGACACGCGACAGCGTGACCTTAGTCCACCGGTAACCCTCGTCGGCCATCGCCGTCGCAACCTCGGACAATGACAGTCCCTGTCGCTCGCGTAACTGGCGCAGGCGCCGTCCGACCCACAGTGCGTCATGCTCGTCCAATCCGCTCAGGTTCGACCCCATGATCCATCACCCGACCAGTCAGTACGTCTTATCGAAACGATAACCGCTCGAATTTTGCGTGGTCGACCCGGAAGCCGAGTCAAACACGTATCCAGACTTGCCGTCATCGGCAGCGTCGACCGCAGGCGCGTCCTTCGCCTCCAAATCATCGGCAGGTTCATCCGATCGGCCGGCATCATCCGTCGAACCAACGTCCGACGCAGGCTCCTGTGTCTCATTGCCCGTGCCCGATGTCTCGGAAGCATTTTGATCGGATTCATCATCGGCAGAGTCGTCGAGTTGTCCGAGCACGTCGTCACCGAACACCATGCGCTTCTCGGCGTTGGTCAGTGACAGAACCTCACTGATTTCACTCACGCTCAGACGAGATTCCTTCATATATTCGCGCACAACCTTCTGCGCTTCGGCCGCTCCACCGCGCATCTCAGATACCGCACTGACCAGCTGGTTGTACAACTTCTTCTCTCGGGCCAGTCGTTCGTTGATCTTCCGGTTCGCGTCACGGACCATCTTCTTCTTCCATTCAGCTCCCATCGCGATGGACGCCATGATCGTCTCCCTTCAAAAAAGGCACGGTATTTTCCCGATCACGCACGGAACCCCCGTGCGATCGCGTGAGGATGAACCTCACAAAACCAGAGGATAAACAGGACGGGAGCGAGAAGCGTGCGTGATCAGAAAATTCACTTGGACGACATTGATCAAGGAGCACAGAAATATGCGGGACCGACGACGGTTCCCGATGCAAAGACACTAGTCAACCGTGTTTCCGGAACACTTGGTTTTTCGGAATCGCTCCCCGATTCCGAGGTTTTTCACCGCCAGGAATCTGGCGGAGCAAGCATAGCAAGTGTATATACACTCGCCGCTCGCCGCCTTCGGCGGACTTCGAGCGGGAGACCCGCACCCCATAGTCGGCAAAGCCTCCGACGCATCGAGGATGCGCACGCTCTCGTCGATCCGGAAAGGTCCGGACGATGAGTTGGAAAAGAAACAGGCAGCATGACGTCGCCAAGCTGTTCACGTTCACGAGCGATCAGTGGAACGCGCTCGAATCGACGTTCCGCTCGATCCGCGACCGCGGCGGCGTGCAAACCATGAGCGCGTTCGTCCGCGAAATCCTGATGAACGGATACGTCATCACCGTGAACGTGCCAGCGGACGCGCGGGAGACCATGAAACAGATCCGAGCCATCGGCCGGAATATCAACCAGGTCGCGTTCATCGCGAACGCGAGCCGCAGCGTCGACGAACACGACATCCGCATGATCCTCGACGAACAGAAACGAATCGAAACGATCGTCAAGGCATTCCAGTCGCAGATCACGATCGACGCGCGGACGGTGGCTGGGGAATGGCTGTCGTCAAAGTGATCCAGGTCAAAGCAAATCTCGCAAACGCCGTCGCCTACATCAGCAACGGGGCGAAAACCGAAGGCGGCACTCTCGTCACGACAAACTATGAAATCCACACCGACGATCCGCAGGAACTCGCCGCGTCCATGCACCAGAGCATCGACGAAAGCATCGGCGGACACGTCAAAGGCGGCGTGCTCGCACACCACGTCATCCAATCATTCGACCCGACGGACCACATCACGCCGGAGGAAGCGCATCGTCTCGGCGAGGAATTCGCCGAAGAAATTTCCGACGGCAACCACAAGTACGTGATCGCCACGCACGTCGACCGGCATCACATCCACAACCACATCCTGCTGTGCTCGGTCAACGATGAAACAAAAAGAAAGATGCGCGTGCAAAAAAACACGCTCCACCAATGGCGAGAGATCAGCGACCGCCTGTGCGAGGCACACAAGCTCAGCGTGATCCAATCAACTCCCGTCCGACGATACGGCAAGAGCATGGCCGAACTATACACGGGAGCGCGAGGCGAAGGCCGCAAGGACGAAATCCGCACGCTCATCGACGCGACAGCGACCCGCAGCAAGAACTTCGACGAATTCAAACAACTCCTCACCTCAAGCGGCGTCAACGTGACCGTGCGCGGCAAGCACCTGACCTACCAAGACCAGCAAACCGGATTCAAAATCAGGGACACGAAACTCGGCCTCGCCTACAACGAGGAAAACGTCATGGCCAAGATCAGCCGACGGGCACTCCACCGGATCACGTTCAACGAGAAGCAGATCGCGAAACGCACCGACGAAACCGTGAGCGTGTGGCTGCCCGGCACGAAACACCAGGAAAAAATCACGATCCCCCTCGACCGTATCGTGCGCGACGGAAAAACCCTGCACGCATGGCTCGGCGAAGACACGGAACAAGTCGTCACCGACCGACGAGGCAACTACGTGCGTCGTCTGCTGCCCGACCAGATCTACGACCATTTCAGCCCGCCCGACATGGATCTGACCGACATCGTCACCGAGAAACTCCCGATCACGGCCGGCATCAGCGACGCGCAACGACGGTACTACGCCGTCCAGGCCGTCAAGCTCGACCGTCTGCGCGACAGCGCGCGCGAACTCTCTGCCGCCCAACGGTGGATACGAGGATGGGAAACCGACCTCGACAAGGGCATCAGCCAGCTCACGGACCTGATCACCACGGAGCGTGCCGCTTTCCGCGCCGACGTTGCCGCCATCGCGGACGAAACCGAACGGGACGACCAAGAAGACCGCGCGACGGCAGCGAAGGACTGGAACGACGACGCGGAACTCGCCCACCTTGGCAAACGCGAACACCGGATCAACGAAATGCAAACCGATCTCAAGGCGCTCAAACGACTACGGGAACGCATGCTCGCCCAACAAGAGGAACGTTCCCGGGCACGCTCCAAGACCCGCGGCATCCGCCGATAGGCGAGCCGTATCAACAACCAACCAGTCAGAAGAAAGGAATACCGAATGGGCATCGAAGAACAAGTCGAGCAAACCGCGCAGCAGGCACTGCAGAGGGCGGGCGAGGCGACGGTAAAGGGAGGCGCGCGCCTCACCGTCAAAGTCAGCGTCGGAATCGTGAAAACGCTGCTGCGCATCGCAGGCTGGCCTCTCAAGACAACGAAGGAAACCATCAAGGAGAAAAGCAATACGGGGCGCATGAGCGTCAAAAAGCTACAGGCGAAAAACGGCGGAGACCTGCACGACATCCAACTCGATCCCGACAGCGTCAGGGAAGTCACCCGTCAGCTCAAAAAGAACGGCATCGACTACAGCATCACCAAGGAGGGAGACCAGTACAACCTCACCTTCGCAGGCAAGGACGCGGATCACATCAACCACATCGTCAAAACATGCCTGGACCGTCTCGGACTGACCATGACGGACGACCAGCCATCGCTCGACGACACCCGGCCCGAACAGGAACAGGCAAAAACCGAACCGAACCAAGAGGAAGCCACTCCGACCGCCGAACAGCCGGCGGTGCAAGCCGCCGCCGAACCCGAGCAACCCGTCACCGAGGAAATCCCGGCCATCGACCCGGAGCAAATCATCGAGCCAATCGGCCAGCCCGATGACGCAACACCGAATCCGCCATCCACGGATACTCCCATGCCGGCGGAGGACGTGTGGGCAAACACCGAACCGATGCCCGACCGAGACTGGCTGTCCACGGAAGCCATCCCCGTTCCGGAACAGACATTCGAACCGCCGACCATCGCGATCCCGACATCCGAACTGAAATTGCAGACGCTCGGCTACGGCGTGTTCCGAGACCCGTTCGCCAGCGAAACCCAGGAACACGCGATCATCGTGCCGGGAAACGACAACGGAATATCCCCCATGGTCAGCGTGCCGGCCGAATGGTCAAACGAACGACAGGAAGCGGAACTCACCAAGGCCGTCGAAACGATCGAACACGCCCGCACCGAACAGCACGAGCACACCGTCGACCATGACGAAACCATCCAGCAGAATCCGGACCGGAACGCGACGAAGAACCCCGCATCGGACGAGACGACGCGCAACACCCTGTCCGAGGGAGCGGCCACGGAAACCGATCCGCTCGAAGCGCCAACCGATCCCATGGAACAAACCACGCCGGCCAAGCCCAAGCAAGGCAAGCCTCGCAAGAAAGGCATGGACGACTTCAAGAACCTGCTCGACAAAAAAACGAAGGAGATCCTCGCGAAGGCCAACGGCGTCGCGGAACCGGTCAAGGACATCAAGAAGAGCCGGTAAGCGATGAACGACAACGACATCCAACGGCTCGCGATACTGCAGGACAGGATCAATGCCGCAGACCAGAACGGCCCCGACCGTCCTGCGATCGCATGGCTGACCGCAGGAAACCGTTTATGGACCGTGAGCGTGGCGCATGATATGGGCGTCGACAGGTTCGGCACCGTCCGCCGGCCTGGCGACGTGATCCTCGACGCGTACCAGTACCAAGCGAACGCAAACCCGTTCCTCGACCACGAATCATCCATGGTTATCGCAAACGAAGACCGATCGCCGGCCGGCCTGCTCGCAGTCGCGCGCCGTTCGATCCTCTCGACGAACCCCGATCTTGTCATCGACGGCATGCACACCATCCGCCAGCCCGGGCAGGCCCGGCTTGATATCGCGCACGACGAACGTCTTGACATGGGATGGCATGAAGCGACGCAACATGCGGCCGAACGACTCGCGCTCATGGATCCCGCCGGCACGCGCACGATGCTCCTGCAAGACCAGATCGGTACGACGGCGACAACCGCATGGTTCCTCGAAAGCAATGGCATAGACCTGCACCTGGTCGACTGGACGCGCGACCAGCAGGGACGCTACACGGGATTTGATTTCACGCACCTGCAATACCAGTCCGATCCCACGCATCCGACCATCAGCGTCATCGCGCACAACGAACACGTCACGAGCATCCAGCCAACCAGCATGGACGACGACGCTCTCATGCGGGAAAGCCGACGGATCGTCGGCCAATACCAGAAACAACGCGCGCGGGACGGCGGAGTCACCGAGTTTGGAATCCCTGACATTACCTACCAGCAGACGGGAATCGTCCATCCGGGAGAACGCCCGCGCATAACCGTCGCCGGCACCGGTCTGCCGGCACGCGAGTGGCACGACACGGTTCGGCAAACCGCGATCGGACTGCTCGACCCCCAGCCGGAGTCAACCATCAACCAACCACAGGAGAACACCATCATGGCATACACGTCTCAAGGAGACAGCCTGTACACTGACGTGATCCTCACGCAACCGCAACTGCGCGACCGGATCACCCACGCCGCGGACGACGTGCTCGAACACTACTCGCAGAACAACACGACTCGCATCGCGGAAGCGGCCCGCGGCATTGTTGGCGAGGCATTGCGCCAACAGCCGGACGGCCAAACGCCCGCGGACATCGCGTACGCGAACCAGCGAGTCGAGCAAGCCATCCGATCGTTCGCGGAAAGCCGCCGGATCGCACACAACCGCGAGGAGGCAAATCCGCCTCGACGCGAGGCGAAGCACACCGACTACGGTCAGGGACTCTTCTACCTGCAGGTGATGCGCAATTCAGATTCCCGTCGACAATTCAACGCGATCGCGGACCGTTGGGCAGCCCGAGGCATGGTCGACAGTGAGGAACTCCGACAGGACCTGCACGAGCTCGTCGTCAGCGCCGCAGACCGGGAAAAGGAACAAGCGCGCACTGCCGGCCAAACGGTCCCCGACTATCAGGAATACGACGACTACGCGTACGCGACGCAACTCTGCGCGGAACGAGCCGTCACACGAGAACAGGTCCTCGAACGAACCAAAACAATGAGTCCTGCCGAACGTCTGGAAACCATGTTGGCCGAACTCGCAGACGAAGGCAGCATCGAAGAAGCGAACAGATTGGAGGATCTCTGGGAGCTCAGCCACGACGATCCAATCAGAAACCATCCAGATCTGTATCAGGACATCGAAAAAGGTGCCGCCAACATCGTCCAACAGTTCGCGGACGAGCAACCCGAACAGTTCCCGACCGACGCGATCAGCACCGTGTCTCATCGTCTTCTGAACGACATTCTCAACGGGCAGTCATTCGCCACCGTCGGGCAAAAGCCCACCATCAACGAATCCCGCGACCACAGCCAGAGCAAAGAAGAACACACCATGAACGAAACAAAAGAAACACCATACGCGAAGAACGGCGACGACCTGTTCCGCGACTACATCAGCAACGACTACGAGATCTACCAGAAGGTCGAAAACCTCACCAGCAAATGGGTCGACTACGGCATGCCCGAAAACGGCAAGCTCGAACAGCAGGCCCGGCTCATCGTCGACAGCGCGATGCAGAAGGCCCGAATGGACGATTGGGACGGCAACGGCCCCGCCTACACGAGCGAGGACATCGCGTACGCCGTGCAGCGCACCGTGGAAACCGTCCGCGAAGGTGCCGCGTTCATGCAGGAGGCGCAGTCTAGGAATCCGCAGCAGAACACCCCGGAATCGACGGCGGACACGCCGGACCAGTCGAAAGACAAGACCCCCAGTTGGCCGAAGGTGAACGTGCCGAACAAGCTCGTCCATATCAAGGACTTCACGTCGAAGCTCGGCAAGCCGTTCCAAAAACTGGTCGTGAACATCCCATCAGGCACCAAGGTCAACGGAGTGCCGCTCGACGGATACAACGTCGACGTGTTTCCCCGCAAGGGCAACATCGAATCTAAAGTCAACGGACGCGATGTGACCGTGTATTTCAAACCGGGCGACCAGGTGCGACTGTGGCGGGGCAAGGGCGAGGAGAGGGAAACGCTCACCATCGAGAATCCGTGGGATCTCGTCAGAGGCATCAAGCAAGCGCGCGTCGAATTCCGCCAGCAGCTCGACGAAAAGCGGAATCAGTCCCGTATCGTCCCGCATGAGACCGGACCTTTGGAGAACGCGGCACCCGCGCACGACCGCAACGCGATGACGCCGGGTGCGCAGGAACTTGCCTTGTGTGCCAGCAACGACAGCAGGATCTATCCGCAGCTCGAGAAGGCGGCGGCACGGTTCGCCGCATATCGCGTCAACGGCCAGTACGAGCCCGACAAGGCCGTCAAAGCACTGGGATGGATCATCGATCAGGAGGCCATCAGCTATGAGCGGCAGTTCGGCGACAAGAACGCGACGCGCATCGGCGACGTGAAAAAATTCACGCACGAGGACCGAGTCCAGGCCGCGACGCTCGTGCTCGCCTCGCTCACCGAGCTGATCAACAATAACATCAACCGTCTCGCACAGCAGCACACCCAGCCGACACCGGACCGTACGCCGGTCACGCGCCTCGACCACGCGGCACCGCAACCTCAACCCGACATGACGCCGGGTGCGCGGGAGCTCGCGCTCTTTTTGGAGAACGACGCCCAATTCATGCAACCGGTCGAAGCGCAGGCGCAGAAGTTCGCCGCCTATGCGGCTCAGGGGCGCTATCAGCCCGATAAGGCGCTGGCGCGTATCCAGAACATCGTCGACCGGGCCGCCGTCCAGTACGAACGCCAGTTCGGAGCCACACCAAGCGCAGCCTCGGTCAGCCAGGTCAACGCGTTCAGTCAAGCGGACCGTGCGGCCGCAGCCAGTCTTGTGCTCGAGAACCAGCTTGACGCGATGAACGAACGGCTTCAGGAACTCATCGGACAGGATCAAACGCGAGACAGCCAAACGCAGGAGGCTCCCCAGCAAGAGACGCCGCAACAGGAACAGTCCGCGCAGACGCGCGAGGAGCCCACACAGACGATCCGACCGGAATACGATGCGGACGTCATGGAACTCGTTCAAGAATGGGGACGCAGCGGAGACGACGTAATGAAGTCCACCGACTCATATCGGATCGCAAACCGGATCTTGGAATCCAACGGCATTGACCCCGTTCAACGGGAGGATCTCGAGCACCGCGTCCAGTCAACGGTAGAACCGGTTCTGAACCGGCTTACCGGCGACCTGCCGGCCGGCAGCAGCACGTTCGCTCGCATGGTCGCAGACGATATGCGCCACCGTGACTATCCGCAGCCGGAGCAGCAAACGCCGCAGTTCGCACCCGACCCGTGGATCGGCCACGATGAGCCGACACAGGCAACGCCGGCACAGCCGGCTCAGGACTCCGCCCGTCAGACTCCGCCAGTAGCCCAGCCGGCAACCGTGCAGGCGTCTCCGCGTCAGGAAACCACGATCCAAGCCGGGCGCAACGCGCAGGACACCGTTCGGCAGACGTCCGAGCCAATCGAACCGTCCGGCGGAAAGAAAAGCGTGAAGGACTTCATGGGCGCGCTGACCGACAAGGCGCAGTCGCTCATGCAGCAGTCACGCCAAACGCCGGATGCGCCCGTCCAGGAGCAGAAGCAGGACATGAACCGGGGAGCCCACTGATGTTCGCGACGATCATCCTCGGCAAGGACCCGCAATCCGACGCGACCCTGCAGGACCTGTCCAAAGACGGTCGGAAGCCCCGCGTCGTCCCCGCGCACAGCGATGAGGCCGGCCGGCTGCTCGCCGCCCACGGGCTGACCGCGGTGCCCGCCGTGATCACCGACCACGGTGTGTGGATCGGATACCGTCCCGACCTGATCCAGGGACTATTGGACGACGCGAGAGGACGAGCATGAGCGAAGGGTTAACCGCCATGCTCGCCGGCGTCCTCGTCAAGGACCCGCAGACGCCCACAGCCGGCACCGTCGGCCGCGGGCGTCTGCTCGTGCGCACCATCAGCCCCATGGGCGAGACCGGCGAAACCGTGACGGTCATCGTCACGGCCAAACGCGAACTCGACTACCTCAGATACATGCAGCCACGCCAAGGCGACCGGGTGATCGCGGCGGGAATAATCCCCGACGAGGCAACGGACGAGCCGACCATCGAAGCGAACATGCTCGCGTTCGGCAGCAGTCTCGACATGAACGGGGACGCGTCGTGAACGGGCGGACAATCACGGTCATGGCCTGGGAGCCGGAAATGGTCGCCGGACTCCTGTGGGGAGCCGATACGACGGTCCTGCCACCCATCAGCCCGGACTCGCCGCAGGGACGCCTCGTCCGGCTCATGTGCGGTCGGGACGAGGCGGTCATCATCATCGAACGAGGATTCCAGACCATCACTCCCCTACCCGGCATGCTCCCGCCCGTCGCGTCCAGCGGACGCGTTATCGCCCAACCGCAGGCGTCCGGAGGAGGAACGGACGACGGGGACGATAAGCCGGCGGACGACGACCATACGCCGATCAGCCAAGTCAAGTCGGAGGATCGGCATCGCATCTCACGCCGCCAAGTCCTCGCGGACATCCAGCGTCTCGCCGCTGATTACCGCAGGAAATCAACCATGCAACAGCAAACAGGAAGGAACATCAGCGCATGAAACTCGTCATCGCGGAAAAACACAGCGTCGCCCAGGCCATTGCCAAGGCACTCGACCCGCATTCGACAGGCAAGGACGGATACATCCAAGCCGGGGACGCGATCGTCAGCTGGGCGCAGGGCCATCTCGTAGACCTCGCCACCCCGGACCAATACGAGGACGAACCCTGGCACGAGGCGAAATGGAGGTGGGAGGATCTGCCCATCAGCCCCATGACGTTCAAATGGCAGGTGTCCCAAGACAAGGGTGCCGGCACGCGTTACCGTCAGCTCGTCACGCTCATCAACCGCAACGACGTCGACACGCTCGTCAACGCATGCGACCCCGACCGGGAAGGCGAGGCGATCTTCCGCCGAATCATAGGGCACGCGCACGTCACGAAACCCGCATTGCGCCTATGGGTCGCCAGTCTGGAAGAGGATGCAATACAAGATGCGTGGGCACGCATGAAACCAGAATCGGAGTATGACGGTCTCGCCGCCGCGGCGGACTGCCGCGCGAAGGCCGACTGGCTGGTCGGGATGAACGCCACCAGAGTCCACACGCTCCTCTACCGGCGGCGTCTGACCATGGGACGAGTGCAGACGCCGACGCTCTCCATGATCGTCGAACGCGACAGGGCGATCAGCGGCCACAAACCCGAAAAATACTGGACCGTGCGCGCCCTCATGGACGGGTGGACGCTTGTCAGCGGCCACTACGACAACCCCGATCAGGCCGAAACCGTGGCTGGAAAAGCCAAAACCGGCGCGTTCACCGTCACGAAGGCGGAAAGAAAAACCGTCAACGACCGTCCACCGCACCTGTACGATCTGACCGGCTTGCAGAAGGACATGAGCCGGTTGCACGGCATGACCGCAGCGGCAACGCTCTCGGCCCTGCAGCATTTGTACGAGATGAAGCTGGCGACCTATCCGCGCACCGACAGCCAGTACATCACCCACGACGACCTCGACACGCTCCGCCGGCTCACCGAGGGAGACCGGCTCGTCGACGGATTCGTCGACCCGACAGTGCTGTCCGCCAAGCCGCGGCCGGAACTGACCGTCAACGACCAAAAAGTCGCCGGTCACACCGCGATCCTGCCCACCATGAGCCTTGACCGGTCGAAGCTCGACGAACTATCGCAGGACGAGCGACTGGTCGTCACTCGCATCGTGCGCCGCATGTGGGAAGCCATCGGCGACGACCACAAGCATCTGAAAACCACCGTCAAGGCCACGCTCGACGGCACGAGTGAGGAATTCACCGCAGGCACCGACGTGACGATCGAACCAGGCTGGAAGGGCATCGAACCCAAAAACCGGAAAACCGACAAACCGGAAGACCAGAAAACCGACAAACCGGAAGACCAGAAAACCGACGAGGAGGAGCCGGCCGGCACGATCCCCGACACACTCGCGCAGGGCGACCGGCTGCACGCCATCGACGCGCGGGTGAAGGAAGGCGAAACGAAACCGCCCGCACCGTTCACGGAGGCGACCCTGCTCGCGGCCATGGAGCATGCAAGCCGCTACGTGGACGACAAGGATCTCAAGGCCGCGCTCGACGACGACGTGTCGCACTCCGGCGGCATCGGCACGCCCGCCACGCGAGCGGACATCATCGAAAAGCTCGTGTCCTCGAAGTACGTGGAGCGCCGCGGCAAGCAGCTGCGTTCCACCGATGAGGGCCGGCTCCTCGTGCATGTGGCCGCACCCGAGCTCACCAATGTGGCCACCACCGCCGAATGGGAGCGGATGCTCTCGGACATGGAGCACGGGGACACCGACGCGGACATCTTCATGGGCATGATCCGCGGCATGATCGCAGATCTGCCCGCCCAGGCCAAGACGCGCTTCGACCCCCAGTGCAAGAACGACGGCACCGCTGCGGGCCGTGAATCGTTCGGCCCCTGTCCGCGCTGCGGGAAGCCCGTCGTCAAAACCGGGCATCTGTGGCAGTGTTCCACCAACCGGCACCGCAAGACCGAGGACGGCAAGTGGGAGCTCGCGTCCGGCTGCGGGTACACGATCCACGACACGATTTCCGGCAAGAAACTCACCGACCAGCTCATTCGTAAAATCCTCGCCGGCGGGAGCCCCAAGGTCACCGGGTTCGTGAGCAGGCGCACCGGCCGGGGCTTCGAGGCCAAGCTCGCCGCGGACAAGGAACGAGGTATCCGCATGATCTTCGATCAGGGAGGCAAGCGATGAATAACAACAGGATCAACCCGTTCGCGGTCGTGATCACCATGCTCGCAGGAGGGTGGGCCGCGAACCTGCTGTCCATGCAGGCGCGCATCGAACTCGCGGCCAAAACACCCATCGACCAGCTCGTGATGAAGACGATCCTCGTGCTCAACAATCCGTTCAGAATCAGCCTGGAGAAAACCGACCTGCTCGTCGCATTGGGCGGCATGACCGCGGTCGGACTCGCGTGGATGGTCAAATGGACGAACAGGAAGAACTACCGTATGGGCGAGGAGTACGGCACCGCCAGATGGGGCGACCAAGCTGATATGGCGCCGTTCACCGATTCGGATGTGCAGCAGAATCTGCAGATGACCGCGACCGAGGGTCTGAGCCTCGACGCGAAGGCCACCCATCGGAACATCAACGTGCTCGTGTCCGGCTCATCAGGTTCCGGCAAGACCCGCAGCTACGTGATGCCGAACATTCTGCGCGTGAATATGAGCATGGCCATCACCGATCCAAAGGGCGAAATCTACCGGACCACCAAGGAAAAGCTCGAGGAATCCGGATACAAGGTCAGAAAGCTCGACCTCGTGGACCTCAAGAAGTCCAGCCGGTTCAACCCCATGCACTACATCAACAAGGACAGTCCGGAGGCGTCGATTATGACGCTCACGGAAAACCTCATCGCGAACACTGACAATCCCGACAAGAAGGGCGGCGGAGGGGACGAATTCTGGACCAAGGCGGAACGCGCCCTCTACAATGC
Organism: Bifidobacterium biavatii DSM 23969; assembly: GCF_000741165.1. GTDB lineage: Bacteria > Actinomycetota > Actinomycetes > Actinomycetales > Bifidobacteriaceae > Bifidobacterium > Bifidobacterium biavatii. The sequence continues at coordinate 27,344 of NZ_JGYN01000040.1, read as the reverse complement.
GCTCATCAGCTGGGTCTACTTCACGCACCTCGACGAGCCGGACAAGGCGTCCCTGAACGAGGTCGTCGACATGATCGGCAAGATGGAGGCGTCGGAGCAGAACGAGAACATGATGAGTGAAATCGACGCGACCATGGCCGCAGCCCGCGACATCGTCAACGAGGTCACGAAGAACAAGGACGAGTGGAGCGACGACGTGCAGGTCATGTGCCGCGGACTGTCGTTCGCATGCGGCCAGTACCGCGTGTTCACCCAAGGTGCCGGCGAGACCAAGAAATCGATCATCATCAGCGCCGGCGTGCGCCTCGCGCCCATGCAGATGATCGACATCCGAGACATCCTCGCCACCGACACCATCCAGCTCGACCACGCCGGAAAGGAGCGGACGGCGATCTTCCTGATCATGTCGGACACGTCGACCACGTTCAACTTTTTGGCCGCGATCTTCTACCAAGCCCTGTTCGAGGCGAACATCTACGAGGCCGACCACCAGGACACGGGAGAACTGCCCGTCCCCTTGCACTTCTACATGGACGAGTTCGCGAACATCGGACAGATCCCCGGTTTCGTGCAAAAGCTCGCGACCATCCGAAGCCGCAAGATCAGCTGTTCGATCATCATCCAGAACCTCGCGCAGCTCAAAAGCCGGTACAAGGACGATTGGGAAACCATCGTAGGCAACTGCGATTCGTTCCTGTTCTTGGGTGGCAAGGAGCAGACCACCACCGAATTCGTGTCGAAAACATTGGGCAAGGCGACCATCGACATGAAGGAGATATCACAAAACAAGGGTGCCAGCGGCAGTATGACGATCAGTAACCGAAGCCTGGGCCGTGAGCTTATGCTCCCCGACGAGCTCGCCCAAATGCCCGACGACCACTGCGTCTACCTGCTGCGCGGATGTCGACCGTTCTACAGTCGCAAGACCGTGCCCGGCAAGCCCACGCCCAAGCCGAAAAGCCGCCTGAAGCACTCCAAGGACTGGATGCCGCTGCGACCGATCAAGACCGATCACGCGAAGAACGGGCAAGACGACTGACCACCAATGGCAAGGCCCCGCATATCATGCGGGGCCTTCATCATGTCATCGCCCGCCATGACGTCGAGCGGCGTTCATGGCGGGCCCGGCGGAAGACTCCAAATCCCGGGTACGTGAATCCAGCAAGGAGCGAAACTCGTCCATGCCACGGCGTGCGGAAGGCGAGGGAATGACGGAACGGTCCCGGGCCTTGCGGATGAGTTCCGCACGCTTGCGGAGCGTGGAGCAGATCAGGCTGACGATGTCCGAGGGGATGCGCCGGTTCAGAGCCAGCTGGTCGTGAACGATGTCGGGGACCGAGTCGAGCAGGCCAAGATCGTAATGATCCCACTCGCGGATCAGGGACAGCTGCCAGTAGGCGTTCGGCCGGTCTCCCCCGTCGTCCAGGCGGAACGGTTTGGCCGCATAGTCGTCATTCGAGATCACGACGGGATCCAGGCCGTTCCACAGGCACATGCCGGTGTCGAAAATCGGGGCGGGACGCGCCCGCAATGTTTCGACGTCGCGGATGATTCCGAAGTTGTTGTAATGCCGGTCGGTGTTGCGCAGCAGGAAGTCCAGAAACAGGAAGTCGTCCGTCGCCCGCCGCGACGCGGCGCGGGGAACGCCGAGGCGTTCGCACGCGTCCTCCCAGATCGCCCTGCCCTCCCGGGGCGTGCCGTTGCGGAAGATCTTCATGATCTGGCCGCCGGGAATCAGTTCCTCGCGATCGGTGAGCATTTCATTGCAGGCGCAGACACGTCGATCCTGCAGGATCCCGACATGGTAGTCGACGTGATCCATGCCGAACAGGTCGCACACGAGGCCGGCGATGCGCTCGTTGTCCGGCTCCTGTCCGGTTCGTCCGCCCTTGATCAGGGTGCGGGTGCCGTCCGGTTGGATGATCCAGCGTTTCGGCAGGTCGCCGGCGCTGGTGATGTCCGGCGTGTTCACGTCGCCGACTTGCGACGAGCCGCCCGTGAACAATGCGCGGCCGATGCGTTCGTCGAAATCATGGTGGAAGAAATTCAAATCCTCCCATTTCAGATCGTCACGGTCGACGGGACGAACCCAATACTGGTCGGACAGGCTTAATCCTAGGGACCGGTCTAACAGGTCGGCTGGAGGTCGCATGCCCGTTCCGATCGCGGACCGCAGGCCGTCTCTGGTCGCGGGAATGCCGCGGGAACGCCACCATGCCGTAATGGATTCGCCATCCGGTTCGGGACGGCCATTCACGTACATGCCCAACGGCAGTCGCTTCTGATCAATGATCTCGGTCGGATACAACGCATAGCCGCCATAGGGGAAGAATTCGAATGTCATGACCGGAAACTCCCGGCACATCAGCATGCGGCGCTCGGTCATCGCGTTCTTCCTTTCATGCCCAGACATATTGGCATGAATCCCATTGTATGGGTGCCTGATATCGTCCGCATCGTCATCGCCGAGGCCAAAACAATCACGACGGAACGACGGAACGGGAACGTTCACAGACTCCCGTCGGAACCGGGCAGGGACGACGAGCCCGACGTCCGATCCGGGGCCACGTTCCAGGACGGTGCCGGCTGCGACGACTGGCTCGACGACGAGCCCGAACCGGGGGATCCGGTCGACGGGCTCGTCGTCTGCGGGACCGTGGTCTGCGACTGCTGCTGCGTCTGGGTTTGCGTCGGTGTGTAGGAGGGTGTCGAAGAGGTCTGGGATTGCTCCGCCTGTTGCTGCGCCGTCTCGGCCTCCGCCTTTTTTCTGGCCTCCTCGTCGGCCTTGCGTTTTGCCGCTTCGGTTTTTTCCCCTGCCTCTTTGTCGAACGCATTCTTCGCAGCTGTGATCGTCCCGGTCAATTCCTTGAGCCTGGCGGCGTCCTTGGCGGCGTCCGTAAGATTGTCCTCGTCCACGACCACGATCCGCCATTTGTTGGCCAGGTCGGTCATTTCGGTGCGGTCGGGATGGTCGAAGGTCTTCAGCGAGTCGGACTCGTCGACCAGACGGTCCAGTTCCGCGCCTACCGTTTTGGCTTTCGTCTTCATGGCCTTGTCCCATGCGTCCGACAGGGATTCGCGGGCCTTGTCGATGCGTTTCGCGAGGCCGGCCGGGTCCTCGTCGTCGCTTCGCGCAAGCGTTTCCAATGCGGCGGCTTTCCCGGCAACCTTCGCGTCGTCGGATACAGGGGATGCGGTAACGCGCTTCGTCATCCGTTCGGCGCGGTCGATCGCCTTGGCCAGGGCGGCGCGATCGCGTTTCTCGTTGCGCTGTCGCTCCTGTTCGATCGTCTGCTGCGCCTGCCATGACACGGCCGCATGCACAGCCATGCCGCCGCCGATCAAACACGCCAGGGCCAGCATCGCGACAGCCACGGGCATGATGCGTCGCACCCACCATGCGGCAGTGCGTTGCGGGGTGACGTCCTCGATCGAAGGAGTCACGGTTTTCCCCGACTCCGTCTCTTCCGCGTCCCCTGTGATACCCGGTTCATCCTGTTCCTTCGGTGCCGGCACGACCGAACTGGATGTAGACGGGTCGCTGACCGCCATGAGTTCGTCGGCCATGTCCGGCACGGGATCGGACTGTGGCTCCGGTTTCCCGGTTTTTGGCTGTTCCGGTTCGTCGGTTTGCGCGTATTTCGGCGGACGCTGGTTGTATCCGCGTTTCCACCCGTCCGGCGGCAGCGGCGGTTCCCCCGCGTTTTCAGGGCCGACATCGAGCGCATGGTCGATCCAATCCTGCAGTGCAGGCCAGGCGCTGGGATGGTCAGCGATCAGCGTGAGATCAGCCCAATGCTCGGGGTCTGCGCACATGCGGCTCAACTCGACAGGCTTGAGCCGCGGGGACAGACGTCGACGTTCGCTCATTGCGCGACTCCGGCGGTCTGCGGTCCGGTGCCCTTCGATTCGGAGAACGCGCCTTCGGCGGGTGGTTCGATTTTGGATACGACCCATCCTTGCTTCGGATCCTTGTGGTAGGTGAGGATCCATGGCCATGCGAGCCCCTTGGACACGTTGCACACGATCGTGTTCGTGCTCTGATCCTGGGTGACGAGGAATCCGGTGGCCGTCACGTTCGGCTGTTCGATGATGCGGTCGCGCCATTGCAGACCGTCCGCATCGGAATCGAACCATCCGTCCAGTTTCGCGGTCTTGTCGAGGTAACGGTCCACCGCCTGCGGGGCCAGTTCGGCGCACACTTGGTCGACGTTGACGTTCAGTCCCGGCAGGTCGGCCGTCGTCTCTTGGCCGGAGGGTTCATCCTTCGACCCGTCCGAGGGCGTGGCGGATGATTGCGGTTTCGGTTTGGCCTCTTTCGTCGAGGTCGTGCCCTGCACCGACGATGTTGCGGCCTGTCGTTCCCGTTCGTCCGCACGCCGGGCCGCGGCTACGGTGGAGAAGACGATCAGCGCGACAGCTACGAGACCGGCGACGACCATGATGATCAATCCCTTGCGATCCTTCATAATGATGCTCCTTGACGGTTAGTGGACGAATTCGACTCCCGCACCCGCGGCGGTGAGCTGGGCTTTGGTGATCGTGCGCATGGTTACGACGCCGAGACCACGAACGTTGGCTTCGCTGATCAGGATGCTGCCGTCCTCGTTCACGGATTCGACGACGCCGACATGCCCGTACGTGCCGTCCGCTCCCAGCACGCCCGGGTGGAAGCTGATCGCGTCGCCCGGAGACGGGCTGCCGCTGACCGAGTAGCCTTTGGCGCGCGCGTTCGCTCCCCATTCGCCGCCGTTGCCGAGGAAACCGTCGACGGGACGGCCGATCTGGGCGCGTCGGATCGCCGCCCACCACGTGCATTGACCGTACGCGTACGTGGATCCGGCGCTCGTGTCGATGCCGGTGATGTTCACCACGCCGGAATCGTTGACTGCGAGCTTGGGCGTCAGATCACCGACCGTACCCGGTCCGGCACCGCCCGCGGATCCGGAGTATTTGGCCATGAGGCTTTTGATCTTCGCGACATAGGCTTCGGTTTCCGCAAACGGGGGCACTCCACCATGCGACAGCACATTGCCGATGCCCGCATTGTAGGCGGCCAGGGTCAGGTCGACCACGCTGCCCGACAGGCGGCCGGCGTTCACGTACGAGCGGATCTGGGTGGCGAGGGCGCACATGTACACGCCTTGCGTGTAGATCGCATCGTGCGGGTTCATGATGTCCGCATGCCCGTCGCCGTCGCCGTCGCGGCCGACGCCCTCCCAGGTCGACGGCATGAACTGGGCAATGCCCTTCGCGCCAGCCGAGCTTTCCGCGTTGGGATCCCAGTTTGATTCGGCTTCGATCTGCGCGGCGATCAACGGGCCGGTCACGTCATCGCACAGGCTTCCGGCGCGCTGCACGTCGGATGTGTACGCGGAGGGCACGTTCGACAGCGAATCCGCGGAGCTTTGGCCGAAGATTGACAGGAGACTGCCGATGACGAGCACGACCGCCAGCACGATGCTGATGACCAGCACCGCCGGCGCGCCGAGACTCGCCACCGCCGCCGCGTACAAGCGTCCCGCCATAGCGGCGATTGCCCGTCCGGCACGCGAGGTAAATCGTGCCATGGTCGACAGTCCGCGGGACACGGTCTTCACGGTGTTCACGCCCGTTTTGACCACGGTTTTCCCGCCCTTCACGGCGTTCTTGCCGCCATGGTACAGGGCGCGTGAGGCTGCCGGCGTCTTGCGGACCGCGAACACGGCAACATCCTGCGCCTTCGCGCCGATCATGCCGACCTCGTCGGTATCGGAGTCCACGATTCTGCCGCGGACATCGTCCAAACGGTCCACGCCGAACCGGCCGATCGAGAACAGGCCCTTGCCGGCGCGCAGGCCCAATCGTTTCAACCGGCCTTTGCCCTTAGTGGAGATGATCTTGCCGGCTACCGCTTCGCCCGATCCGGCAGTGCGCAACGCTTTGGATGCAGCCGCTTCACGGATCGGTTTCGCGCCGATTCTGGACACGGCTGCGTGAGCGTTCGACTGTGCAACGGGTTTCCCCGTTTTGACGATCGGCTTCGCGAGCCGTTCCACGGCATCCAACGGCTCATCCTGGCCGATGGGCAGGGATCCCCGCGGTCTCACCCGATTCGTGCGACCATGCAGCACCGTGGACGGCAGCAGGTCCGTATCGTCGTCATCCGGTGCCGCGGCATGCAGCACACGGCCGGTTGAAGTTTTTTTCGGCTCATGGCCGATGATCGCGTCGGAAGCCTTGACCGGTTTGCTGCCGGTCATTGCCGACGACGGTTTGCTGGGAGAGGCTCCGACGAGATGCTCGGACGGTTTGGATGCGGTGCGGAAAACGTACCCGTTGGGATTCGTCCATACGCCGGACTGCAACGGCATCGCGCCGGACCTCGGGGAGACCGGAGACGGTACGGCCGCGGTGCGTGCCGCATGTGCCCCGGTTCCAGAGACGGGAGAAGGACTGGGTTTGGCCGGCGTGACGCCGTGCGAGGCGATCGTGGACGCAACGGCGGGCGCGTTTTGTGCGACCGGATCGACGCTCATGGGACGCGCATGACGACCATGCGGTCTGAATGACGCGGAGGCAGGCGTCATGGACGTGGCCGCGCCGGCATCCGGTGCGGCGGCGAGCACGCCGCCCCGGCGTACGCCCGTTCCAGTCGCATGCGGTTGCGCGGCATGGATCGGGGAAGGTCGGCTCGCAATCCCGCCGGTAGCGTTGGGGACCGTACCGTCGGATGCGGTGGATGCCGGTTCCGTGGCGACGCGTACCGTCACATTGGGCGCAACGGCGTTCGATCGGGTGGGAGCGTCCGACGCATGAGCGGCGGAGAACGCCGTACGAACCGGGATCGCACCACTAGATGCGCTCATGGTGCCGGTCGTATGCGGTGCCGCATGCGCACTGTGAACACCGGTTCGTCCGACCGGCGAGGCCGGCGCCATGCCGTTTGCCGTCACGGTTGAGGGAAGCGCCTGCGAAGCGAGGCGAACCGTCGGAATACGCGCAGGGAAGGATTGACGGACCGTTTGCTCGACCGGAGTCACGTACACGGGTTGCCGGCTGCGGGCGCGAGCCGCCGTCGCCTGGCGGAATACCGTCGGCAACGTGGCCGTGGCGGGAGCGTCCGGTGTTCCGCGGGTGTAGGAGGGCGCGTACGGGGATGTGATCCTGCGTCGTTCAAGCGGGGTGTCCGCTTCCATGGCAGCGTACCGGACGCCGCTCGAATACCGGCGAGGGCCCTGCGACGCCATTGTCCCCTGTTCGGCCGGCATCGTTCGGACCGGGGTCGAATAGCCCACTCCGCCACGAGCATAGGATGCGGAGGAAACGATGCGAGGAGTGCGGGGCGAACCCGTATCGGTTCGCCGCCAAGCCGCCCCAGCAGATCCAGGAACGGTAGTGGAATACCGGTCGGGCACGGTCGAGGACGCGCCCGCAAACCGAACCGGAGCCGAAGATGCAGGCGGATCCGCCGGCTGGCGGAAAACCGTTGACTCAGACCGGTATGAGCCGCGATAGCGCGACTCCGGGAGCGGAGCCCGCCGGGACGGCTGGTATGACGATGCGGCCGGAGTCTGCGATGACGAATATCGCGGACGGGACTCGTACTGCGGGTATGAATATGAAGGACGCGCGTACGAAGGTTGTCTACGCGGCTCGTACCGTTCCCCGATCGTGGACGCGGCGGAACGTACGCCGCTGCCCATGGCCGTGTATCCGGCGCGGGCGGCGCTGCCGATCGCATGCCCGGACGCGCGTACGCCGCTCGCCACACCCTTGGCACCGGTTTTGACAACGCTTCGCGCGACCGCGCCGGCCGTGGATATCTGGGCGTTTTCAACGCCCCGTTCGGCTCCTCCCCTCTCGACCGTCATCAGTCAGGATCACTTTCCGGAGAAGTTCGTGTCGTACAGGCGGAACAGGTCCGTGTCCGTGTCGATGCGCACGTCGAACGGGACAAACGCCGAACCAAACTTCATCAAACCCTGGCCGGGGAGCACGCCGGTGAAATACGCCCGCTCCTCGTCGGACAAGTGCAGCATGCCGCACAGGGTGTCCGCGTCGGTCGGCTGCTGGTTAAGCATGAGCAGATAATCGCTGTTGGACAGCATCAGGCTCGCATCCTGGTCCTCCAACAACTCCTCGATGTTCTGCGTGATACCCGTCACACCCAGACCGTACTTGCGGGCGCGCTTGTAGATGTCCTTGAACTGGCGGCTCGAATACTGGTTGCCGAAGAACCGGTGGAATTCGTCCACGTACAGCCAAGTGCGCCGGTTCATCTTCTGGTTGCGTCGCACGCGGTTCCAGATCTGGTCGAGGACGACCATCATGCCGAACGTGCGAATCTCGCCGTCCAAGCCGCTCACGTCGAACACGGTGAACCTGTTCGATAAATCCACGTTCGTCTGTCCGGAAAAACCCGACAGGCTGCCGGTCGCATAGGTTTCCAACGCGATCGCAAGATCATGGCCCGCGGGCTCGTCCGTATGTTCCAACGCGTCGCGCAGGTCACGCAAGGTCGGCTGGCCGATAGCCCCGTCCGTTTCGCGATACTGGCGGTACAGTTGCATGACCGACCTGTCCATGAGCGCGCGTTCGACCTTGTCCAAACCCTGGGAGCCACCCAAAAGAGACCCCATCATGTCGACCACGACCGACGTCTTCGCACGGATCGGATCCTCGTCATCCGACGATTCGTCCATGAGAATGTCCAAGGGGTTGATGCGCTGACTGCCGCCCGCGCTCACCTCGATGCGCGACCCGTGAAACGCCTCGCACAAGGGCAGGTATTCACGTTCCGGGTCAATGACGATGATGTCATCGTCGCGCGTCAGATACAGTGCGCCGATCTCCCACTTCACGGAGAACGACTTGCCACCACCGGACGTGGCGAGTACGAAACCATTCGAGTTCATACCCTTGCGACGGTCGGCGACGATCAGGTTGCCGCTTCGACGGTTCTGCCCGTACACGAGACCACCGGGCTGGTAGACCTCGCGGCTCGTGAACGGCACCAGAATGGCGGCACTATTAGTCGTCAGGGTACGCTTCATCGGCAAAGGATTGTTGCCCAAGGGAAGCACCGCAACCAGCCCCTCGGGCTGCATATACGCCAAAGACTCCACCTGACAGGACTGGCGCAGGGCGGCGGCCTTCACGTCCGCCGTACGCTGGTCCAGCTCCTCGACCGTGTCGGCGCTAATGCCGATCACGAGGATCGCGTTCACGAGCCTCTGGTTCGTGGACTGCAGTTCGGCGCGCAAACCCGCAACCTGCTCCTTCGCGTCGCGCAAGTCCTGCGGGATCGCGTCCGCGGGCAGCCCGGACTTGATGTTCTGCTTCGACTCCTCCAGAGTCTGCATGTCCAATTCCGCGTCGCGTCTTTTGACGATCTGCAAGCCCTCGCTCTTGTCATACGGGGCCAAGTGGATGCTCACGTCGATCTGCGCCTTGACAGCCGTAATCTCCGACACCAGCTGGTCGGACAGTTCCGGCGGGAAATCACTCAGCCACAGGGTGCGGTGGTATCGAGTCGCGTCTCCCGCGACGATGCGCAGATACGTCTGGTTTTTGGTATCGACCAGCCACGGTGCCACGTAGTCCTTCGTGTCCGGTTTGCCCAAGCCTCGCATCGCGTCGAACCGGTGCTCGTCGAACAGGAACTGCTGGCCATGCCGCGTGGTTTCGGCGATGAGGCGCAGCCGCTGCTCACGGTCCAAACGGGTCGCCTGGCAGCCGTCGATCGCGTTCAGCTGGGCCGTGACGCGCATGCACAGACGGTTCAGGCTCGCGATGGCGCGTTCCGTGTCCGAATCCTGCACGGTGACGGTCAGGGTCTTGACCTGGTCGGCGTTGCGGGTCGCCGTGTTCATCTTGTCCAAAATGTTCTGGTTGTAATCCTGACGCAACTGGTCGTATTCGTCGCCGCGCATCGGCAGGCTCACTTCGTCGACGACCTGGTCGACGCCGCGCATGCGCGTGTGGATGCCGATCTCAAGGCGTTCCCCACCATTGAATGAGTTCAGGAGTCCGGCCCAACGGTCAATGATCTCCATCTGATGCTGTTCGGTGCTGATTTCGTAATTGATGTCGGTGAACTCGAGGGTCACGCTCCATGTGTCGTCACCCAAATAGGCGACGCCGCTTTTGAGCATCGAATCATAGCCAAGCAGGTCCTTGACCGTGTTCGGCATGCGACGGCGACTCCCCTTCGCGAGCTTCTTATCCTTCGGCTCCGCCTCGACGGCCACGCCCACGGCGGGCGCGGAGCGTACCACGGTCGGCTTCGCTCGATGCGCGGTCTTCGGCTTCACCGTTTTCTTCGTAAACATCCTCTTTACCGTTCCTTCATGCTCGGCTTGTGCGCACGACGGACCGGCGTCGCCGGCCCGTCAAAGAACCACAGGTGACGGCCCATGTAGTGCCGCCACATGTATCCCACGTATTTCTCGGGCATCAGCCCCATCGGCCGCCACCATCCGTACGCGGCGAACGGGATCATCAATGGGACTTCCACGTACATGACCACGTTCGGATCCCATCCGGCCAAAAACCACAGGCATACGAATGATCCGCCACACAACACGCCCATCAGTGTCAAGGCGAGCAGTTGCCGCCAGGTCATGTGCAACCAGACTTTCGGCTCGATGGTTGAAATCTCCCGGTACACGGGCATCATCAACATGAGAAAACTCCCTATCTCTCCGTCAGGCTTCGGATCCGAGCCAACGCTTCGCGATCGCATTGGAAATGACGACCACGCCGATCAGCAGGATCGACGCGAGCAAAAGGTTCCCGAACTGGTCGACGATCCACCCCGACAGGGAATCGCCTTCCGTGTAGGAACCGGGCCGCATGACGTCACGAACGAGGTTGCGGTAGAACACGATCGACAGCCACAGGGTCACGCACTGCAATACGATCGAAGCATAGGATTTGAAATAGCCGATGCCCATCTGCTTGGTTTCCTCGCAGGCGATGAACGCAATCGGCAACGGGTTGAATGCGGTCATCAGATAAATCTGGATGAACCTGAGCATCACAACCACGGTGAACACGATCGCGGCCGCCTTGGAGGCGAGGAACGGGATGATCAGCAGCACCAGGCACGCGGCCTGACCGCCCCATCCGGCGTCCCTGACCGCGTCGGCCATTTGGTCGCCCAATCCGGTCGTTCCGGATGTGTCCGTGCTCGTGGCCACCGAGGAGACGCCGCCCATGATGCTCGTGCCCACCTCGTCGATGGCTTTGAGCATCAGGTCGGCGTTCTGTGCAGCCACGAGCACCAATGCGACCTTGACCATGAGCGTGCCGATCAGACGCACGCTCAATTCCCGGTCGCCGTCGGCCTTTTGAGATGCGCGGGCCAGTTCGAGCATGAACACGATCGACAGCACGATCGCGGCGATGGGCTTGACCGCGACCGTGGCGACCCTGAGCGACAAATCATACAAAGCCGGCGAGTATTCGGCCGGCGTCTGCAAGAGCTTGTCGACGATCGACTGGTCCACGCCCCCGCCGATCGAATTGAGCATGTCGATGACGAACTGGTCCACGCCCCGCCTCCGGTCAGCTCAGCGAAATGCTGCGGAACAGCTGGGCCGCGACGATGATCAGGCCGCCGCCCACGATCTGCCAGATACCAGACTGAATGCCGGGACCGTTCTGATCCTTCAAACCGCCAGCGAGGACGACCACGCCCCACACCAGCCAGATACCGCCGCCGATCGTCGCGAACTGCGTGATCAGTTCGAGCACGTTGGTCAGCATCGTCGTGTCGCCGTCGGCCAACGTCAGACGGGTTTCCGCCATCCGGTCCGCCAGCATGATTCCTGCAATCCCCATATCGTCTCCTTATGTTCGGAATTGGTTTGGTTTGTGACCAGCCCAATATGGGGACATGTTCTGGGGGGTTGCGTGCGTGATCAGGCAAAAACAGCAAGCAAAAAAGAAGGCTCTGTTAGACCAAGGTTGACTTAAGCAACGGGATCGTCACCCTGATTACCTCGGTGCATGACGATCCCGTTATGATTACCTGCCGGTGTTGGGGAGATCTATCTCCTTGTTGAGGAGAGCATTGAGTCTGCACTGGGCAAGGTCAAGTTGCTCAGCCAGTTTTTGAGCCTTACTCACGGTGTCGATAAGCTCCTGTTGCTCTTCCAAAGAGGGTATGTCAATCGTGACGTTTTCGAAGAATCCTGTCTTATTCCATGTCCCGTTGTCGGAATTGGAGGCGTAGGCCAGAAATTCAGACTTGTAGGCGATGGAGAACCATCTCAAATCCACTTTATAAGGGCAGTTGTCCTTGACCGAGAGGATATAGGCGTCATCGTTGATTGCGTAGTTTCCCTTAGAAAGGAATCGCGTTCCGCCGGCCTTGCCCTTGCGTACCACCAGCAATCCTTCTTTGCCGGAGAACGTCTTAAGAGGGCGTGTCTGACCGTTGCTTGAGGGTATGTTGCACTGGGGGATGAAGCCCATCGCCGTGTCGGCTTGAGTGGATGCGGTAAGAACCTCGTATCGAGGTCCGGGCATACCACTCATGTTGTAGATCAGTTCCTCGGTAAGCCCGGTGTTTCCACTCAAGCAGTCCAGAATGTCCTTTACCGGCTTGTTTCGAGCCTGATAGTCCTCCGCTTCGACGGAATCGTCCGGAGCTGCATCATTCGCACTCTGAGAGATATCGATGGTTTCCTTGATGACGCTCAGTTCATGCTGGAATTCCTCCGGCGTGACGAAGTGAGGGTCGTAGGGACGCAGATACCTTTCCGGAAGCAAGGTTAGATAGGGATCCTTGAGGACGAGGCTCATCGTGATGTTCCCGCCCTTGCGGCGTTTCACTTCACTGCCGTCCTCCGACTGCCATGTTGTCCCGGATGTGGCCTCATCGTCGTATCTGGTGTTCCAGCGTTCCTCCAGTTGCGAGACGTGTTCCATGCCGTCGCCGTCCACCCAGCCGGATACTTCGTCGTGGAGCCAATGCTGGTCATTGCCCCTGAGTCGGGTCGGGTACCGTTTGTCCGAGTTCGCGAAGCCGTCATTGTCCACGATGTACATCCATATCGGCGTGGTCTGGAATCTGCCGTTCTGCCGTCGTTCCTCGTAGGAGCTCTTCGATTGAACGGGGTCTGCAATGTGGAACCGTTCGTATCGTTTCTTCAGGAACAGCGCGTACGTCTTTTCCTTCGTATACGGGGCGAACGCGAACTTTGGCAGCGAGATTATGGCCTGAATCTCGCAAGTGAGCATCAGTTCCTCGCGGAACGATTGGAACGACGGGTTCTCCAACACGCCATCTGGTGTGACGATGCATGCCCGCCCGTCGATTTTGAGCAGGTCGATGGCGCGGCAGATTGCGGCCACCTCCATTCTCCTGCTGCTGAGGAAGACGGTGTCGGCCAGAATCGTGCCCTGTCCGTATGGCGGGTTGGTGATGACGTAATCGTAGGTGCCCGACTTGCCGGTGATGACTTCCTTCCCGTCCTTTTTAGCCGGAATCAGCGAATCGTCACTGTAGATGTGGTTGTGCCCGTCACCGACGAGGAACATGTTCAGTTTGGATCGCGAGGCGTTCTCGCTGCGAAGATCGATGCCGTAGAAGCATTTCGAGGAGAGGAATTCCTTGGCTTCGCAAGTCATGGTGTTGCTTTTCTCGAAATTGGAGCGCAGTACCTTGTAAGCCTCCGTAAGCATGCCTCCCGTGCCTACGAACGGGTCGATGATGGTGAATTCGGCATCCGGGTTATAACGGTCGCGATTCCCGAGCAGCAGTTTCGCGAAGATGTGCGTGTAGTGACGGCGGGTGAAGTACTCGCCGAAATCCTTCTTCTCCTTGGAGTTGGCGAACGCCTCGTACACCGCTCCGAACAGATCGAAGCCGGTTCCATGCAAGGGTCTCATGCTGTCCACGACATCATAGATCTCCCGCAACTGACTCGCCTTAACCAACGGGTTACTGCCGGAAATATGCGCTTTGACTACTTCGACAGGGGCGGAGAATTCCTTGAATTCGGAATCGTCGCCGGTCAGATCGTCGATGTATCCCACCAAAGCCGACGCAATGGTACTGTCCGGCAGTTCCTTCGCGGTGGACCACCATTGCCTCGACTCGTCGAAGTCTCCGTCGATTTTCGCCTTCTCCTCGTAGTACTCCATCGAGATAAGTCCAACGGTGAAATCGATCTTCTTCGTGTTGTTCTCGAAGTCAATGGCCCGGTAGATGTTCTTGAGCTGCCACAGTTTGCTGTTGAACACCGCCTCGCTCACGGCGGTGAGCGCATCGACGCCCATGTCAATGTCGGATGTTCCGGCATCGGTTTCCGTTTGCTTCTTGATGATGCGAAGCACGTCCATCGTCTGGAATTCGGAAATGGGATTTCCGTTCAACGACAATCGGTCGCCGTTGAGGTTGTAGAAGTATGTGATGTTGCAGTTGGTGACGCCGAAGTAGTGCAGTCCGAGTTTCGGCGCTTTCACCTTGCCCTGGGAGATGGCGTCTTTCCAGTCGGAGTCATTGATCTTGCAAGTGATGTCCTTGGCCTCCACATAGCAAATCAGGTTCCCTACGAATCGACTCTCATCATTCGGGTCATTCGGATCATTCGCGTAGGGCATGTTGGAAATCAGGATGTCCGGCCGTAGCGAACCAGTGTATTTCTGGAATGTGGCGTCGTTGACGACATTGTGGGCGGGAATGCCGAGATTCTGGACCAGTACCTCATTGATGAGTCTCTGCACCGACAGCGCCTCGCGCTTCTGCTTCTTCGTGGAAGCCATTCGTTGAACTCCTTCTCCGTATGCCGGTTCACTCTTCGCTATGACTATCCTGATTCAGCCGTACGTCGAACGGTAGCCCCTGTTCCCTGACGACGGCCTTGAGGAAGATCGTGACCGCGCCGGAGAGGGTGAGTCCGAGGTCTTCCAGCACTTGGCTGGATTCCTCCTTGAGCTGTGGGTCTATCCTCATGGTCGTGGTGGGTATACTCGCCATACGCGCCTCCTATGCTTTGTTTGGTTGTTCCGACTGTACATCGTATGCACGATGTCATGCGGCTTTCTTCCAGTAGTCCATGTATGGCGGTGTCATGCGCTGGTAGTCGCGACGGCGGATGCGGTACAGGCCGTTGCCGAGCTGACGGGCGAGTAGCCGGTTATCGTCGGTCTCGCCGAACCCGTCGGTGAATGCGCCGAGCCATTGGAACCAGTCCAAGTAGGCTTGCAGATACTTCGTGGATACGCCGTGGAAGCCGAACATGAAATCCTCCAACCGGGCATGCAATGTGTTCACCCGGTTGATCGCATGATCGCCGGCATCGGTTTGCGTGAGATTCGCGCCCAGTTCCGCCAATGGCTTCACATAGGCGGGCGCGCCGTCGGTCAGCACGTCGGTGCCGCGTCCGATATGGGGCTTCAATGCGCTCATGGCACGGTCCTTGGAGATGACGCCGCGCCCGCATACGGTCAGGAACGAACGGCCCGCATCGTCCACGCCGGTCGCCACGCATATCTGCTCCTTCGACAAGCCACGCTTACGTAGGGACTTGGTGCGCCGGTGGGCCTTGCGGGGCATGACGAACACGGCCGACTTCGTATGGTTGCCCTTGAAGCTCTCGCGGAAGTACGTCTCGTCCAACTGGACAGACATGCCCGCCTCGGAACGCAGAACGGGCGTGTACCGGCGTATGCACTCGATGACCCGCTGACGCATGAGGAACGCGGTCTTCAGGCACACGCCGCAACGCTGGGCGCACTTGCGCAGGCTCAGACAATCCACGAAGCATTCAAGGAATCGCATCCACACGCCCGCCTTGAGCTTGCTCATGCCCATCACCCGGTTCGTGCGCACACCGAACGTCCGTCCGCAGTCCATGCACTTCCAACGCTGGGAGCCGTCACGGCCATGCCCCTTGCGGATGATTCGGATGCTTCCGCAGCGCACGCACGCATCCATTTGCTTCGGGTCACTCGTCGCTGCATCCAATGCGGAACCCTCATACAAGGCATCGCGCAGCGCCTTGATGGCGAGAGTGCGCTCCTGCGGCGTCAGCTCGCCGAGTTCCTTCCTGACCCTATCGGCTATACGCGCCACCTTGCCCGTTCTCATACCTTCATTGTAGCTACTCGGTAACTACGACGCAAGTCAAAAAGTCAACCTCGGTCTAACAGAGCCAAAAAGAAAAGCACCCCACCAGTAGGGCGCTAAAGAGCAATGGGGAAACGGCTGTCAGCCCAAGCCCGGATACGGGGTGGACAGTATCGGAATCGTGCCGGCGACCCAAGGGCACGCCCACGCGAAACATGAGAAAACCATGCCGGTCCACATCACCAACGAAAGCAGCAGACGCACCGGCAACGGGCCCGCCTGTACGCGCCACAGGAGCACGATCACGTTCCACCATCCTTGACGGGCCAGTCTCGTCCACGACCGGTTACGGTCAATCAGCCAGAACAGCATATCCATGACAAGCCACGTGCCCAGGCAAACGATGGCCAAGGTCGGCGTGACCGGAGCGTCGTTCGTGACCGTGGCGATCCGGGTGCTTACGGTGGTAATGGTCGATTCGACCGTGCGTTTCGTATCCGCAGGACCAGTCAGTTCACGCACAGTACCGTCCGAGACGGGAGACCAATAGTCGAAAACAGCGTGGGCGATCAGACGGTTCTGCGGGTCAACGGCAACCCATTTCGGATCGCATGTCGACAAAACCAGCGTACGTTCCCCACTAACCGGGTCAAGAACGCTCGTGTCAGTCTTGTCTACGATCTCAAGCCTAGTTATCCGATACACATACCAGTAGTGTTCGGTACGAATGACGACCGCGTCCCCCTTAACGACGGTGTCGAGAGCCCATAAATTCACCGGCTGTCGATGCCCGGCAAACGCCGTCACGCCCAACTGCCCCGGCATGCTCGTGTTCTCGAAATGACCAAGCCCTAAGTTATTCAACACGTCAATGCCGGTCCCCTCCTGAATCAGCCGATCCCAATCGGATCCCAGACGTGGAATATAGATATGACCAATCACGTCCCCGTATTTCGGTTCCGCCTCCGCCGGCGGTTCCGAATAGCGCGGTTCGGCCACCCTGGTCGTCGAGGTGACCTTCACGGGCTTGCTCACCTTCCAGTGATGCTCGGTCTCGATCCGTTTCGTCGTGGACACCGTGTCGAACGACGCTCCCCAATACTGCCAGACAAATTGAGTGACGGTAAACAGGAACGTTAGGGCGATCACTCCGAGCAACACGTCAATAACACGTTCCGCCGGCCCTACACGGCGAACACGTCGATGCGAAGACGCTCCGACAGTCCTGTGCGCAACGGCATTCCTCGGCTCACTCGTCGCGTGACGAGCATTCCTCCCCACGATCGTCGTCCGGTCCATCATCCTCCGCATCCGGCGCGGACAACGCGCCCTGCTCGTTGAGGATCTTCAACATGGCTTCAACCACCGGCGAATACTCCTCGAGCGGCTTCACGCTCACCGAGAACGGGATGGCCTGATCGCGTACGACTGCCTTGTAAAACAAGGTAATCGCAGTATTCGCGGTCAAACCAAGCTGGTCAAACACCTCCTCGGCCTGACGCTTCAATTCAGGATCGAGACGGACCGATGTGGGAGTCGGAGCAGCCATGAGAATCCTCTTTCCATGTCGACGGGATACATGCTACCCAGCATACGACAGACCATCCGTGCGTGATCAGCGGAAAAACCAGAAAAAAGCCACCACACCGACGCGACACGCCCAAACCAAAAACAACATCATTTGTAGTCGGATTCGACTACAATAGTGGGTAGTTGGATGGAAGTTTGAGGAGCCATCCACGGGATGAAAGGATCCGATTATGAGCAGTATGAGCAGGAAGGTCGCGGCAGCGTTGTCTGCGACGGTCGCCGTTTCTATGATAACGCCGGCGGCCATGGCGGACGACGTCACGTCCAACAATCCGGACGTCCAGCCGCCGGCAGCGACGGTCGACGCACTGGGCGAGGCCGAGCAGAAGGTCGAGGACGCAAAGCAGGATGTCGCCGCCAAGCAGGAGGCGTATGACAAGGCCGTCGAAGCGGCGCCCAGTGACGAGGAGATCGAGGCCGCCAAGCAGGCGGTCGACCAGGCCGCACAGAACGTGCAGCAGTCGCAGTCGACCGTCGACCAAGCGCAGTCCGACAAGGATCAGGCGCAGGCCGCATATGATCAGGCGAAGACCGAGGCGGGCGGCGACTACACGCCCGAACTCGGCGAGGCGGTGGATCAGGAAGCAGCGAAGCAGGATGAGGCCGTCAAGGCCGAAACTCAGGCACAGCAGGCCGAAGCGGACCAGGCGAAGGCCGATCAGGCAGCGAAGCAGGCGCAGGCGACTGCGGACGCGAAGGCCGCAACCGCGGAAGCTGCGAAAACGCAGGCCGATCAGGCGCAGCAGTCGGCCGATCAGGCCGATCAGGCAGCGAAGCAGGCCGGCGCGACCGAAGAGGGCGTGACGGCGGCCGGGCAGGCCGTGGAGGATGCTAAGACAGCACAGTCCCAAGCGCAGGCGCAGGCCGAGCAGGCGGCAAAGGACGCGGAGACGGCGAAAACGCAGGCGAACGAGGCGAAAACGCAGGCCGATCAGGCCGCGAAGCAGGCGGAAGCAGCGAAGAGCGAGCAGCAGCAGGCCGAGAGCAAGGTGGATGATCTCGCCAAGCAGCTCGACGCGGCGCAGACTGCGAATGAGCGGGATCGGCTCGTCAAGGCGCTCGAAGAAGCCCAAGCTAAGGCCGATCAGGCCGCGAAGCAGGCGGAGACGGCGAAAACGCAGGCCGATCAGGCGCAGCAGTCGGCCGATCAGGCTGCCGCCGACGCGAAAAGCGCCCAAGATGCGGCGGACGCGGCCAAGAGCGATGCCGAAGGACGCAAGCAGGCCGCTGAACAGGCGCAGCAGCAGCTCGACAAAGGATATCTCGGTTATCTCGAAGCCAACGGTTCCGACGCGGCCAAGCAGCTGATCAACAGCGACGAGACGATCCGCCAGTGGATCAATGACGGGATCATCAACCCCGACAAGACGGACGATAGTTTCAACCTCGACAACATCCGCAAGGCGTTGTCCTACATCGACCAGTTCAACCAGTTGCGTCGCGCCGAAGGACTCGACGAGCTCAAGGTGTCCGATTATCTCATGGCGACCGCGGCCGGCGCGAATCAGGAAATCCAGGTCAACGGTTTCCAGCACACGGGTGCCGGCCGGTGGGATGCGAACGAGAACATCGCGTACGGTGCCACCGACGACTACAATCCGTTCGACGGCTGGTACACGCGTGAAAAGAAGCAGTTCGACGAGGCCGCGGCGAAGGATCCCGAGCTCGCCGCGCATCGTAACGACGCGTACTGGATCAGCACGCAACCCCAGTACAAGCAGCTGTGGCATGATACCGGCCACTATCTCAACATCGTCGACACGTCGATGACGAGCACCGGGTTCGGTGTCGGCGCGATGATCGACCCCAATGACGGCTGGTACACGCGGTACTTCACCCAGCAGTCCTCGTACAAGGATCAGGGCACGGTCACGGACACCAAGTCGTTCGCGAGCATGCTCGACCAGTACGAAAATCCGCTCAAAGCGCAGGTCGAGGCAGGCAAGACTGCGGACAAGACCGCCGCGGACGCGCAAGCCAAGGCCGATCAGGCGGCGCAGACCGCCGCCGACAAGGCGAAGGAACTCGCCGAACTGCAGGCCAAGCAGCAGCAGGCCGATCAGGCAGCCAAGGAGCTGAAGGCGGCGCAGGAAGCCGCGCAGAAGGCGTTGGACGAGTGGAAGGCACAGCATCCCGATACGGAAGGCATGCAGCCCGTCGATCAGGAAACCGTGGACCGTCTCCAGAGTGAATACGAGCAGGCCAAAGCGGACGCGAAGGAAGCCAAGGCCCAGACTGAGGCCAAGGCCAAGGAAGCGGAGCAGGCCGCTCAGACCGCCGCCGACAAGGCCGACCAGGCAGAGAAGGCGCAGACCGCCGCGAACATGGCCGCCGGCACTCTCAAGGACAAGACCACGCTGCTCACCAAGGCCGAACAGCACCTGTCTACGCTCACTGCTTTGCGCGAGACCGCAGACAAGGCCGCGCAGGCGTTGAAGACCGCACAAGACAGGCAACGTCAGGCGGAAGACGAGCTCGAGGCCGCGGCCAAGACGCTCCAGTCGGCGAACGTGACCGCAAGTCAGGCGCGCGAGACCGCGGCAACCGCCCGCAAGGCCGCCGACAAGGCCAGCAGCGAGCTCAAGGCCGCGCAATCCAAGCTGGATCAACTCGCCGAGCAGGCGGGCGTTAAACCGGGAATGATCGCCGCGTTGCGTCAGGCGCATGCCACGCTCTCCCAGAAGACCACTGCGCTCGATGCGGCTGCCGAAGCGTTGAAGGCCGCGCAGGCGCAGCTCGACCAGTCAAACCTGACCGTCGACCAGCAGACCGCATTGCTCAAGGCTGTGGACCAGGCCGCGCAGGCGTTGAAGGACGCGCAGGACGCGTTGAAGACCGCGCAGGCGGAATACGATGCGATCGCCGGACAAACCCCCAAGCCCGACCCGGATCCCACTCCGGATCCCGATCCCGATCCGACTCCGACACCGGACCCGGATCCCGAGCCGGATCCCGAGCCGGAACCAGAACCTGATCAGCCGGCCACCCCCCCGACTGACAACAACGGCGGCAACGACGGAGGAACCACGGATCAGCCGTCCACTCCCGAAACCCCCGATCAGCCGGATCAGCCCGGCGAGAACAAGCCGGCCGACCAGCCGAACACGAACGGGAGCGACAAGCCCTCCACCGGCAATCAGGGACAAGCCACTTCCAAGCCGTCCACCGGGCAGTCGTCCAGCAGTGGTTCCACTTCCACCGGGTCCAAGACGGACGTGACGATTCCGACAACCGGCAAGAAGAACTGGAATGACGCCGTGACCGTGGACACGCCGAAGATCGGCGCGGCTGCGAATGCGACCGGTCTGGCGTCCACCGGTTCCGACGCATTGGGCATGCTGATCGCGACGGTCGCACTGTCCATGGCGGGCGTAGGCGTCATGCTCACGCGCCGTCGCATCCAAGCCTAGGATCCAACATCCTATCCTCAACAAACGGAAGGGGGCGTGGAGTCCGGCATCTCCTGTGGCCGGGCTCCACGCCCCCTCTCCTTATAGCGTCCGTTGCCGGATGGCTCGTCTAGGCGAGCAGCCGCAGGACTTCAGTTCAAGACAACGAGAGGCGGGACTCCCCCTGTGACTCAGGGAGTTCCGCCTCTCGTCACCGCTTATCCGGCCGGAACAGTTTCCGGACGGACGATCGGATGGGTCAGGCCATGGTCAGGGCCATGCGGGTCCTGCGGGCGCGGACCGCGAGGATCGCGGCACCGGAGGCGAGGATCAGGGAGGCCACGCCGAACAGGATGATGCCCATGCCGCCGGTCAACGGCAGTTCGGTCACGGACTTCACGTTGGTAACCTTGGCACCGTTGCTATCGGTGGAGACGAGTCCCCACGTGTCCTTGCCGAACGCGACGGCACCGTCCTCGCTGATGGTGACGGTGAACGTAAGGTTGCCGGGCATGGCGAGGTAACCATCGGCGGGGCTGGTTTCGGTGACGGTGTAGGTGCCGGCCTTCAGACCGTTGAACGTCACCTTGCCATCCGACCCGGATTCAATGTTTTCGTAAGGGTAGTTCGTGGTGTCAGTAGGCAGCACGCCGGTCTGGCCGTCTTCGACGCTCAGTTTGAATTTCGCGCCCTGCAGGGCTTTGCCCTGTGCGTCGACCTTGGTGAACGAGAAGCCGAAGACCTTGGTCGTCACGTCCGTGATCGGGGTTCCATTGGCGTCGACCAGCTTGTTGTGAACCTCATGCCAGTCATGGCCGGAGGCAGTTTCAGCCTCGTTGTTGACGGTACCCTGATAGGTGACGGTGATCGTCTGGCCAGCGTACGTGACCGGCGTTGTGATCGCGATGTCGATGGTCTTGCTGCCGTCGCCCTTGTTGTCCGTGAGGTTGTTGGTCACGGTGTAATCGGTGTTGGCGGTCAGTTCGGTTGCGGTGCCGTTGGTGGGCGTGGCGGTGACCTTCAAGCTGTTGGGATCGTAGGTCAGACCCTTGCCGGGCTGATCCTTGAAAGTGAGGGTGAAGCCCTCGGGGACGGGGTTGGGGATCGTGTAGGTCAGCGTGTAGTTCAGGGTTTCGCCCACAGACGCGCTCGTCTTGTCGACCGTCTTTTGCTGTTCGCTGGCGGCCGAGTTCTTCATGTTGATGGTCGGCGCGGTGGTGACCAAGGTCAGCGTCCTGTTACCCTGAGTGTCGGCGTCGGACAGGGTGCCGGTGTTGACGATCATGGGGATCGCCTGGGTGACGGTGTTGGTGCTGGCCGCCTCGTCGAGGAACAGGTAGATGCCCGCGGGCAGGGTGACCGTCGCCGTATACTTGCCCTCTGCATTCTTGCCCGCTTGGACGGCGTATGCGGTCGTGGCCTTGGTTTCATAGAACGGGTTGTCCTCCTTGAGCGCGTCAGCGAACTTGCGGCTCACCGAGTCAGTGCCCACACCCCAAGGCTTGCCAGTGTCACCTTGATTGAATTCAACCTGAGTGACCGTGCCTTGATCGTTTTTGGTGGTTTTCTGT
Source organism: Bifidobacterium biavatii DSM 23969 (assembly GCF_000741165.1). GTDB lineage: Bacteria > Actinomycetota > Actinomycetes > Actinomycetales > Bifidobacteriaceae > Bifidobacterium > Bifidobacterium biavatii. Next base: position 4,731 of record NZ_JGYN01000040.1, on the reverse strand, counting down.
CCGAGGGACCATGCCATCAGATCGACGGAATTGTCGGTGGGAATGTTCTGGAATCCTGCGGTGGTCAGTGCGCTCGTGAGCTTGTCACGGTTGGCGTTGGCGGCGGTTTTCACGCCGTATGTCGGCTTGTCGGTGGTGCCGTAGTTGACGAAGTCGGCGATTTTATAGGCCTTCAGATCACGGTTTTCAAGCTGAGCCTTATTGTCAGCGGTGAACGTGAAGGTCACGTCCGTAGTGACCGTGGTGCCTTCGTCAGCGTGGGCGGTCGCGCCGAACGCGAGGCCTCCCAAAAGCGCGGCCATGGCGGTCAGCAAGGCCATTGGCTTTCTGATGTTCATATTGTGTTCTCTCCTCATTGATGGTTGGGATGATGGATTGTCTCAAAGGGTCATGGTTACGGTGCGGGAAAGGCTTTACCCGTAGCCGGTACTGGGTATCGTTTGGTCAGGCACGGCGGCGTCCTCCGATCATCCACACGACTGCGCCCGCACCGGCCAAGAGCAGGCCGTAAGCCAGCATGGACCGTTCGGTCATGCCGCCGGTGAACGGAAGAGCGGCCACGGTGCGCACGTTGGCGATAAGGTTGCCGCCTTCGTCCGGATGGGTTACGGGGATCATCCCGTTCGCGCCGGCGGACAGGTCGATCCGCACATCCGCGGTTTCCGTGTGACCGATGGTGAACTCGTAACTGACCTGGGCGAGAGTGTATCCGTCGGGGGCTTTGGTTTCGGTCAACTTGTACGTGCCGGGTTCGAGTCGTTCCAACGTGAACCCGCCGGCGGTGGTGTCTGAATCAGCCCAACGGTTCCCGGATGCGTCGGTTGGATGCTTATCGTCGGTCTGACCTGTGCATCCATTTTGGTCGGAACCGCAGTCGAGTACGGTCCACGCGGGCTGCTCGTCAGAGCCGATGGGCGTGCCGTCGACAGTCTTAATACGGACGAGTTTCCATTCCGCGCCGCCAATGGCGGTGTGAGAACCGGCGTCGACTTTCGTCCAGGACACTCTCGTGGGCGTGTTTTCAATTTCGCCACTCATGCCCATACCGGTGCCAGTCCACGTGGCGGTTATCGTACCGGATTCCGACTGGACCGTGAACGGGTATTCTTTGGTCGTGGGCTGCCAGTAGCCACTGGGGACCTTTGATTCGACGAGTTTGTAATCTCCCGGACCAAGCCCTTGAGTGCCGGTCGCGTCGAGTTTGATCTCGAACAGGCCAGCGGTCTTATTCTGATCCTTGCCTTGATAACCGTCGGCACCGGTATTGTCGGCGATCGATGCGTATCCGTTGACCGTCTTGCCGTTAGTGTCGGTGATCGTCCATTCGGAATCGTCAATTGTCTGTTTGGTTGTTGAACTGATCTTCTTCCACTGAAGTACGCCGGTGACAGGCTTGTCGCCGATCGTACGGCCATCCGAACCGACCAGCTGATCACTGCCGGTCTGAATCGACAGTTTGGGCTGTTCGGGCACCGTGTTGTCAGTGCCCGCAGCCTTGATCGTGAACACGTACTCAGTCGGGTTCAGCTCGTAACCGGTTGGAGGGACGGTCTCTTTGAGCGTGTACGTGCCGGGCGCGAGATTGTCGATGCTGATCGCACCGATCGTATTGTCGTTGTCGCGCGTCGGATCGTTGTCCGTGACCGTTACCGACCACGTCTTGTCGTCCTCGTCCTTCTGCCAGCAGGTTTTAGGCAACGTGCCTCCGGCCTGGCATTGCGCGGGGCGCATCGACGGGGCCATGTACGGGCTCTTCTCCTCCCCGTCGTCACGGTCCTCGAGCTGGGCGTTCGTGGTGGTGATCTTCCACGTGGACGACGACGTCACCAGATCCTTGGTATTCGCGTCGGCCTTGTTCCAGCTCATCGAATACGGGCTGTCGAATACGACCACGCCATTCGAACCAAAACCACCGCCCGACAGGCGCGCCCCGTTGCCGCTGATCAGGATCTGGCCGGTCGACTGCGCATTATCTTTTTCGGTCGCGTTCGTGACGTCGGCCTTCAATGCGAGTCCCTGATTGCCGAAACCATCCTGATAATAGCCCTTGCCAGTGCAGTCGGCCTGCGTGTTGATGTTGGTGGCATCAATCTGGCCATCGTTTCCTTGATCACGGCCATACGTGTAGTAGAGGCAGGTAGTCACCGAATGATTATCAGCGGTGGTGATGTCGATTTTCACGTTGTTCGTGGAATTTTCGTCGTAACGGTTCGCGTGGCCGTCTACCCCGTTGTACGTGGAGACGGACTGGTCGGCGTCGCCTCCAAGCCATTTGTCCTGATAGCCGCTGGCGTACAGAGAAGGAGTGCCGTCCCAATACCAGTCCACCGTACTCGAATCACGACTGGTGAACCAGGTATCCATCAACTGGAACGTATTCGAACGGATACGGTATCGGCTTTTGTGGTACGGGTTCATGATCGCAAGGTCGGAACCGGCGGTCTTGTTCTGCGTGCCCGCCGTGGACCGGTTGTCCGTGTTCGCGTCCAGCGTATCGTTCACCTTGTTGTCGAACAAGGCGATATTGCCGCCCTTGGACGCGGCAGAATTACCCGACGGGCAGAACCACAGACCGCCGCCGAAATGACCCGCCGTATTCTCCCATGCGACCGCACGCCCCACGTACGTGGTCGTGCTTTCCTCCGTGTAGATCGCGCCACCCAAGTATCCGGACGCGTTGTTCCGGTAGTCGCCGCCGGTGATGAACGCGGTTGAATTGTTCATCAGAAACACTGCTCCGCCCGCGCCGCCCGCAGTCACCTGCGTGGCTGGACCGGTCAGCATCGTCGGAATATCCTTATTGGTCGCAGGGGCAGTGGGTTGGCTGATCGAAGCCCAGTTGCCCTCGAACACCGGTTTGTTCGCGCTGGCGTCGGCGCTGTTGCGGATCCACAATTTGCCCTGCGCCCAGATCGCACCGCCGCCCGAACCGAAATTACGGGCCTTCGCGTAATTGCCCTTGAATGTGACGCCGCCCTGAATCGTCAGACTGCTGGCCGTGCCCGTCGAATAGATGGCGCCACCGCCGGCCGTGCCCCTCCAACAGGGTCCGTCGTTCGTTTCGAGACCGCACGACTGTCCGGGATCCGGATCCTGACTATTGCCGGTGAACAAGCCTCCGGTGACCGTCAGACTGCCGGCATCGCTATTGGACAGGGCACCGCCGCCATTGCCCTTCGCAACATTGCCCGTGAATGTGCCGTCGGAAACCGTCAAACTGCCGCCGGAATGGATCACGCCACCTTGGGTGTCCGACGAATGTGCCGCCGGTGACCTTGTATACACCCTCATACTTGCCGTCGGTCTTGCCCGTGTTGGTCAAATAGGCGACACCACCCGCATATGAAGTGTGGTTGCTCTCAAACGTGCCCCCGTTGATCGTCACGGTAGACGAATTAGCTCCGGTCACGTCCATGTCGGACAGGACGCTGCCGCGCACGCCCGTGTTGTTCTTGAATGTGCCGTCGTCGATCGTGACCGTGCCGCCGTTATTGGAGAACACGCCTGTCGCGCCGGCTGAGCCGGTGTCGATGTGGTCGAACGTACCGCCGCTCACGAGCAGCGTGCCGCCCATGTTCAACGCGACCGCAGCGGTTTCGTTCTGTTTACTGACGGTCTCCGGAAGATCATTCACCGTCAGATAGCGGAACGTGCCGCCGTTGACCTGCATGACGCCGTTCTCCTCGATGCGAGCGAACCGGCGGGTCGCTGTCTTGTCTTTCGTGCCGCCGTACGTGAACTTGTCGTTCGCGTCCGCGCCGACGATCAGCTTGCCGCCGGACTTGACGTCGAACAGCTGGCCGGTCGTGTCCCCGTCGGCCGAGGTCAGGACGGGCGTCGGCCCGTCGAGCTTGGTGGTCAGGCCGATCGTCTTCGTGACGTTCACCGTCGCATCCTTGTCGGCGACGATCGGCGCGGTGACCGTGACGATCGTGTCCTGCGCCGTGTTGCCCGCGCATTCGACCAGTTTTGCCCACGTCTGCACGTCATCGCATCCCGTCATCGTTTCTGTGGGGAACGCGACGGCCGAATCAGCCGCGGGCGTTCCGGCCACCGCATCGGCCGCAGGTTCCGCGATCGCGGTCGCTGGCGTGGCGAGGATCATGCCGCCGGCCAGCACGGCCGCGACCAGCTTGCCGCAACGTCGCGTGAATCGTGTCATATCCAAGCTCGCCTTTTCCACTTCTGGCTCGTTTGCTGTCGAAAATCTCATCTCGTTACCAAAACATACACCTCACCCCCGAGTTATAGGGGGGATTTTCCTCATTTTGTTTCGCAAGAGAGATGAAAATCGGTCAATATAGGGGCATTTACCGGTAAAATACCCTATAGTCAGCATGACGGCCTATGATCATCCCCTATATTCATGCGAGCAAGGGCGGATTTTAGTGGTGGTTGCAACACTTGGGGTGTTTGCCGCTCTTGATGGCGGTCTTGGAATGGTGTGATCGTATCATGCGGCGTTGATGAGTTCGAGGATTTTCTCGGATGGTTTTTGGAATCCGAGGGTTTTTCTTGGCCGGTCGTTGAGTTCTGCGGCTACTGTGTCGAGATACTGTTCGGGGTACTCGCTCAGGTCGGTGCCTTTTGGGAAGTACTGGCGCAGGAGTCCGTTCGTGTTCTCGTTCGTGCCGCGCTGCCATGGTGAGTGCGGGTCGCAGAAGTACACTTGCATGTCAAGGGCCGTGGAAACGCGTTGGTGCAGGGCGAGTTCGGATCCCTGGTCCCAGG
>NZ_JGYN01000039.1 GCF_000741165.1 Bifidobacterium biavatii DSM 23969 | reverse complement strand
GTCGGCCGTGGCGTCGTCGGCGGCGAACAGCTTGGACGCGAATTCGCCGGAATCGGTGTCGGACACGCGAGCCTCGATGCGCTGCAGCAGGTGCTGGAAGCGGTCGACGTAGGTCGGGTCGACCCACGGGAACGCGAGTTCGGCGAAGCGCTTCGCCCACGCGAGGTAGGTCATGGACGCCAGGTCGCCGAAGTAGGGCTTGGCAGTCCTGTCGAGCGCGTCGATGATCTCCTGGCGACGCGAATCGAGCTCCTCGGGGTGCTTCATCACGCGCACGAGCAGGCGCCCGCACGCGGCGGAGGCGTTCTCCAGCTCGTAGATGTCGGCGTGCAGGTGGCTCAGTCCGGAGGAGACGCCGCCGACGGACTTGCCGGACGGCACCCAGTGGGCGGCCTGCGGCGCGAACACGTCGTCGGACTTGGCGTCGGCGGGAATGCCAGGCGTGTTGACGAGCATCCGCTTGACTTCGGGGCTGGTGTGCGCCTCCTTGGCTGTCATGGCGGCGGTGCCGACGAGCACGCCGTCGACCGGCATGTCGGGCAGGCCGTAGGCGCGCGCCCACTGGCCGGAAATGTAGTCGGCCGCGCGTTCGGGCGTGCCGACGCCGCCGCCGGCGACGAGCACGAGGTTGTCGCAGGCGCGCACTTCGGCGTACGTGGAGGCGAGCAGGTCGTCGAGCGCCTCCCAGCTGTGGTGGCCGCCGGCCTCGCCGCCCTCGACCTGGATCATGATGACGGTGGGCGCTACGGCCTTGGCGATGCGCACGACCTGACGGATCTGGTCGACGGTGCCGGGCTTGAAGCTCACGTACGGCAGGCCGTCGGCCTGCAGCGACCTGATGAGCGCGACGGCCTCGTCGAGTTCGGGAATGCCCGCGGAGACGACCACGCCGTCGATCGGCGCGCCGGACGCGCGCTTCTTCGGCACGATGCGCGAGGAGCCGAACTGCAGGTTCCACAGGTAGCGGTCCATGAACATGGCGTTGAATTCGACCGTGCGGCCTTCTTCGAGCAGTTCCTCGAGACGCGCGACGTGGCGGTCGAAGACCTCGGCGGTCACCTGGCCACCGCCAGCGAGTTCGGCCCAGTAGCCGGCGTTAGCGGCCGCGGCCACGATCTCAGGGTCGACGGTGGTGGGGGTCATGCCGGGCAGCAGCACCGGCGGCTTGCCAGTGAGCTTGGAGAACTTGGTGACGAGCTTGTCGCCGGCCGGCGTCCGGACAACGCGGGGCGCGAACGCCTTCCAGTTCTGCGTGCGTTCGGGATCCCCCGCCAGCGTGGACAACGCGGCCCGTTCGGACAGCGTGGTCGCTTCGACCACGCCGACGCCGGTGCCCTGCACCACGTTGCCGATCAGCTTGCCGAGCGTGTTGCCGGGGCCGAGGTCCACGATCCACAGCTTGGCCGGGTCGGCGACGTCGAACAGCGCCTTGACGCGCGCGTTCCAGTCGACGTGGTTGAGCAGCACCTCTTCGGCGAGCGCGCGGGCGCGTGTCTGGTCGAAACCGCATGCACCGGCCCATGCCACGGTCTGTGCGACCGCTTCGGCCATGAGCGGCGAGTGGAACGGCAGCGTGACCTCGAGGTATTCGAGGGTGGGGGCGAACACAGCGCCGCCGCGCAGCTTGTGTTCGCGCAGCTTGGCCTGATGCCGGTGCTCGCGTTCGGTTTCGAGCGCGAAGGCGGCCAGGTCCTCCGGGTAGCCGGAAAGCACGTGATGGTTGTCGGAGTTGGTGACGGCGATGGAGATCGGGCCGCGCGCGCGGTCGACGCGGGCGATGAGCGTTTCGACCTGTTCGCGCGTGGCACCCTTGACGGACAGCATCGGGCTGGCTTCGCCGACCTTGGGGTTGAGGCCGAGTTCGCGCACGCGGCGGGTGCCGGCCGCGCCGATCAGGGAGGCGACGGCGAGGATTTCGTCGAGCACGGGCGCCGCGGCAGCGATCGAGCCGGCATTCTGGATGGCGCGGGTCATGTGGACGGCGAGCACGCCCTGCGAATGGCCGAGCACGGCGACCGGCTGTGCGGCGGCGACGTCGTAGCCGAGATTGGCGAGATCGTGCAGCGCGCCGAGCTGGGCGAGCGCGATGCCGGACACGGAGACAGTCGCGTCGGCGGCCGGGCCGAGCTTGGCCGGGTTCGCGTTGGCCGCGGCAACGGCGAACAGGTCGACCGGTCGACCGGTGGTGGCGAGCAGGTCGGCGGCGACCGGCGCGAGTTTCGCGTCGGCGGCGGCCGCGTGCCCGCGCAGCGCGGCGTCGATGGTCGGATCGGTGGTTTCGTCCTCGAGCGCGACGGTCCACGGCGTGGACTGTCCGGCGAACGCGAGCGCGTGCGGCTCGTCCGCCAGCTTGTTCAGAAAGAATGTGGTCATTGGTGTTCCTTATGTGAGGTTGATGGTCGAAGTATGGATATGACGTTCGTGCTGCTGTATCGGAATCGCGCTTCGCGCGATGCTGTGTTGTTGGCGGTGCCGATGCACCGCAGACGCTCCCTCAGTCCGCCTACGGCGGCCAGCTTTATATCCGTTCGACGGACATGAAGTGAAAGCTCATAACACGCCTTGCAGGCTCCCTCGGCTGAGGGAGCTGTCACGCGAAGCGTGACTGAGGGAGCGTCTGCAGCGCGTATGCGCTGCTCACGACGCAGCATCGGCGCAAGCCGATTCCGTTACAACGGTTGGTTGCCGTGGTGTTTGGTGGTGGCGCGTGTCCGCCGTTTGCCGGCGAGCAGGCGGAGGGATTCGGCGATGGCCTCGCGAGTTTGTTCGGGGTCGATCATCGCGTCGATCTGCCCGGTTTCGAGCGACAGGTTCGCGTTGACGGTGGTCCGCTGGTAGTCGGCGACGAGCTGCGCGCGCAGCGCGTCCACGTCCTTCCCGCTTTCCTTCGCTTTCTGCAGGTCCTTGCGGTGAATGATGTTGACCGCGCCGGTCGCACCGAGGACGGCGATCTGCGAGCTGGGCCATGCGAAGTTCATGTCCGCGCCGATCGCCTTGGATCCCATCACGATGTACGCGCCGCCGAACGCCTTGCGCAGCACGACGGTGACCATCGGCACCTGCGCGTTGCCGTACGCGTAGATCACCTTCGCGCCGCGCCGGATGATGCCGGCGTGCTCCTGTTCGGCACCGGGTTTGTATCCGGGCGTGTCCACGAGCGTGATGACGGGCAGGTTGAACGCGTCGCACAGGCGCACGAACCGCGCGACCTTTTCCGACGAGTCGACGTCGAGGATGCCGGCGTTCACGTTCGGCTGGTTCGCGACCACGCCGACCGGATGCCCTTCGATGCATGCGAATCCGACGACGGCCGAGCCGGCGAACAGTTCCTGCACCTGCACGAATTCGCCGTAATCAACGATGCAGCGGATCACGTCGAGCATGTCGTACGGCTGCCGGTCGTTGTCGGGCACGATCGTCGCGAGTCGCTTCGCGGTGTCGCGTTCGGCGCGCGTGACGGCGTACGCGTAAGTCGGCGGCTCGTCGTCGGAGCTGGACGGCAGGTAGGCGAGCACGGTGCGCGCATAGTCGATCGCGTCCGCTTCGTCCTCGCCGAGATAATGTGCGACGCCGGAGACGCGGTTGTGCACGAGTCCGCCGCCGAGGTCGTCCATGCTGATGACCTCGCCGGTCGCGGCCTTGACCACGTCCGGTCCGGTCACGAACATGTTCGAATGTTCGCGGGTCATGATGATGAGGTCCGTCAGGGCCGGGCAGTAGACCGCGCCGCCCGCACACGGCCCGAGGATGATGGAGATCTGCGGCACGAAGCCGCTGGCCTTGCAGGTGCGGCGGAAGATGTGCCCGTATTCGGTCAGGGCCGCGACGCCTTCCTGGATGCGCGCGCCGCCGGAGTCGATGAGCGCGACGATCGGTACCTTGAGTTCGAGCGCCTTGTCCATGAGCCGGCAGATCTTCTCGCCTTCCGCACGTCCGAGCGTGCCGCCCCGCACGGAGAAGTCCTGCGCGTAGACGGCGATTTTGCGCCCGTACACGTCGCCGAATCCGGTGATGACGGCCGCGCCGGCCTTGCCGTTGTTGATGTCGCCGCCGGCGAATCGTCCGATTTCCTCGAACGTGCCGGTATCGAGCAGCAGGTCGAGCCGTTCGCGGGCTGTGTTCTTGCCTTTGACGTGCTGGCGTTCGCGTGCGTGCGCCTCGGCGTCGCGCGCGAGTTCGGCGGCACGGGCGACGGCCGCGCGGATCGGCTGATGGTCGCCGTCGGGCTGTTTCACGTACTGTTTGACGGCCGGGGACTGCATGATGTCGGTCATTGCGCGCCTCCCTTCGCTGCACCGGCCGTACCGGCAGTACCAGTCGCGTCGGTCTTAGCCTTCGCGTCCGCGCCGTCCACGTCGAGCGTGACGAGCGTCTCCCCCGCCTCGACGCCGGTCGCGGGCCCGACGAAAATCTTCGTGACGGTGCCGGCGGCCGGCGCGTACACGTAGTTCTCCATCTTCATCGACTCGAGCACGACGAGCAGGTCGCCCTTGGCGACGTGCTGCCCTTCGGCCACGTTGATGCGCGTGACGACCGCCTGCATCGGCGCGGCGATCACGCCCGGACGCTCGGCGGTCTTCTGCTGGGCCGATTCCGCGCGGTGCAGGCCGGCTCCGCGCAGCGGCTGCGTCGGCCGCTGCGCGCCGCGGGCGCGAGCCGAACCGGTGATGTTTTCGACGATGTCGAGCGGCACGGTGAGCTTGACGCGCTTGTCGTTCATTTCGATCACGAACGTTTCGGTCGGCGTCGGCTTCGCCTCGGCCGCCGCGCCGGACGCACCGTTCGTACCGGCCACACCGGCGCTGAGCGACGCGGGCTGGCCGGCGCGCGTCGCGTTCGCCTCGCGGTTCAGGTACTTGCGTTCGAGCCATTTGGTGCTGATGTCGAACGGGTGGCCGTGTTCGGCGGTGAATTCGTCGTCGCGGAACACCTGCTCGAACAGGCTGGAGGGCGTGGGCACGCCTTCGATGTGCAGTTCGCCGAGCGCGCGGCGCACGCGGGCCACGGCGGCCTCACGGTCCTGCGCGGTGACGACGAGTTTGCCCATCATCGAATCGAATTTAGGCGAGATCGTGTCGCCTTCCACCACGCCGGAGTCGACGCGGATGCCAGGGCCGGACGGCCATTCGAGCCGCGTGAGCGTGCCGGAGCTGGGAGTGAGGTTCTTGGCCGGATCCTCGCAGGTGATGCGCAGTTCAAAACTATGGCCGCGCGCCTCGGGCGGCGTGGTGAGCGCGCCGCCGTCCGCGATGGTGATCTGCTCGCGCACCAGGTCCAGCCCGCACACCTGTTCGCTGACCGTGTGCTCAACCTGCAGGCGCGGGTTGACTTCAAGGAAGTACACCTTGCCGGTGTCGGTGAGCATGAATTCGCAGGTGCCGAGGCCGATGTAGCCGACCGCGTCGAACAGGGCGCGTGAGTAGCGTTCGAGCTGCTCGTGCACGCCCTCCGGCAGGAACGGGGCGGGCGCCTCCTCGATGAGTTTCTGGTTGCGCCGCTGCACGCTGCAGTCGCGCGTCGAGTAGACGGCGAAGTTGCCGTGGGAGTCGCGTCCGCACTGCGTTTCGACGTGGCGGCCCTTGTCGATGAAGCGTTCGACGAAGTACTCGTTCAGATCGCCGCCCTGCAGCGAATCGTGGTTCATGTAGAAGCCGCGCAGCTCGTCGTCGCTGCGCACGATGGTGATGCCGCGTCCGCCGCCGCCGTCCGTGCGCTTCATCATGATCGGATAGCCGTGCGTGTGTGCGAAGTCGTACAGTGCGCGGATGTCGGACACTGATTCGCTCAGACCCGGTACGGGCGGCACTTTGGCGCGCGTGGCGACGCGGCGTGCGGTGATCTTGTCGCCGAGGTCGGTCAGAGCCTCCGGGCTCGGGCCGATCCACGTCGCGCCGGCCCGGTCGACCTTGTCGGCGAAGGAGGCGACTTCGGAGAGGAAACCGTAGCCGGGATGCACCGCATCCGCGCCGGAGCGGTGCAGCACGTCGATGAGCAGGTCCTCGTTGAGATACGTGTCCTTGTAGGTGTCGCCGGGCAGCAGGTACGCCTCGTCGGCGAGCGACACATAGGGCGCTTCGCGATCCTGTTCGGCGTAGACCGCCACCGTGGCGATGCCCATTTCGCGCGCGGTCCGCACCACGCGCAGGGCGATCTCACCTCGGTTCGCAATCAATAGTTTTTTGACATTTTGCGTCATGGCGTCAAAATATAGACCCGCTGACTGAAAATGCATGGGAACGATCTCAACAAAATTCCCGACGATCTTTTGTAAAGCTACACAAACGTAACCGCAACATCGCAGGTCTAGCGTAAGGCCTTGTAACTTGACGGAACTGCACGCTGTTGCAAGACAAGTCACGCGTTTTCGTCAGACTCGCTTACTCGAGACAAGGGGAATCATCATGCCGTCCATCACCACATCCGCGGTCGCGGGTAGTCGCGTCCGCCGCACCGTTCTCGCCGTCGCCAAGCCGATCGCGTTCGCCGTGCTTCTGTGGCTCGCGTCCGCCGCCGGCGCGGTGCCGATTCCGGGCACGCCGGTGCCGATCACGCTGCAGACGTTCGTGGTCATGGTCGCGGCGCTCACGATGGACTGGCGTCAGGCCGGTGCCGCGGTCGCACTGTATCTGGCCGCCGGCGCCGCGGGTCTGCCGGTGTTCGCGGGCGGTTCGTCCACGGCCGCGCTGTTCGGCCCGTCGGCCGGATTCCTGATCGGCTTCCTGCCGGGCGTGATCGTCACCGCATGGCTCAAGGGCTCGTCCCGTCGTGCAATCGCCGCGCATCATGCGGCCGGCTCGTCGACACCCACAGCATTCACGGCATCAACCGCCCGTTCCATCGCCGCATACGCCGCGCCCGGTTCCGATGACGCCGCCGACCGTACCGATCTCGCGGCATCCGTTGCGGATGCGGCCGCGTCCCGCCCGATCGTCTTCGCGCTGACGTTCCTGCGCTACTTCGCGGCCGCGATGGTCGGCTGCGTGGCCGTCGTCTACGTGTTCGGCTTCGCCGTGCAGGCTGCGCTCACCGGCGCTCCCCTGCCCGCGATCATCCTTGCGTCGGTGCCGTTCATCATCGGCGACGTCGTCAAGTCCTTCGTTGCGTCCCTGACAGTGTCCGTCGCCGTCGCACTGCGCCGATAATCGATCCTCAGCGGCTTTGCCGCACGAGCTCAGGCCAGCACGCCCACGTCTGCAGTGCGCACAACGTGGGCGTCGCCGTCCTGCGTGCGGATGGTGAGCGACGCGTCGGCGTTGAGCGCGAGTGCTTCGCCGCGCAAGGTGGAACCGTCAGTGAAATGCGCTTCGACCTCGTGGCCGAGCGTCCAACAGACACGGCGCGTTTCATCGAGCAGCCGCGAGGCCTGTCCGTGCGGATCGGCGGCGAATGCGGCGATGCGCGCACGTAAACCGGCGACGATGCCGGCGGCGATCGCGTCGCGCAGCGCGTCCGCATTATCGGCGGAAACGTCATAATGCAGCTGCAATGACGTGGCCTGCGCCGTGGGAAGCCGATCGGCCGGCACAGCCAGGTTGATGCCGATGCCGAACACGAGCGTCACGTCACCATCTGCCGATTGGCTGACTCCAGCCGGCGGCACCACCATTTCGGCGAGGATGCCGCCCAGCTTGCGTCCGTCGCAGAATAAATCGTTCGGCCATTTGAGCATCAGATTGCCGCTCCCGGAATCATGGACGGCCGCGCGGATCGAGTCGAGCGCGGCAAGCCCCGCGATCATCTGCAGCCATCCGTTGACCCGCTCGTCGGTCGCGATCGCACGCGAAGCGCGCGCCACGAACGACACCGTGAACGACTCCCCCGGGCAGCTCGTCCACGTATGATCGAGCCGGCCTCGGCCTGCGGTCTGCGCGTCTGCCGCGACCACGGCGACCGGCCGTCCCGCCGCAACCAGCTCGCGCGCCGCCGTATTCGTCGACCCGATCGCATCGAACAACAGCACGTCGCCGCCCGCCGCCGCGACCGTGCGCGGCATCCTCCTCATAGCCCAGTTGACAGCCGCAACGCACGCCATCACCGCGCGCGCCTTCTCAATATCACTGGCATCATTGGCATTCGCAACATCACTCATGCCTTCAGCCTACCGCGGCCGCATCCTTCGTCACTGCCCGCCCGCATCGAAACGGACGGGACTTTTCGTATACGCTCATCCGCGCATGCGCCGGCGCAACAGCGGTTCAGGACAGTACGCCGACCTCGCTGGCGAGCAGGTCCTGCGTGTCGCCGGATTCCAAGCGCACGCTGATCGACGCGTCGTCGTTGAGCGCGACGACCGTGCCGTGCACCTCGCTGCCGTCGATAAGCTGCGCCTCGATCTCGCGGCCCATCATCCAGCACACGTGGCGCATCTCCGAACGCAGACGGCTCGCCTGCACGATCGGCATCTCCACGAACGCCTCAAGCCGCGTGCGCAGCGATTCGACCAGACGTGAGGCGATCATATCGCGCAGCGTTTCGATCGGCGGCAGCGGTGCGAAATGCATCTGCAGCGACGTCGACTGCGCCGTGGGCAGGCGGTCGGCCGGCATCATCAGATTGACGCCGATGCTGAACACGACAGCCACGCTCACATCGTCGTCGGGCAGCGGCACCGGTTCGGTGAACGTGCCGCCGAGCTTCAGCCCGTGGCAGTACACGTCGTTCGGCCACTTGAGTTTGAACCCGCAGTCCGGATAGAACGAGTGCGCGCCGCATTCGTCCAGCGTGTTCTCGAGCGCGTCGAGCGTGGCCAGACCGGCGATCATCGACAGCCAGCCGTTGATGAGCTCGTCCTCGGCGATCGTGCGCGGAATCACCGCAATGAACGACATGGTGAACGAATGCCCCGGATTGCTGATCCACGGGCGCCCGAAGCGCGCCAAGCCGTTCGTCTGACTGTCCGCGGCGACCACGGAGATCGAAATGCCGTGATCGGCGTCGTGCGCGATGTCGCCCGCAGCGATCATGCGGCGGGCCTGCGCATGCGTCGAATCGATCTCGGCGAACGTGACGGTTTTGTCGGCCACCCTCTCGGTGGCATCAAGGCGCGGCTGTGCGATCTTCAACATTGAAATCATGCGATTCACCTTACGCCGGCCCTTCCGGGACGTCAAAAATCGTGTCAATATACCGAGCGCACGGGGTGTCGTCAACCATTTTGCCGGTTTTTGCCGCAGCAATCGCACATCGCGCGGTACATAACGCGACATAAGGCAACAACCGCCGACGCTCTCCGCCCAGTGCAACGGCCGCGCCAGACAGCGGCGATCCGTCCCGGAATCCATGCCCTCACGCCACGCACCATCAACCGAGCAGACGAACCGATGAGCAACTCCCCGCACCGACACAGCATCAATACTGCATGGCATTCGTCTCCTCCGGCCTCGTTGCGAACACCGGCCGTTAGGCCGGCCGATAGAATGGCGTGATATGACCACAGCCAGCGATTCTCAGTCCCCCGCCCCCGCACTCTCCCGCGGCTCCCGCCTCGACCGCCTCGCCGCGGCCGCACGCCGGACGCTGGCCGTGCTCGCGTGCCTGTGGGTCGCGCTGTGCGTGGCGATCGGCCCACTCTACTGGGAGAAGGGCTCGATCGCCGACTGGACGCAGCTCAACAGCCTGTACTTCATCGCGACGTTCCTGATCGCACTGTCAATCGTCGGCCTGCTCGTGCGCTCGGGGCGTCCGCGCCGCACCGACGAACCGTCACTGTGGCGCAGCATCATGGCACTCGTCATGCAAACCATCGCAGAACGTCTGTCACGCACGCACCCCCGACTCGACCGCGCGCTGCGAACCATCGCAACATACACGTCGTCCTTCGTACGCCACGCAGCCGCCGTCACCGGCCGCGCGCTCACCCATGCAACCGATCGCGGCTGGAAAATCTCCCTCATCCTCATCGTCGGCTGGCTGTGGGTGCCGGCCACGCTCATGAGCGCGTTCGGCGCGGACGTGCGCTCGCAGGCGCGCGAGTTCAGCTGGGCGTGGAACCAGTGGACCGGCATGAAGCAGCCGTACATCGGCTTCTTCTCGTTCGTGCCGATGGACATCTACCCGACCGCCCACTACATGTGGCCAAGCAATCCGACCTACCTGACCGACCAGCACAACATCGTGCTCACCGTGTTCTACGGCGGCGCGGCCGCGATCTCGCGCTACCTGACCGACTCGAACGACGCAGGCTTCGTGGCGCTGTCTGTATTGCAGTGGCTGTTCGCCGCGTTCTGCTGCGCTTCGTCCGCGAACCGCTTCCTCAACCTGCCGTGGCTGAGACCCGCACACGCCACCGAGCGCGTTGACTACGCGCGACCCGAGCGCCCGCACTATCTAACCCCGGTCGACTTCGCGCATCCCGAGCGCGGCGCCGCCTCGTCGCTGACGATCACGCGCCTGCGGCCGCAGCGGTATCCGAACCGGGCGGCCGGCGGATTCGCCCGGTTCGTCACGCTGCTCATGTTCCTGGCCTGCCCGCTCGTGCTGTTCTCGACGATTTCGCTCACCAAGTCGCCGCTGTTCGCGTTCGCGTTCACGTGGTGGTTCGGCGTGTGGTACGAGCTACTCATGACGTGGCGACCGGGCGGGCGCAACCCGCTCGACGCGATCGTGCGCACGCCGGCGCACACGTTGGCCGCATTCGTACTGTCGACGTGCGTCATGTTGATCTCCGCAAAGTACGCGTGGTACATCATCGCCGCGCAGATCGTGCTCGTGCTGTTCGCCGATCGCAAACGTTGGCGTACATACGCGGTCGCCCTGCTGCTGCCGGTGATTGTCATCCACGGCGGCATTTCGCTGCTCGGCTCGACCGGCTCGATTATCACCGGCGACCCGATCGAAAGCCGCGGCGTGCAGCTGCAAATGATCGCGCGCGTCGCCAAACTCAACCCGGACGGCATCCCCGACTCCGCCCGCGACAAGCTCGCGCCGATCTTCAACCTCGACCAAATGGCCGAATCGTACTTCCAGCAGGACGCCGACCCGGTCAAATCGTCCGGTATCCAGTCGAAGAAGGTGAGCTACAAGTGGCGCACCGTCACGCCGGACGACATGAAGCAGTTCAATTCCGCATGGCTGGAGATCGTCAAGGCGAATCCGGTGATCGCGCTCGACGCGCTGCTCGCCGAATGCTACGGCTACTTCGACCCGACCGACCAGCCGTACGTGGCGATGGACTACTACATCACCAGCGACTACGTGCAAAAATCCAGTACCTGGCTCAAGCTCGTGAACCACGACTGGCGCGAGACCGTCGCACAGCGGGCGCGCGACTGGGGCGCGATACCCGTGCTCGGCTGGGTCACGCACGGCAACTTCTACGTGACATTGACCCTGCTGATCGGCGCGGCCGAAGTGGTGCTGCGCCGCTGGCGCACGCTGCTCACGCATTTCCCGCTGCTGCTGCTCATGGGCGTCATGGCCACCGCGCCGGCGAACAATTTCGAGCGGCACATGCTGCCCGTCGCGTTCGTGTTCTGCTTCGTGTGTCTGACGTTCTGGCGCGAGTCGCGCGCGGCGCGGGCCGGCTCCGCGACGCACCAAGATGGGACAGAGCAACGGCCGGCAGACTGAAATCAAGCGAGTTTGACGATCGAGAGGCTGATTCCAACCTCTGCAAAGGTCAGTTCTACGATCGAGAGGCTGCAAGGAACCTGCTCGAGGCCACCGCATTACGGTTTTCGGTGAAATACAGGCTAGTTCGTGGGGAAAAATCGTCTATGACGGCCTCTCAATCGTCAAACTGGCATGGTCTCATGTCATTTGTCGACGGAATCAGGCGCAGGCCGACTAAGCTGAGGGGCATGTCGGAACGTATGAACGAGGATTTTCTGGAACTGCTCGTCGCGCACGGCTGCGATGCGGAAACGGTCGCGTTCGAATGCCTGGTGAACGGGATGGTGGACACGCGGACCGCGTCGCTGATGCATGTGCTTGGCTGGCCCGATGACGCACGCTGCTTTGCTGTGGCGGGGTACCCGTGCACGTCTGGCGTATCCGCGACGCTGCAGCAGCTGCGCGCGGCCGTGCGTGATTTGGGCGGTTCGCTGACGATCGCCGGCGTGCACGACGGCGTGTGCGTCGCGCTGACGGCGGCGCAGGCTGCGGCGACCCCGGAAGTCACGTGCACGGCGATGATGGCGACGTTCGCAGCTGACCGTCCGGTGGCGCTCGGTCCGGTCAGGCACGGGGTGAGCGGGGCGTCGGCGACCGTGCTTGCCGCGTTGAGCACGCTGGCGGCGGCTCCTGCCGTCCGGTTTGCGCCCGGCGTGTCCGGGACGTCCGGTTCCGCCAGTCTGACTGGTTCGGCAAGGGCTGTCGGTGCCGCTTCCGCGTCGATCACGGCGGCGTCCGCATCATCGGCACCTGCGTCATTGCATGACGACGGCCCGTCGCAAGCCGCCGCATGGCGCAACCCGCGCGAGGACATGATGCGTTTGATCCGGGCTGAGGACGCGCTGCCGGAACGTGCGCTAATCGGCGACGAGGACGCGAAACGCGAGCTGGTCGAGGCTGTGTATGGCAGTCTGACCGCGGCCGGTCCAGACGATCCGACCTTGGAAACCGTCTCGACGTTTCTGCTGTCCGGCGGTTCGTTGGAAACCACGGCGAAGGCGCTCAACGTGCACCCGAACACGGTCCGATATCGCTTGAAGCGTGCCGCCGACGCCACCGGCTGGGACGCCACTGACCCACGCGAAGCCTACGTGCTGCGCACAGCCATCGCGCTCGGCCGCATGACCCTTCGTTGATCGGCATCCAATCGGCAACACGTTTCGGATATGCGAGAACCCCCGCGGTGCGGTTGCACCAGCGGGGGTTCTGCGTAAACCGTTCTCAGCGAGAATCAGGCAACGGTCATCGGATCGACCGGGACGCCCGGGTTCATCGTGGAGGTGATGGTCGCCTTGGTGACGTAGCGGCCCTTCACGGTGGACGGCTTCAGACGCTTGACTTCGTCGGCCACGGCCTTGAAGTTCTCGTCCAGAGCGGCCTCGTCGAAGCTCATCTTGCCGATGAGGAAGGAGAGGTTGCCGTGCTTGTCGACACGGAAGTCGACCTTACCGCCCTTGATCTCCTTGATGGCCTTGGTCACGTCCATGGTGACGGTGCCGGTCTTCGGGTTCGGCATGAGGCCACGCGGACCGAGCACGCGGCCGAGGCGGCCGACCTTGCCCATCATGTCCGGGGTGGCGACGACGGCGTCGAAGTCGAGGAAGCCGTCGGCGACCTTCGCGATCAGGTCGTCGTCACCGACGATGTCGGCGCCGGCCTCGGTGGCCTCGGTGGCCTTCGGGCCACGGGCGAACACGAGGACCTTGGCGGTCTTACCAGTGCCGTGAGGCAGCAGGACGGAGCCACGCACCAGCTGGTCGGCCTTGCGCGGGTCCACGTTCAGGCGCAGCACCGCTTCCACGGTCTGGTCGAACTTGTACTCCGGCATGCTCTTGAGGAGCGCGATGGCCTCGTTGGCGGTGTAGAGGTTGTTGCGATCGACCTTCTCGGCCGCTTCGCGATACTTCTTGGAACGCTGTACCATTAGTCCTTCTCCTCTTCTCAGTCGGTGACCGTGATGCCCATCGAACGGGCGGTGCCCTCGATGATCTTCATGCCGGCTTCGATGTCACGAGCGGACAGATCGGCCATCTTGATTTCGGCGATCTCGCGGACCTGAGCCTTGGTGACGGAGCCGACCTTGTGGGTCAGCGGGTTCTCGGTGCCCTTGTCGACGCCGGCGGCCTTCTTGAGCAGAGCCGCGGCCGGCGGGGTCTTGAGGATGAAGGTGAAGGAACGGTCTTCGAAGACGGTGATCTCGACCGGGATGACCTGACCCATCTTGTCCTGCGTCTGGGCGTTGTACGCCTTGCAGAAGTCCATGATGTTCACGCCGTGCGAACCCAGGGCCGGGCCCAGCGGCGGGGCCGGGTTGGCCTTGCCAGCCTGGATCTGGAGCTTGATCAGCGCCGTGACCTTCTTTTTAGGAGCCATGTTATTGGTTCTTCTTTCTATGAAGCGGTGGTAGTGGCGAACGCCTTGGTTTCCCGCGGCGAACTCCTCCCGCAATCGTATGGTTGCTGTGCTGTGCTAGCGGGTTTGAGCGCGCGTCGCCGCGGCGCATCCGGCCCTCCAGACACAAACCCTTCTATTATGCTGTGCCCTCCGGACGACACGCCGTGCCACAGCCATATCACTGCGGCCGGCACACCCACAGGGACGCAGACAGTCAGATACGAAAAATCCCCGCACAAAGGCGGGGATCACGTTTACCAAGTAAAGCGAATAACGTGTGCGGAGGCCGCCGCCTGAACCCGAAGGCGTACTCAGTACGCCGAGTGGTGAAGAAAGGCGGCATACGCTCCATTATTCGATTTACTGAAGCTTCTCGACTTGGTTGAAGCCGAGCTCCACCGGCGTGTCGCGGCCGAAGATGGAGACCAGCACAGTGAGCTTCTGCGTGGTGGGCTCGACGTCGGAGACGACGGCGGCCATGGTGGTGAACGGGCCGTCGGTGACGGTGACCTGATCGCCGACCGCGTAGGAGACCTCGACCGTGCGCTTCTTGGCGGCGGCAGGCTTGTCGCCAGCCTTGCGCAGCGCCTCGGCGGAGATCATCGGGGCCATCATCTGGACGACTTCCTTGCGGGAAAGCGGAGCCGGATCCTTGGTCGGGCCGACGAAACCGGTCACGCCTTCGGTCTCGCGCACGATGCGGCGAGCGTCCTCATCCGGCCACATGCGGATGAGCACGTAACCCGGCACACGGACGCGGGTGATGACCTTCTTGCCCTTGTCGGTGTGCTTCTCGACTTCCTCCATCGGCACTTCGACCTGGAAAATCTTGTCTTCGAGGCCAAAGCTCACGACGCGGGATTCGACGTTGGTCTTCACGCGCTTCTCGTAGCCGGAATACGTGTGCAGCACGTACCACTTGCCTTCGAGCGTGCGCAGCGACTTGGAGAATTCCTCGACGGCCTTGGCACCGGCGTCCTCGGGGGCGTCCGACTCGTCGCCTTCCTGGGAATCGGATTCGTCGACATCATCGGAATCCTCATCATCTTCAGCGGATTCATCGGCGGCGGCATCAGCCTCATCGGCAACCGGAGCGGTCGGGAGATCAGCGGAGACGGACTCGTTCATTTCGTCCTCGTCCGCGGAGGCCACGGCGTCGAGGTTCACCTCGGGCTCGGCCTGGGCCGCATCGTCATCGGTCACGTCGGGACGCGAGTCGAGATCCTCGAAATTCACTTCATCAGTCATTCGTTATTTCACCTTTGTTGTGTCGTAACGATCAGCCGAACACCCACAGCGAGAGCTTGCCCAGACCGAAGTCCATGCCCGTGACGAGCGCCATCAGGAAGAGCACAAAGATGAACACGGCCAGAGACCAGAGGAACAGTTCCTTGGCGGTCGGGGTGACGACCTTACGCATTTCGTCGATAATCTGCTTGATGAACAGGCCGACGCGCATAAAGATGTTCGGTTTCTTTGCTTCCACAGATGTGCTTGCCTTCGCCATAACCATCCTTACGCTAGAGCATGTTTTCAAGAGACTTGGCAGGGAAGGCGGGACTCGAACCCACAACCTACGGTTTTGGAGACCGTTGCGCTACCAATTGCGCCACTTCCCTAGGTGAACTTGCCATCCAACGCATTCGAACCGGTCAAAACCGGACGCTTGCGCTTGGCAAAACCGCCAAGTCGCTATAGTAGCGGGTATTTTCCGATTCGTCCAATCGAATAAAAAATCCCGTGGAAAAACCACGGGATTTCAACGTTTCTTCGGCATGTCGCGAAAGGTGTCCAACGGACCTCGCTACGCTCGGGCCCAATGCTGCCCTCGCTCGACTATCGCCTCGCTCAGGGCTCACCTACGGACAGTCCACCGGACTGTCCGCTTAACGGCTCGCCCACTTCTGGAACCGGCGCATGCCTTCGGCGAGCTGGTCGTCGGCCAGCGCGTACGAGAATCGCAGGTATCCGGGCGCGCCGAACGCCTCGCCCGGCACGGCGGCAACGTGCGCCTCGTCCAGCAGCGCGGCTGCCAGCTCGCTCGAACTGGACGACACGGTGCCGTTCGGGCCCAGCGGGCGGTTCAGCAGCGCGCTCACGTCGGCGAACGCGTAGAATGCGCCGGTCGGCGTCGGGCAGTTCACGCCGTCGATGGCGTTGAGCGCGGCGACGATCGCCTTGCGTCGCGCGTCGAAGCCCTCGCGCATCATGTGCACGACGTCGAGCGTGCCAGACACGGCCGCGATAGCGGCGCGCTGCGACACGTTCGCCACGTTGGACGTCATGTGTCCCTGCAGCTTGGCTGCGGCCTTGGCGACCGGCCGCGGCGCGATGAGCCAGCCGACGCGCCAGCCGGGCATTGCGTACGTCTTGGCCACGCCGTTGAGCACGATGAGCTGGTCGCGGCATTCCGGCACGGCCGCGCCGATGTACGTGGTCTTCGCGTCGTCGTAGTTGAGGTGCTCGTAGATTTCGTCGGAGATGATCCAGATGTGGTGCTCGATGGCCCACTTGGCAATGCTGCGCACAGTCTCAGGCGACCAGACGGCGCCGGTCGGGTTGTTCGGCGAGTTGACGATGATCGCCTTGGTACGCTCGGTACGCGCCGCCTCAAGCGCCTCCAGATCCGGCTCGAAGCCACGGTCGGCGCCCGCGAACACGGTAACGGGCACACCACCGGCCAGTTTGACGGCCTCCGGATAGCTGGTCCAGTACGGGGTCGGGATGATGACCTCGTCGCCGTCGTTGAGCAGCACCTGGAACGTTGAATAGACGGCCTGCTTGCCGCCGTTGGTCACGACGACCTGCTCGGGGGCAACCTCGTAGCCGGAGTCGCGCAGCGTCTTCGCGGCGATCGCCTCGCGCAGTTCGGGCAGGCCTGGGGTCGGCGTGTACTTGTAGTTCTTCGGGTCGCGGCACGCGGCCGCGGCGGCGTCCACCACGTAGTCGGGAGTCGGGAAGTTCGGCTCGCCGGCGCCGAATCCGATGACGTCGAGTCCGGAGGCCTTCATTGCCTTCGCCTTCGCGTCGACGGCCAGGGTGGCGCTCGGGGTCACGTGGTTGATGCGGTCGGAAAGAGTTTGCCATTCAGCCATAGTCATGGCTTCTAAGATAAACCCGGCGCGCGATGTATGGAAGCGTGTCGCGCCGCCGATCCGACTGTCCGCGTCTGCACGATTACACCGATCACGCCGCCGCGATCACACCAACACGAGATTGTCGCGGTGCACGAGCGGGTGCGCGTATTCCTCGCCGAGGAAGCGGTTGAGCTGCGTGGTGGTGCGGCCGAGCATCTGCGGTATCTCCTCCGAGTCGAAGCCGGCGAGGCCGCGCGCCAGATGAGTGCCGGACTCGTCGTCCACCCACACCGGGTCGCCCGCAGAGAACGCGCCGTGTACTTCGAGCGCGCCCGCGGCGAGCAGGCTTGCATGTCCGCCGCGCACGGCTGTCGCGGCGCCCGCGTCGACGACGATCGTGCCGCGCGGTTCGGCCGCGAATCCGATCCACAGCCGGCGCGACGACCCGCGCTGCTTGACCGGCGCGAACGCGGTGCCGACCGGGTCGCCCATCAGCGCCGGTCCAGCGTTCGACGCGCACGTCAGCACGGTCGGAATACCCGACACGGCGGCCACGCGCGCGGCCTCCAGCTTGGTGACCATGCCGCCTGTGCCGACGCCGGACGTCGGTCCGGTCACGGTCACGTCGCCGAGCGTTTCGGCCACGTTTGGCACGAAGCCGATGCGCTCGGATCCCGGTTCGGACGGCGGGGCCGTGTACAGCGCGTCCACGTCAGTGAGCAGCACGAGCGCGTCGGCGCGCACGATGTTCGCGACGAGCGCGGACAGCCGGTCGTTGTCGCCGAAGCGGATCTCGTTGCTGGCCAGCGAATCGTTTTCGTTGACGATCGGTACGACGCCGAGGTCGAGCAGGCGGCCGAGCGTGCGCTGCACGTTGCGGTACTGCTGCGGACGGATCGTGTCCTCGGCCGTGATGAGAATCTGTCCGACGCGCACGCCGAACCGGCCGAACGCGGCCTCGTACTGGGACATGAGCAAGCCCTGACCGACCGCGGCCGTCGCCTGCTGCGTGGCGACGTCGGTCGGGCGCGAGTCGAAGCCGAGCGGGCCGAATCCGGCCGCGATGGCGCCGGACGAAACGAGCACGACGCGCGCGCCCTCAGTCGCGGCCGCAGACAGCGCGGCGACGAGCGCGTTCAGCCGGCCCGCGTCCAAATGACCGGACGGCTTGGTCAGCGAACTCGACCCGACCTTGACGACGACGGTCCGCGCTCCCGCGACCGCGCGGCGCACCTCGGCTTCTGTAAGCATGATTGCTCCCTCTGCTGCTCGTATATGTCATTTCGACCGAGGCAAAGCCGAGCGGAGAAATTTTGCAGGGCATTGCCATCGAGGAAGATTTCTCCGCTCGCTCACGCTCGGTCGAAATGACACGTCATAGGCATGGACTATTCCTCATCCGAGTCGCCGCGACCGAACAGGCTGGTCTCGTCGTGACGGTCGTCGTCAATGGACGGATCGGCCCAGTGGCCGGCCGCGCGTTCCGCCATCATCGCCTCGCGCACGGCGGCGCGCGCGTCCATCATCTCGTGGTACTGGCGGCGACGTTCGGAGTTCGTGCGGCGGCGGCCGCCCGGCTCCTCTGGCTCAAGACGCAGGTCCTTGCCGCGCGCGCCGAGCTGAGCGCCGTCGAGCATCTCCGCGCCGGCCGCGATCGTCGGATCCCAGTCAAACTCGACCGCACGGTCCCCGCGGCCGATACGCACCTCGTCGCCCGGCTTGGCGCCCTTGCGGCGCAGCTCATCCTCCACGCCCAGCTTGGCCAGACGGTCGGCGAGATAGCCCACGGCCTCATCGTTGTCGAAGTTGGTCTGCATGACCCAGCGTTCCGGCTTGGTGCCGAGCACCTCGTACCAGACCTCGCCGTTGCCGTTCTCCTTGCGCTCCACGGTGAAGTCGAGCGCGGTGCCGCCCTCGTCGGCGCGACGGCGGCGGCGAGCGGCCTGTTCGAGCGGCTTGATGACCACGCGCTCCTGCTCCTCGGCTTCCTCGCGGCGGGCAACCTCCTTGCGCATGTCGGCCACCATCGCGGCCAACGCGAAGTTCAGCTCCTTCAAACCCTCATGCGAGGCGGTGGAGATCTCGAACACCTTGAATCCGAGCTTTTCGAAGTCCGGGCGCACGAAGTCAGCCAGTTCCTTGGCTTCAGGCACGTCAACCTTGTTGAGCACGATCACGCGAGGGCGTTCCGGGATCGGGATCGCGCCCAGCGGCAGTTCAAGCTTGTCCGCATACTGCGCGAGCTCGTGCTCGAGCGCCTCGTAGTCGGCCATCGGATCGCGGTTCGGCTCGAGCGTGGCGCAGTCGATCACGTGCGCGATGATCTCCGTGCGCTCGATGTGGCGCAGGAACTCGAGACCGAGGCCCTTGCCCTCGGACGCGCCCGGGATCAGGCCCGGCACGTCGGCGATCGTGTAGCGCGCATCGCCGGCCATCACCACGCCGAGATTCGGCACGAGCGTGGTGAACGGATAGTCGGCGATCTTCGGCTTGGCCGAGCTCATCGCGGCGACCAGGCTCGACTTGCCGGCCGACGGGAAGCCGACCAGCGCGACGTCGGCGATCGACTTGAGTTCAAGAATCACATCGCGTTCGTCACCCAGCTCGCCGAGCAGCGCAAAGCCCGGCGCGCGGCGCGTACGATTGGCCAGCGCCGCGTTGCCGAGACCGCCGGCACCGCCAGCCGCGGCGACGAAGCGGTCGCCCTCGCGGCGCAGGTCGGCCAAGCTGTTCGCCCGGATGCTTCGGCTTGCCG
>NZ_JGYN01000038.1 GCF_000741165.1 Bifidobacterium biavatii DSM 23969 | reverse complement strand
ACGCCGAGTTCGAGCGCCGCCTCGACCATCCAGCGCGCCTCGCCGGACTCGTTGGCCACGGCCGGCACGCCCTTGAGCGACGGATCGTGTTCGGTGGCGTTGTCGAACAGGTCGAGCAGCCAGCTGGCCACCACGGAGCCTTCGCGCCACGAGTCCATCGTGGCGGCCGGGTCGGTCACGTATTCGGAGCGCATCATCGTAGCGAAGCCTTCGCCGAACGCCTGCATCATGCCGTATTCGATGCCGTTGTGCACCATTTTCGCGAAATGGCCGCCGCCGACCGGGCCGGCGTGCACGAGTCCGTAGTCGCCTTCCGGCTTGAGCGACTCGAAGATCGGGCGCACGCGCTCGTAGTCCTTGTCGGAGCCGCCGATCATGAGCGCGTAGCCGCGCGCCTCGCCCCACACGCCGCCGGAGACGCCGCAGTCGAGGAAGCCGATGCCGCGTTCGGCCAGCGCCGCCGCGTGTTCGCGGTCCTCCGTGTACTTGGAGTTGCCGCCGTCGACGACGATGTCGCCGGGGGCGAGCAGTTCGCCGAGCCGCGCGATCGTGGATTCGGTGGGCTTGCCGGCGGGGACCATGACCCACACGACGCGCGGGGCCGCGAGCGCGCCGACGAGCGCTTCGAGCGAGGCGACGTCGCGTCCGGAATCGGGGTTCATGTCGTAGCCGACGATCTCGTGGCCGTGCTCGCGCAGGCGCTTGACCATGTTGCCACCCATACGGCCGAGGCCGATCATTCCCATCTGCATAGTGATTACCTTCTTTGGTGTGATGTTGGTGTGATGTTAGTGCGATGTGTGTTGGCGTGATGTTGGTGTGATGTCGGTTGCGCGGAACGTCTTCGCCGCAGTGCTACAGTCTGAGCGCCCCGGCCACCGCGGCCGCCTCCATGTCGGGCGCGGCCTGGCCGATGTGCACGTTGACGTGCACTTCGTCGTCGCCGGGCTCTTCGAGGATGTCGAACTGGGAGCGGAGCATCTCGGGCTTCATGAAGTGACCTTCGCGGTGCGAGAGGCGCTCCATGACCTCGTCGTACGTGCCCTGCATGTAGACGAACACGACACCGGGGCGGCGCAGTTTGTCGCGATACGCCTTCTTGAGCGCGGAGCAGGTGACGATGGCCGGCTCTCCGGCGGCGATGCGATCGTCGATCCATGCGGCGAGCGAGTCGAGCCACGGCCAGCGGTCCTCGTCGGTGAGCGGGTGACCAGCGGCCATCTTGTCGATGTTGGCCTGCGGGTGAAAGTCGTCGGCTTCGGCGTACTTGATGCCGTAATGGTCGGTCAGGTGCTTGGCGACGGTGCTTTTGCCGCAGCCACACACGCCCATGAGGACGATGATCGGCTTGGTTGCGGCGAAGTAGTTCGCGGGGATGGTGTTGGCGGTGATGATGGACGGTGCATTCATGGTTGGTGCCTGATTTCTGCGGTTTGTCGATTGGTACGGATGGTTGGTGTGAACGATTGATGATTGGCGATGGCTAAGCCCGTGTCGGCCGGACGATGTCAGCGTCGGCGATCGCCCGGCCGACGCGCGTCAGACGAGCGGCACGAAGATGCTGCAGATCATGACGAGCGCAAGCACGACGACGGACAGCAGGCATTCGAGTACGGTCCACGTCTTGAACGTTTCGCCGACCTCAAGGCCAAAGTATTCCTTGATGAGCCAGAAGCCCGCGTCGTTGACGTGCGAGAGGAACACGGAGCCGGCGCCGATGGCGATGACGAGCAACGCGATGGCCGGTGCGGTCACGCCCATCTGGTCGACGACCGGGCCGAGGATGCCGGCGGTGGTGATGATCGCGACGGTGGCCGAGCCGGTGGCGACGCGCACGAACGCGGCGATGATCCATGCGAGCAGGAAGATCGAAATGGACGAGCTTTCGACGAACTTGCCGATGACGTCGCCGATGCCGGTGTCGACGAGCACACCCTTGTAGCCGCCGCCCGCGCCGACGATGAGCAGGATGCCGGCGATCGGCGGCAGCGCGGCCTTGAGCGAGTCGTTGACGGACTTCCAGCTCATGTGCGTGGCGCGGCCAAGGACGATCATGGCGAACAGCACGGCGGTGGCGAGCGCGATGGCGGGCTTGCCGAAGAAGGCGAGCACCTGCGCGTAAGGCGCCTTGGAATCGGCCTGATCGGGGGCCGCGATTTCGAAGATCGCGTTGGCGAGCATGAGGATGGCCGGCACGAGGATGCACAGCACGGACAGGCCGAACGGCGGCTTGGCGGCGGTCCTGCCCTGATTGCCGGCGTTGTCCGCATTGTTCGCATCAAA
Organism: Bifidobacterium biavatii DSM 23969; assembly: GCF_000741165.1. GTDB lineage: Bacteria > Actinomycetota > Actinomycetes > Actinomycetales > Bifidobacteriaceae > Bifidobacterium > Bifidobacterium biavatii. The sequence goes on along the minus strand of NZ_JGYN01000038.1, from coordinate 22,035 downwards.
GTTGTCGGGCGCGCCGACGGGCACCCACTGGGCGGCGAACTTGGAGAACAGCGGGCCGACGAGCGCGGCGGTGATGACGGCGATGGGCAGACCGAACATCATGGTCACGCCGACGGAGCCGTTCTTGAAGCAGCTGAGCGCGGCGAGCGGACCGGGCTGCGGCGGCATGCAGGCGTGCATGACAGACAGGCCGGCGAGGGTGGGGATAGCGACGCGCATGAGCGGCAGCTTGGAGCGGCGCGAGATGAGGATGATGACGGGCACGAGCACGACGAGGCCGACCTCGAAGAACATGGGCAGGCCGATGAGCGCGCCGATGAGGGCCATGGTCCACGGGATCATGCGCGTGGAGGTTTTCGACAGGAGCGTGTCGACGATGGAGTCGGCGGCGCCGGTGTCCATAAGCACGCGGCCGAGCATCGCGCCGAGGCCGACGAGAATGCCAACGGAGGCCATGGTGGAGCCGAACGACGTGGAGAAGCTGTCGACGGTGGCGACCGGCCCGTAACCGGAGCCGACGCCGACGACGAGCGCGGAGACGAGCAGGGAAACGAACGGGTGGAGCTTGGCGACGGTGACCAGCAGGATCAGCACGACGATGCTAGCGACCACGCTGATGCCCAGCTGCATGCCGTTGAGCTGCACCGCGGTGCTTGCTTCGGCAAGAATAAGGCCATTCATAGTACTTCTCTTCCTTGAGCTGCGTTATTTGCAATACGTTTCGCTGTATTGCTCTTGTTTTGTATGTTGATATTGAGCATAACGTCGAGTTTTGGATTACGCAATACGTTTACGATTCGGCGTGTCGAATATGTATGCCATAACAGCCATGCGTGCGATACTTGTCCTATGACAAGCGAATCATCCACGGTTTCCAACGAGCAGGCCGACCGCCCGCTGCACGACCGCCTGCTCGACGAATGGGGCACGGCCATCGTCGACGGCGACATTGCCGTCGGCGAGCGTCTTCCCGAACCGGACATGGACGGAGAAACACCGTCGCGCACCGTCACGCGCGAGGCGACGCGCGTGCTCGAGTCAATGGGGCTGGTAAGCGTGCGGCGTAAGGCCGGCGCAACAGTCAACCCGATCGAACAGTGGAACATGTTCGACCCGCAGGTGATCCGCTGGCGGCTCGGTGGCACGCACCGGCTCGACGCGCTGCACGAACTGTCGCAGCTGCGCGCCGCGGTCGAACCCGTGGCGGCGCGTCTGGCCGCCGGCGTGGCCACGCCCGAACAGTGGGCCACGCTCACTGAGGCGGCGATTGGCATGGTCGCCCATTCGGATCACGCCGACGAACAGGACTATCTCGACGCGGACATGCTCTTCCATCGCACTCTGCTCGAAGCGTCCAGCAACCTCATGTTCGCCAAGCTCGGCGATGTGGTCGCCTCCACGCTCGAAGGCCGCACCCGGCACGAGCTCATGCCCTCCACCGCCGACCAGACCGCGCTCAACCTCCACGCCGAGGTCGCGGCCCTGATCCGCAAGGGCGACGGCCCCGCCGCCGAGGACGCCATGCGCCGCATCGTCACCGAAGCCGATGCCGCCGTCACCCGCCTCGCCAAGCGCTAGTCGGTTCCGCACCCCGGCCCTGCGATAGGCATGGAACAACGAAAAAGCCCCTCGCGGAGAGGGGCTGCACGCGCGATTCCGCGCGTCATGAGGTGAGACAAAGCGGCGAATCAGACGAGCTTGCGCTCGAAGGGGTCGGAGCTGATGCCCTTGGCGAGGATGTCCTTGCACCATTCCTTCGCGGTGAACAGGCTGTGGTCACGGTAGTTGCCGCAGCTTTCGATCGTGGTGGCCGGCACGTCGTCCCACGTGGCCTGGTAGGCGATGAACTCGAGCGACTCCTTGAGCGCCTTGGCCACGGATTCGGTCGAATGCGTGCCCCACGTCAGCAGGTGGAAGCCGGTGCGGCAGCCGAACGGCGAGCAGTCGATGTAGCCGGGGATGCGCTCGCGCAGCAGCACGGCGATCGTGTGCTCGATCGTGTGCAGGCCGCCGGTCGGGATCGCGTTCTCGTTCGGCTGGACGAGACGCAGGTCGTAGTTCGAGATCACGTCGCCGTGGGGGCCGGTCTGCGTGTCGATGTAGCGCACGTACGGCGCCTTCACCTTGGTGTGGTCGAGCTGGAAGCTTTCGACGACTGGCTTGTCTGCCATAATGTCCTCCTTGGGAATTGCCGTACAACTTGTCGTTCTCCATCATAGGGTTCCAACGCGCCCGCCGCCCGGTTTGCCCGCAGGGCGATTCCGGAACGGAACGCATCGGCCGGCCACGGGCCGATGCCGTCGGCGACGCGCATCGCCTCGGACGGACGCAGCGGCAGACACGCCGACGAACCCTTCGGTCGCCGTCATGCCGGACCTACTGCTGGCCGTCGAACTCGGCGATGGCCTGCATGAACCGTTCGCCATACTGGCGCAGCTTGCTCTCGCCCACGCCGTTCACCGACAGGAACTCCTCGTCGTCGGTCGGCTTGACGCGGGCCATATCACGCAGCGTCTTGTCAGAGAACACGATGTACGGCGGCTTGCCGATCTCCTGCGCAATATCGCGGCGCAACGCGCGCAGCCGCTGGAACAGCGCCTCGTCGCCCTCGTCGTCCGGCGTGAACGAGCCGAGCGCGGCACCGGCCGTCGCCATCGCCGAACCACCCGTGCCCGCTTCCCCGGCACGACGGGACGCGCGTTCCTTGCGCTCCACGCGCTTGATCTCATACCGGAAATCGGGCGCGACCGTCTCCGCCGCGCGCACACCGAACCCGACGACCGGCAGACGGCCTTCCGACACGAACAGCAACCCGTCCGTAGTCATCTGGCTCAGCACGTCGCGGATCCTCGCCTCAGGCGTCTCGCGCAGCCGGCCGTAGCTCGGGCAGCGATCCAAGCCGCGCGACAATACGTCCTGCGCACGCGAACCACGCAACACGGCCACAATCTTGCCCGAACCAAGCCCCGCCCGCATCGGCGCGCGCGACGGACGGTTCTGATCGTCCCAGTCGTACATCACGTCGTGCACGCAGCGGCTGATCGCACGGGCCGTATCAGTCACATCGATCGTCTCGAATGTGCTGTCGCAGTTCGCGCAGCCGCCTACGCACTTGCCTCCGGGCGTGCCGTCGCGGCCGATCAGCGGCGCGGTTTCGCCGAAATAGCGCGTCATGTACAGGTGCAGGCAGTCGGTGGTACGGCAGTAGCCGATCATGCCGTCGAGTAGGCGTCGCTTCGACATGCGCACGACCTCCTGCTCCTCAGGCGTGAGTCGTTCGTTCTCGTAATCATTGTCGAGCAGGCGACGGCGGGTGACGATGTCGGACTCGTTCCACAGCAGCGTGCAGCGACTCGGCTCGCCGTCGCGGCCCGCGCGGCCAGCCTCCTGATAGTAGGCTTCAATCGACTCGGGCATATTGTGGTGGATCACGTAGCGCACGTTCGACTTGTCGATGCCCATACCGAACGCATTCGTGGCTACAACGACTGGCACACGGTCGGTGACGAAATCGCGCTGGGCGCGTTCGCGCACGTCCGGTGCCATGCCGCCGTGGTAGGCGACGGCGACCGGGCCGGCGGCCTGTGCGGCTCCGGCCGAGGCGCCGCGCAATGCCGGAACCACGCGGTTGAGCGATTCGGCGAGCGCCTCCGTCTCCTTGCGCGTGGCGCAGTAGACGATGCCGGACTCGTCGGGGTGCGCGGCCACATAGCCGGCCACCCAGCTGGCCTTGCGCTTGGTTTCGAGCTTGATGACGTCGAAGTACAGGTTCTCGCGGTCGAATCCGGTGACGGCGACCATCGGATCGCGCAGGCCGAGAATGTGCACGATGTCGCGGCGCACGCGTTCGGTGGCGGTGGCGGTGAACGCGGCGACGATCGGGCGCGAGGGCAGAGCGGCGATGAATTCGCCGATACCGAGATATGAGGAACGGAAATCCTGACCCCATTGGGAGACGCAGTGGGCTTCGTCCACGGCGACCAGCGAGATGGGCGTGTGGGCGGCAAACGAACGGAAACGGTCGGTTTCGAGGCGTTCGGGGGCCACGTACAGGAGTTTGACGTCGCCGCGGGCGGCTTGGGCGAGCACCATGGATTGTTCGTCGCCGCTTTGCGTGGTGTTGACGAACGCAGCGGGGATGCCGGCGTCGTTGAGTCCGTCGACCTGGTCGCGCATCAGGGAGATGAGCGGGGAGACAACCACGGTGACGCCGCGCAGCAGCATGGCGGGAATCTGGTAGCACACGGATTTGCCGGCGCCGGTGGGCATGACGCCGAGCACGTCGCGGCCCGAGAGGATCGCATCCACGAGGCCGGATTGGCCGGGCCGGAACGAATCGTAGCCAAAATATCGTCTGAGCGCGTCCAGCGCCGCCGCGCTGCCTGTCACGTTGCCCGTCGCGTTGTCTGTCATGTCTCCCCAGTGTAGGCGATCATGGCCGCGTCAGATGGCCTTGAACGCCTGATCAAGGTCCGCGATCAGGTCGTCGGCGTCCTCAAGGCCCACAGACAGGCGAATCAGGTTCGCCGGCACCTCGAGCGTGGTGCCTGCCACCGAGGCGTGGGTCATCGCGCCCGGATGTTCGATGAGCGATTCGACGCCGCCGAGCGATTCCGCGAGCGTGAACACCTGCGTGGCCCCGGCGAAGCGTTTCGCCGCCTCAAATCCCGCGGCGATCTGCACGGAGACCATGCCGCCGAACCCGCCGTGCATCTGCCGCGCGGCGATCTCGTGCCCCGGATGCGATGCAAGGCCCGGATACCACACGCGTTCCACCAGATCGGCCGGCAGCGATTCAAGCCACTGCGCCACCTTGAGCGCGTTGCGGCTGTGCTGCTTCACGCGCAGGTCGAGCGTCTTGAGCCCGCGGATGTCGAGCCACGAGTCGAACGGCGAGGGCACGGCGCCGGCCGCGTTCTGCAGGAACGCCACTTGTTCGCGCACGTCGCCGTCGTTGAGCAGCACCGCGCCGCCGACCACGTCGGAATGCCCGCCGATGTACTTAGTGGTCGAGTACACGACCGCGTCCGCGCCGTCGTCGAGCGGATGCTGCAACACCGGCGAGGCGAACGTGTTATCGACCACGATCTTGGTGCCGTGCGCGTGGGCGAGAGCCGCCGTGGCCGCGATGTCGGTGATACCGAGCATCGGATTGGACGGGGTTTCGATCCAGATATAACGGTAATGTCCGTTCGGATGGGCGGCGAGCGCGGCGGCGACCGCGGCCTGGTCGGTCACGTCGACCACGTCGAGTCCGATGCCCCACGGCACGAACACTTTGGCGAGGAGCCGGTAGGTGCCGCCGTACACGTCGTTGCCGAGGAGGATGTTGTCGCCGGGGCGCAAGGTGGCGCGCAGCAGCACGTCGATGGCGGCGAGCCCGGAGGAGAAGGAGAGCGCGTACTTCGCGCCTTCGACGGAGGCGAGCTGCGCGTCGAAGCTGTTGCGCGTGGGGTTGACGGAACGGCTGTAGTCGTAGCCGTGGCGCAGGCCACCGACGCCGTCCTGCTTGAACGTGGAGGTCATGTAGATGGGTGTGACGACGGCGCCGGTGGTCGGGTCGGGTTCCTGCCCGGCGTGGATGGCGCGGGTGGAGAGCGCAGTTGCGGCGAGTGCGTTGGCGTTGGTGGAAATGGTCATGATTTGGTTCCTTTGCTGAATTGCTGTTGTTGGACTGATTGTTGGTTGCTGAGCTGCCGGATGATGGCTTGTCGATGGTTGAGTTGTGGATCGTTGGATTATCGCGGGATTGTCGAATTGGACGATTGCTGATGGCCGTGTCGGCTCGTGCCCATCCGAGTCGCGAGGAACGGACGCGGTCACAGGTATTCGTCGACGAGCGACGGCTTGCCGGTCCGCTCGACCACGTCGCCATAGCCGTTTTCGCGCATCCAGTCGTCGTTGAAGATCTTTTCGAGATACCCGCGCCCGGAGTCGGGCAGCAGCACGACGACGAGCTGGTTTTCGTCGAGTTCGTGCTCCTTCGCGTATCGGATCGCCGCGGCGACGGCCATGCCGGACGAACCACCGACGAGCAGGCTTTCCTCGGCGGCGAGCCGGCGCGTCGCCTCGAACGCCTCCGCGTCGCCGATCTGCACGATTTCGTCGACGATGTCACGGTCGAACGCCTTGGGATAGAAGTCTTCGCCGACACCTTCGATGTCGTACTGGTGCACGTCGGCAGTCTTGTCCGCGGCCGAGTAGATGGAGCCTTCGGGATCGGCGCCGACGACGCGCACGCGTCTGTTGGAGATTTCCTTGAGGTAGCGTCCGGTACCGGAAATGGTGCCGCCGGTGCCGATGCCGGCCACGAAGTGCGTGATGGCATGGTCAGTAGCGTCCCAGATTTCGGGCCCGGTGGTGTAGTAGTGGCTGAGCGGCCCGTTGGGGTTGTCGTACTGGTTGGGCCGGAACGCGCCGGGGATTTTCTTGGCGAGCTGTTCGGCCACGTCGTAGTAGGAGCGCGGATCGCCGGGGCCCGCGTCGGTGGGGGTCACCACGACTTCGGCCCCGTAGGCGCGCAGGACGGCGCGCTTGGCTTCAGAGACCTTGTCCGGCATGGTGAAGATGGCCCGGTAGCCGCGCTGTTGGGCGACCATGGCGAGTCCGACGCCCGTGTTGCCGGAGGTCGGTTCGACGATGACGCCGCCGGGTTCGAGTTGGCCGAAGTGTTCGGCCGCGTCGATGATGCGCGCGGCGATGCGGTCCTTGGACGAGCCGCCGGGGTTGAGGTATTCGATTTTCGCCGCGATGGTCGCCTTGACGCCGGCCGCCTGCGGGAGTCGGTTGAGCTTGACGAGCGGGGTGCCGCCGATGAGTTCAGAAATGCTGTTGTGGATGGTCATGGTTGGTCTCGTTTCCTGCGTGTTCGTATGTTTCGTCTGTCGGGTGTGCGTTTGTTTTGCGATGATTGCGATCGATGATGATCGCCGATCGATTGATGCGATGATGCAGACGATTGCGCCCGACGCGCATGGTGTTGAAACGAGATTCTGGAATGGTTGTCGATGATTGCCGGGACGAGCATGCGATCCACCCGCCGTCCGATGGCCGGAGTTTTCGCCGTGCTCTTTTATCGGCAAACCGTTGCGCGGGATGCTCGAAAATGAGCAGAGGACCCGGCAATGCCGATAATGATGGAAACGTCATCCGTGAGGCTGTGCGGATTGCAATCCAAGAAAAACCATGAATCCTATCTCAAGTTATGCGTTGTCGCCCGCTCGCCTGCACCCGCTTCGGGAGGCGTCGGTTTCAGCGACAACAACACATGAGATACGTCATGTCCACAAACCATACCAGCACCCCGGACAACGCCACACAATGTCTCATATAGTGAGCAGCTTCGCATCGAATCCACACATACGGAAGCCATGCGCGCAACGTGGATTCCACACGGTAGACGACGGCAACTATGCTGGTGTTTACGCAACCAAAACAAGCAAATCTAATGCGGAATCAAACGCGACGACCCACAACGAGGTGACCGATGACCGTTCCCCAACGCGTGCTCGACCTGATGCACTCCCCCGGCGTGTATTTCTGCGGCGATCCGGAGATGGACCAGGCCCAGCGCGAACAGCTCGACCTGCTCTACGACATCAACCAGACCCGCCAAAGCGACCCGAAACGGCGCGAACTGCTCAGCCGATTCTTCGCCGAAACCGGCGACGGCCTGTACATCGAATCGCCGCTGCACGCCAACTGGGGTTGCTCGACGCACTGGGGCTCCGGCTGCTACGCGAACTTCAACCTCACGCTCGTCGACGACGGCGAGATCTTCATCGGCGATCACACGCTCATCGGCCCGAACGTGACGCTCGTGACCACCGGCCACCCGATCCGCCCCGACCTGCGCGAACGGTACGCACAGTTCTCCGAACCGATCCACATCGGCCGCAACGTGTGGATCGGCGCGAACGTGACCGTCCTGCCGGGCGTCACCATCGGCGACAACACGGTGATCGGCGCGTGCAGCCTCGTCACCAAGGACATTCCGGCGAGCGTCGTCGCGATCGGCCAGCCGGCACGCGTGCTGCGCGAGATCAACGACCACGACCGCGACTACTACTGGCGCGACCGGCGCATCCCCGCCGGCATCTGACGACCGCCGACGATCCGCGCGGCCCATCTCGCACACGACTCACCATAACCGACTACAACGGTAGGCGGAACCAACCATCCTCGCATCAACGCATCAGCACAAAAGGGGCAGCACATGACCGACAGCAACGCAACCAACGCAACGAACACCATCCACATCCCGCACAATCCGCACCGGCTCGGACTGGCCAGCGTGGCCCGCGACGTGGCGTACAAGACGGGCGCGGACCGGCTCGTCATGGACATCATCGCGCCGCAAAGCTACGGCGACGGGGACGACCGGCGCTGGCCGACCGTCGTATTCGTGCAAGGCAGCGCATGGACCACGCCGGACCGCGACTACGAGATGCCACAGCTGGCCGGACTCGCACGGCGCGGCTACGTGGTCGCCACGGTGAACCACCGCGACGCGACGCGCAACGGCAAGTACACGTTCCCCGCGTATCTCGAGGACGTGAAGGCGGCGATCCGCTACCTGCGCGCGAACGCGGCGCAATGGCACGTCGATCCGGACCGACTCGGCATCTGGGGCACGTCGTCCGGCGGCAACACGTCGCTGCTGGTCGGGCTCACAGCAGACGATCCGCGCTACGAGGACGGCACGTGGACCGACGTGAGCGACCGGGTCGATTTCGTGGTCAGCTGCTTCCCGCCGACCGACATGACGGAGGCGATCGACGCGTTCGGCCACGAGGACAACCCGTTCCGCATCTACTATTACGGCCCGTTCGCGGCCGTGGTGGGCGCGACGCCGGCGACCGGCATCAGCGACGAGGTGCGCTCGCGCGCGGCGGAGATGAGCCCGTACCTGCGCGTCGAAGACGGTCGCGACTATCCGCCAACGCTGCTGCTGCACGGCACGGCCGACACGGTGGTGCCGTACCACCAGTCGGTCAAGATGCGCGACCGGCTCGTTGAGCACGGCTATGACGCGCGGCTCGTGCTCGTGGACGACGCCGAACACGAGAACGATTTCTGGAGCCAGGACGTGCTCGACGTGATCTTCCGCTTCATCGACGAGCAGGTCGCCCGCTGACTGTCGCCTGCGGCAGCCAGCATTTCCCGGCTTGACGGCCCATCACGCACCAACAATCTCTACGGTTTCGCTTTGGTTTCGCCGGCTGGGCCTATGGTGGGAGGCATGAGCGATTCCGTGCGATTGCGCCCGTTGCGGCGCGGCGATTATCCCGCGTTGGTCGATCTGATGCGCCGGCTGTGGTACGACGACGTCGCAGATCCCGATCATGCGTTGCGTCTGGCCGAGGCCGATTTCGAACTGTGTCTGTCGCGTTCAACGACGGCGACGGTTGCCGATCTGCACGGCCGCGCGGTCGGCGTGATTCTGGGCCGTATCGACGATCCTCGCGCGAAACGATTGAGCAAACGCTGGCGTCCGCTGATCTGCAACCGGCATCGCCGGCGCGCAATCGGCGTGCTGCTGCCGCTGCTGTTTTCGCGCGAGGGGCGCGAAGGCATCCATGAGATGCGCGACATCGCGCGCATCGACGACTGGCTGATCTGGAAAGTGGGCCGGCGCGACCCGGCCGAGGTGACGCTGTTCATTCTCGACGGCGCGGTGCATGGGCAGGGCGTGGGCCGTCGCCTGTTCGACCATATGCTCGCCGAATTCCGCGCGGCCGGCGTGGAACGCTATTTTCTGTTCACCGACACCACGTGTAACGTCGGTTTCTACGATCACCGCCACCTGCGCCGCCGCGCCGCATACGTGGTCCGTCACGGCGAAGACGCGGGCATCAGCTTCTTCCTGTACGAGGGTCACCAGCCGGACTCACGACAGGCCGCGCATATCGCAAAGCCAAAACGCACCTTGCGAACCCTTGCCGCCGAATTGCGGTCTTCACGCATCGAGAAGAAGACAGCCACCCAACAGGATGCAGCGGAACAGGCCCGCCGAGAAGCGGATACAACACGCTAGTACTTTGTGACGCTAATCGAGCTTGGCGAGCGCCTTCATCAGCGACTCGACGTGGCCTTTGGCGCGCACGTTGTAGCGCGCGAGCAGGATGCGCCCGTCCGTGCCGATCGCGAACGTCGAGCGCAGCACGCCGACGTGCGTTTTGCCGTACAGTTTCTTCTCGCCGTACGCGCCGTATACCTTGTGCGCCGCGAGATCGGGATCGGACAGGAGCGGGAAGGGCAGATGGTCGCGTTCGGCGAATCTGCGCAGTTTGTCGATCGGATCCTTGGATACGCCGATCACCGTGTATCCGAGCGTGCCAAGCCGGGCGATATTGTCGCGGAAATCGCATGCTTCGGTCGTGCAGCCGGGCGTCATCGCGGCCGGATAAAAGTACAGGATCACGCGTGCGCCGCGCGACGTCAGCTCGGACAGCGTCACGGTCGTTTCGCAGTGCGTTCCGTCCGTCGCATGATCCTCCGCGGCCGTCGTCATGGCGGAATCAACCGCGGTTACGATCGCCGGCAACGTGAAATCGGGCGCGATCTGCCCCGACTCAAGCCGCTGCGGCAATGCCGTTCCCGACTGTGACGACTCATCCACATCCGACCCTGCACCAACCATAGGCTCGGTCATCATCCCAACCTCCGTTCCCGATCGTCCATGCTGTCAATCCTACCTTCGACCGCGTCCCGCCCCTGTCTCTTGGCTGTCAAACCTCGAACGTCAAGGGATACGAGGCATTCGACCGCCTAGCAAAGAAAGGTTTGGCCGGAAGTCCATTCGCGACACGCACGGAAGCCGGTGGCACCGGCAGAGACGCAGGCAGCTCGTCCTTCCGCTTCATCGGTCCTCAACGACAGCGGAACACCAGCTCGGATTCGGTCCGGACAGTGCGTTCGCCGCAGTTACCGCATGTCGTCGCCCGGGGCACCCGTCACCAGTTCGGGTTAACGGTCTGCATGGCGACGCCGTCGGTCATCACACGGAAGCCGAACCGCTCGTAGAACGCGGCGTTCTTGCTTTCCTCCGGCATGACTTCGACGTAGAAATAGTCGCAGTATTTCTCCTGGATCATGCGCACCATGTGCCCGGCGATGCCGTGCCCCTGATACTCCGGGTCGACCAGCACATAATGCACGTACGCGAGCATCGCGCCGTCGTCGAGCGCACGCACGAGCCCGACCAAACGATCGCCGTCCCATGCCGTGATCACCGTGGACGATCCCATCAGCGCGCGATGCAACTGCTCCGGATACTCGCCCGACACCCAGCCGACCGACCGAAACAGCTTCTGCACCTGCTCCTGCGTGAACTTCCGCTCCTCGGTGTACTCGATGGTCATGCTTCTCCCCTCTTGCCGGCAGTTCCAGCGACTTGCCCCGCACATGCACGGATGCGCGATTTCATATGCGACCTCCGTATGTGGCCTTCATACGCTATCTCCGTATGCGACCCATTGAATGATCCTGACCGTCCAATGTTCGCAGACACCAGTCAACCCGTTTCATCCGCGTCAGATTCCCCCGATTCCGATCCTTGAGATGGAACACACGATGGGGAGAACGGGCAAACGCCATACGCCGCAACGATCTCCTCAGGTAATGCCATCGGACACATCACCGGCACCCGTCACCGATTCCGCGGGACACCGGCCCGTTGCAGTTCATCGATCAGCGGCGTCACCTGCACGACCTGTTCAAACGTGCATCGGACAATGGTCGTCACACGAGCCCGGCGCAACGCAGCCTCGCGTTCCCGTTCCGCAAGGACGACCCCTTGTATGCTACGCCGATCCGTCATCGACGGATTGACATACTTGTCCACTCCATCGAACTCCGCCACGATGATCCGACCATCAGCGAGACGCCATGCAAAATCGACGCGATACGATTTGCCGGTCTGCGGGTCGACAAACGTCACCTGAATTTCCGGAACCATGAAACCGGAATCGACGATCGTGCCGCGCATCAGCGACTCGCCTCCGTTCTCACTGCGCGGATCCGCGTAATGAAGTGCTCGAAACACCGGCAGGCAATTCCTGTGCAACGCACCGCACACCGTCAGTATATCGCGTCTCGACACACCCTGTGCAAGCGCGGAATCGACGATGGGCATCGCGTAGCGGAATTCCAGCATCATGCAACAATCCACCACGGTTCGCGCCTTGTCGGTAACCGTTATGCCGCTTGCCGATTCGGTCGCACACCCCGGAGCATAAATCCGCCGCACGCCTGTTTCGCGCAGAGGCGTGCTTCTGTTCGGAGAGGCAATGTCGACAGGCCCGTCGTGCAAGGACCACTGATGTTCAAAACCATGGGCGGCGGCGGCAACCACGCCGGCGAATATCCAATCGGGATGACGCGCTCCGATGGTTCTGGCGATGTGCAGGGAACGCTCGGGCGGCTGCAAGGATTCCCAATAGGCGGGATCGACGTACGCATTGGGGAATACACGCATCAGAATTCCGGCTTTGGCGCGACGGTCCAATGCGGCGCATGCCGCTTTGCCGGTTCCATAGGCGCATCGGCGTTCGCGTTTCGCCACGTCAAGCAAGGCTTCGACGGTTTTGTGTCGTCTCATGGGAGAGACCATACGACAATCAGGCTCGACGCCGTGAGAAAAACAGGGTATGTGGTCGAAAGGTCCGGTTTCGGGCGTGTTGTGGATAACTCGGGCTGTAGCTCAATCGGTTCGCGGTCCAGGCCGCCATTCACTTCGCGACTCATGTCACAGCTCGCGACACGATGGCATCACAATTCGCGTCACGACTCGCGTCCGATTCGGAACGGAGAAAAGGCCAGAATTTCTGGGTGCGCAGAGACGGGGAAGGATTCCACGGCTAGATACCACGACTAGATACCGATCACTCGCGAATACTGGCTCCCTATGGCGATTCCACAATACTTGGCGCAGCAAAAACGACAGACATTCGACAAACACCCACGCTACCGGCATCCCCAGCGCAGCAATCAGGCAAAGATCTAACCAACCCACCACGCTGACAGCGCTCAGCGAAGCAAAACTGACAGATGCTTGACAAACACCTGCGCGTAAGATGTCCTCAGCGAGGCAGGATGATGACGAACTAGTCAACTTGCCACGCAGGAAGCCTCTAGCGAGGTGAAAACGACAGATGTTCGACAAATACCTACGCATAAGATGCTCTCAACGAAGCAGGAAAGCGGACATCTAACCGATCTGCCACGCAAAGAACTTCCCGCGCAGCGAAAATGCCAGGCCTCCGACAAATACCCACGCCAACAGCGTTCCTCGCGCAGCAAGAAAGCATCCCTCTAACCGATCCACCACGCAAAAGACCTCCTACGCAGCAAAAATGCCAGATCTCCGACAAACATCTGCGCGAAAGACGTTCTCATCATGGCAGCATTACGACGATCTAACCGATCCACCACACAAAAACCTCTAGCGAGATAAAAACGACAGATGTCCGACCAATACCCACACCAGCAGTGTTCCCCATGCAGCAAGAAAGCGGACATCTAACCGATCCGCCACGCAAAAAGGCCACTCTCGCGGCACAAGCAACAGAACATCGAAGCACCCATGCAAAAGGCCCATTCAGCGCAGCAAGATCAAGAAAATCCAGTCAAACCGCCATGCAACACGATCGACAAGCAGCACCAAGCGCGGAACATCCCCCGTTGACGCCATCCAGCTGGCGAAGAAGCTGAAACATGCATTCGCGCTTTTTGCCATTGGTTCTCGCGGACCGAGAACACGACCGAACAGTCAAGTGGTCTAGCAGCCAAGCCGCCGAGCAACCAAACGACCGGACGGCCAAGCAACCGAGCCACCGCGCTATTGACGCCATTCGGTGGTGCCTTTGAGGAAGCCGGAGATGCCGGAGGAGGCGGGCGCGACTTGGTACATGGCGATGATACGGTCGTCGCGGGATTCGGCGGCGAGCGCGGAGAACATGAGCTGGGCCTGCCAGCGGGAGGCGCCCCACACGAGGTACCACAGCACGCCGGTGCCGAGCACGGCCACGGGCACGAACCAGCGGAACAGCGCGTAGCCGTAGGCTACAAGCGCGACCGCAGTGATCAACAGAATATACAGCCGCCGCACGCTCAGCAGCGCGGAGTTCTTGAGCACGGACAGGTACTTCGCCTTGGGGTACTCGACGATGAGCACCATCGAGATCGAGAACGCGGCGAACACGAACAGCAGCACGACGGCGAGCGCCGGCACGACGTACACGCCCCACGGCATCTGCGCGAGCAGGAGGATGTCGTATCCGAGCGCGAATGCGACGATCGCGAACGTGCAGCCCTGCGCCCATGCACGGAGGCAGAGTGCGCGATAGGCGGCGAAGTACGGCTTGAAGAAGGCGACCGCGACGTCCTGCCGCACGTACGGCATGGCGATCCAGTCGGGCAGGAATGCGGCCGTGTTGCCGTGAGGACCGCGGGAAGCGGATGATGAACGGCCAGATGACGAACGACCGGATGAAGAACGGCCGTCCTGTTGCGTGAAGGCAGTGCGATCGCCGCCGTTGCGGGAACCGGTCGACGCATTCGACGCAGCGCCGAATGCTGGGGAATTCACCGCCGACGCGGTTGACGCCGACGCGGTTGCCGTCCCGTCGCCGGATTCGGTCATGAGTTTGATGCGTACGCGCGAGGCGTGCGACGAGAGTGCGGGATGGTCGCGGAACATGGCGTACAGCGCGGCGACGGCGGGCGCCGACAGTGCCCCGACGGCCAGATACAGCGGCCAGTAGTTGAGATCGTTGACGACAAGCGCGACGATGACGAGCGGCAGGGATGCGATGAGGCTGCAGATGCCGGCCAGCAGGATCACGGTGACGGAGTTGACGATGCGCATGAACGCGTCGGCCTGGAACCATTTGTTGGTCGCGTCGGGCGAGGCGTTGTTGTTGCTTTTGTCTTCGCTGCTCATGGTTTCCACCTTACAGTCGTCGATTCTTCAAGAACATCAAATCTCGGAACTTCACAATACGCAGCCGGCCCCGTTTCGCGCCACTTCGCGCCGCTTCACAACACGGAGCGTGACCGGGAGCGGATCAAATAACATGACCAAATTCCTGAATCGTTGGAAAATAAGGGTTTTACGGGATCAACATTGTGTTGCGCCCGCTCCCAGTCACGCGCCGCGGCACTGTACCAACCCGCATGGCGATATGCATGGCGGCGTGCATGGCAACGTGTGACGAGCCCGCGGAATATCAAAAAGTGGTCCGCGCGGCTACAGGCACGCCGTGCGGACCACAGGATGAGTGCGGCGCGGAAAGGAGCGTCCGCGCCGCGGTGGGACATCAGCCCTTCATGCCGGAGGTCGCGATGCCTTCGATGAACTGCTTCTGACCGATGAGGAACACGACCAGGATCGGCAGGATCGAGAGCACGGAGCCGGTCATGATCATCGCATAGTCGGCGTTGAACTGGCTGATGAAGGTTTTCAGACCAAGCTGGATGGTCTGCAGGTTCTGGCTGCGCAGGTAGATGAGCGGGCCCATGTAGTCGTTCCACGTGTTGGTGAACGTGATGATGCCGAGGGCGGCGATGGACGGTCCGGACAGCGGCAGCACGATGCGCGAGTAGATGCCGAATTCGCTCAGGCCGTCGAGTCGGGCGGCTTCGGCGAGCTCTTCGGGGATCGTGTCGTAGAACTGCTTCATCATGAACACGCCGAACGCACCGAACGCCTGCAGCAGGACGATGGACCAACGGGTGTCGACCAGGCCCCAGCTGGAGAGCATTTTGAACTGCGGGATCATGTAGGACTGCCACGGCACGGCCATGGTGGCGATGTAGACGAGGAACAGCGCGTTGCGTCCGGCGAACTTGATGCGGGAGAAGCCGTAGGCGGCGAACGAGCCGGTGAACACCTGCAGGAAGGTCACGATGATCGCGAAGAACACGGTGTTGCCGACCCACAGCAGCATGTCGGACTTGGTCCAAATGTTGATGTAGTTCTCGAAGTGCCAGACGCTCGGCAGCCACTTGAACGGCACCATGAACACTTCGTTGTTCGGCTTGACCGAGGCGAGAAGCATCCAGATGAACGGCAGCAGCGTGAACGCGGCGATGGCGATCATGGCCACGTAGCCGATGACGGTGCCGATGATCTTGGCGGGGCTGACGGGCTTCTTGTTGAACGGGATGTCGGCGGAAGGAGACTTGGCTCCCGCGGCCGGGGTGATGCTTGCGGCGGTCATCTTACTTCTCCTTCTTGTTGTTGTACCAGAACTGGATGAGGGTCACGATCATGCACAGCGCGAACAGCACGAGCGAGACGGTGCCGGAGTAGCCGAAGTCGGAGCGGGTGAAGGCCACGTTGTACACGTACTGGGCGAGCATGAGGGTCGAGGTGCCCGGGCCGCCGTTGGTCATGACGAGCGTCAGGTCGAGGATCTTGAAGGACTGGATGGTCAGGGTGACGAGCACGAAGAAGAGGGTCGGTCGCATGCACGGGACGGTGATCTTCCAGAACTGCTGCCAGCCGTTCGCACCGTCGATGGACGCCGCTTCGTACAGTTCACCCGGGATGGTCTGCAGGCCGGCGAGGATGAGGATCATGAAGTAGCCGACCTCGCGCCACGTGGCCACGATGATGACCGCGACCATGGCCCACTTGGTGGAGCCCATCCAAGCCGGGGCCCAGCCGCCGGTGAAGATCTTGATGATCTGGTTGATCACGCCGCTCTTGGCGTCGAACAGCATGTTCCACACCTGCGCCGCGGCGACGATGGAGGTGATGTACGGAAAGAACGCGACGGTGCGGAAGAACGCGCGTCCCTTGAGCTGCGTGTTGAGCAGCACGGCCAGTGCGAACGCGATGGCGAGGGTGAGCGGAATGTGCACGACCGAGTAGACGATGGTGTTGATGAACGACGCCGTGAAGTTCGAGTCGTGCGACAGTCGACGCCAGTTGGTCAGGCCGTTGAACACCGGGTCGCCGAATGCGCTCCACTTGGAGAAGCCGATGTAGAACAGCTGGATGACCGGGATGAGGATGAGGACGAGGAAGCCGATGAAGTTCGGCGCGATGAAGATGAGTCCGTTCAGCAGATTGCGTCGACCGATGGCCTTGTTGGCCTTGCTGTGATCGGGTGGCGCGACGGCCGTTTTTGCAGCTGAGTTAGCCTGTGTCATCGCTGCAACTCTCCTTTGATTGAAAGCGGTGGTTGTGTTGCCGGCGGCGGACCGCGATGCCCGCGTGCCGGAAGTGTGGAAAATGATGGTTGGCATGCAAAAACGGGGGCGGAGTCCGTGCGGATACGGTCCCGGCCCCCGTTTGCCTGTGCCAGTGCCGATCAGTGCCGATCGGCTGGTGTGTCAGATGATGATTTCAGCGTTGCTGTTCCGGTCCTGCTTCGACCGGTCTGGCTCACTGCTGGAGGACGCCCTGGTCCTTGATGTCCTGCGTGCCCTTGGCGATCGCGTCGTCGATGGAGCTGGTGCCGGACATGATGCCCGAGTGGACGACGGTGTTGAGCACGTCCTGGATGGTGTCGGTGCCGGCGCCGACCGGGTTCTCCGGGTTGGTCTTGTGCTCGGTCCAGGCCTTCTTGGACAGATCGTCGTTGGCCATGCCGTCGGTGGAGAAGTAGGTGTCGGCGACGGAGTCGGAGAAGTAGGCCGGGGTGGTGCCGATCTTGGCGAGCGCCTCGGAGCCCTTCTCACCGGAGGCCCACTTGACGAATTCCTTGGCGGCGGCGAGCTTCTGGCCGGAGATGTTGGAAGAGACGGCAAGGCCGGTCGGATCGGCGAAGGTGACGGTCTGGTCGGTCTTTTCGTCCGGGTTCTGCGGGATCGGAGCCATGCCCCAGTTGAAGGTGTCGGCGTCGCCGGACTTCTGCTGGCTGACGAGCGTGGCGGCGAACCAGGTGCCCATCGGCAGCATGGCGGCCTTCTGGGTACCGAACTGGGCCTGGTACTGGACCTTGGTGGAGTTCACGGTGTTCCAGTCGATGGTCAGGCCTTCCTTCTGCCACTTGAGCGCACGCTCATAGTAGGGCTTAAGGTAGCTGTAGTCGCCCTTGAAGAAGTCGTCGTAGGCGCCGTCGGTCTGCGCGACCGCGAAGCCCTGGACGACGGACTGCCAGCCGTGCTGGTACATCGGATAGACAGAGCTGGCGTCGTAGCCGGCCGCGGGCAGCTTCTCCTTGAGTTCCTCGGCGGCCTTGGTGTAGTCGTCCCACGTCCAGGTGCCGTCGGGGGCGGTCACGCCGGCCTTCTCGAACATGTCCTTGTTGTAGAAGAGCACCCAGGAGTCCTGACGGTACGGCATGGCGTAGTACTTGCCGTCCTCGAGCTTGTAGGAGGATACGTCGATGTTCTTGTCGCCGTCGTAGCTGGCCGCGATGTCCGAGAGATCCGCGAGGCCGCCGGATTAGGCTGCGTACGTGTAGTACTTCTGCAGGTTCTTGATCGGGAAGACGTCAGGCTGGCTCTTGCCGGAGATGTCGGAGGTCAGCTGCTTGTCGTAGTCGTCGGCGGAGTACTGCTTGATGTTGACGGTGATGTTCGGGTGGTCCTTCATGAAGCCGTCGGCCAGGGTCTGGAACTCCGGGGTAGTGTCGAGCGACCAGCCGGCGAACGAGATTTCGACCTTGGCGTTTTCGTCGAGCGCCTCGGTCTTGCCGCCGCTGGCGTTGTTGCTGGAACCGCAACCGGACAGCATCATCACGGCCGCGCCGGCAACCGCAGCTGCCTTGAAGAGAGTGTTCTTGTTCATTTCTGCTCCTTTACTGCATGGCGTCTTCACCAAGAGGCGGGTAAGGCGGTCACTCCGTAGTGGCTGTGTTTCCTTCCGCTTGGTTATCATCATACAGCAGCTTCGATCATTTTTGATCTTGATTTGCCAGATTTTGTCTCGCTCGTGATCAATCCGCTCTCTTTGACACGAGCAAACGGGCTCCATCGCCGTGTTAACGATCACATTCTATCACATCACAAACGATCACAATCAATCACCGTGTCGTGTGATCATCATGCGCGCCATCAACGTTCCATGCTCCCCGCGTGGGAATCCCCACACATCGGAACGTAGCCGCCATCATCGGCGACCAACGCATTGCAGGCGTCCATCGCACGGCCGCAACCGAGGGAGCACTCGCAACACAATGGCGTCCGACAATACGGCATCACGCGCGGCACGACACCGAACAAACCCTCCGTGTCGATGTAGCCGCCGATTGATAGGGTTGATCGGTAAGCGAATCCCCGAATCCAATGGTTTGGAAGGAGCTTTGGCTTGTCGGCTGAACTCGAAGATATCCACGAAGAATGCGGAATTTTCGGCGTCTGGGGCCATCCCGACGCCGCCCGTCTGACCTATTTCGGTCTCCACGCGCTCCAGCATCGCGGCCAGGAGGGAGCCGGCATCGTCTCGAACGACAACGGCCACCTCATCGGACACCGCGGACTCGGCCTGCTCACGCAGGTGTTCGGCGACGAGCGCGAAATCGAACGCCTTAAGGGAGACAAGGCGATCGGCCACGTGCGCTACGCCACGGCCGGTTCCGGCACCACCGACAACATCCAGCCGTTCATCTTCCGCTTCCACGACGGCGACATGGCCCTGTGCCACAACGGCAACCTCACCAACTGCCCGTCGCTGCGCCGCGGACTCGAAGACGAAGGCGCGATCTTCCACTCGAACTCCGACACCGAAGTGCTCATGCACCTTATCCGCCGCTCCAGCCAGCCGACCTTCATGGACAAGCTCAAGGAGGCGCTCAACACGGTCCACGGCGGCTTCGCGTACCTGCTCATGACCGAGGACGCGATGATCGGCGCGCTCGACCCGAACGGCTTCCGCCCACTCTCGCTCGGCCGCATGAAGAACGGCGCGTACGTGCTCGCGTCCGAAACCTGCGCGCTCGACGTCGTCGGCGCCGAACTCGTGCGCAACATCCGTCCCGGCGAGATCATCGTCGTCTCCGACCACGGCTACAAGATCGTGCAGTACACCAACAAGACACAGCTGGCGATCTGCTCGATGGAGTTCATCTACTTTGCCCGCCCCGACTCCGACATCTACGGCGTCAACGTGCACTCCGCGCGCAAGCGCATGGGCGCGCGCCTGGCCGCCGAATCGCCGGTCGACGCGGACATGGTCATCGGCGTGCCGAACTCGTCGCTGTCGGCCGCGTCCGGCTACGCGGAGGCCGCGCATCTGCCGAACGAAATGGGCCTGATCAAGAACCAGTACGTCGCGCGCACGTTCATCCAGCCGACGCAGGAACTGCGCGAGCAGGGCGTGCGCATGAAGCTGTCCGCCGTGCGCGGCGTGGTCAAGGGCAAGCGCGTGGTCGTCATCGACGATTCGATCGTGCGCGGCACCACGTCCAAGCGCATCGTGCAGCTGCTCAAGGAGGCCGGCGCGGCCGAAGTGCACATGCGCATCAGCTCGCCGCCGCTCAAGTACCCGTGCTTCTACGGCATCGACATTTCGACCACGCGAGAGCTGATCGCCGGTCACAAGTCGGTCGAGGAGATCCGCGACTACATCGGCGCCGACTCGCTCGCCTTCCTCTCGCTCGAAGGACTCGTCGAATCGATCGGACTCGGCGCGGATGCCCCGTACGGCGGCCTGTGCGTCGCGTACTTCAACGGCGACTATCCGACCGCACTCGACGACTACGAGGCCGACTTCCTCAAGTCGTTGACTCCCGAGGACCGCGTGCGTCTGCCCGAATTCGCGTTGTACAAGAGCAAGTACGAGGGCAACGAGTACACGGTCAAGCCCGCGGAATAACCACACAATACAAAATTTCTCGGCTCCCCCTGTCAGGGGAGCCGTCGAACGTAATGAGCTGAGCTGAGGGGTAGTCAGACGGTTCGACACATGTGACTACCCCTCAGTCAGCTTCGCTGACAGCTCCCCTGACAAGGGGAGCTTGTAGATGGGTCCAAGAAAGGAATGTCATGCCCAAAGCCTATGAGAACGCAGGAGTGAGCGTCGAAGCCGGCTACGAGGTCGTCAAGCGCATCAAGTCGCACGTCGCGCGCACCAACCGTCCGGGCGTGGTCGGCGGCATCGGCGGCTTCGGCGGCCTGTTCGACCTCGCCTCCCTCGGCTACAAGGAGCCGGTGCTCATCTCCGGCACCGACGGCGTGGGCACCAAGCTCGTCGTCGCCAAGCTGGCGAACAAGCACAACACCATCGGCATCGACTGCGTGGCCATGTGCGTCAACGACATCGCCGCGCAGGGCGCCGAACCGCTGTTCTTCCTCGACTACATCGCGTGCGGCAAGAACGATCCGGCGCTGCTCGAGCAGGTCGTCGCGGGCGTCGCGGACGGCTGCGTGCAGGCCGGCGCGGGCCTGATCGGCGGCGAGACGGCTGAAATGCCGGGCATGTACGACGAGGACGAGTACGATCTGGCCGGCTTCGCGGTCGGCGTGGCGGAGAAGTCCGCGATCGTCGACGGCTCCGGCATCACCGACGGCGACGTGCTCATCGGCCTGCCGTCCACCGGCGTGCACTCCAACGGCTTCTCGCTCGTGCGCAAGGCCCTGTTCGAGCAGGCCGGCTACACCGTCGACACCGTGCTGCCGGAACTCGGCGGCGAAAAGCTCGGCGACGTGCTGCTCACCCCGACCAAGATCTACGTGAAGGCCCTCTCCCCGCTGTTCAAGGCGGGCGTGGTCAAGGGTGTCGCGCACATCACCGGCGGCGGCTTCATCGAGAACGTGCCGCGCATGATCCCCGAGGGCCTGGCGGCCGAGATCGAGCTCGGCTCGTGGCCGGTGCTGCCGATCTTCGACGTGCTCGAAAAGGCCGGCGAGATCGACCACATGGAGATGTACAACATCTTCAACATGGGCATCGGCATGGTGCTGGCCGTTCCGGCCGAGCGCGCCGACGAGACGCTCGAGCTGCTCAAGCCCAACGGCGAGGCCGGCTACGTGATCGGCCGCATCACGCCGGACGCCGACGGCACGCAGATCAAGCTCAAGTAAACCCTCCCCCGCTCCCCCCTCTTTGCAATCCTCGGCTCCCCTTGTCAGGGGAGCTGG
>NZ_JGYN01000037.1 GCF_000741165.1 Bifidobacterium biavatii DSM 23969 | reverse complement strand
GGTCGCGGCGGCCGGAGCGGCAGCCGGGGAAGCGGCCGGGGCGGACGCGGCCTGGGCCTCGAGCTCGCGGTCGGCCTTCTCCTGGGCGAGACGCTCCTGCAGCTCGGCCTTCTGCTCCGGGGTGCGGTAGTCGAGCGTGATGATCAGGAACATGGACACGGCGAACGCGACTGCGATGGACACGCCGTAGACCCACATCTGGTTGAACACCGGGATGGTGAGCAGCGAGGTGAAGGCGAACGCGGTGGTGGTCACGCCGCGCACGGTCTCGCCGGAGGCGACGACGGACGGGAACAGCCAGCCGAGGACGGCGATCACGACGCCGCCAACGCCGCAGCCGATGAGCATGCGCTTGTAGACCATCTTGTAGCGCAGGTGGATGCCGTAGAGGGACGGCTCGGAGACGCCACCGAGCAGGCCGGCGGCGAGGGCGCCGATGGAGGTCTGGCGCATTTCCTTATCGTGGTCGCGGATGGAGATGAAGAGCACGCCGGCGGTGGCGCCGAAGCAGGCGAAGTTCCACACGCCCATCGGGCCCTGGATGAAGTCGTAGCCGAGGGACTGGATGTTCATGAGCATGAGGGCGTTGAGCGGCCAGTGCAGGCCCAGCGGCACGAGGAACGGATAGAGCATCGGGATCGCGATGGCGAACACGAACGGGGCGTGGCCGTTCATCCAGGCGAGGACGACGCCGAGGCCGTTGCCGACCCACACGCCCAGCGGGCCGATGATGAAGGCGGTGAGCACGCCGACGATGATCATGGCGAAGAACGGCACGAACACGAGCTGGACGCTGTCCGGGATGATCTTCTTCAGGCCGTGGTAGACGAGGCCGAGCACGGCGGCCATCATCAGCGGCACGAACACGTTGCCGGAGTAGTCGGACAGCTGCATCGGTAGACCGAACACGGTGGCGGTGCAGTCGGTGGTGCCCAGCGTGGCGTTCTCGACGCAGGAAACCGCGTTACCCCACGTCTTGGCGTCGGACAGGGCGGCGAACTGCGGGGTCATGAGCATGGCCATGATGGAGCCGCCGAGCCACGGGTCGACCTTCAGCTTCTTGGAGGCGTTGTAGGCAACCATGATCGGCAGGAAGTAGAACACGCCCTTCCAGATGGCCTTGATGAACATCAGGGAGGTGTTGTCCTCGTCGCCGGCGATGACGCCGAGCGAGATGAACAGGTTGACGAGCGCGATGATGATGGACGCGCCGAGCAGGACGCCCAGGATCGGGCGGAACGAGTCGGCCAGGTACTCGAAGAACGAGTCGAGCCAGGCGACCTTGCCGCGCGCCTTCGCGCGTTCGGCGGCCTTGACTTCGGCGTCGGTCATCTTGCCGTTGTTGGCGGCCTTGGCGGCGCCGCCGGCGTTCGCCATCTCGGGCAGATGCATGATCTCCTCGTACATGGAGGCGACGGCGCCGCCGATGACGACCTGGTAGCGGTCGCCGGCCTGCGGGACCGCGCCGAGCACGCCCTTCATGTGCTGCAGGCGGTTCTGGTCGACCTTGCCGCCGTCGACCAGTTCGAAACGCAGACGAGTGGCGCAGTGCGTCAGGCTCTTGACGTTGCCCGCGCCGCCGATGGCGTCGATGATCTGCGACGCTGTGGATTCAGCCATCTTTGGTTTCCTTCCCTTGTGTTTCCTGTTGTTCTCCTGTTATGTTCTCCGCCCTCGCAGAACCGCAAGACAACAAAAAAAGACCCAAGACATACACTTATGGCGTATGTCTCAGGTCTTGCGTCTTATGTGACTTGCAACCCTGCAAAAGTAGAAGTTCATAAGGCAGTGTAACGCCATCGAACCGGTTCCGCCAACTTTCGGCGCGTCGCCCGTCACGCCAACGGTCGCACCGGTCGCCGCGACCTATCGGAAACGTCAATTCCGGCCACGGCATTCCGATCATCGTCCAGCCGGCATGCGGCCGAAATCCGCCGCGCAACGGTCTCCGCACGCACCGTCCGCAATGTTCCACAACGACTCCGTCAGCAAGGATTCGCGCAACGTACGACGGCAATTCACAATGCAAATGTTTTCAGTCACGGAAATCCGTGGCAAAATAGAGGCTATGGTAGCAAAAAATGCGGGTCTTCCCGCCACCCCAGCTGATCTGATCAACGTCGACGAAGTCATCGGCAAGTACTACGACCTCGTCCCCGATCCGTCCGTGCCCGAACAGCGCGTCATCTTCGGCACCTCCGGCCACCGCGGATCGTCCCTGAAGACCTCGTTCAACGAGGCCCACATCGTCGCCATCACGCAGGCCATCGCCGAATACCGCAAGAAGGCCGGCGTCACCGGCCCGCTGTATCTCGGCTCCGACACGCACGCGCTGTCTGCGCCGGCCAAGAAGACCGCCATCGAGGTCCTCGTCGCCAACGGCGTGCACGTGCGCATCGACTCGCGCGACGACTTCGTGCCCACCCCGGTCGTCTCCCAGGCGATCCTGACGCACAACCGCGCGGCCGACGGCACCCAGCGTTTCGAAGGCGAGGGTCTGGCCGACGGCATCGTCGTCACCCCGTCGCACAACCCGCCGACCGACGGCGGCTTCAAGTACGACCCGGTCACCGGCGGCCCGGCCCCGGCCGACGTGACCAACGCGATCGCCGCGCGCGCCAACGAGCTGCTCGGCGACTACAAGTCCGTCAAGCGCGTGCCGTACGAGGAGGCCGTCAAGTCCGAGTTCGTCGAGGGCTTCGACTTCCGTGAGCACTACGTCGACGATCTGGCCAACGTGATCGACTTCGACGTCATCCGCAACTCAGGCGTGCGCCTGGGCATCGACCCGCTCGGCGGCGCGTCCGTCAACTACTGGCCGCTCATCAACGAGAAGTACGGTCTGAACATCGGCGTCGTGCGTCCGGAAGTCGACCCGACGTGGCGCTTCATGACCATCGACCACGACGGCAAGATCCGCATGGATCCGTCCTCGCCGTACGCGATGAAGGGCCTCGTCGACGAGCTCAACGCGGGCGCGTGGGACAAGTACGATCTGGTCGGCGGCACCGACCCGGATGCGGACCGTCACGGCATCGTGTGCCCGAACTGGGGCGTGATGAACCCGAACCACTACATTGCCGTGTGCGTGGAGTACCTGTTCGGCGGCAACCGTCCGGGCTGGCCGAAGGGCGCTGCCGTCGGCAAGACGCTCGTCTCCTCCTCCCTGATTGACCGCGTGGCCGCGTCGATCGGCGCGAAGGTGCTCGAGGTTCCGGTCGGCTTCAAGTGGTTCGTGGACCCGCTGTTCAGCGGCGAGGTCGCGTTCGGCGGCGAGGAGAGCTCCGGCATGAGCTTCCTGCGCCGCGACGGCCGCGTGTGGACCACCGACAAGGACGGCCTGATCCCCGACCTGCTGGCCGCCGAGATCACCGCCAAGACCGGCAAGAACCCGGCCCAGCTGCATCAGGAGCAGGTCGAGCGCTTCGGCGAGAGCTGGTACAAGCGCGTCGACACGCCGACCACGCTCGAGCAGAAGCAGAAGTTCGCCAAGCTCACCGGCGACGACGTGACCGCCACCCAGCTCGCCGGCGAGGACATCACCGCCAAGCTGACCGAGGCTCCGGGCAACCACGCCAAGATCGGCGGCCTGAAGGTCACCACCAAGGACAACTGGTTCGCGGCCCGTCCGTCCGGCACCGAGAACATCTACAAGGTGTACGCCGAGTCCTTCGAGTCCCCCGAGGCCCTCGACAAGGTCCTCGCCGAGGCCACCGAAGTCGTCGACAAGGCCCTCTCCGAGTGATGTTCTGATTTTCCCGGTCGGGGAGACGACCTCATCGACTTCATCAAGTCGTCTCCTCCCTGCAATCGGCCCCGCAGAAAGGTGTCCCTTCCGAACAGAGATTCGGAAGGGACACCTTTCTGTTGTTCGGCGATGTCGTCGGCTCGGTTACACCGGAACTGACATGATGCACCAATGTTGAGGGCCGCGGAGTCGTTGGCGTTCCTTGGCTGTTCCTTGGCACATCGGCAGCTGGGCACAATGCCTATATCACAGTGGGTTCAGCACAGCCATGTTGCTGTGCCTTCTGCCCTCCAGCAGAGGACACCGACGTTGAGCGGGGATTCCATGGAAGTCGGGGATCCGGGTCCATCCAACTCCATCCGCATCCACCCCAAACCACCAAGGCCAATTCGCCCCTCCTACCGTAGAACGACCCATCGTGGGCATAGACGGTACATAAATAGTGTGCCCATCTCAGATGTGGGCATAGACCGACCACGAAGAGACGACTTTGAGGTTCCTCATGGCCGGTCTATGCCCACGATTGCGCAAATATCCCGCCTATGCCCACGAACGGGAGGACTTCATGTACCGTCTATGCCCACATTTGCGGAAGGGACTCTTTCGAATTCTCTTGCACCATCGAATCACCCCGCAAAAATATCCCGCCTATACCCACATCAATCACCATCAGCCCTCTCATCCAGCGCCCTACCCTCTCACGCCCAACCGCTAGGCGGCCAATCGTCATCAACCGACGTCAGCCGCCGTCATCAAATCGCGGCACCCGCGCCTTATCCATCTTGTGCAGCAATCGATCACGGTGCAGCGCATCGCCGAACGAAAATCGAAACATCTCGTCGACAACCAGCCGAATTCCCTCCTCGCGCCGCTTCTCCTCGATCACCGTATCGGACAGATTGCCGTTGCGATACATCGAAGCATCACGGTATTTCACCCGCCCGTCAAGCTCACCGACAATAAACCTGCCGTCCGGCGTATGCCAGGCGAAATCCACGCGATATACGCGCGACATATCGTACGGGTCAACGATCTCCTCCTGCAGGCAGGGAATCATATAGCGCTCGTCGATCATCACGCCCAGCGCGTACGCTTCGCCACCATTCTCAGTCCTCCCCGTCGCATGACGGAGCACTCGCAATGCGGCGTCCCGCCGCCATCCCGGCATTGCGGCAAACGACTCCGCCAAATGGCGCTTGTCCCGCAAGCCGCAACGCAGCACGGCATCAAGTACGGCCAGCCCGTCGGGAAGCGGAAGCCTGCGCGCGCAGTCGAACACGGTGCGCTCCAACGGGGTGACCTTCACCCCATCGGCCATGTCGTACGACCGATCCGCGACGTAGTGATGCCTCATCCTGTCATAATCATGAACATGCCGCTCCCGGCTGGTGACGATGTGTACAAGGTCCAAGTGCCGCGACGAATCACTGACGTTCTGCATCACCGCAGCGGTCATATCACAGAAAATCCAGTCCGGATGCATGATCGCCAACGATCGGACGATACGACGATACCGTTCCACACTGTCAATCGTCTTCCACTGATCGGAACGCGCAAAGCAACGGCCGAATACGCGGGTCAGCTCTCCCGCATCCGACCGGCGTCTGAACATGCGTCGTTCAGCGTCGTCCCTGGGCCAGATGCAAAGCCTCTGGCGCTCCGCGATCTCACAACGGTCAATCAAGGCTGTATTGCGTCTCATGACAATGCAGCATAGAGGAAATCCGTCTCGTGCCGGGCGTTATTCGACCCTTGTGGTCGAATGGTCGCTGATCGGCGTGTGTTCCGTTGAAAATACGCCAATCCGCCCTTGTCGGCACGACTCCCCACCGTCGCAATAATGCGGAAAATGTGGATAACCAGTTGGGGCATAAGGCAGTACACACATCAAGCACGCCCGAGCGATGACGTCAACCCATACCCCGGAGGTCTACGTCAGCCATTCGCTAAGACTAGACGTAGATATAAGAATGCCAATAAGAACCGGTACAACAAGATCGTGGGCATAGACGGTACATCAACAATGCACCCATCACAATCGTGGGCATAGACCAACCATGAAGAGGCCAAAAGTCGTCTCTTCGCGGTCGGCCTATGCCCACGATTGCGCAAATATCCCGCTTATACCCACGAATAAGGAGACTTCATGTACCGTCTATGCCCACGATCAGGAACGATCAGGAAACATCAGCACCCAACCCCACCGGATGCCCATCGTCAATGGTAGGGTCTATGCCCACAATCTTTCTCTGTCGGTGACCCATTCCCGCAGCCGGGCTTGAATCCCCTCACCCGTCGTTCATCGGCATGGCAATATCACTATCACCGCAATCACCGTACCCAGTCCCGAGCCGCACCCGACAATTCATATGCGACGCTCGAGCAGTTCCTGCTGACGGCCTTCGGCGATCAGGCGCTGGCAAACGGGGCAAATCGCGCCATAGTCGGCGGTGCGGGAGAGCGCGGCGAACCGGTGGCAGATCCGGCATTCGCGCAGCGAGCACAGCGCGGAGACGGCGGCCGCGGCAACCGTCATCGCGGCCGCGGCGAAATGGGCAAGCGCGCACAACGAGACCGCCGCCACGAGCAGCACCGCTCCGGCGATCATGCAACGGGATCGAGATTGCAGTCTGTTGCCCATATCCTCCCCTTTCCGCTATGACCATAGCGCGTCAGACCTACACGCAAGCCGATTCCCGTGTCGTGAGCGTGCACAATGCCAACGGCCCCGAATCGGCGCATCCGGCAAGCCAGCTAAGGTGGAACGCATGACCATCACAGTTTCCACGGACGGCAGCGCACTGGGCAACCCGTATGCTGAGCCGTCAAACAGACAGTCCAGCGGACTGTCCGCAGGCGAAGTGAGCGGGCGCGCGACCAGCGTCCGCGAAGGGGCTGTTCGGGTTGACCAGAAAGCGAGCAGGGCATGACCATCACCGTATCCACAGACGGCAGTGCACTGGGCAACCCGAACGGACCGATGGGCTGGGCGTGGGCCGACCATGAACCGCATGCGGGCGGGCGTCCCGGCCACGAGCACGGCGGCGACTGCGACGCGGGCGGCGCCACGAACGGCACGAACCAGATCGGCGAATTGTGCGCGGTGCTCGAGGCGCTGCGCGCACACCCCGGTTCCGAGCCGCTGGTGATCGAAACGGATTCGCAGTACGCGATCAACTGTTCGACCAAGTGGGTGCACGGCTGGAAGAAGAACGGCTGGAAGAACTCGCAGAAGAAGCCGGTCAAGAACGCGGCGCTCATCAAGGCGATCGACGCGGAGCTGTCCAAGCGGGCCGGGTCGGTGAAGTTCGTGTGGGTCAAGGGCCATGCGGGCAACGCCGGCAACGAGAAGGTCGACGAATTGGCGCGCACGTACGCGGGTGACTGCCGTGCGCATGTGCGCGACGGCTACCTGCCGAAGGAGGGCTGGGAGTCGCTGCTTGCGTCCGAGTACGCGAAGGGCACGGACGTGCCGGCCGACGCGCGGATGCTGATGGACGGGCTGATTTCCGCGAAGGACTATCATCTGGGCCGCGGAGAGGACGCCGGCGAGTATGCCTGTGACGATGCGTCCGGTCGCGATGACGCGGACGGTCGCGGCCGCAGTCGTGGCCTGCATCGTGCGGATGATTCGACGGCCGATGATCGTCGGCACGATGACGGCGCGCATGATCGCGCCGACGGCCGCGCTGCCGATCGTGCCCGCGTCCGGCCGGCGGGACGCGACACGGCGACGCGCGCCGATCGTCGGCCAGTCAGTCTGGCCGATCGTCTGGCCGAACCGGAGAGCGTGCCGGACGATCTGGCCGATTTCGGCGCGACAACGACCGACGCGACGACAACCGACGCAACGACAACCGACGCAACGACGACCGAATTTTCCCGGCCATCTGCCGATGTGACGATCGCGATCGGCGCGGTGCCGTCAAACGGGGAAGCCGGGGCGGATCAGGCCGAATCCGCACAATTTCAACCGTCTTCGGCGGCATCGTCCGCGCGATCGGTACAATCCGCCCGGCTTGCGGCGCCGTCACGGCAACCGTCGGAGACCGTCGCGCAGCCCGAGGCCCGACCCGCAACGCAGCCCGCGGCACAGCCGTCGGGACTGACCGTGTCGGGCGAACTGCGGTTCTCTCCCCCGCCGTCGTCGAGCCCGACGTTCGACGGTCGTCCGCGGCTGATCCGCGGCAGCATCGTAGTCGAGGGCTGGGTGGACGGCGACGGCAATCTCACGCTCACGAACGCGCCGTTCGTCATCCGCACATCGTGAACGATCGTGAACGCTGTGAAACACGCCATGAAACATCGCGTGGACACACCCGGGCAGCCGGCCGCATCTCGGATAGTATAGGAGGCGAGCTTGGCGCGACGAGCGCGAGGCGAATTTCCGTGGAAGGAGAACCATTATGGATAAGGCGCAGCAGGATGCGTTGAAGAAGGCGGCGGGCATCGAGGCCGCCAAGCTGGTCACCGACGGCATGATCGCCGGCCTCGGCACCGGCTCTACCGTGCGGTTCCTGGTCGACGAGCTCGGCCGCCGCGTCAAGGAGGAGGGCCTCCAGTTCACCGGCGTGACCACCTCCCGCCGCACGCAGGAGCAGGCCGAGAGCTACGGCATCAAGATCGTCGACATCGACGACGTGGACCACATCGATGTGACCATCGACGGCGCGGACGAGGTCGACAAGAACTTCAACGGCATCAAGGGCGGCGGCGCAGCCCTGCTGTGGGAGAAGATCGTGGCCACCAACTCCAACCAGATCGTGTGGATCGTCGACGAGTCCAAGGTCGTCGACACCATCGGCAAGTTTCCGCTGCCGGTCGAGGTCATCCCGTTCGGCGCCGGCCACGTCATCAAGAAGTTCGAGGCCAAGGGCTACAAGCCGGTGCTGCGCCTCGACGCCGAAGGCAAGCCGGTGCGCACCGACGAGAACAACTACGTGGTCGACCTGCACCTCGAGCGCATCGACCACCCGCAGGATCTGGCCGAGGATCTCATCACCACGGTCGGCGTGGTGGAGCACGGCCTGTTCCTCAACATGGTCGACAAGGTCATCGTCGGCGACCCGAACGGCCCGCGCGTCATGACCAACGGCAACAAGTGATCTGATTCGGCGGACTGCCGGCAGACACGGAACAGATACGTAAAAGCCCCTTGCGGATGAATCCGTAAGGGGCTTTCGTGTTGCTCACCGAGTGAGCGAGAAGACTACTTGCGCTGGTGGCGAGTCTTACGCAGCAGTTTGCGGTGCTTCTTCTTGCTCATCCGCTTGCGGCGCTTCTTGATGACCGAACCCATCTCAGCCTCCGTTCCTAAAGAATCGAAAAGATGTCAACTTGCCCAATAGTACACGCATTCGCAGACTAACGGTATCGGCGTTCCCCAACAGCGGTCAGACGGCCGCCAAAACGGCCTCCGAACACGGCCGCAGGAACGGCCATCCACGTCACAGCGGGAACTTCGGGTAGAACCGTTCCACGCCGGCCTTCGCGCCGGTCACCTGGAACACCACCGTGTCATTGCGCCACACGGCGACAGCCTTGGTGTCGTCGTTCGCGTCGGTCTTGGCCACGTAGTTGCCGGTCGACTGGCCAGAAACCTTCACCGTGCCGGAGCCGAGCTCGGTGCCGGTGAGCGCGCCAGCGAGCGAATCGTACTGCTTTTTCGCGCTGTCGGCGGTGGACCACTGCGCGACGATCAGCGTCACGTCCTTGGCCTCATCACCAGTCGAATAGGTGAGCGTGTACTCCTCAAGCGGCGACGCGGCGGTCCACGTGGTGCTCGCGGCGGCCGCGGTGCGCGCGTAGTTGAGCACGCTGTCGGGCATGGCCTTGAGCAGCTCGCTCGCGTTGTCCGGCAGGGCCGTGGCCTTGATGCTCGGCGTGGTCGGCTCCTCCTCTTCCTTCTTCGAATCCGTGCCCGAAGACGAGGACTGCGAATTCGTGCCCGACGATTGCGTCGTCTGGCTGCCGCCCTTGTTCAGCGCCCAGCCCGGCCACACGAACGCGGACAGCAGCGCGAGAACGATCACCAGAGCGGCGGCCACCACCACGGCGATCAGCTTGCCGTGGGACGGAGAAACGGAAGATGCTTGAGTGTTCGACATGGTTCGCATTCTCTCACAGCCGCATGACTCGCCCGCAGCCTGCCGCGGTTTCGTTTCACCCTCGCCACACGTTGCCGTGATCCCCGCCGCCGTACGGCCCGCCGCCGCGTTGTAGCCGCGTTGTAGCCGCGATGTAGCCGTATGTAGTCGCGTTGTCGTCGAAGCTCGTTAGCGTCGGAGGCATGGCAAAGACGACCACGCAATACCTGTGCTCGGAATGCGGCTGGAGCGGCACGAAATGGTACGGACGCTGCCCCGAATGCGGCCAGTGGGGCACGCTCGAGGAGTTCCGCGAGTCGCGGCCCGCCGCCGCGTCGCAGTCGCGCACCGCCGCGCCAGGACGCACCGCGCGCACCACGGCCGGCGACATTCCCGAACGCAGCCAGGCCAGGCCGATCACGCAGGTCGACACGGACGCGGTCACGCGCATGCCGACCGGATTCGGCGAGTTCGATCGCGTGCTCGGCGGCGGCATCGTCCCCGGTTCGGTCGTGCTCGTCGCCGGCGAGCCGGGCGTCGGCAAGTCGACGCTGCTGCTGGAGACGGCCGGCAACATCGCGCGGCTCGTCGCTCATGGCGGAACACAAGGCGGAATGCAAGGTGACGCTTCCGCCGCGGCCGCGACGTCCGCATCCCACTCTGCAAACGCGCGTTCGCACGATGCTCCCGCGCGCATCGATCTACCGCATGCGCATCCGACCGTCCTGTACATCTCCGGCGAGGAGTCCGCGGCGCAGGTGCGTCTGCGCGCCACGCGCATCAACGCGGTCGAGGACAACCTGCTGCTCGCCTCCACCACCGATCTGGCGACCGTGCTCGGGCTCATCGAACAGGAGCGACCGGCGCTGGCGATCGTCGATTCAGCGCAGACGATCGTCTCGCAGAACGTCGACGGCATTTCGGGCGGCTCCACGCAGGTACGCGAAGTGGCGAGCGCGCTCATCGACTCGGCGAAAAGCCTCGACGTGCCGATTTTGCTGGTCGGCCACGTCACCAAGGACGGGTCGATCGCCGGCCCGCGCACGCTTGAGCATCTCGTGGACGTGGTCTGCCAGTTCGAGGGCGACCCGGACACGGCGCTCAGGATGTTG
Source organism: Bifidobacterium biavatii DSM 23969 (assembly GCF_000741165.1). Classification (GTDB taxonomy): domain Bacteria; phylum Actinomycetota; class Actinomycetes; order Actinomycetales; family Bifidobacteriaceae; genus Bifidobacterium; species Bifidobacterium biavatii. The sequence goes on along the minus strand of NZ_JGYN01000037.1, from coordinate 8,366 downwards.
CGCGCGGTCAAGAACCGTTTCGGCCCGACCGACGAGGTCGGCTGCTTCGACATGAGCGGCGAGGGCATCGAGGAGGTGACCGATCCGTCCGGCCTGTTCCTGTCCGCGTCCGCGCCGGGCGGCGACGCGGCGGACGCGCCGGTGGAGGGCACGTGCGTCACGCTCACGTTGGACGGCCATCGCAGCCTGCCGATCGAGATTCAGTCGCTGGTGACCGCGTCCGTGCTGCCGACGCCGCGTCGCGCGGTGAACGGCGTGGATTCGAACCGCATCGCGATGCTCACGGCCGTGTTGTACCGGCACGGCAAGGTGAATCTGCTCGCGAACGATTTGTACGTGTCGACGATCGCGGGCGGGCTTGCGAAGGAGCCGGCGTGCGATCTGGCGATCGTGGCGGCGTTGACGAGCGCGGCGAAGTCGCGTCCGATCGCCCGCACGACATGTGCGATCGGCGAGATTTCGCTGACCGGGCAGGTGCGTCCGGTGCCGCGGCTGGAGTACCGGCTGCGCGAGGCGGCCCGGCTCGGGTTCATGACGGCCGTGTGCCCGACGCCGCGCAAGCCGGTCGACGTGCCCGGATTGTGCTTGGTCGAGGTGAGCACGCTGGCCGACGCGCTCGCCGCGCTCGGATTGAGCCGATAGATTGCGACAAGGAGAAGACCGATGACCGAACTTGATTTCGCCCGTTGGGCGGCCGCGTATTCGCAGCGTACGAACCGCTCGCTGGCCGGCTCGTGCGTCGCCGTGCCACTTGGCCGGCATGATGACAGCGTGCGCGCGTTCGCCGACGCGGCCGCGCAGTGGGGCATGATCGTCGAACCAAGCAGAGCGCCCGATTCTTGTCATGCCGAGCGAAACGAAACACCCGCCACCCGTCATTTCGAGCGAAGCGAAGCGCAGTCGAGAAATCTTGCCGAGAGGACTGAAAGATCTCTCGACTCCGGCTTCGCCTCCGCTCGAGATGACAACGAGGCCACCCGTCACGCACCTACTCGAGACAGCAAAGAAGCGGCCAGGCACACATCCGTTCGGAAGGACGGTCGCCCTATTTCCGTAGCCGATGAGGTGCTGGATGCGCGCAAGTTGAGCGGCAAGGAGGCGATCGACTATGCCGAGGCGCATATGGACGTGCTGCGCGCTTTGATGGCGCAGATGCGGAAAACCGTTGATTTCACGGAGATCCGCATCGCCGTGTGCCTGGTGCTGGAGCCGAAGACCGCGGTGCTGCTGCGGGCGCTGCGTGACGCCGGCGCGACGGTGGGCGTGTTTGCGGACCCGTCGGAAACCGATCAGCGCGTCGCCGACCAGCTCGCTCGCGAAGGCATCGCCGTTGAAGCGAACGTATGCTGGACGCCGGAGGAGACACAGGCCGGCGCGCTGCGACTGCTGGACACGATCCGTCCGCAGATCATCATCGACGACGGCGCAAGCTTTGCGCGTCTGGCCGCGGCGGAGCGTCCGGAACTGCTGGACGGTTTCATCGGCGTGGCCGAGGAGACGACGAGCGGCGTGCGCGCGTTCCAGGCCATGCAGGACGCGGGCGCGCTCGCGTTCCCGGTGATCGCGGTCAATGACAGCGTGCTCAAAACCGGTTTCGACAACATGCACGGCACGGGCGAGACCTGCGTGACGACGATGCAGGAGCTGCTCGGCGCGCACTGTTTTGCAGGCAAGGCCGTGGCCGTGATCGGTTACGGCCCGGTCGGCAGGGGTTTCGCGGTGCGCGTGCGCGCGCTCGGCGCGGACGTGACCGTGTGCGACACGGATCCGGTGGCCGCGCTCAAGGCGGTGTTCGACGGGTTCGCCGCACAGGACATCGACGACGCGGTGGCAGCGGCTGACATCGTCGTCTCGGCGACCGGCGTGCGGCATACGATCGCACTGGAACATATGCGGCGCATGCGCGAGGGTGCCGTGCTGTCCGTGATCGGCGGCATCGCGAACGAAATCGCGCTCGACGACATCCCCGACTTCCGTCATGACAACGCGCGCAGCGTCAGCGCACTCGCCGTGCCGGGCGGGCCGACGCTCACGCTGCTGGCCGAGGGCGACGGCGTCAACTACACGGCCGGCGGCGGCAATCCGATCGAAATCATGGACCTGAGTTTCGCCGTGCAGGCGAGCGCCGTGGCCTATCTGCTCGCCCATCGCGGCACGGTAGCGGCGTCGCATGGCTCCGGTGACTCGGCATCATCACACGCTGCACCGTCGGACGTATCATCGTTGGACGTCGAATCATCGAATGCAACGGCGCCACAGGCAGCGGCATCGGACATCAACGCGCCGACAGTCGACGTGACCCCGCTCTCCCCCGGCCTGCACCGGCTCGACGCCGCGTCCGACCGTCGCATCGCGCAGGTCGCGCTCGACGTGCGCGGCCAGTCCGCCAGCCACGCGGTCGCCGACAACGGCTACGACTGGCGGCTCACCCGCTTCGCCGACGCGAACTGAACGGCATCGCGCGCACGCGCGATTCCTCCACGCGAACGGCGTTGCGCCGCCGCCCCGATCGGTATAAAGGAACCATGACCACAACCGACGATTTCGACCCGCTCTATGCGGCCGCGCACCCGGCGCCGCTGACCGAGGTGACGCTGTACAGCGCGCCGCTCATCATCCCCGTGACCGGACCGGTGATCCTGGACGGCGCGATCGCCGTGTCCGGCAGCCGCGTGGTGCACGTCGGCACGCGGCGCTGGGTGCTCGACACGCTCAAACAGGACATGGCCACCAACGCGCGCATCGACGAGCATCACTGGCACGGCGTGATCACGCCGGGACTCATCAACGCGCACACGCACCTGCAGTACACGAACATGGCCGAGGTGGGCCGCGGCACGTACCAGAGCTTCCGCGACTGGGAGCTCGGCTTTAACCCGGTGTACGAGCGGCTGTGCGAGGAAGGCGACTGGAAGGCGTCGGCGGAAGAGGGCGCGCGCATGATGGTCGAGGCGGGCACCACCGCCGCGGCCGACATCGTCACCGACCCGGAGGCGGCGGGCGCGCTCGCCTCGCAGGGCATGCACGGCGTCGCCTACTGGGAGGTGATGGACTGGCGCAACGACGAGTGGCGCAAGGTCGGCGTGCGCGAACTCGTGCGGCATTTGGGACGCATGCGCGCCGAGGACCTGCCGAGCGTGGGCATCAGCCCGCACGCGCCGTACACGCTGGAAACCGCGCCGTTCGTGGATCTGCCGGACATTGCGCGCCAGCTCGACATGCGTCTGCACATCCATTTGGCCGAAACACCGATGGAAGCGGGCGCGCACGGCGCGGAAGGCACGCTGTCCACGTATTCGGCGGCGTCGTGGCGTGACGAGGACTGGACCAGCTACCAGCAGCTCAAGGACGCGGGTCAGGGCGCGTCCGCGATCCAGTTCCTCGATCAGCTCGGTTCGCTCGGCCCGGACGTGCACATCGCGCACGGCGTGTGGGCCGACGCGGAGGATCGCCGCATCCTGCGCCAGCGCGGCGTGGGCGTCGCGTTGTGCCCGCGCTCGAACCGGATCACCGTGACCGGCCGCGACGCGCCGATCCGCGAATATCTGGAGGAAGGCAACCTGCTGGCAGTCGGCACGGATTCGCTGTCCAGTTCGCCGAGTCTGGACGTGCTCGACGATGTGGCGATGCTGTACGATCTGGCACGCGAGCAGGGCTATGCCGGCGACGACCTGTCGCACCGGCTGATCCGCATGATGACACTCGGCGGCGCGCAGGAACTCGGCATGCACGTCGGCGCGGGCCGCATCGGCCAGATCAACGCGGGCGCGATGGCCGATCTCGCGTTCTTCGACGTGCCTGTGTACGTGGCCACGCCGCGCGGCATCGAGGACACACTCGAGGAGCTGGTGCGCCACGGCGCCGGAACCAACCGTGCCACCGTCATCTCCGGCCGCGTCGTCTATAACAACCACGCGTTCTGACGTCCGACCGTCCTATTTCCTTCGCCAGCACCCGCCCCTACTGGCCAAAAACCAACGCCATGATGGCGTTTCGCGTTGGTTTCTGGCCAGTAATGCTCGGCAACTCTCCACAAACCAACGCTTATACGCCGTTTTGCGTTGGTTTGTGGAGAGTACAGAGCGAGCAGCGTGGAGCCGCGGCGGTTTGGACGTACCCCATTCCATCAATCACAAGGAGTTTTAGATATGAGTGTCGCATTGGAGAATATGAGCGCATACGCGCGTTCCGTCGTGGAACGGTTGGGGCTGGAAGCCCATCCCGAGGGCGGCTGGTACACGCGCGACTGGCAGGCGCCGGCGATCGACCAGGCGTCCGGCCGCCCGCTCGCGTCGTTGATCTACTTCCTGCTGCCGGAAGGCGACGCGAGCGCCTGGCACAAGGTCGACGCGGACGAGATCTGGCTGTGGCACGGCCCGTCCACGGTCACGCTGGAACTCGGCGGCAGCGGCGACGCGCCGGCCGCCGATCCCGCGGAGATCCAGTCGATCATGCTCGGCCAAGGCGTCGCGGGCACTGGCCCGACGGCCGAAGCCGACGACTCACCGGCCGCCGCATCGACCGCGTCCATCACGTCTGGCACATCCGCCGCATCCGCAGCGCCGGTCGGCCACGCGATCGTCCCCGCCGGCGTGTGGCAGCGGACCGTCCCCGGCCGCGGCGACGCGCTCGTCTCCTGCGTCGTCTCCCCCGGCTTTACGTTCGACGGTTTCACGCTCGAATAGCCGATAACCGGTCATAGACAACGGCGATAGGCACGGGCGCGCGGCGGTAGCGGCAATATCCTAAAATTGGCGCTGATGCGCCAAAACCGCTGTCCGGCCGCACGATCGGCCGGCCGTTATCGCGCATGCAATCAAGGAATAGAGAGGAAATTCATCATGTTCAGCAAGAAGAGCCTTGTCCGCGCGGCTGTCGCCACGGTCAGCGCCGTCGCGCTCGCGTTCTCCGCGGCCTGCGGCTCGTCCAACAACGCCAACGATTCCAGCACCAGCACGAACGCCGACAGCTCCGACATCACGCAGCAGACCGTCAAGCCGGGCAAGCTCACCATCGCGACCGGCGACCCGGCGTACGAACCGTGGGTCATGAACGACAAGCCGGAGTCCGGCGAGGGCTTCGAGGCCGCACTGGCGTACGACGTGGCCGAAAAGCTCGGATTCAACAAGTCCGACGTCGTCTGGACGCGCACCACGTTCGACTCGGCCATCGCCCCGGGCGCCAAGGATTGGGATCTCAACATCCAGCAGTTCGGCATCACCGACGAGCGCAAGCAGGCCGTCGACTTCTCGTCCGGCTACTACAAGGACACGCAGTCGGTCGTCGTGAAGAAGGACGGCAAGTTCGCGTCCGCCAAGTCGCTCGCCGATCTCAAGAACGCCGTGATCGGTGTGATGGTCGGCACGCAGGCCTACACGATCGTCAAGGACAAGATCAAGGACGACATCCAGACGTTCAACGACGACGCCTCGCTCGCGCAGGCGCTTGAGGCCGGACAGATCGACGCGCTCGTGACGAACACGGTCGAGAGCGTGTACATGGTCCAGTCCGAGCAGGTCAAGGACGCCAAGGTGCTCGGCCGTATCGCCGGCTCCGAGGACAAGGACGGTCTGGGCATCGTGCTGCCGAAGGATTCCAAGCTCACCGCGGCCGTCACCAAGGCCGTGGACGAGCTGAACGCGGACGGTACGCTCAAGAAGCTGCAGGACAAGTGGCTGGCCGAGTACACCACCGACCTGACCGAGCTCAAGTAAGTTCCTTTTCTTGGCTCCCCTTGTCAGGACGTTGCCATGAAAGCAAACAGCAGTGCTGTTTGCAGGCAACGTGCGGGCCGACAGGCACGCCAGCAACGGCGCGGGGCGCAAGCCCCGTCCGTAATTGCAGGTCGAGCTGTCACGCGAAAGCGTGACTGAGAGGTAGTTAAAACCAGAAAATACTCCGCCGTTTTTGACGCTCCCCCAATCAGCTTCGCTGACAGCCCCCTCAGCCGAGGGGGCCAAGATAAGGACAGTTCGCCCACTGCAATAGAATCCCTACTATGGTCGATTCGCAAACCTCGCAGGACCTCGCCACCGGCGCGACGGCAACGCCGCCGGTGAGCGAGGTCGAACTTTCCCGTCGTGCCTACCGGCGCACGCAACAGATCAAGTCGGTGGTCACGAGCCTCGTCAGCACCATCGTGCTGGCCGCCATCGTCGTCGTCGGGCTCCAGCTCTCCCCCGGCTGGCCGCGCGTCAAGCAGACGTTCTTCTCCGCCGAATACTTCGCGAAATCGTTCCCGGAAGTGCTCGACGGCCTGTGGCTGAACCTCAAGGTGCTCGTCGTCGCGGTGATCGGCGTCGCGATCTTCGCCACGCTCATCGCGCTCGTGCGCACCAGCAAAAGCCCGGTCATGTTCCCGCTGCGCGCGTTGGCCGCACTGTACACGACCGTCATGCGCGGCATCCCGATGATCGTCATCCTGTACCTGATCGGCTTCGGCATCCCCGGACTGCAGCTGACCAAGCAGCGCATCGACCCGTCGCTGCTCGGCACGATCGCCGTGATCATGGGCTACAGCGCGTACGTGGCCGAGGTGCTGCGCGCCGGATTCAACGACGTGCACCCGTCGCAGCGCGCGTCTGCGCGTTCGCTGGGACTGACGGCCGGGCAGACGACGTGGCTGGTGGTCGTGCCGCAGGCGTTGCGCAAGGTCGCGCCCGCGCTGATGAACGACTTCATCTCGATGCAGAAGGACGTGGGCCTCATCTCCGTGCTGGGCGCGGTGGACGCGGTGCGCGCGGCGCAGATCGAGGTGGCCAGCTCGTACAACTTCACGCCGTACGTGGTGGCGAGCCTGCTGTTCATCCTGATGAGCGTGCCGTTCATCCTGCTGAACGACTGGTATTCGGAGCGCCTACGCCGGCGCGAACAGAGCGGAGGCACGGTATGAGCACCATGAACGAACGTATGCAGGCGGCCGGCGGCGCAACGGACGCCGCCAACCTCGCTGAATCGGGCGGACTGGTCACGTCCACGCCGCTGCCGGTGCTGCGGCTCGACAACATCCGCAAGTCGTTCGGCACTACGCAGGTGCTGCGCGGCATCTCGTTCGAGGTCAAGCAGCATGAGGTCGTGGCGCTGCTCGGACCGTCCGGTTCCGGCAAGTCCACGCTCATGAAGTGCGTGAACCTGCTCGAGCAGGTCGACGACGGGCAGATCTGGCTCGGCGACACGGATATCACCGACCCGCGGGCCGATCAGGACAAGATCCGTGCGCGCATCGGCGTCGTGTTCCAGCAGTTCAACCTGTTCCCGCACATGTCGGTGCTCAAGAACGTCACGCTCGCTGCGATCAAAGTGCATCGCTGGAAACGCGACCGCGCCGAGGCGCGCGCGCTCGAACTACTCGACCGCATCGGCATGCGCGCGAAGGCGAACGCGTATCCGGACCAGCTGTCCGGCGGCCAGCAGCAGCGCGTGGCGATCGCCCGCGCGCTCATGACCGACCCGGAACTGCTGCTGCTCGACGAGATTACGTCCGCGCTCGACCCGATGCTCGTCGGCGAAGTGCTCAACATGGTCGCAGAGCTCAAGTCGCAGGGCACGACGATTCTGATGGCCACGCACGAGATGAGCTTCGCGCATGACGCGGCCGACCGCGTGGTGCTGATGCGTCACGGCGTCATCGCCGAGAACGGCACCCCGCGTGAGGTGATGGACGAGTCCGAGGATCCGGAGACCCGCGAGTTCTTCGCCCATTTCCGGCACTGAGCGGTTCCTTCGGTGTTTTCCGCGTTGTTACGATGCTTCGCGGGGGCACTGGCGTTAGACCCTGTTCATTTTGCCACGCTGAGGCGCCCCTTGCCGTGGAGAAACGGACAGGGTCTATCCATTTCTCCATGCTGGCGCGGCCTGGCGTGGCAATTCTGCCAGATCATCGCCGATTTGCCACGCAGAGATGCACCCCAATATGGCAAATTCGCGAAGATCTAACAAAATTGCCACGCTCACGCACTCCAGCACAGCAATACTGATAGACCCCCGCTGTTTTGCCACACAGGGATAGGCTCCAACGAGGCAGATTCGCGAGGATCTATCAGTATTACCACGCTCACGCGGTCAGGCGCTTGGTCTCCTCGACGTTGCGGCCGAGCTCGGCGACTAGGTCGTCGGCCGAATTGAACTTGACCTGCGGGCGCAGGAAGCCCGCGAATTCGACGCGCACGCGGTGACCGTACAGTTCCAGCCAGTCGTCGGTGATCGCGTACGATTCGACGACGCGCTCGTGCAGGCCGGTTTTCTCGCTGAACGTCGGCTTGGTGCCGATCGAGATCGCCGCCGGCCAGCGCCACGGCGAACCGTCCGCGATGCGCGCGCGATCGTCGGAGGCGACGCGATCGCTTGCGGCTACGGCGGCATCGCTC
>NZ_JGYN01000036.1 GCF_000741165.1 Bifidobacterium biavatii DSM 23969 | reverse complement strand
CGCCCCGCTGGCGATCGGCACGCGCGGCGGCGTGGTCAAGCGTTGGAACCGCGAGTCTCCGACCACGATGGATTCATGGAACGTGATTGATCTGAAGGACGGCGACGAAGTGCTGTTCGCGGCCGACGCGGCCGACGATGATCGACTCGTGTTCGTCTCGTCCGATTCGTCGCTGCTCACGTTCGAGGCGTCCAACGTGCGCCCGCAGGGCCGTACCGCCGGCGGCATGGCCGGCATCCGTTTGGCGGAAGGCTGCGCGGTGATGTCGTTCAACGTGGTGCCGGCGGGACGCATCGCGTGGACCGGAGGTGACGAGGGCGACGGCGAGAACGGTGATGGCATTGATCTGTCGAACGCTTCGGGCGCCGTGGTGCTCACGGTGGCCGGCGACAAGGACGCGCTGCCGGGCACGGAGAACGGTTGCGCGAAGGTGACGCCGTTCGAACTGTATCCGACCAAGGGCCGTGGCACGGGCGGCGTGCGTTCGCAGCGTTTCCTCAAGGGGCAGAACACGCTGATTCTCGCGTGGGTGGGTGCATGGCCGCCGCACGCTTCCACCGAATCCGGCGCTCCAGTGGCGCTGCCCGACCCGGACATGCGCCGCGACGGTTCCGGCGTCGATCTGGCGGCGCCGATCGCGTTCGTCGGCTAAGGCCAGTGCCGGCCGATCCGTCTTGCGGGGGATGGAAGTCCCCGGACTTCCATCCCCCGTATCATTCCGTGCTTCCATCGGGCTGATGCCGGTGCATGGCAGTTGATGGTTTCACCTGTAGAGCTTCATGCCTTGGGGGCAGGGGGTGAAGCCGGCGGCGTGCAGGATGCGGACGGCGTCGCCGCCGCGGATGAGTGGTGCGCCGTTGAATTCGGCGAAGGTGATGCCGCCGGCGTTGCCGATGCGGCTGCCGTTGTCGAGCGTGCGTCGCAGGGTGAATGCCAGTTCGGCGCATGCGGGGCGCAGTATGGTTTCGGTCCGGTCGAAGGCGAGGATCCGGTGCGTGCGGGGTGCCGCATAGAGCACCGGTCTGCCTTGGCCGAGCACGACGATGGTTCCGGAGCGGCGTGCCGGCTTGCCCGCAGTTCCTGTTCGGCGGATCGTTGTGGCTGTTGCTCCCTGCTCATGGGCGGTAGCGCTATTCCCAGCATCCACGGCGATTCGTTCCGTCTTCGGGGCCGGTTGCCGGATTGCGGAGGGGATGACCGGCCATGCGATGGCCGAACCGGTCAGGTTCGCCGGGTCGGTGGCGTCAAGCGCCACGTTGGATTGGCTGTGCCCATGTTCTGCGTCGCGCAGTGCGTTCACGGTATCTTTGTCGGCGAATTGTGCGGCGCCGAAACCGCGCACGAACATGCCGCGCACCAGCGTCCCGGTTTCCTCCATGCGCTTGAGCACGGGATACAGTGCGGAAAACCCGCCGGGTATTCCTTCCTGGTCCACCAGAGGCTGTGCGATCACGCCGTACCGGTCCAGCAATGCCTCCGTTAACGCGATGGCACGCTGTTCGGGCGATATGGTCTCGCCGGAGGAACCGGTCTCCGCTTGCCGGCCGAAACCTGTTGCCGAGGCCACCTCCGTCGATTCTTCTCCCGAAACGGTGTTTCCCGCGGCGCCCCTCGGCATCGTCCATTGGCCGGGTGCTGCCGGTTCAGGCGTCGCCATGCCGTTGCCGACCAGCGACCACAGTCCGCCCATGCGTGCCGGAACGCCGACCTGCACGCGTACGCGCCGACGCGACGCGCGTGCCGGCGCACGCACTTTGCGGGTCCCGGCGGCAAGTGCCCGAACCGGAGTCAGGGAACTGTTGGTGACCTTCCCCTGCCAGACGAGTGACCACAATGCTTCCTCAAACTGGCTGTCCGACCATGCGCGGGGCAGGATCTCGCCGGTTTGCGGGTCCACATCCGTGGATTCCTCCTGCCAGAGCCGGTTGGTCATTGCGGCCAGCTGATCGGCTCGGTAGGCGCCACCGGATGAGAGCACCGACAGCATGGCGTCGGGAATGGTGAGCGCATCCTCTTCGGCTTCATCGGCCTGTTCAGCGGCCGTGGCAGATGATGCAGACGCCGTGGCGACGCTCGTTGAGTGTTCAGCGTCGTCGATGACGGGCATCATCACCGAATCGGATGGATGGAAGGCAACCGTTCCCGGTTCGTCGGCTTTGGTGTCTCCGGTTTTGGAGCCGATCCACGTCACTTCTCCGTCCGCGACGAGCTCGTCGAGCATGGATGGTGCATAATCGCCCACCCGCGCGGGGAACACGCTGTTCTCCCACACGGCGAGCGGCAGCGCGATGCCTTCAAGCTGTTCGATGACGCGCATCAGACCGTCTTCGCCGTGATATCGTTCGCCGCCGACCGGCCCGACGCCCTGTCGGTCGAGCAGGAACGCCTGATAGGCGTCTTGGGAGACTGGCTTGATCGCGGCGCGCGCCTTGGCGAGGGACCGGGATCGGATGCGGCGAAACACGTCCTTGTGCAACCATTGTCTTGCGGTGACGCCTTGCAGGAATGCGCCGTTCAGCAGTTCGCCTTGGGATTGGAGCCGGTCGAGCGCGTGTACGGCTTCCGCCGCGTCGATGTGCAGGTCGTCGATGAGTCGGTCGGCGGTGAACGGCCCGTGGGTTTTGGCGTATCTGGTGACGCGGCCGTCGATATCGTCGGCGGCGAGTTCGTTCCAGAACGTGCGTTCGGCGAGCTGTCCTTCGACTTCGGCGATCACGTCCGGGTCGAGCACGGCGGACAGGTCCGTCGTGCCGAGCAGCCGTTCCAGCACGTCCGGGTCCATGGACAGCAGTTGCGCGCTGCGTTCGGCCTGCGGCACGTCGTATTGGTACATGACGGAGCCGACGAAGCCGAACAGCAGGTTTTCGGCGAACGGCGACGGCGTCTGCGTATCCGTCTCTCGCAGGGTGATGGTGCCTGCGTTGACGCCGGTCATGATCTCCCTGAGCGCGGGCAGATCGTACACGTCCTGCAGGCATTCGCGCGCGGTTTCCAAAAGCAGCGGGAAGTTGCGCTTCAACCGGGCGGCGTTGAGCAGTTGCGCGGCGCGCAGTCGCTGCTGCCACAGGGGCACGCGTTTGCCGGGTTCGGTGCGCGGCAGGAACAGGGATCGCGCCGCACATTCGCGGAACCGGGCTGCGAACAGCACGCTCTCCCCCACCTGCGTTTCGACGATGCGTTGCAGGTCGTCGGGGTCGAACGTCACGAGTTCCCGGATCGGAATGGTGCCTTCGCCTTCGGGAAGGCGCAAGACGATGCCGTCATCGGCCGCGTACGCCTGCCCGTCGAAGCCGTAGCGCTGCTTGAGGCGGGTGGTGATCGCCATCGCCCACGGCTCGTGCACGCGCCTGCCGAACGGGGAATGGATGATGACGCGCCAATCCCCCTCCTCGTCCGGACAGCGTTCGATAACGATGGTGCGGTCGCTCGGCACGGTGCCGGTTGAGGCGTGCTGCTCGGCGAGCAGCCGTGCGAGATTATCGACGGCGTTGTCGTCGAGCCCGTCGCCGTGCAATCGCCGCTCGATGGACGCGTCGAAACGGGGGCCTCGGTCAGGAGTTCCCGCTTCGTCAAGGGTCAACCCGCCCGGCACGCGGGCAACTGGTTCGGATAACTGCAATCCGCCGGCGACTTCGCGCAGGAACCGGCCTTTCGCCTTGCCGAAGCCGTAGTCGCGCCCGCTTTCCTCTCCGTGCCAGAACGGCAGGCGCGCGGTGCGACCCGGTGCGGGCGTGACGATGACGCGGTCGCGGGTGATCTCCTGGATCTGCCATGTGGAGGTGCCGAGGGTGATCACGTCGCCGACGCGGGATTCGTAGACCATTTCCTCATCCAATTCGCCGACGCGTCGCGGCCCCTTGCCGGCGTCGGCCTCGGGCAGGACGACCGTGTAGAGTCCACGGTCGGGGATGGTGCCGCCGCTGGTGACGGCGAGCCGCTGCGCGCCGGGACGTGCGGCGATGATGTCGTCGTCGTGATTCCACATGAGCGGCGGGCGGAATGCGGAGAATTCCTCGGTGTTGTAGGCGCCGGTCATCATGCCCATGACCGCGTCGAACATGTCGCGGCCGAGGCCGGCGAACGGGGCGGCCTTGCATACGGTCGCGTACCAGTCGTCCGGTTTGAGATCGTCCATCGCAGCGGCGGCGACAGTCTGTTGGGCGAGGATGTCGAGCGGATTACGGGGTACGGACAACGGTTCGAGGTCGCCGGCGGTCATGCTTTCGATGCTGGCCGCGACGCCGACGATCTGCTCGCGGGTCAGCGGGTAGAAGAGCGCGTGCGAAACGCCGCCGACGCGGTGATCGGCGCGGCCCACGCGCTGTAGGCCCGATGCGACCGACAATGGCGGTGAGACTTGGATGACCAGATCAACCGATCCCATGTCGATGCCGAGTTCGAGGCTGCTCGTGGCTACCACGCAGCGCAATTGGCCTCGTTTGAGCTGTTCCTCGATCTGCTTACGCCGGTCCTTGGACACAGAGCCATGGTGCGCCATTGCGATCACATCGTCGGCGTCATGAGACTGCACGAGCATGGTGGTCGAACCGACCACCGCGTCGTAATGACGGGCGAATCCCTCGCGGCCCTCCGGCGAGGCGATCTCATGCCCGGTACCGCGCATGTCGGCGTACAGGTCGTTGAGCCGCGCGGTAAGCTTTTCCGCCAAGCCACGCGAATTGACAAACACGAGCGTGGTGCGGTGCGCGAGGATTTCGTCAAGAATGCTGCGTTCGACCACCGGCCAGATGGAGCCGGAGGTTCGATCCCCTGCTGTTCCCGCCAGGGCGACCGAATCCTGCCCGGTGGGCCGTCCGGTTGTCGGCGACGCAGCTCCGCCACCCATCGCCGCGCCAGTGATGCCGCGATGCTCGGCCAGACGCCGCATGGCCGGCGTGACACCGGAGATGTGTGGTGCCGTTGCGCGTTGCGCTTCCGCGCCGCCTGCGCGGGCGGGAACATTGGCGGATTGCAGGTCACGCATGTTGGCCAGCGGCTCGACCACGCGCAGGTCCATTGCGGGCCGCTCCCCCGGGTTGACGACGGTCACCGGTTGCACGCCGCCGAGGAATCGGGCGGCTTCCTCGGGCGGGTTCACCGTGGCCGACAGTCCGATGCGCTGAGCTGGCTTCATCGTCAGCAGGTCGAGCCGTTCGAGGCTGAGCGCGAGGTGCGCGCCGCGTTTGGTGCCGGCGAGCGCGTGCACCTCGTCCTCGATCACCGTGTCGACGGTGGTGAGGATGCGCCGTGCCTTGGAGGTAAGCAGCAGGTACAGGGATTCCGGCGTGGTGACGAGAATGTCCGGCGGGCGGGAGACGATGGCCCGCCGTTCCTGCGGCGTGGTGTCGCCGCTGCGGGTCGCCACGCGGATATTCGGCGCATGTAGGCCCATCGCCTCGCATTGGGCGGTGATGCCGTCGAGTGGCGCCTGCAGGTTCTTGGCCACATCGACGGCGAGCGCCTTCAATGGCGAGACGTACAGTACGGTGACGCCTTTGGCCGCGGTTCGTCCCTGCCGCCCACGCCGACGCCTACCGTTCCCCGACGCGTCGGGCCGTGCGGCCGGTTGTGCGTCCGGCGATGCCGTGCCGTCCGCCGTCGCCGAACCCCCTTCGGACGCGGAACGCGCGGCCCGCTCCCCCATCAGCCGGTCGATCGCCGAAAGGAATGCGGACAGCGTCTTGCCCGAGCCGGTGGGCGCGATAACCAGCACGTTCTTGCCGGATCGGATGGCCGGCCATGCCTCTTGCTGCGCATCGGTCGGTTCCTTGAACGCATGTTTGAACCATGCCTTGGTGGGCTCCGAAAACAGATCCAAACATTCGTACATACGTTCGATTATGCCCGTCGCCGCGGACGTCGCAACACACGGCACTATCGCCTATGGGTCTTCACTCTCCTCATCACCGTCAGCTCAGCCGCGCTTCCTGCGCAACGATTCGTGCATGGCGACCATGAGCGCGAGGAAGACGAACAGGTAGAGCGGAAACAGGCGGATGGTCACATATTGGGCGATGAGGCCGAACAGCGGCGGCATGAGCATGGTGCCGACGTATGCGCAGGCCATCTGCACGCCGACGATGGCCTGCGAGTTCTCCTCGCCGAAGTAGGTGGGCGTCGAGTGGATGATGCACGGGTAGACGGGGGCACAGCCGAGGCCGAGCACCGCAAGTCCGGCGTAGACGCCGAGATGGTTCGGCAGTGGGATCAGCATGATAACAATGCCGACGAGGATGAGCGCCTGACCCATGCGAATCATTGCCGGATCGCTGAACCGCATGGTGAGGAATCCGCTCAGCGCGCGACCGATGGTGATGCCGAAGTAGAGGACGGCGATACGGCTGGCGGCGGTCACCTTGTCGACGCCGTCGGCGAGCACCATGTAGCTGCTACCCCACAGCATGGCGGTCTGTTCGATGGCGCAGTAGCACAGGAACATCACGAGGATCTCTTTGGCGCCGCGGATGGCGAGCACACCCTTGACGCCCAACGGCTTGCGCGGTTCGGCCGCCGTCACGGCACCCGCAGAGACGACGTCCGATCCTTCCGCGACATCACCGACGGTCGTTTTGCGCGACTTCCACAACGGCAGGCTGAGCACGAGCATGGCAGTGAGCGCGATCTGCAGGAAGCCGATGTACCGGTACCCCCACGGCCAGCCTTGGCCGTTGGATAGCGCATAGCCCATGACGTACGGGCCGACGAGCGTGCCGACGCCCCACATGCAATGCAGCCAGCTCATATGCCGGCTTTCGTAGTGGATGGCAACGTAGTTGTTGAGCGCCGCATCCACGCCGCCCGCGCCGAGGCCGTACGGGATGGCCATGCCGATGAGCGCCCAGTAGTTCGGCGCAATGGAGAAGCCGAGCAGCGCGGCGGCGGTCATGCCGACCGATACGGCGGTGACGCGGCCTGCGCCGAAGCGCAGCGTCATACGGTCGCTGAGCAGCGCGGAGACGATGGTGCCGGCGGAGATCGTCATGGAAATGCCGCCCGCCCATGAGACGGGCGCGCCCAGATCCTGGCTCATGGTGGGCCATGCGGCGCCGAGCAGCGCGTCGGGCAGACCGAGGCTAATAAAGGCGATGTAGATCACGGCGAGCAGCAGATTGGCCACGGCCTTTCTCTCCTTTTGTGCGATGGCGACGGCCCTTGCGGCCGCGGCGGCATTGCACCGGCGCCCATGACGCGCAACGCAGCGCCGCACTACTTGTACGTTCGTACATACGATAGCGGATGTGCCCGATAAATACCTTCCGGTAATCAACGGGTGTGTCGTCGACGCCGCAGACGGTCACGCAGCCGATCTCCCGCCGGTCCTTCGCGCACGGCGGAATATGGCATGTCGCCGGCAAACCGGCCATGATGGTGACAGACAATCCCGAACGCAAGGAGAGCGCACGATGACCACACAGGCAACCGACCGAAATCCGCAGCCCACACGACTCGAGCACGACTGCATCGGCGAGCTAGCCGTCCCCGCAAACGTCTATTGGGGCATCCACACGCAGCGCGCCATCGGCAACTTCACCGTCTCCAATATCCCCGACTCGGCCCATCCGCAGCTGATCAGGGCCTACGCGACCGTCAAGCGCGCCTGCGCCGAGGCCAACGCGGAACTCGGTCTGATCGACGAGGACAAGGCGCGCGCCATCGTCGCCGCATGCCTGGAGATCGAAGGCGGCAAGCTTGCCGACCAGTTCCCCGTCGACGTGCTGCAGGGAGGCGCCGGCACGTCCACCAACATGAACATGAACGAGGTCATCGCCAACCGCGCACTCGAAATCATCGGCCGCCAGCGCGGCGACTATGCGGTCATCCACCCGAACGACACTGTCAACCACAGCCAGTCCACCAACGACACGTATCCGGCCGCGTGTAAGCTCGCGCTCATCGACGCGCTCAACCCGCTCGCCGAAGAGACCAGGAAACTCGCGCGCGCGTTCCACGATCTGGCCGACCGGCACATCAACGACGTAACGATCGGACGCACGCAACTGCAGGACGCCGTGCCGATGACCTACGGGCAGGAGTTCCACGCGTTCGCCAGCTTCCTGAAAACCGATCTCGCCGAACTGGAGCGCGTCGTGCCGCGGCTCATGTCGCTCAATCTGGGCGCGACGGCCATCGGCACCGGCATCTGCGCCGACCTGCGCTTCCGCAAGACCGCCACCGAACACTTGGCGCGCATCACCGGCCTGCCGATCACGGCCGCTCCCGATCCAGTGGCCGCGATGACCGACATGAGCGCGTACATCGCCGTCTCGCAGACCGTCAAGAATCTCGCGATTCATCTCAAGAAGGCGGCCGACGACCTGCGTCTGCTCAACTCCGGCCCGCACGACGGGTTCAACGATCTCAACGTGCCCGCGCGTCAGGCCGGCAGCAGCATCATGCCCGGTAAGGTGAACCCGGTGATCCCCGAATGCGTGGATCAGTGCTGCTTCATGGTGTTCGGCATGGACACGACGGTCACGTGGGCAGCGTCCGAAGGCCAGCTGCAGCTCAACGCGTTCGATCCGGTGATGATCCACGCGCTGCTCGGCGGCATCGACCTGCTGACGCGCGCGATGGCGATGTTCCGCGAGCGCTGCGTGGACGGGATCACGATCAACGCCGAAGTGGGCCGCCGGTACGCCGCATACTCGCCGTCGATCGCGGCGACGCTCAACGACGCGATCGGCTACGAGCACGCGGCCGACATCGCCAAGGAGGCGGCGGTCAGCGGCCGGTCCGTACGCGAGGTGGCCGGCGAGCGCACCGATCTGCCGGCCGACGAGCTCGACGCACTGCTCGATCCGATCGCCCTGTCGCGCCGGCTCGGCCAGACCTGCCGCGAACATCAGTGATGGCAAAAAATGGGGTCGGCTCCCGGCATTGCGCCCGGAAGCCGACCCCATCATCTATCCGTCATTTCGACCGAGCGAAGAGAATGGAGAAATCTCTTCCCTCTGCCACATGCATCGTATACAATTTCTTGACTCGGCTTCGCCTCGCTCGAAATGACACTCGACGATCAGGCCGATCAGGTGTCAATCTTGGAACGGTCGAAGTCGTCGGCGTTGTCGACGATGAACTGCTTGCGCGGCGGCACGTCGTCGCCCATGAGCAGGCTGAAGATGCCCGCGGCCTGGGCGGCGTCCTCCATGCGGATGCGGCGCAGCATGCGCGTGCGCGGGTCCATGGTGGTGTCCGCGAGCTGGTCAGCGTCCATTTCGCCCAGACCCTTGTAGCGCTGGATGTCGGGATTGTACGAGATCTTGCGCCGGTCAAGGTCGGCGAGTTTGCCGGCCAGTTCGTCGTCGGAGTACGTGTAGATGTATTCGCCCTTGTGCGAGCCGGCGAGCGCGATGCGATGCAGCGGCGGGACGGCCGCGTACACGTGCCCGTGTTCGATGAGCGGGCGCATGTAGCGGTAGAAGAGCGTGAGCAGCAGGATACGGATGTGCGCGCCGTCGACGTCGGCATCGGTCATCATGATGACCTTGTTGTACCGCGCCTGGTCGATGTCGAAGCTCTGGCCGGAACCCGCGCCGACTACCTGGATGATCGCCGCGCATTCCTTGTTGGACAGCATTTGCGCGAGGGATGCCTTCTGCACGTTGAGGATCTTGCCGCGGATCGGCAGGAGCGCCTGGAACGCGGAGTTGCGCGCGGCCTTGGCGGTGCCGAGCGCGGAGTCGCCCTCGACGATGAACAGTTCGGCCACGTCGTCGTTGCCCGGCTGGCAGTCGGACAGCTTCGGCGGCATGGACGCGGATTCGAGCGCGTTCTTGCGGCGCGTGACCTCCTTGGTCTTGCGTGCCTGAATGCGCGCGTGCATTTCGCCAACAATCTTGTCGAGCACGCGGCCGGACTGCTCCTTGTAGCCGCGCTTGGAACCGGTGATCATCTCGCCGAACTGCCGGTCGGTCATGCGGGTGACGATCGGCTTGACCTGCGCGGTGCCGAGCACGTCCTTGGTCTGGCCTTGGAACTGCGGTTCGGCGATGCGCACGGTGACGACGGCCACGAGTCCGGCCATGATGTCGTCGCGTTCGATCTTCTGCGCGGGGTCCTTGAGGTTGACCTTGAGTTTGCGCGCGTTGTCCTCGACGGTTTTGCGGATCTGCTTGGTCAGGCTCAGCAGGAACCCGTCGACGTGCATGCCGCCGCCGGGCGTTTCGACCACGTTGACGAAGCTGCGGATCACCGTGTCGTAGCCGTTCACCCATCGCATGGCGATGTCGACGCCGCAGTCGCGGGTGACCTTCTGCGCGTGCAGTTCGCCGTTCTCGCCGACGGCCTGCGTTTCCTCGACGTACGTGTCCTTGCCGCTGATGCGCCAAATGTCGGAGACGGGTTCGCCGTTCGACAGGAAGTCGACGAAGTCCCTGACGCCGCCGGTGTGGCAGAATTCCTCGACGCGCCGGTGCGTGTGGCCGGCCGCGTCGGCCTTGGCGATCGCGACCGCCGTCGATTCACCGGACTGCGTGTCGTCGCGCTCGTCACGTCCACCGCCGATCTCGTCGAATCCGTCGAGCGGCGACGTGCCATTTTCGTCGTTGATGTCGGGAGTCGTGCCAGCTGCAGCGTCGTCGACTTCGCGCAGTTCGTCGACGCTCTCGTCGCCGGTTTCGGGAATGTGCTCGTCGACGACGGTGATCTTCAGGCCCGGCACAAGGAAGCTGGTCTGGCGCACGCGGTCGATGAGCTGCTCGTAGCTGAACCGCGCGGTGTCGTTGAAAATTTCGGGGTCGGCCCAGTAGCGGATGCGCGTGCCGGTGGTTTTGGGGCTGACCTTGCCGATGATTTCGAGTTCGGTCGGCTTGTTCTTGCGCGTGCGCTTGAACGGCGAGTCCGGGGACGGATGCGCGGGGTCGGCGTCCGAATACACGCCCGGATGGCCCTGGTGGAACGCCATGTGGTGCGTTTTGCCGTCGCGGTCGACTTCGACGTCGAGACGCGAGCTCAGCGCGTTGACGACGGACGAGCCGACGCCGTGCAGGCCGCCGGCCGCGTTGTACGACGCGTTGCCGAATTTGGCGCCGGCGTGCAGTTTGGTGAGCACGACCTCGACACCGGTGAGCTTGGTTTTCGGCTCGACGTCGACGGGGATGCCGCGGCCGTTGTCGGCGACTTCAACCGAGCCGTCCGTATGCAGGGTGACGGTGATGTGGTCGCATGCGCCGGCGAGAGCCTCGTCCACGGAATTGTCGATGATCTCCCACAGGCAGTGCATGAGGCCCTGGCTGTCGGTCGTGCCGATGTACATGCCGGGGCGCTTACGCACCGCGTCAAGGCCTTCGAGCACGGTAAGACTGTCAGCACCGTAGGATTCGGGCATGGTTCTCCTTATTCAAGTCCGTGATTCAAGTCCGGGTAAGACAAAAACGTGCTCCCTTGCGGGGAGCACGAAAATGGATTATTGATCCAGGAAGTCGCGCAGGGTCTGCGAGCGCGAAGGGTGACGCAGCTTCGACATGGTCTTCGATTCGATCTGACGGATGCGTTCACGGGTCACGCCGTAGACGCGGCCGATGTCGTCGAGGGTCTTCGGCTGGCCGTCCTCGAGACCGTAGCGCATCTTGATCACGCCGGCCTCGCGCGGTGAGAGCGTCTCAAGCACCTGCTTGAACTGCTCCTGCAGCAGCGAGAATGCGACCGCGTCGGACGGTGCGATGGCGTCGGTGTCCTCGATCAGATCGCCAAACTCGGAGTCGCCGTCCTCGCCGAGCGGAGTGTGCAGCGAAATCGGCTCGCGGCCGTACTTCTGCACTTCCTGCACTTTCTCGACCGGCATGTCGAGTTCGCGCGCCAACTCGTCGGGCGTGGGCTCGCGGCCGAGGTCCTGTAGCATCTGGCGCTGCACGCGGGAAAGCTTGTTGATCACTTCGACCATGTGCACGGGCACGCGGATCGTGCGCGCCTGATCGGCCATGGCTCGGGTGATGGCCTGGCGGATCCACCACGTGGCGTACGTGGAGAACTTGAAGCCCTTCTTCCAGTCGAACTTTTCAACGGCGCGGATCAGGCCGAGGTTGCCTTCCTGGATCAGGTCGAGGAACAGCATGCCGCGGCCGGTGTAGCGCTTGGCGAGCGAGACAACGAGTCGCAGGTTGGCCTCGAGCAGGTGGTCCTTGGCCTTCTTGCCGTCGTTCGCCGCCCATTTGAGTTCGCGCTTGCGCTTGAAGTCCATCTTGTCGGACTCGGTGTCGAGCAGGTGCTGCGCGTACAGGCCGGCCTCGATGCGTTCCGACAGGTCGACCTCCTGTTCGGCGTTCAGCAGGCTCACGCGGCCGATCTGCTTCAGGTAGTCCTTGACCGGGTCGGCGGTGGCTCCGGCGGCGATGACGCGGCGCTTCGGATTGCCCGACGGGGTCAGGTTGTCGTCGTCATCGTCGTCGCGTACGACGAACGCGCCCTTTTCCTTCGGGGTTTCGATCTCCTTGGGCTTGGAGTCCTCATCGTCGTCATCGTCCGCCGAATCGTCGTCCAGATCGCCGTCGTCCTCGTCGTCGAGATCGTCATCGTCGTCCGAGTCGTCCTCGTCGTCGATGTCGTCCTCCAGATCGTCGAGATCGTCGGCGTCCATGTCCTGATCGTCGTCGTCCTCGAGCGCATCGTCGACCGCGGAATCGTTCTCCTTGGCGGAGTCCTCCTTTGCGGTCTCCTCGCGTTTGGTGTCGGATGCCGCCTTCTTCGCCGAGGCACTCCTCGTCGAAGACTTCTTCTTCGCCGTAGCGGCAGTCTTCTTGCGGGACGTCGTCTGTTCCTCCTCGACGTTGTCCTGAACCGCCGTCGCATCCTTTTTGGCCAAGTCCATCCTCCTGCATGATCCTGCCCGCTGCATCCTATACCATATAAGACACACTTCTGGCAAGGGCAAATCGTCAACTATTGGAGTAAACCACCTTGCAAGGACGATTATTCCCGGACCACGCCGTCGGAGGAACGCCAGTCACCGGTGCCACGACGGTTGCGCGCCGCGTTCCAGCAGCGACAGCACGACGCCTCCCAGCGTGCATTCCTCGTCGTAGGCAAGGCATTCGACCGCGTACAGCGCCGCACGGTCGTCGTCCAGCCACCATAATACGTAGGCCATCGCGGCGCACGGCTGTGCGCGCCAGCGTCGCGGCACCGCGTCGGCGATCTGCGCGAGCATCGTCATACCGGCGGCGCACCGGCGCTCGTCCGGCATATGCTCATCGCCGAGAGACCGTGTCAGCATCGTCGCGAGCCGCAGCCTGGTCCGGTCCGCGTGAGGATCGGCGGCAAGCTGCATCATCGACGCATGGTCGCATTCGACGCCCGCGATCATTGACATAATCAGCGCGTCGCGCGCCGGCAGCGTTTCGCGCATGGCCACGGCAAGCGCCGCAACGCTGTCGCGTCGCAGCGGCGGACAGGGCAGATCATCGTCATCGTCGAAGTCGGCGAAACGGTCGCAGTCTCGACCGCCGGCGTCCAAACGGTCGCCGTCGACGCGGCAATCGCCGCAGCAGCCATCGTCGCCGGCATCATCGTCACAGCCGTCGTCAAGCCGATGCAGCCATTCGTCGAACGGCCCGTCCAGCCAAGCCGCGTCGGCGGTCCTCGGCCCGTGTTCCTGGCGCTCGGACCTGAATCGTGCGGTAAGCGTCTCAAGATCCCTTTCGCGGATCGGTCCGCAGCATTCGGACTCGTCCCATTCCCGAGACTGTTCCCCGGACCGTGCCGCGCGTCGTTCCCATGCGTGCGTCGTCATGTCGTCTCCTTTGCCAGTGACGCGGGAACAGTTCCCGCGCAAGCCCTTCCGCCTGCGGTCGCCGACGGGTGACACCACTATGCACTATTTCGCGCAATCACATCGTGTTTTTCGACCCCTGTGGTCGAAAGGTCGTTTTTGTTGGAATAGAGCCGATCTTGTGTTCAGGAAACGATGTGGATAACCTTGGTGGCATGAGTGTTGCTGCAGAAATGACCTCCATCGAGCCGAGAATCGCCGAACTGATCCGTCACAGCATGGCCCTGCGCGCGGGAGACAGCGTCGCCGACGCGTGCGCGGACGTGCTAGACGACGTGCTGGACCAGGCGCTCACATCCAGCGAGGGCGGCAAGCGGCTGCGCGCCCGGCTCGCCCTCGCCGCATTCGACCAGGCCACGCACGGACGGGCTTCGGACGAGGAGCGCGCGGGCATGCTCGACCTGGCGTGCGCCATCGAAGTGTTTCAGACGGCCGCGCTCGTGCACGACGACATCATCGACGAGTCGGATCTGCGCCGCGGCAAGCCGTCCGCGCACCGCGCGCTCGCCACGGCCACGCACAGCAATGCGATCGGACGCGGGCTCGGCATCATGCTCGGCGACCTGCTGGCCACAGCCAGCGTAGGCATCGCCGACAACGCGTCGCGGCGTCTCGCCTCGTCGGACGGCATCGTCGCCGCGTTTCTCAACATGCACAAGGAAGTCGAGGTCGGGCAGGTACTCGATTTGGCGGTGGAGCTTGCCCCGCTGGACGACCCTGACACGCTTGCGTCGGCGTCGCTGAACGTGTTCCGTTGGAAAACCGCCAGTTATACGACGATCGCGCCAATCGAGCTTGCCCTGCTCGCCGCGGGCGGGGATCCGGATGAGTCGCGGCGGGCGGCGCTGGCGATCGGACGTCCGCTCGGTCTCGCGTTCCAGCTGGCGGACGATTTGTTGGACGTGGTCGGTTCCAGCCGCCACACCGGCAAGCCCGTCGGCGGTGACATTCGCGAGGGCAAGCGCACCGTGCTGCTTGCCGACGCGATCGCCATGGCCTCTCCGACAGAGCGCGGCGAACTCGTGAACGCGTTCTCGGCGCCCGCGCGCGACGAGGACCAGGTGCGGCGCATCATCGGCCTGTTCGAGTCCACCGGCGCGGTGGCGTGTTCCCGCGAGCGCATCGCCTCGTTGTGGGAGGAGGCCCGTGCCGCTATGGATGAACGCTGCGGTTCGGACGCCCCCGAAGATCGCACGTTCGTCGAGGCGTGCGCGCGATTTGTACCTCTTGCGTAAATCCGCGTGGTTCCGGCGCAGTATGTAGACGTGCATGTACACTGTTGTGAGATTCCGTGAATTTTGACGAGGGACCAGACACGCAAGATGAGTGAAGCCGCGAACGCAATCGAAACGCCGATGATCGAGGGACGATACCGCATCATCCGCAAAATCGCCGATGGCGGCATGGCCAGCGTGTACGAGGCCATGGACGAACGGCTCGAACGCACCGTCGCCATCAAGATCATGCACACGCAGCTCGCCCAGGGCCCCCACCGCGCGCAATTCGTCGAACGGTTTCGCCGCGAGGCCAAATCGGCGGCCGCGATCGCGAACCCGCACATCGTGCAGGTGTACGACACGGGCGAGGTGAACGGGCTCGACTATCTGGTCATGGAATTCGTGCACGGCGTGAACCTGCGCCGCGAAATGAACGAGGAGGGCACGTTCACGGTACGCGAGACGCTGCGCATCGTCGGCGAGACGCTTGACGGTCTGGCGTCGGCGCACCGGGCGGGCGTCGTGCATCGCGATATCAAGCCCGAGAACATCCTGCTCAACGACCGCGGCCATGTGCAGATCACCGATTTCGGCCTGGCGAAGGCGGCGTCGCAGGCCACGCTGTCGTCGACCGGCATGCTGCTCGGCACGGCCGCGTATCTGGCTCCCGAAATGATCGAAAGCAATCAGGCCACGCCGCAGGGCGACCTGTATTCGGTGGGCATCATGGCGTGGGAAATGCTGGCCGGCACGGTGCCGTTCACGTCCGACAATCCGGTCACGCTCGTGTTCAAGCACGTGCACGAGGACGTGCCGCCGATCACCGTGCCCTGCCCGGGCATCGATCCGAAAGTCGCCGCGTTCGTCGCGCATCTGACCGCGCGCGCGGTCGAGGATCGTCCCGCCGACGCAGGGGTCGCGGCCGACGAGCTGCGCGCGCTGGGCCCCAAGCTCGACATGGCCGCGTGGACGTATCGCAGGATGCCGCAAAGCGCCGAGGATCACGATACGGTGGCCGTGCCCGTGGCGTCTGCCGGAGAAGCGGCAGGCGCCGGCGCGGTATCCGCCGCTCCCCCGCTGCCACCGTCGGACAGCGCGCATGACGGCGCCGGTGCGGACGTTTCGTCCGGCAACGGTTCCGACGACGCCGGTTCAGCTTCCGATACCTCCGGTGCCGCCACCACGGCGTTCGACCGTCCGGCCGACGGCACCGCACCCACCACGGCCATCGGCACGGCGGCCACGCAGGCGCTGTCCATGGTCCCCGACGCGGTCGAATCGCCGCTCAAGGTCGGAGCGAAGCGCAAATCGAAGAAAACGCTTGCCGCCGTTCTGGCGGCGTTGGCTGCCGTCGCCGTGCTCGGCGGCGCGGGCGGCGGCTACGCATGGTGGTACTACCGCGGGGCGGGCAGCTACTGGCAGCTCCCGCAACCGACCGACGTGGCATGCGAGGAGGGCCAGTCGTGCCGTATTATCGGCGCGAACTGGGCCAAGTACAAGAAGACGCTGGAAACCGCCGGAATCCCGTACCAGGCAACCGAACGCTACGACGACACCGTCGCCAAGGGCGACGTGATCGAAGCGACCCCGGCGGTCGTGGGCTCGCATGTCAGCAAGCGCACCGGCGGCACGGTGTCGGTCGTCGTGTCGAAGGGTGTGAAGCAGGCCACCGTGCCATCCGACATCTTCGACGCGAACACGACGGACGGCACGAACGTGCTGGACGCGCTCAAGAAGGCCGGTTTCACGAACGTCGCGCACGACGAGTCAAACGACCAGTACGACTTGTCGCTGCCGGCCGGCGCGCTGATCGGTCTCACCGACGAGTCGGGCGCGGCTGTGCAGGCGGGCTCGACGATGAACCACAACGCGAAGCTCACCGTCGTGCTGTCGAAGGGCCTGATGCCGGTGACCATGCCGGACGTGGTCGGCATGACGAAGGACGCGATGACGGCAGCGCTCGACGAGATTCACGTCACCGCGAATGTCACCGAACAATACGACGACAAGATCCCGTCCGGTTCGGTGGTGTCCGCGTCCGAACAGGCCGGAGCTGAACTGTACTGGGGCGATTCGGTCGACGTGGTCATCTCCAAGGGTCCCGAAACGGCGAAAATCCCGAATCTGGTCGGCAAGACCAAGTCCGCCGCGACCAAGACGCTGCAGGAGCTCGGCTTCGAGGTGAAAACGTCGGGACTTGACATTCTCGGTCTTGTGCAGCAGCAGAGCGCCAGTGGCGAAACCCGTCTGCGCGACGAGGACGGCAACAAGACAGTCGTCACACTCACCATCGTGTGACGCCCGCCTGCGTTCCAGGTTTTAACGGAACCGCTCGGGCGATAACAAACGGCAAGGGGCCGGACCTGGGAGTTTCCCAAGTCCGGCCCCTTATTCGTACATGTTCGTGCGCCCATATAGCCTCGACGCGTCCGGATGCGACGCATCAGGCAATCATCCAACGGCAGCCCCGGACGGACGAATCACCGTTCGGCGGAGGCATCCCCTGTCTGCTCGGCTTCGGCCTGCTCCTTGAGCCGCGCCTTGACCTTCTGCGCGTACTCGTCGACGTATTCCTGGCCGCTCATGGCCTGGATCTCGCGCGTCACGCGGTCGGTGAGCTCGCGCAGCTCGTCGTGCGTCACGTCAAGTTTCTTCGCCACCGGGATCGGTTTGCCGTAGATCACCTGCGTCTTGCCCTTGGCCGGAATCACCGTGCCGGGTTCCTGCAGTTCTCGAGAACCGATGATCGCGGTCGGCACGATCGGGCATCCGGTCTCGAACGCGAGTCGAGCCGCGCCCGTATGCCCCTTGTACAGCTTGCCGTCCGGGCTGCGCGTGCCCTCGATGTGAATGCCGAACAGGTGCCCGGCCTCGATGATTTCACGCGCGTGCTCGAGCGCGCCGAGCGACTTGGAACCGCCAGAACGGTCCACCGGAAACACGCCCACGGACGTGAACCACCACTTCTTGAACTTGCCCTTGATGCCCTTGCCTTCGAAGTATTCCGCCTTGCCCATGAAATGCACCATGCGCGGGCAGGTGATCGGAATGAGCGCGTCGTCGATGACGGCCAGATGGTTCGCCGCGATGATCGCGCCGCCGTGCCGCGGAATGTTCTCGCGGCCGGTCACGCTCGGCCCGAGCCGATGGCGGGCAATCGGACCGAACACCTTGACGAAGAACCAGTAGAGCATGGCGGCGCTCCTTTCCGACGGTTGGCTTTGCCGCTGATTACAGTAGTGCGTATGACTGACCTCAACAATAGCAACGGCGGCGACGAACGCCCAAACCCCACGCCGAATAACGGCGATGATCTGGATAGCGCGTGGGCCGCGTTTGCCGAGGCGCACGCGGACGATCTCAAGGACGTTGAGCAATCGCGCAACGCGAAGCGATTCGAACGCCATGCCCAGCGCAAGGAGAAGGAGGCGCTGCTGTCGGTCAATGATCTGGACAACGGCGTGTTCACCGACGATATCAGGCCGTTGAACCGGCGCGTGCGCGGTCCGAGAGACAACACCAGTTCCAGCTGGCTGGACACGGACGACGTGATGGACCGCTACGGCGACGACTTCACGCCGCCGAACCCCGAGATCGGACCGATCAAGCCCGCCAAGCTCGTGTTCTGGATTCTGCTCGTGGCCGGCGTGGCCGGCGTGATCGCCAGCGTGTTCATGCCAGCGCTGGCGGCGCTGCTGGGCACGGTGTTCGGCGCATGCGCCGTCATTGGCGCCGCCGGTCTCATCGTGCAGCACAAGGGGCACACGCAGACGCGCAACGGCTATACCGACGACGGGGCGCGCGTATAAACGCAGGAACGCCGGTTGAATCATCCCAACGATGGGAGGATCCAACCGGCGTTCCTTTATCTCAAGATCTCAAGCCCGTTTCGCGCGCATTCGCCGGCGCGATCGGAGCAACGGATATGCCAATCGGCTCACGCCTTGCTCTTGGCGGTGGCGATCCACCGGTCGAGCAGCGCCTGCGCCTTGCCGGAGTCGACGGTACGCTCGGCCAGCGCATACGCTTCCTTGAACCGCTCCCCCAGCGTGCCGTCGCCGACCAGATGGCCGTCGGCCACGATCGCGGACGCGGCGTTGAGCAGCGCGGTGGCGCGCGCCGGAATGTCCTTGCCGACCACGAAGTCGCGGAACGCCGCGGCGTTGACCTCCGGTTCGCCGCCCTTAAGGTCCGCGACGTCGATCTTCGCCAGTCCGAGTTCGACGGTCGGGTCGAATTCGGTTTCCGTGACCTTGCCGTCGCGGATCTCCCACACGGACACCGGGCCGGTGGGAGCCAGTTCGTCCATGCCCTCGTGCGAGGTGTACACCATGCCTGACTGTCCGTTGGCCGCGTAAACGGCGGCCATGATCGGGCTCATGCGACGGTTCGCGCAGCCGATGGCGACGTGCGCGGGCTTGGCCGGGTTGGTCAGCGGACCGAGCACGTTGAACACGCACGGAATGCCGAGTGCGGCGCGGATCGGGCCGACGAAGCGCATGGCCGGGTGGAACGTGCGCGCGAACGCGAACGTGATACCGACCTCGTCGCCGACCTCGCCCACGGCTTCAGGCGACAGTCCCAGCGGCAGGCCGAGCGCCTCAAGCACGTCGGCGGCGCCGCACTTGGACGATGCGGCACGATTGCCGTGCTTGACGATCTTCACGCCGGCCGCGGCCGCGGCGACCGAGCCCATGGTGGACAGGTTCACCGTGGCGAAACCGTCACCACCGGTGCCGACGATGTCGGTGGTCTCACCGGACACCTTGAGCGGCACGGCATGGGCGACCATCGCCTTGGCGGCGCCTGACACCTCGTCGGCAGTCAGACCGAGCTGCTGCTGCATGGCCAGAGCCGCGCCGACGGCGGCCGGATTGGCGTTGCCCTGCATCAGGTCGTCGACGAACCACTCCGATTCCTCCGCACTCAGATGGTCTCCCCCGACCAGCTTGGTGAGAATCGACTTCCATGTGATCTCTGCCATGATGCCTCCTTGGCGCCTCGCGCCGCTGTGTGTGTTGTCGCCGCTTATTGTAATGGCCCGCCGTTTCGGCGAACATGATCTTCCATATAGCAAAATGCCGTTCGGCTTCCGTTCCAGACAAGAAAAGGCTCCCCTGAGGGGAGCCTTTCGTCATGAGTCACGAGGGAACGGGGCCCGATCAACGAGACCCGTATAGGACTCGTGCGTCACTGCTCATTCTGGCCATGGCACATCTTGTACTTGCGGCCCGAACCGCACGGGCACTGCGCGTTCTTCGGCGTGCCCGGGAAGGTGCGGCCGTCCGCCCACGGCGTCTTGAGCTCTTCGCTCTTCGGACGCTTGCTGGCAGGCACCTTGCCTTCGGCGTGGCTGATCGGCGCGGGGCCGACCACGACCGGAGCGGACGCCTCGCCGGCCTCGGATTCCTTCGCGGCCTCGGCTATGGCGGCGGCCTGCTCTTCGTCGACCTCGTTGTTCTCGTCCTCGCTCGGCTCGGACATGACGGACGACGCCTCGTCGGCGGCCTCGCCTTCGGTTTCGGCGTTGTCAATGCCAAGCGCGGCTTCGGCCTGATCGACGGCCTGGTCCTCGTCGGATTCAGTCGAAACATCCTCGGTGCGAGCGACCTGCTCGACGTCCACATGGAAGAGCAGCTGGACGCTTTCCTCCTTGATGGCTTCGATCATGGAGTTGTACATCTGGTAGCCTTCGCGCTGGTATTCGACCAGCGGATCGCGCTGGCCCATGCCGCGCAGGCCGATGCCGTCCTTGAGGTAGTCCATCTCGTACAGGTGCTCGCGCCACTTGCGGTCGAGCACGGCGAGCACGACGCGGCGTTCGAGCTGGCGCAGACCCTCAGAGCCGACCTTCTCCTCGAACTTGGCGTACTCGGCCTTGATCGTCTCGACGATCTGATCGCGCACAGCCTCGACGGCCTTCTCGCCCTTAGCCTTGCCGGCGGCGTCCTTGGCGGCCTCCACGTCGAATTCGATCGGGAACACGGTGCGCAGGGCCTTGAACAGGCCGTCCCAGTCCCAGTCCTTCGGCTTTTCGGAGCCGTTGTTAGCACCCTTGATGTAGCTTTCGACGGTGTCGGCGAAGAAGCGCTCGATATCCTCGTGGATGTCCTCGCCCTGCAGCACGGCCTGGCGCTCGGAGTAGATGACGGTGCGCTGCTTGTTCATCACGTCGTCGTACTTGAGGACGTTCTTGCGGATCTCAAAGTTGCGGGATTCCACGGCCTTCTGCGCGGTGCGCACGCCCTTGGAGACGCTCTTGGACTCGATCGGCTCACCCTCCGGCATGCCCTTGGCCATGACGCGGGCGACGAGCTGCGTGTTGAACAGGCGCATCAGGTCATCTTCCAGCGACAGGTAGAAGCGGGACTCGCCCGGGTCTCCCTGACGGCCGGAACGGCCGCGCAGCTGGTTATCGATACGGCGGGACTCATGGCGTTCGGTGCCGAGCACGTACAGGCCGCCAAGCTTCTTGACTTCCTCGTGCTCGTCCTTGACCTGCTCCTTGATTTCGGCGAGGGTGCCCGGCCAGCGCTTCTCGTACTCGTCCGGCGTGTCCTCCGGCGAATAGCCTTCGGACTTGAGCTTGGCGTCGGCGAGGAACTCGACGTTGCCGCCGAGCATGATGTCGGTACCACGGCCGGCCATGTTGGTGGCAACGGTGACGGCGCCCTTGCGACCGGCGACGGCCACGACGGCCGCTTCCTTCTCGTGCTGCTTCGCGTTGAGCACCTGATGCGGGATCTTCGCCACGTCGAGCAGCGTGGAGACGATCTCGGAGGATTCGACGGACGCGGTGCCGAGCAGCACCGGCTGGCCCTTGTGATGGCGCTTGGCGACGTCCTTGACGATGGCCGCCAGCTTCTCCTTCTTGGTACGGAAGATCAGGTCGTCCTGGTCGACGCGGATCATCGGCCTGTTGGTCGGGATCGGCAGCACGCCGAGCTTGTACGTGCCCATGAACTCGGCGGCCTCGGTTTCGGCCGTACCGGTCATGCCGGCGAGCTTGTCGTACATGCGGAAGTAGTTCTGCAGCGTGATGGTCGCGAAGGTCTGGTTCTCGGCCTTGACCTCGACGCCTTCCTTCGCCTCGATGGCCTGGTGCAGGCCCTCGTTGTAGCGGCGGCCCGGCAGGATACGGCCCGTGTGTTCGTCGACGATGAGCACCTCGCCGTTGGTCACGACGTAGTCGCGATCGCGCAGGAACAGCTCCTTGGCCTTGATGGCGTTGTT
This sequence comes from Bifidobacterium biavatii DSM 23969, assembly GCF_000741165.1. Lineage (GTDB taxonomy): Bacteria > Actinomycetota > Actinomycetes > Actinomycetales > Bifidobacteriaceae > Bifidobacterium > Bifidobacterium biavatii. Next base: position 16,017 of record NZ_JGYN01000036.1, on the reverse strand, counting down.
CAGGTAGCCGATGAGCGCGGTGTTGTTCGGCTCGTACAGGTTGTCGATGCCGAGGAAGTCCTCGACCTTGGTGATGCCCGGGTCGAGGATGCCGACGACCTTCTTCTTCTCGTCGACCTCGTAGTCCTCGTCGCGGGTCAGCTTCGGCACGAGGCGCGCGAACTGGCGGTACCAGCGGGTTACGTCGCCTTCGGCCGGACCGGAGATGATCAGAGGCGTACGCGCCTCGTCGATGAGGATGGAGTCGACCTCGTCGACGATGGCGAAGTGGTGGCCGCGCTGGACGAGCTCGCTCTTCTCCCATGCCATGTTGTCACGCAGGTAGTCGAAGCCGAACTCGTTGTTGGTGCCGTACGTGATGTCTGCGTTGTACTGCTTGCGGCGCTCCGGCGGCTTCTGGTCGGTGATGATGCAGCCGACCGACATGCCGAGGAAGCGGTAGATGCGGCCCATGAGCTCGCTCTGGTAGCTTGCCAGGTAGTCGTTGACGGTGACGACGTGCACGCCCTTGCCCTCGAGCGCGTTGAGGTAGCTCGGCAGGGTGGCGACCAGGGTCTTGCCTTCGCCGGTCTTCATTTCGGCGATGTTGCCCCAGTGAAGCGCGGCGCCGCCCATGAGCTGCACGTCGAAGTGACGCTGGCCGAGCGTGCGCTTGGACACCTCGCGCACGGTGGCGAACGCCTCGGGCATGATGTCGTCGAGCTTCTTGCCGTTGTCCAGCTGCTGCTTGAACTTGGCCGTCTGGCCCTTGAGCTCCTCGTCGCTGAGGGCGGAAATCTCGTCCTCGAGGGCGTTCACCGCCTTCGCCACGCCTTCGAGCTTCTTGATCTGACGGCCTTCGCCCATGCGAAGGGCCTTGTCAACGATATCTACCACGTTTTGCTCCCTGTAGAGTTTGTTACCGTAAACGAGCATAGCCCAACCTCGTGCAAGTCGGGCACAAACTTCGTTCATAATACGCGGACACGCCGATTTTCGCCGGGAATGTCCGCATTTTACGCATAAAAGAACCCGCGTGGCGGACACGCCCCACGCGGGTCTGTATCTCATTGCCGTGCTGGCATTATCGCCGCCGCACGGTTTGCGTTTGTGTTACTGCACGTTCTCCGGGGTGTCGATCTCGAACACGCCGTAGCTCCAGCCGTGACGATGGTAGACGACGGACGGACGGCCGGTTTCCTTGTTAACGAACAGGAAGAAGTCGTGGCCGATCAGCTCCATCTCGTACAGGGCCTCGTCGATGGTCATCGGCTCGGCGATGTGCAGCTTGCGGCGAATGACGATCGGGGTATCGCCGACCTGGACCTCCACCGATTCGCCCGGGCCAAGGTCGGACGCGACCGCGGCGGCGGGGCTGTTGTTCGGCTCCTCCTCCGGAACCTCCTCTTCGGCTTCGGGCTCGACCACGCCCATGTCAACCGGGACCGGGTTCGTGTAGCCGCGACGATGATCCTTGCGGCGGTCGCGCGTGCGGCGCAGACGGAGCGTCAGCTTGTCCAGCGCCATGTCGAGCGCGCTGAATTCGTCGGTGCTCGACGCTTCGGCACGCACCACGGTGCTGCCCGCGATGACGGTGATTTCCACGCGCTTGGCCGTGTCGGCCTGACGCGGGTTGCCCTCGTGCGTCAGCACGATCTGCGCGCGCTGGGCGTCCGGAGCGATAGCGGTCACACGATTCATCTTGCTTTCGACGACATCACGGAACCTCTGCTTGACTTGCGTGTGGCGTCCGGTAACGACGATTTCCATGTGGACCTCCTATACTCAAGCGGTGTTGCCCGCTATTTGCGGTCCGGCGGCGACTTCGCCGTCGGTACGTTTTATTGTAGCCGAATGATCGGTGAACATTGGGGAACTCGCCCGAAGAAAAATGGGCGTTTTCCGCGTGTTGCATCAACGATTCCGGGTTTGTGGGAATTTGTCCCACATCAGCCAGTCGATCCGCCGGCGCCGGCGTGCCGTCGTGTATAGTGGTGCGTTTGAGACCCCCTGACGACCGCGGTTCGGATTGCCGGACTGAGGAACTTCCGGGCTCCGCAGAGCACGATGGCGGATAACGTCCGCCCAGGGTGACCTGAGAGACAGCGCAGCAGAGAACAGACCGCCAGCTTCGGCTGGTAAGGGTGAAACGGCGGTGTAAGAGACCACCGGGCCGCTGGCAACAGCCGGCCGCATGGCAAGCCTCATCGGGAGCAAGGCCAAGCAGAAGGCGCTTGAGGGCTGCTCGCCCAATGCCTTCGGGTAGGCTGCTAGAGCTTGGCGGCGACGCCAAGTCGAGATGGATGGTCGTCCGCGCCGCGTTCGCGCGGCGTGACAGAACCCGGGGTATAAGGGGTCTCAATTACTTTCATTGCGATGCACGCGCGCATGCCGGACGACAATGTCCGCGCGCGGGCATCCCGCATATGGGAAAGCCGCAACTCAATGACGCGTCATGTCGGCGAATGCATCATGGCTTGTCCGGCCAACGGCATGAACTACAGCAATTCCTGTGCGACACGCCGGAGCGTGTCGGGATTGTGCCCTTTGCGCCCACCTGCCGACCAAAAACGGCGACGGCGCCGCTCAGGCTCCATTCCCTCCGTTTTCTCCGCGTACCGGCGGCCCAGTTCCCAAGCCGCCTCTTCGAACATGCCTTCGGCTTCGGCCTGCGCCACGACCTGTTGGGCCATGGCTCGATCCACGCCGCGCCTGGACAGCTCCATCAGCGCTCCCCTGCCGCCCATAAGCCGGCTGACGCAGTACCGCACCGCCGAGCGGGCGTATGCTTCGTCGTCAATCAGATGCACCTGCCGGAGCCGCGCAATGACGGATTCCGCCACATCAGCGTCATACCCCCGGTCGGCAAGCTTCTCCCGCAGCGTTCCCGAGGAGCGCGGCGCGGCGTCCAGCAGACGCAGCGCCGCCTCTCGGCAGGCGTCCGCGTCCGACGGGTCATTCGCCTCATGCGCGGCCCATGACGAACGTGACGTCGAACGAGACGTCGAATGGGAACGACGGGACCGGCCGAAACGGCGACGGCCGTCATCGCCCCGACCGTCCCGGCTTGCCGTCCGAACGCCATCGTCCGACTCTTCGATTCCCACGGTAACAGTCGCGTCCTCCGCATTGCCCGCGTCGGCCGCCATCGCCGGATCGGCCGGATGCCGACGCAGGAATTCGTCAACGCTGATCATCGCCGAACACTCACGCCTTGCTGCCGGAAACGGCACCCTTGGCGGCCTCCGAAGCCGCGGCGGTCTTGTCCGCGGCCTTGTCGGCCTTGGCCGACGAACCGGTCGCCTTGGCGGCTGCACCCGCATCCTTGGCGTCACCGTCGGGCTCGTCGCCGGCGCCTTCCGCGAACTGGTCTTCGGCGGGGATCAGGCCGAACTCTACCTTGACCTTGTTCTCGATCTCGTGGGTGACGTCCGGATTGTCGCGAAGGAACTTACGCACGTTTTCACGTCCTTGGCCGAGCTGGTCGCCGTTGTAGGTGAACCACGAACCGGACTTCTTGACCACGTTGCACTGCAAGGCCATGTCGAGCACGGATCCTTCGGTGGAGATGCCCTCGCCGTACAGCACGTCGAATTCCGCGGACTTGAACGGCGGGGCCATCTTGTTTTTCACGACCTTGACCTTGGTGCGGTTGCCGATGGCGTCCTCGCCGTTCTTGATAGTCTGAATGCGACGGATGTCAAGGCGCACCGAAGCGTAGAACTTCAGCGCCTTACCTCCGGTGGTGGTCTCCGGGCTGCCGAAGAACACGCCGATCTTCTCGCGCAGCTGGTTGATGAAGATGGCCGTGGTACCGGCCTGTGCCAGAGCGCCCGTCATCTTGCGCAGCGCCTGGCTCATGAGTCTGGCCTGCAATCCGACGTGGCTGTCGCCCATGTCGCCGTCGATTTCCGCCTTCGGCACGAGGGCCGCGACCGAGTCGATGACGATGACGTCGAGCGCGCCGGAGCGGATGAGCATGTCGGCGATCTCCAGCGCCTGCTCGCCGTTGTCGGGCTGGGAGACGATCAGCGAGTCGGTGTCGACGCCGAGTTTGCGCGCGTATACGGGGTCGAGCGCATGCTCCGCGTCGATGAAGGCCGCCACGCCGCCCGCCTTCTGCGCGTTCGCCACCACGTGCAGCGCCAGCGTGGTTTTGCCGGAGGATTCCGGACCGTAAATCTCGACGATGCGGCCCTTGGGCAGGCCCCCAATGCCCAATGCCATGTCAAGCGCTAGCGATCCGGTGGGGATGACCTCGACGTTCTGTTCGGGTCGATCGCCCAGCCTCATCGCCGAGCCTTTGCCGAAGCTTTTCTCCACCTGCGCGAGCGCCGTGTCCAGCGCCGCCTGCCGGCGGGGATCGATGCCGGGCTTTGCGTCGGACGTCTTTTTCGCCGCCGCGCCTGTCTGCTGTGCCATGATCTGCTCCTTATGTGTCGTGGTCGTCGGGTTCACCGCTCACGGTATGGGCATGTCCGCCCGTCACGCAAGCCGAATCGACCCCTGTGGTCGAACACTTCGCCGCCGGGCGTGTCGCGCAGCCACTCAGGCCTTGCGGCGCAACGCTTCCCAGTCGTTCCGCCGGAGGCAATCCGCGCAGGGCAATGAACCGTCACTGTGGATAACCATACCCCATATGACGAACATTTGTTCGAACCGCGTGTCTTGTTGCCAACACCAACGACAACCGATCGCCTTCTTCATCCAGCAACCGGACAATCTGCCGATCCCCCCCCCCAGCCCAAACCCTTCCGCAGCAAGTCCGCCGCAATCACACGGATTCACCGATCGGAGAACCCGACCGGCAGCGGCGGTGCGACATGGTCGTCGCCCCATCGGCGCGAATCAGGCACATCCATCTGATCACACAACACGTTCCACACCACGCGCGGCTGTTCCCCGGCGGCGAGCGCCTCGACCGCGGTCATGCCGCCTAGCCGGGACAGCCCCTGATCCCGCGCGAGGCTTTTGCCGTATCCCCGCCCGAACACTTCCTCGAGCAGCTGCCAGAATTCCCGTTCCTTCACGATGCCCCAGTGTACCGCCAACAGCTACGTGCGGCGTTCCGGCATCACGCGAATGCGGCCCGCAACCGTCCACAGGACAGTCACGGGCCGCATGAAAATTCGCCGCCAGTCCCCACGGGCCGAACGCTACGCCTCCACCGAGTCCAAGTAGTCGGCGACCATGCGCAGCATCTGGGCGGTGCTCACACCGAGCGATTCGGAAATCGAGCTGAGCAGCTCGGAGCTGGCCTCCTTCTGCCCGCGTTCAACCTCGGACAGATAACCAAGGGAGACGCCAGCCTTTTCGCTGACCTCACGCAGGGTCTTGCGGTCGCGCGTGCGCAGTTCGCGCAGCACATGGCCAATGGCTTCGCGCAGCGACACATCGTGTGCATCCGCCGTCGTGTCGCGCACCGTGCGGGAAGCGCTCCTGACGCGCGTTTCCGAATCCTCTTCCTGCCACATGCGGCTCAGAGCCGCCTTGCGCTCATCCTTGGCCTTCTTAGCGGCGCGAGCGGCCAGCACCTGCTGCTGGGCGAACATCACCGCCCTGCGCTGCACCGGCGTCAGGTCGCGCATGCGCGCGCTGCCCGGACGGGCCGCCACCGGGCTGAGTTCCTCGACATTGATCGTTTCTGCGCTGCGGGTCATCGTTTCCATCGCAACCCTCCTTAGGTGCTCGTAACCGTTTCGTGATTCCACTAACTACAACACCCAAGCCGCGCCATTATTCCTGAGAACTTGCTGTAAATAGGCTCAAGTTTTCCAAAACGCGCATGACCGTGAGCCGACGCACCTGCTCGCGGGTGCCGCTCAGCCGCAGTTCCTTCCACACTTCGCGGCCGTGTCCGTCCGCGTCGAGGGCGCCCGGCAGCGCAAGCCCGATGTAGACCAGCCCGGCCGGCTTGTCGCCGTCGGGTCCCGGCCCCGCCACACCGGTGGTGGACAGGCCGATGACGCGGTCGCCGTATTCCTGCTGCGCGTACAGCCGGGCGGTCGCCGCGGCCATCTGCCGGGCGACTTCGGGATGCACCGCGCCCTCGCGCTCCAGCAGGCCGCGATCCACACCCAGTATGGACGCCTTGGCCCGAATGTCGTAGGTGACCGCGGAACCGAGGAACACGTTGGACGCACCAGGGATGCGCACGAACGCGTCAGCGAGCAGGCCGCCGGTCAGCGATTCCGCGGCCGCGATCTTCAGCCCGCGCTCCTCGCAATAGCGCAGGATATCCGCGGCGAGGCCGTCGCAACGCCGCGTCACGTCGTCATCGATCATCATCATTCTCCTTCAACAAAAATCCCTCCCGCTTTGGACGGGAGGGTCAAACTGAGCGTCAGGCGTCAGAGCGACGCCAAGGCAACGTTACGGCACTATGAGCGCCGTCACGGGCGACGCCACGCACGCAACGTCACTTGCTTTTCGTCGAGGCACCGGACGCGGCTTTCCCGGACTCAGCCTTGCCGGCGGCATCGTTCGCGCCGCTCTTGCCGCCCTTGCCGTGGCCGAACGTGTTGACCAGGTACACGCCGCCCGAGTACAGGCACAGCACGAGCGCCACGTAGATCATCAGGTAGGTGAGGAACAGGTAGACGGTCAGCCACATCGGGTTGTCGCCGGATCCGCCGGCGAACTGCCAGAACGGCAGAAGCAGCATGGCAAGGCCGATGCACTGGAACAGCGTCTTGAGCTTGCCCGGCCACGCGGCGGCAATGACCTTGCCGCCCGTGTCGATCACGAAGAAACGCATGACGGTAATGCCGACCTCGCGCAGCAGGAACAACGCGACGACGACCCAGCCGAGCACGGTCGGGCCGAGTTCACCGAACGCCGCGGCCACCACGAGCGTGGCGCACGTAAGCAGCTTGTCGGCGATGGGATCCATGAGCTTGCCGAGTTCGGTGACCTGGTTGAACGTGCGGGCCATCCAGCCGTCGAGCTTGTCGGTGGACGCGGCGACGATGAACAGGATCGCGGCCGCCCAGCGCATCGCGTAATTCTGCGCGCCCCACGGGCCGGCGGCGATGTACAGGCCGAGGAAGATCACGACCAGCACGATGCGCGAGTAGGTGACCAGGTTCGGTGGCGCGTTCCAGCCGTCGAGCAGCGACGGCTTGGCGGATTCTGTGGTATCCATCTTTTCCATACTGTTCACGTTACCCCCACATTCATACGTTGCATGACCATTTGCCGGGAACATCCGGTGAAAACGGTGGGAACGACAAGGGCCCGCCGCGCGTCAGGCCGCGAGCAGCCGGCGTCCGTAGTCAAGCACGATGCCGTCGAGCAGTCCGTGCTCGCTGGCGACGAACGTGTCGATCTTCTCGCCGTGGTCGGCCAATGCCGCCTCGGACACCTTGGCAAGCACGCGGCTCCACACGAGCGCTCCGCCGCCCACCACGTCGATGCGTCCGGGGTGGATGGTCTTGTATTCGGCGCGTTCGGCGCGCGTCATGCGCAGGAAGCGGTCGTCAACGGCGTAGGCGTCCTCGTAGCGCACGCGCACGCCGTCCACCGCGCGATGGTCGTATTCCTTGAGTCCCAGCGTGAGTGCGGTCATGGTGGTCACGGTGCCGGACACGCCGATGATGGTACGCGCTCTGCCTGCGGGGACCGTGCAGAACGCCTTGTCGATGTGTTCGTCGATGTCGGCGACGGCCTCGTCGATCTGCGCCTGCGTGGGCGGGTCGGCGTGCAGGTGGCGTTCGGTCATGCGCACGGAGCCGATGTTCATCGAGAACGCGGCTTCGACCTTGGTGTCCGGCGCGTGCACGCCGTCGCCGCCGAGCACGAGTTCGGTGGAGCCGCCGCCGAGGTCCACGACCAGGAACGGCGCGGCGAGGTCGCGCGGAACCACGCTGGTGGCGCCGAGGAAGCTCAGATCGGCCTCTTCGGTGCCGGGGATCACTTCGGGACGCACGCCGAGGATGGATTCGATGCCGTCTTCGAATTCCTCACGGTTGGCGGCGTCGCGCGTGGCGGACGTGGCGACGAAACGCAGGCCGTCAACCGGATGATCGGCGAGGATGCCGGCGAATTCGCGCGCGGCCGCATAGGCACGTTCGAGCGCCTCGTCGGCGAACCGGTGCGTTTTGTCGACGTCCTGTCCGAGTCGGATGACGCGCAGCGTGCGCGGCACGATGTCGTGCATGCCGTCGACGTCGACGCGCGCGATTTTCAGACGGATGGAGTTCGTGCCGCAGTCGATGCCGGCCACGGTCACGGAACGCTTGACGGGTTCGCTCATAATGTTCCTCTCCCCTGCCTTGATGCCGTATGGTGTTCCGTATTCGATGATATGACGGTTGCCAGCGTGGTTCGTCCAGCTTGTCCGGTTCAGTCCTCGACCGAGCAGCGGCAGACGGTCGGGCTGAATTCGCCCACGATGCGTTCCAGCGTCAGGTCGCCAATCGGGTTGACGCCAGATCCCATAACGAGCGTCTGCGCAAGCAGCGCGTGCAGGCATTTGACGCGGGTCGGCATGCCGCCGGCGCTGGTGTCGGCGATGTGCTCCTCGCTGTCGCCAAGTCGCAGCGCGAGTTCGTGGCGGAACGCAAGATAGCGCAGGTGCGCGTCGTGATACGCGTCGCGCACGGATTCGTCGGATGCGAGCAGCTCGTTGTACTCGCGCATGCCGCCCTCGGCTTCGACGTGCGACGCGGCCTTCACGGCTTCCGGACTGGTCAGGTAGCAGGTAGTGGGGAACGGGATGCCTCCCGGCAGCATGGGACGCGTGATCACGGCCAGCGGGCGTCCGCATGCGCAGCGTGCGCCGACGGCGACCATGCCGCGCGGGTAGCGCCCCAGCTGGCGTTCAACAATGGCGATGTCCTCTTCGTTGGCCGGTTCGGCCATGCAGCGGTCCACGAGCGCTTTGGCGGCGTCGGCGAACGGTGCAAGGGCATCGGCATTCGTTCCAGTATCGGTCGTCTGTGCGGTGTTCGTTTCGGTCATTGGTCCTTCTTGCTGTCGTTGGTCGTGTCCGTCGTCGCGGTGTCCGTCTTGTCCCGGTTCGTCTGATTCGTCTTGCCTGATTGCGTGCTGGCGGATGAGTCCGCGTCGGAACTGTCCGCTTTTTCTATCGAATAGGCCAGTTCACTATACCAAGGCAGGGTTTTCTTGTCCGAATCGGTGTGCGAGGAGGTGTCGCTGTCGCTTTGCGTCTTGCCGGTGACCGCTTCGGGATGGAGCACGGTGACCGCCTGCTCGCCGGGAAAAACGAAGCCGAGCCGTTCGCGAGCCTGTGCGGCGACGTATGCGTCGTCGTTCCATCGGGCGATGCTGTTTTCCAGTTCCTGCTTTTTGGCGATGAGCGCGGCTTCCTGCCGTTTGAGTCCGTTCAGCTCGGACAGGTCGATGGCGTACGTGTACAGCGTGGACAGCAGTTGGATGGAACCGAGCGCGACGATGAACAGCGCGACGAAGAATACGATCGGACCGCTGCTGCGCGTTTTTGCTTTGGGACCGGACACACCGCGCGTACGACCGGAACGCGTGCGGGACGCCGTTTGCTTCGTAGCTCTCGAGTTTTTGGCTGATTTCGGCGATGTTCTCAATGGTTTTGCTGTTTTTTCTGATCGTGCCGATAGTGACGGTTTCGACGCCTTTCCGGAGTTGCCGGACTGTTCCCGGGCGGATCGTGAACTCATAGGCAATAAAAATACCCGCCGCATTCGACTGGGGAATGCGGCGGGCGTCAAACGATCACCGGAGCGTCACACAGCCAGGTGCCGTGTCACGCGGTCCGACTCACTTGGCGATGTACTTCTTGCAGGCCTTGAACGCGCTGTAGCCGGCGTACTTCGCGGTGGAGCCGAGCTCGTCCTCGATCTCGAGCAGACGGTTGTACTTGGCAATACGCTCGCCACGGGCCGGGGCACCGGTCTTGATCTGGCGGGTGTTCTTGGCGACCGCGAGATCGGAGATGGTGGTGTCCGGGGTCTCGCCGGAACGGTGGGAAACCATGGAGGTGTAGCCGTTCTCGGTGGCCAGCTCGATGGCGTCGAGGGTCTCGGTGACGGAACCGATCTGGTTCAGCTTGACCAGCAGGGAGTTGGCGGCACCCATGTCGATGGCCTTGCGCAGGCGGGCCGGGTTGGTCACCAGCAGGTCGTCGCCGACGAACTGGAGACGATCGCCGAGACGCTTGGTGATCTCAGCCCAGTCTTCCCAGCCTTCCTCGTTGAACGGATCCTCGATGGAGACGATCGGGTACTCGTTGATGAGGTTCTCGTAGTAGTCGAGCATGTAGGCGGACTCGCGATCCTCACCATCGAAGTGGTACTTGCCGGTCTCCTTGTTGTAAAACTCGGAGGAGGCGACATCGAGGCAGATACCGATCTGCTTGCCCGGCTCGTAGCCGGCGGCGGAGATGGCGTCCATGATGTACTTGAGGGAGTCCTCGTTGGACTTCATCTTCGGCGCGAAGCCGCCCTCGTCGCCGAGGCCGGTGTTCAGGCCTTCCTTCTTCAGGACGTTCTTAAGGGTGTGGTAGACCTCAACGCCGGCCTGCAGGGCCTCGGAGTAGGTGTTGAAGCCGTACGGGGAGATCATGTACTCCTGGATGTCGGTCGCGAAGTCAGCGTGAGCACCACCGTTCATGATGTTCATGTTCGGAACCGGCAGAATGTGGCCGTTGGTGCCGCCGATGTAGCGGTACAGCGGCTCTTCGGCGGACTCAGCGGCGGCGTACAGGGCAGCCAGGGAGACACCGAGGATGGCGTTGGCGCCCAGACGGCCCTTGTTCGGGGTGCCGTCGAGCTCGATCATCAGGTCGTCGAGAGCGCGCTGGTCGGAGGCATCCATGCCGATGACCTTCGGAGCGATCTCCTCGTTGACGGCCTTGACCGCGTTCAGAACGCCCTTGCCGCCGTAGACGGACTTGTCGCCGTCGCGACGCTCCCAAGCCTCGGCCTCACCGGTGGAGGCACCGGACGGAACGAGGCCCAGACCCTGGGCGCCGTCCTCGGTGTCGAGCACGACCTGGACGGTCGGGTTGCCACGGGAATCGAGAATCTGACGCGCGTACACGCTTTCAATAGCTGCCACAACTACTCCTTTAACGTATAGGTTGTGATGACAGCCTTAAGAATACCGGGTTTGATGGACGAGACGCAAGGGGATGCGACACGAAAATGTGAGCGCTCACATCGTTGTGACGACACCGCATTCAGGCTTCATCCGACGTTCAACGCGCATTCATCCGCCCGGTAGACCGCCGTTCATTCCGGGCCGAGCGCGGCCGGCCGTACTCGGCCCGCCGCCGACGCCGCTACAGGATCTGCTCCATACCCACCTTATACGGCTTGAGCCCCATGCGCTCGTAGAACGCCTGCGCCCCGGGGTTGCACGACCACACGTTGAGCGTCACGTTGTAGCAGCCGGCACCCCGCGCGAAATCGAGCACATGCCGGTACAGCGCGGTGCCGACGCGCCGGCCGCGCGCCGCCTCGTCCACGCAGATGTCGTCGATGTACAGCGTCGTGATATCGGTAAGAATATGACTGTCGGCATGACGCTCGAACACGCAGAACGCGTAGCCGTACAGCGTCTCGTCGTCGTCCGCAAACGCGCCGAACACCGGCGTCTCATCATTCGAGACGATCCCCGTCAGCTCGTCGTCCGTGTACTTGGTCACGCCGGTGTTGAACAGGTCCGGACGACCCCGGTGATGCACTTCCAGCACCTCGCGCAGCAGCTTGTGCAGCTGCGGAATGTCGCGCGCCTCGGCGCGGCGGATACGCATGCCGGCCGCGGCAAGCTGCGGTTCACGGCCGTCGACGTTTCCGACTCTCTTATTGATCACGTCATCATTGATCACGTCATCAGGTTCGTTGCTCATAACCGTTCAGTGTAATGCGCGGCATTACGGACGCTCGCTTCGGCACGTCGACCGGCGGACAATAGAAGACAGGAAAGAACCCATACCGGGTTCCGCGGGACAAAGGAGTCGTCATGAACAACCTCACCGCACATTCGTCGCGCATCATCCGTTCCGTCGCAGCACTGACCGCGATGTTGCTGTGCACGGGACTTGCCGGCTGCGGCGCACCGTCCGCCACGCCGTCGCAGACCGGCACGGCCACCGACAGCACATGCAAGGGACGCGATTCGCAGACGCAATACGATTGGCCGTGGTACGACTCGATCGAGGATCTGACGGCGTCGTCCGACCGGATCGTCTACGCACGCATCACCTCATGCGCCAAGCCGCCTACGCGGGATACCGGCTATGACACCACGATCAAGGCCGAGGTGCTCGGCACCATCAACGGCAACGACGCGGATTCCACGGACGGACTGCCGCAATCCGGAGACGTCATCAGCATGCACGGCTATACCGCTTCCGGCTCCGGCGCAGGCAAGCTCACCGTCGGCGGCGAGTACGTGTTCTTCCTTTCTTACCACGACGGCACATACGCGCAGCTGACGCCCGCGCTCAGCACGTTCCCCGTCACCGACGCAGTCAAACGCGAGCCGGCCGCCTCCGCGAACGCAGATGGCTCGCTCCGTCTCACCGACGACATTGCGGCCCGACTCGGCCTGACCGGCGCCTGACCGCGACGGCAATCTCCACGAGACGCCGCTTTGTCCGACGCCGGCGGTCCTGCAATTTCGGACGGCCTGCGGCCGCGCCTTGCTGACTCGCCTGTCGGCTCGCACAACGCCTACAAACGGCTCTGCCGTTTGCTTGACGGCGTTGTCCACGCGAAGTCGTTGAGGAGGTCGCTGGTCCAGTCCATAACCATTTCGCCGCTCATGGGGCCGCTGCCGAGCGAGCCGGCGAAGGGGGCAGGGATCAGGTACGTGTGCGTGAGCGCACGGTACTGGGCTCCCTTGTAGATGCGGTTGATGCGCATCTGAATCGACTCGGGCGGGTCGATCTTGCCGACGCGCACGTTCCTGCCCTGCGCGATGATCTCCGAAATGCCGAGTTTGCGGGCCTTCATGCGCAGCCTGGCCACGCCGAACAGCGTCTCGAACTCCTCGGGCAGCTTGCCGTAGCGGTCCGTGAGTTCCTCCGCCAGTTCGCGCAGGTCGTCCTCAGTGTGGGCGGCGGCGAGCTTGCGGTACGCTTCGAGTCGCAGCTTGTCGGAGTCGATGTAGTCGACCGGAATCGACGCTTCGATCGGCAGATCGATGGTCACCGCCAGTGGTTCGACGCTCTGCTCGGGTGCCTTGTACGCCTCGACCGCCTCCGAGACCATGCGGATGTACAGGTCGAAGCCGACGCCTTCGATGTGCCCGGACTGCTCGTCGCCGAGCAGGTTGCCGGTGCCGCGCAGTTCCAGGTCCTTCATGGCCACGTCGAAGCCGGAGCCGAGCGCCGTGTTCTGCGCGATGGTGGCAAGACGGTCGTGCGACTGCTGGGTCATCGGCTTGGTTGGATCGTACAGGAAGTACGCGTACGCGCGCTCCCGTCCTCGGCCGACGCGTCCGCGCAACTGGTGTAATTGTGAGAGGCCGAACTTGTCGGCGTGGTCGACGATCAGCGTGTTCGCGTTGGAAATATCCAATCCGGTTTCAATGATCGTCGTGCACACGAGCACGTCGATGTCGCGATGCCAGAAGTCGCGGATGATCTGGTCGAGCTGCTTCTCACCCATCTTGCCGTGCGCGATGCCGACGCGCGCCTCGGGCACGAGCTCGTGGATCTTCGCCGCGATCTTCGAGATGTCCTGCACACGGTTGTGCACGTAGAACACCTGGCCGCCGCGCAGCAGCTCGCGCCGCACGGCCGCGGTGACCTGCGCGTCCTCGTACGCGCCGACATACGTGAGCACCGGCAGACGATCCTCGGGCGGGGTCGCGAGCGTCGACATCTCGCGGATGCCGGTCACGGCCATTTCGAGCGTGCGCGGGATAGGCGTCGCGGACAGCGACAGCACGTCCACGTTCGTGCGCAGCGCCTTCAACGTTTCCTTGTGCTCAACACCGAAACGCTGCTCCTCGTCGATGATGACGAGGCCGAGATCCTTGAACTTGATCTTCGGGTTGAGCAGCTTGTGCGTGCCGATCACCACGTCGACCGCACCGGATTCGAGTCCCTCGATCGTCTCGTTGATCTCCTTGGTCGTCTGGAAGCGGCTCATCGCCGCGACCGTGACCGGGAAACCCTCGTAGCGTTCGGTGAACGTCTCGTAATGCTGCTGGACGAGCAGCGTGGTCGGCACGAGCACGGCCACCTGTTTGCCGTCCTGGATCGCCTTGAATGCGGCGCGCACGGCGATCTCGGTCTTGCCGAAACCGACGTCGCCGCAGATCAGACGGTCCATCGGCACCGGCTTTTCCATGTCGGCCTTAACCTCGTCGATCGTGGTCAGCTGGTCGGCGGTCTCCTGGTACGGGAACGCGTCCTCCAGCTCCTTCTGCCACGGGGTGTCTGGGCTGAACGCAAAGCCGGGCGTACGCTGGCGAGCAGAATAGAGCTTCACCAGATCCTCGGCGATCTCGTGCACGTGCTTGCGCGCTTTCGCCTTGGTTTCGGCCCAATCGGAGCCGCCGAGCTTGTTGAGCTTGGGGACTTCCGCGCCGATGTACTTGCTGATCTGGTCGAGCTGGTCGGTGGGAATGAACAGCTTGTCGGCGGGCGCACCGCGTTTGCTCGGCGCGTATTCGAGCACGAGGTACTCGCGCGTGCTTTTGTTTCTGCCCGCGCCGATTTCGCGCTGTTTCATGCCAATGAACCGGCCGATGCCGTGCTGCTCGTGCACGACGAAGTCACCGGGCTTGAGCTCCATCAGGTCGATGGCCTTGCGGCGGCGTTTCGGCGTTTTCGCGACGCCGGCGGCGGACGAGCGGCCGGTCAGGTCGCGTTCGGTGAGCAGCGCGGTTTTGGCGGGTTCGTCGACGAAGCCGTCGATGGCCTGCGAGCGGATCACGTCGAACGTGGCGATGCCGGTTTCGTTGATCGCGCGCTTGAGCCTGGCGAGCGTGCCCTGCGCGGCGGCGGTGACGGTGACATGGTAGCCGGCGTCGATCAGGCCTTCGATGCCGGCCGCGGCCTTCGCCTCGTCGCCGCGGTATTCGCCGGGCGTGCGTGCGGACAGCTGCACGTGGTTCGGCATGCTCGCGTCCACACCGAAACTGGACAGTTTCCACACGTCGTGGCTGGAATACGCGAGCGCGCTGACCGTCTCCTCGAAGTCGAGGAAGCTGGCCTGATCGAACGTGATCGGGGCTCCCGCGCCGTGGCCGGATGCGGCGACGTGCCAGCTGGCGGCGAGGAATTCGTTCGCGGTTTTCGCGAGGTCCTCGGCGGCGCGGCGCAGTTTTTCCGGATCGGACAGCATGACGAGCGCATGCTGGTCGAACATGCCCGAGACGGGTTCCATGTCGTCGATGAGTGCCGGCATGAGCGATTCCATGCCTTCGACGGGAATCGCGTTGGCGATGGATTCGAGCATGTCATCGGCGTTGGGGATGCGGCCGATCAGGCTCTTCGCCCGGTCGCGCACGGCCTGCGTGAGCTGCAGTTCGCGGCAGGGCGTGGCCCAGATGGTCTTGATGCCGTCGCCGTATGTGCGCTGGTCGGAGGCATGGAATTCCCTGATCGTGTCGATCTCGTCGCCGAAGAATTCGATGCGCACCGGGTGCGGCGCCGTGGGCGGGAAGACGTCGATGATGCCGCCGCGCACGGCGAATTCGCCGCGGTCCATGACGAGGTCGACGCGCGTGTACGCGTTTTCGACAAGTCGTGCGGACGCCTCGTCGAGCGGCAGTTCCTCACCTTGCGTGAAGACGAGCGGTTCGACGTCGCCGAGTCCCTTGACGACCGGCTGGATGAGCGAACGAACCGGCATGACGAGGATGCGGATGGGACCGAACATGGGGTTGGACGCGTCCGGATGCGTGAGCCGGCGGAAGACGGCCATGCGGCTGGCGACGGTGTCGGCGCGGGGGCTGAGCCGTTCGTGCGGCAGCGTCTCCCACGCTTCGAGCTGCGTGATGTCGTTCGGGTCGCCGTCGTACCAGGAACGCAGCGACGCGACGGTTYCCTCGGCCTCGCGCCCCGAGGCGACGACGAGCACG
>NZ_JGYN01000035.1 GCF_000741165.1 Bifidobacterium biavatii DSM 23969 | reverse complement strand
GGTATTGCCGCGCCGGTCGCCGACTTCGACGCCGACGAGGCGGCGCGCAATGCGGCTGTGGTCGCGACCGTCACCGCCGAACTCGGCGCCGACTGGCCGCAGCAGGTGGAGCCCCGCTTCGACGCGAACAAGGCGATCCTGTTCGACGACCGCTGGGCGTCCGCCCGCGAGGACCTTGCCCGCGCGTTCTACGACGGCAATCCGGCGCTGCTCGATGGTAGCTTCCGCGGCCTCGGCAAGGCGATCGCCGACGAGGCTCGCTGGTTCGCCGAGCGTGCCGAGACAGCGATTCAGAAGCTGGCGGCAGCCTCGGCTCCCTCGGCTGAGGGCCGAGCCGTGAAGCAAACGCCGGAGGCGTTTGTAGGCGAGGTGCGAGCGACAGCGAGTCAGCAGAGCGCAGCCGCAGGCCGTCCGCAATTGCAGGACGCTGTCGAGCGCAGCGAGACTGAGGGAGCGTACACCCGATCCGCTCAAGAAGCCGCAACCGCCCTTAAGGCCGCATTCGAACACATTGCGGCCGAGGCTCTCGAACCGGTATCCGATGACCCGACATCGTCGCGCTTCGCGGGCGACATCGCCGTGGTCACCGGCGTTGCACCGAATTCGATCGCAGCGCAGGTCGTCGCGGGCCTGCTCGCTGGCGGCGCGACCGTCATCGCCACGTCGCACAGCTTCAAGCCGAGTGTCAAGGCATGGGCGAAACTCACGTACCGCACGCACGCCACGGCCGGCGCGAAGCTCTGGCTGGTTCCGGCGAACCTGTCCAGCTATCGCGACGTCGACGCGCTCGTCGACTGGGTTGGCCACGAGCAGAAGAAGACGAGTGGCGCGACCACTACGATCCTCAAGCCTGCGTACGAGCCGACCCTGTTCTTCCCGTTCGCCGCGCCGCCGGTGCACGGTACGATGGCCGACTCCGGCGAACTGTTCGAATCGCAGGCGCGCCTCATGCTGTGGGGCGTCGAACGCGCGATCGCTGGGCTTGCGAAGATCGGCACGGACACAGACGTGCAGCACAAGATGCACGTCGTGCTGCCCGGCTCGCCCAATCGCGGCGTGTTCGGTGGTGACGGCGCGTACGGCGAGGTCAAGTCCGCGTTCGACGCGATCGTCAACCGTGCCCGCTCCGAGCGCGTGTGGTCCGACCGCGTGACGTTCGCCCACCCGAAGATCGGCTGGGTGCGCGGCACCGGGCTCATGGGCGGCAATGATCCGCTCGTCGACGTCGTCGAAAAGCACGGCATCCGCACGTACTCGACCGCCGAAATCGCGGCCAAGCTGCTCGACCTGTGCACCGCCGCATCGCGCGCGGCCGCCGCGAAAGCGCCGCTCGACGTCGACCTGACCGGCGGTCTCGGCAACGAACCGATCGACATCCGCGCGTTGCGTGCGGAGGCCGAAGCTGACGCGACTCAGAAGCAGGCGGCAGCCTCGGCCCCCTCGGCTGAGGGGGCTGTCGACCGCAGGTCGACTGGGGGAGCGTCTGCGGCGGCAGCCGCCAACAACAGCGCGACCGAAGGTCGTCTCTCTTCCGCCGTTGCGGCTTCGTCGAGTGCTTCAGCTTCTACGCTCCCTCAGTCTGCTGCGCAGACAGCTCCCTCAGCCGAGGGAGCCGAGAATCCTTCCGGAGCCACGCTCAAAGCGCTGCCCACGCCGAACGTCCCCGCACAGCCGGCCGTCGATCTGGCCGACTGGGCGCACGTCACCGCGCGTCCGGAAGACGAGGTCGTGATCGTCTCCATCGGCGAACTCGGCCCGTGGGGCTCCGGCCGCACGCGCGCCGAAGCCGAGCTCGGCATCCGTTCCGACGGCACGGTCGACCTGTCCGCCGGCGCGGTGCTCGAACTCGCGTGGAACATGGGACTGCTCACCTGGCAGGACAGCCCGAAGCCCGGTTGGTACGACACCGATGGCAACCTCGTGCCCGAGGAAGACATCCACGACCGCTACCACGACGAGGTTGTGGCCCGCTCCGGCATCCGCCCGTTCGAGGACGGCATGGGCAACGACTACCGCGCGTCCGACGGCGGTCGCCACGGCAACGACGAGGAGGAGGCCGAGGTCTACCTCGACCACGACGTCACCTTCTCCGTGCCGAGCGAGGACGCCGCGCGCGAATACGTCGCGCTCGACGCCGCACACACGACCATCGCCCGCGACACCGAATCCGGCGAGTGGAACGTGACCCGCCACGCCGGTTCGATGATCCGCGTGCCGCGCCGTGTCACCATGACCCGCACGGTCGGCGGCCAGTTCCCGACCGGCTTCGACCCGGTCAAGTGGGGCATCCCCGCCTCGATGGTCGGCGATGTGGATCGCATCGCGCTGTGGAACATCGTCACCACCGTGGACGCGTACCTGTCCGCCGGATTCACTCCGGTGGAAATCCTGCAGGCCATCCACCCGTCGATGGTGGCGAGCACGCAGGGCACCGGCTTCGGCGGCATGATGTCGATGCGCAAGCTGTACCTCGACCGCTTCCTCAACCACGAGATCCCCACCGACATCCTGCAGGAGGCGCTGCCGAACGTCGTCGCCGCGCACGTCATGCAGTCGTACGTCGGCGGCTACGGCAACATGATCCAGCCGGTCTCCGCCTGCGCCACCGCCGCGGTGTCGCTCGAAGAAGGCTTCGACAAGATCAAGCTCGGCAAGGCCGACTTCGTGGTCACCGGCGCGATCGACGACATCGGCGTGGAATCCGTGATTGGCTTCGGCAATATGAACGCCACCGCGAACTCCGCCGAAATGTACGGCAAGGGCATCGACGCGCGGTTCTTCTCCCGTGCGAACGACCGTCGCCGCGGCGGCTTCGTCGAATCCCAGGGCGGCGGCACGATCCTGCTCACGCGAGGCGACATCGCGGCGCGGCTGGGACTCCCGGTCGCCGGCGTCGTCGGCTACGTGCACTCATTCGCGGACGGCGCGCACACGTCGATCCCGGCCCCCGGCCTCGGCGCGCTCGCCGCGGCCCGCGGCGGACGCGACTCGAAGCTCGTGCGCGACCTGGCCGCGCTCGGCGTCGCGCCGGACGACATCGCCGTGGTCTCCAAGCACGACACGTCCACTAACGCGAACGATCCGAACGAATCCGAGTTGCACAACACGATCGCCCACGCGATCGGCCGCACCGACGGCAACCCGCTGTTCGTCATCTCGCAGAAGACGCTCACCGGCCACGCGAAGGGCGGCGCATGCGTGTTCCAGATCAACGGACTGACGCAGCTGTTCCGCACCGGCGTGATCCCGGCGAACGCGGCGCTCGACTGCGTCGACCCGAAGATGGCGCGCGACGACCACATGGTGTGGCTGCGCACGCCGCTTGCGATCGGCGGACGTGCGGTCAAGGCCGGACTGGCCACGTCGCTCGGCTTCGGCCATGTTTCCGGATTCGCGGCGATCGTGAACCCGGGTGCGTTTGAGGCGGCCGTGGCGAACGCGGACGGCGAGGAAGCGCTGGAACAGTGGCGCGAACGCGCGAACGCGCGTCTCGCCGCCGGCCAGCGTCGGCTTGAGGAGGGCATGATGGGCCACGCCGCGCTCTACGAGCCGGTCGAGAACCGTCGCTTCCGCAAGGACGGCACGCGTCTGCCCGACGGTTCGCGCTACGACGCGCACGAGGTCGAAAAGGCCATGCTGCTCGATCCGGACGCGCGTCTGAGCGCCGACGGCTTCTATGAGGCCTGATTCGCTCGACTCGCCTGATCGCCGACCTTGACTGGCTGATATGGCCCTCTTGTTCGCAAGGGGGCCATATTTGGTTTTATTGTTGACCTTATTGTTGGTATGCGGATATGCGTATGGAGAAGGAGCGCGGCATGACATTCGGCCTGGGACACGACGTGGTGGACGTGACGGCATTCTCGGACCAGCTGGCGGAACCCGGTTCGCGCATGCGCGCGCTGTTCTCTGTGCGCGAGCTGCGGCAGGCCGTCGAACGCGCGCGGACCAAGCGCGACGGCGAAGCGGTGCATCTTGCGGCCAAGTGGGCAGGCAAGGAGGCGGTGCTCAAGGCGTGGTGCGAGGCGATGCCCGCGTTTTCGGTAGCTCGTTCGCTGCCGTATACGATCGACGACTTCCCGTGGGCGAGGATCGAGATTCTCGACGACGCGCTCGGCGTGCCGCACGTCGTGCTCGCCGACGACGTCGCGCGTGAGCTGCGGCTGTCTCTGTCGGGCGGGGGAGCGGGCGCGCTGACGTGGCACGTGTCGCTGTCACACGACGGGCCGGTCGCGTCGGCCGTGGCGATGCTGGAGATCGGGTGATCGACGGGCTGCGGACGTTCCGTCGTTCTGCAGTTCCGACGTCCTAATGATCGGGCGGATGCGTCGGCTGCGTGACTGATCTGCCTGCCGTCGACGGCCGGATGCCGTAACGGTGGCGATCGTCGTGCTCCGCCGTCGTGCGTTGCGTTCGGCGATGGCGTGCGCCGCGTGTCGAACCGGTTTTATGTCGAACCGGTTTGATATAACAAAATCCGTACGTCAAAGGATTGACGAGAAGAAGAGCCCATTCGCAGACGAAGGAGTTTCGCACATGGCACAGGCAACCGCAACCGACGACATCTTCACCACCCGTCTCGCCCGTCACCGCGACGAACTCGAGCGTCTGTTCATGAGCCTCTACCACAACGAAGAGGCGTTCGGCACGCTGCTTGCGGCCATGGAAAGCGCCGCCAAGGACCGCCCCGCAGATTTGAAGAAGCTCGACGTCGCCCGCGAGGCTGACCCTGAATGGTACAAGCGCGGCGACATGTTCGGCATGACCATGTATACCGACCTGTTCGCCGGTAATCTCAAAAAGCTCGCCGACAAGATCCCGTACCTCAAGGAACAGAAGCTCACCTACCTGCACCTCATGCCGCTACTGCAGATGCCGCACCCGAACAACGACGGCGGCTACGCGGTCGAGGACTTCGACAACGTCGACCAGTCCATCGGCACCAACGAGGACCTCGCCGCCCTCACCAAGAAGCTGCGCAAGGCCGGCATCAGCCTGTGCCTCGACTTCGTGATGAACCACACCGCGTCCACCCACCGCTGGGCCAAGGCTGCGCAGGCCGGCGACCCGGAGTACCAGGACTACTACTTTTGCTACGACGACCGCACCATTCCCGACCAGTACGACGCCGTCGTGCCGCAGGTCTTCCCCGGCTCCGCGCCCGGCAACTTCACGTGGAACGAGCAGATGCAAAAGTGGGTTATGACCCAGTTCTACCCGTTCCAGTGGGACCTCAACTACCGCAACCCGAAGGTGCTCGTCGCCATGATGTCGAGCGTCATGCACCTCGCTAACCTCGGCGTCGAAGTGTTCCGCATCGACGCGGTGCCCTACATCTGGAAGGAGCTCGGCACCAACTGCCGGAACCTGCCCACCGTGCACACCATTGTGCGCATCCTGCGCATCATCCTCGAATGCGTGTGCCCGGCCGTCGTGCTTAAGGGCGAGGTCGTCATGGCCCCCAAGGAGCTCGCCGCATACTTCGGCACGCCCGAAGCGCCCGAATGCCACATGCTGTACAACGTGTCGATCATGGTGAACCTGTGGAGCGCGCTCGCCAGCCAGGACACGCGCCTGCTCAAGGCGCAGATCGACAAGCTCAACGCCTTGCCCGAGAACTGCTGGTTCGTCAACTACCTGCGCTGCCACGACGACATCGGCTGGGGTCTCGACGAGGATGTGGAGCGGCAGATCGGCATCGACCCGCTCAAACACAAGGAATTCCTGTACCACTTCTACGAGGGTGCGGTCCCCGGCAGCTGGGCCATGGGCGAACTGTACAACTACGACTCGGCCACGGCCGACGCGCGCAGCTGCGGCACCACCGCCAGCCTGTGCGGCATCGAACGCGCGATCATCACGCACGACAAGCCGGCCCTCGACAAGGCCGTCGACCGCGACCTGCTCATGCATCGGGCCATGTCGTTCCTGCGCGGCTTCCCGATGCTCAACTGCGGCGACGAAATCGCTCAGCTCAACGGCTGGGACTACAAGGAGGACCCGGACCGCATCGAAGACAGCCGCAACCTGCACCGCAGCAAGTTCGACTGGGGCAAGGCCGAGCTGCGCAACGAGCCCGGCACGCTGCAGAACCGCCTGTGGGAAGGCATGGCAAGCCTGCGCGAGATGCGCGACGACCCGTGCTTCGCGCCCGACGCGTGGGTGTCGACGTGGGACACGTTCAACGACGCGGTGCTCGCCGTCGTCCGCCAGATCCCGGGCGAGACAATCGTCGGCCTGTTCAACTTCTCCGGCTACCCGCAGCACGCCCACCTCAACGGCTCCCAGTACGTGATGGACGCGCTCGACGCCGACCTCGACCCGTACGAGGCCAAGATCATCCGCCGCTAACGTCGCGGCGCCGCTCCTGCGCCGTGCTCCCCTGAAAATAAACGCATCGCCCGCATCGTGCGCGGGCGGTGCGTTCTTCGTTGTCGTTTCCGATCGCAGCGTTTGCCCGCATAATCGTTGTTGCAGTGTGGTCACGATGCCGTTTGGATACAAGAAAACCGGCGGGATTCCGCCGGTTTTGAGTGGAGCGGATGACGGGAATCGAACCCGCGTAATCAGTTTGGAAGACTGATTACGCTACTCCCGTAAGCCTTACTGCCAGTTGACGTTCACGGCCCAACGATCCGGTTAGGTCACACTATGGTCATGCTAACGTTTCTGCTGCGTTTTGGTGCTGGATTGGCTCCAGCTACCAGCCATGATACCGGTGTTCGCGCGCAAACGAAAAATGCCCCGTTCAACATTGCCGATCGTGACCGGCAATGTTGAACGGGGTGCCTCTAGGCGTCGAGCGGGCTTACTGTCCTGCGATGGTGGCGACGTTGTGGCCGTCGTCGACCTCGGGGATGCCTGCCGTGCTGGTGAGGAGGCTGAGGATTGCGGCGAGTCCTGCGGTGCCGGCGATGACGCGCCAGTCGACCGAGCCGATCAGGGTGGTGGTGCCGATGGCGGCGACTGCGGACTGGGCGGCGGTCTTAACCGCGCGGATCGCCGCGGCTTTCACCCATAGGATGAGGTTTTCGGCCTCGCTGCCGTCGATGAGATCGTCGAGATCTGGTTTGCCGTCGTTCTTGACCATGATCGTGTTCCTTTACTTGTCGATGCGGATGCCGAACGCGTCGGGGTTTTCGACCTTGTTCTGGCCGGGCTTGCCTCTGAGCGCGCCCCATTCGACGACCTTGGCGCCGGACTGCTTGAGCACGTTGATCGTGTCCTTCTGGTCTTCGGGGTCGTGGAACGCGCGCCATGTGCCGGCGAGCACGTTCGCCACGCAGATCGCGCCGCTGTACTGGAAGAGGATATGCGTTGCCTTCATATCGCTGATGACTCCTTCGATGAGACTGGTATTGGTGGTTGGTTTGGTGGTGGTTGTGGTTTTGCCGCCGGTGGCGTAGGCCTGCCATGCGGCGCGGTCTCCGTAGAACTTGTTCAAATCAAGACTGCCGTTCCAGCCGGCGAGTTGGCCGCTGCTCGTGTACTGGCGCATGGCGCAGCTGTACGCTCCCTCGTTCCACGGGGTCGACTGGTAGCCGGTGGGCGTGTAGTTCGCGTACTGGGCGACCCACAGGCCGCAGTTTTTCCGCACGTCCTCGGGTATCTGGCTGATCGCGGATGATTGCACGTAGACGAACGGCCATATGCCAATACGCTCGTGGATCCGGTTCACCCATTGGCGGACCCACGAGCCGTCGCCCCACGCGGCGTTCCCGCCGGACTCCCAGTCGAGCACGGGGATGGCCTTGCCCTTGTACGGATTGAACGTGTTGAGGAAATGGTCGGCCTCCTTGATCGCGTTCCCTCCGCTGGCGTAGTGGTAGGCGCCGAGCAGCTTGCCGGCTCGCGCCGCGCCACTCATCTGCGCGTTCCATGCGGGGTTCACGTAGCCGACGCCTTCGGTGGCTTTGACGATGACGAAATCACACGGCACTTTGGTGAGATTGATACCGGACTGCCAACTGGCGATGTCGATGCCGTTTAACGCCATACATGCTCCTTTCCGCCCGGTTCCGGGCATGAAAAAGGCCCGAACGCGGACTTGCGTTCGGACC
>NZ_JGYN01000034.1 GCF_000741165.1 Bifidobacterium biavatii DSM 23969 | reverse complement strand
GCGACCGGCAGCGTGACCGGCGCGTCCGGCGTAACCGGCGATGCGACGACCGCGCATGTCGGCGGCGGCGCGCACGACGACTACATCGACGATCCGTTCGCACCGAACGGCACCGACGGCCCGATCGGCGTGATCGGAGAATACGGTCCGGGCCCGCTCGGCGCGGCTGCAAACGTCGGCACCGGCACGTTCTCCGCACACGACAGCAACGCCGCAAACGCTCGCATACCGCACGCCGGACTGCCGTACGGACTCGGCGCGCGCGGGCGCAGCGGCGACGACGCGACCGACGCGCTCGCCGCACTGGCCGGCCGATCGATCGGCGTTATGCTACCCGAACCGAGCTTCTTCTGGCCGAGCGTCATCGAACAGATGCGCACGCTCGCAGCGCACGCACAGATCACGCTCAACGTGCGCGAATCGTCGTACAACGGCGACATCCACGAAGAACGCATCCTCGACGAATTCGCCGCCGACCCGAACATGTGCGGGCTCGTCGTCGCGCCCACGTCAGAGCCGACCGTCAGCCAGCGCACGTGGGACTGGATCGCCACGTCGCCGCTGCCGGTCACCGTCGTCGAACGCGATCAGCCGGTCATCGGCGACTACTACGTCGACTCGGTGCGCACCAACCATCCGTACGGCGTGCGCAAGGCCGCCACGCACTTCATCCAGCACGGGCACACGAACATCGCCGCCGCGTTCACCAACACGCCGACCTCCGACGTGATCCTCGCCGGCTGGCTGCAGGTCGTGCACGACGTGCCCGACATCAACGGCACGCTCGTGTTCGACGGCGTGCAGCCGTACGACGCGCCGGGCGTGGAGGAAATCGTCGAACGCATCCTCGGTTCAAGCACCACGGCCGTGCTCGTGCACTCCGACTATCTGGCGATCGCGCTCGCGCAGGCGCTGGAGAAGGCCGGCAAGCGCGTGCCGGAGGACATTTCGATGATTTCGATCGACGGTTATGCGACGCTCAGCTCGCGTCCGCTCACCGTGCTGCGCTCGTCGCCGCGCGACCTGGCCGAGGCGGCGCTGCGCACGCTCGTCGAGCGCATCCTCAACCCGGAGCGCGCCACGCGGCACGTGTTCGTCGACCCGCAGCTCATCGACCGCGGTTCGGTGGTCGACCGGGCGTAGATCGTCGACAGGGTGTGACCGGCTGCGTTGGTGACCGGCCGCGACCATCGCCGTGCGTACGTTCGCGGGCACGTTGTCATGCGTGCGAACGTGTGCCGGAATCGCACGCGGACCGGACCCGCCGTTCACACCGTGTTGTACAGGCGCGTGGGGAACGCGTCGCGGTATTGGCCGGGCGTGAGTCCCGTGCGGCGTTTGAATACGCGCATGAAGTACTTGGGATCGTCGTAGCCGACTTCGCGCGCGATGTCGGCGACCGGCGACGGCGTGGAGCTGAGCAGTTCGCGCGCGCGGTCGACGCGGCATTCGACGATCTGGTCGTTCACGCCGATGCCGAACGCGCGCTTGTACACGGTCGTCAGATAGCTCGGCGAATAGTGGAACCGTTCGGCAACCTTGGCGACGGTGATGTCGTCGAAGGCGTTCGCCATGATCCACGAGCGCACCGAAAGCATCGGGCCAAGGCCGACCGGCCGGTGGCCTTCGACGGCGACGTTCGCGCCGCCGATGCGCACCGTGTGGCCGTCCGGGCGGAATCCGCCCACGCCACCGCCCGTGTCGACGCCCATCACGTAGCGTTTCGCGGCGCCGGCGGCATCCGCACCGCGCCCGTCACGATCGGCGGCCGACTCGGTCATGCCGGCCACAAGCACGCGCGTCTGCGCGGTCACCTCGAGCAGCAGGCAGGTGAGGAAATAGTCGCAGTACGTGTTCGCGTGCGGACCGAAGCGCGCGTACAGGTCGATCAGCTGGCCACACATCACGGCCAGGCGGTCCGGGTCGGCGGCGCGGCACCAGTGTGGCAGGATCAAACTATCGCCGGACTGTGGCAGTTTGACGGCGTCGTCGGCGTCCCCGACGTGCATGTCACTGGAGCCCTCCGGCAGGCGAAAGTGCATCCAGTAAAAGTCGAGCGGCTCGGTGATCGCACGCGAACCGGCATGCTCGACGCCGGTCGGCAACAGCGCGAGCTGGTTGGCGCCGATCGTCAACTCCCGCTCCCCCACGCGCATCGGCAGCACGCCGCGGCGCACGAACACCAGCTCGAACGTGTCGATCACGCGGCGCGCATGCCGCCAGCCCGGCCCCGACACGAACTGGCCGATCGAAAAGAAATCCGCCGGGCCGTCCAGCCTGCAAGTCGTCACGTCCATGCCCACCAGCCTAGCCTCTCCGCGCTTTTCGTGCGCGCCGTTCAGAAGATGAGCATGGCCTGGGCGGAGCGGGGTTCGTCGTAGTGGATCATGAGTTCGAGGTCGGCGGGGCGGATGGGCAGCTGCCACGCGTCGACGCTGGTTTCGCCGTATTCGGCGTCGGTCCACGGGTCGTCGACGAGCAGCGCGCCGGTGGCCGGGTCGCGGCCGGTGACGGTGATCCAGTGCGGGCAGGCTTCGCCGTGCATGTGCAGTTCGTCGATGAGGACGACGGCGATATGGCCTTCGCTCACCACGCTGGCGATGTCGTCGGCGCTGAACGGCGCGACGGTGACGGGAATGCCGGCCTCGTGCACCTGCCGTTCGAACGCGAGCTGCGTGTCGCGGGCCATGGCCGGGTCGAGCAGGCCGAGCTTGCTGTCCGGGTGCAGCGCCGGGCCGGTGTGCGAAACGCGGATCGTGGGATGAGCGCCGCGGCGTTCGGCGGCGAGCGCGAGTCCGTACGGCTCGCACGCGACGGCGATGGTCGCCTCGCGCCACATCTGCAGTTCCTCCGCGCGCGTGGGCTTGGACACGATGCCGAGCCGGTGCATCGCGGTCAGCACGGCGACCGGCCCGCACGTGAATTCAGTGGTCTGCCGGTAGTGCGCGGTCGCGTCGGTGGCCGGCAGCGGCGCGGCGGTCGCCGCGTCCGGAACATCGGCTGCCGACGATGTCGTTTCGCCCGCGGCATTGGACGCCGATGCCGTGGGATTCCCGCCGGCGGCGGATGCCAGTTCAGCGCCCGCCGCGTCCGATTCGGTGATGTCGTATTTGACGACGACGATGTCCGGTTCGGCCAACGATTGCCGTTCTGCGAACGCGATCAGTTCGCCCCACAGCGCACGCTCGCCGCCGATCGCGGTGAGCTTCTGCTGGGCCGTGTGCGGACGGTGATAGCCGAGCAGCGACGCGACGGCCGGGCTTGCAGCCCCGGCTTCGCCAGTCGTGTCATCGGCAACGTTCGCATCATGCGCGGCCGCATCGGTCACGGCGAGATACACGGTGCGCACGAGCGCGCCGCCGGCCTTGGCGAGCGCCGCTGCGGTCGGTTCCGGGATGGCGATACCGTCGATGTCGCGGAGCGTCTCGCCCTGTTCGACGGCGTATGCGATGTAGCGGGTCATGTCTGGCTCCTTGCGGGGGAAATTCGAGGGAAATTCAGTCGAGGGCGGGCGGCATGGCGGCGATGAGGGTGCGCACGTAGTCGTGCCGCGGGTGGTTCATCACTTGGTCCGTGGTACCGGTTTCGACGATTTCGCCGTGGCGCATGACGGCGATGCGGTCGGCGATGCGGCGCACGGTGTCGAGATCGTGCGAGATGAACAGCATGGCGAGGCCGAGCCGCGAGCGCAGTTCGAGCAGCGTTTCGAGCACATGCGTCTGGATATTCGCGTCGAGCGCGGTCACGGCTTCGTCGGCGACGAGCAGTTTCGGTTCGGGAGCGAGTGCGCGGGCGATGGCGACGCGCTGGCATTGGCCGCCGGACAGCGTGCCGGGCTTGCGGTCGATGAATTCGGCTTCCAGCCCGACTTTGGCGACGAGCGCGCGCACGGCCGCGTCGTCGGCGGGTTTGCCGGACACGCGCAGCGCCTCGGCGAGCGTCTGGCGCACGGTCATGGTCGGGTTGAGCGACCCGTACGGGTTCTGGAAGACGAGCTGCGCCTCGCCGCGCGACCAGCCGGTCGGCTTGCCATCGTTGCCGGCGAAGACAACGCTGCCAGAATCCGGTGTTTCGAGGCCGACGATGCAGCGCGCGACAGTCGATTTGCCGGAGCCGGATTCGCCGACGAGGCCGAGGATTTCGCCGGCGCGCACGTCGAGCGACACGTCGTTGACGGCTGGCGCGGCGGCGCCCGGGAACGTTTTCATCAGGTGTTCGGCCCGCATCACCACGTCGCCGGGGGCCGGTTTGTCGGTGACGGCGAGTCGCGTGTGCGCGTCGAGCAGTTCGCGCGTGTACGGCGAACGCGGATGGTGCACGACCTGGTCGCGGCCGCCTTCCTCCACGACCTGTCCGCCGTGGAAGACGACGAGATGGTCGGCTCGTTCGACGGCGAGCGCAAGATCGTGCGTGATGAGCAGCAGCGTCATGTGCCGGCTGGAGCGCAATGATTCGAGCAGGTCGAGCACGGTTTCCTGCGTGGACGCGTCGAGCGCGGTGGTCGGCTCGTCGGCGATGAGGATGCGCGGATCGGGCGCGAGCGCGGCCGCGATGGCGACGCGCTGGCGCATGCCGCCGGACAGTTCGTGCGGATACGCGTCGTACACGGCCGGGGACAGGCCGACGTCGACGAGCAGCCGTTCGACGGCCGCGCGACGCTGCGCCTTGGTCAGCCGACCTTGTTCGACGGGCCGATCGTCGCCGGCACGGTCGGCCACACGACCGGTGCGGACCGCCGCACGCAGTCCGTCTTCGATCTGGCGGCCGCAGGTGCGCAGCGGGTCGAGCGAGGAGAACGGGTCCTGCGGCAGCCAGACGATCGTGCCGCCGCGCAGTCTGCGCCACGCGCGCTCCCCCGCTTCGAGGTTGATCGGCTCGCCGAACAGCGCGTAGTCGCCGCTGGCGTCCGACCGGTCGGGCAGTAGTCCGGACAGCGCTTTCGCAGTCACGGACTTGCCGGAGCCGGACTCTCCGACGACGGCGACGGTCGCGTCGCGCGGGATCGTCAGGTCGACGCCGTGAATGATCTCCTTGCCGCCGATCGTGACGTGCAGGCCGGCCACGCGCACGGCCGGCGACGCGACGGTCGCACTGCCGTCGTTCGCAGCGTACGCAACGTTCGCAGCAACGTGCGCAAGCTTGGCATCGTTGGCGGCAACGTTTGCGGAGGAAACAACAGAGGAAACAGTCTTGTCGCTCATCGTTCCGCCTTCTCGCTTTGCTCGGTGATGAAGTCGCCGACGATGTTGAGCGCGATCGACGTGACGATGATGGCCACGCCGGGCGCGATCGCCGCGTACGGGTTGTCGAAGAGGAGGTTGCGCGCGTCGGAGAGCTGCCGGCCCCAGTCCGCGTCCTGCGGCGAAACGCCGAGGCCGAGGAACGAGAGGGAGGAGAGCGAGACGAGCGCGTTGCTCATGTCGAGGAACAGAGCCGCGCCGACAAGCGGGCGGATGACCGGGAACAGGTGGAACGCGAGCGTGCGCAGCGGCCCGAGTTCGAGCAGCCGAGCCGCGTCGAGGAACGGGTCGTTGATGTGCGCGAGCGCGCCGGATCGCACGAGGCGCACTTCGTACGGCGCGTACAGGATCACGAACACGAGCACGTTCGTCCAGTAGCCGCCGCCAATCACGCCGGCGACGACGATCGCGAGCAGCAACGTTGGCAGCGAGAGCATGAGCTCGACGATGCGGGAGATGATCCAATCGACCCAGCCGCCAACGTATGCGGCAGTCAGGCCGAACACGAGGCCGACGGCCATCGCGCCGAGCGCGATCGTGACCGGGCCGATGATCGCCGTCTTCGCGCCGGCGAGCGTGAGCTTGAGCACGTCGCGGCCGAGCGAGTCGGTGCCGAGCGGATGGTCGGCGTCCGGCAACGCCGTCGACAGCATGATGTCCTGATCGAGCGCGCCGGCGGACAGCGCGGGAACCACGCTCAGCACCACCACGGCCGCCAGCACCACGAGCGCGAGGATCAGCGGCAGACGATGCCACACTTTCGTCATCATCGTGCGGTCTCCTTTCCGTCGTTCGCGCCAGCGCCGTGCGCGGCCGCATCGACGGCACGGTCATCGCTGACGTTCGCGCCAGCCGTGCCGTCGTTGTCAGCCCTGCCAACGTTGCTTGAACCGGCCGTAACGGCCACCGCAGCAACCGCAACCGGCGACCGCCGCACGCGCAGACGCGGGTCGATGAGCGCTGCGAGCGCGTCGACGACCGCCGTCGCCACGCAGATAATCGTCGCCATGATCATCGTGATCGCCTGCACGGTCGGAATGTCCTTGAACGTGACCGACGTCTGCAGCAGCGTGCCGAGCCCGCCGATCGCGAACGTCGTTTCGACGATCACCGTGCCGGAGACGAGCGTGGCGATGAGCAGTCCGGACGACGTGATGATCGGCAGCGCGGCGTTGCGCAGCTGGGCCGCGAGAATCGTCCGCCGGGCGACGCCGCGCGAGCGGGCGAACAGCGTGTAGTCGGAGTCGACCTGCTTGATAAGCGAGGCGCGCGAAATTTTCACCACGGACGCGAACAGGCCGACCGCGAGCGTGATCGCCGGCAGCAACAGGTGCCAGAGCGTGTCGAGGAATCCGCCTTCGCCGAGACCGTAGATCGGGAACCAGCCAAGCTGCACGGACAGGCCGTAGAGCAGCAGCAGGCCGACCGCGAAACTCGGCGCGCTGAGCCCGGCGACGGCGAGCGCGGTGACGAGACGGTCCTGCCAGCGGCCGTTGCGGCGTGCGGCGAGAATGCCGAGCGGCAGGCCGATGACGAGCGCGATGGCGAGGGCGAGCAGGGCGAGGGCGAGCGTGATCCATGCGCGCTGGCCGATCATCTGCGAGACGGGCAGCTGCGTGCGGATGGACGTGCCGAAGTCGCCGTGCAGCAGGTTGTTCAGCCAACGCAGGTACTGCCGCCACAGCGGATCGTCGAGATGGTACTGCGCGCGGATGGCGGCGAGCTGTTCGGCGCTCACCTTCTTCGCGCCGGCGAGCGTGCGGGCCGGGTCGCTGTTGGTCATGTACAGCAGGCCGAACGTGACCAGCGACAGCACGAACAGCAGCAGTATCAGGTTCGCCAGCCGTTTGCCGAGGAATTTCAGCGCGTCCAACGGTTCCTCCCTTCCAACGTTCTCATGGGTTCCATCGTTCTCATCGTGCTCATGCAACTCATTCAAGATACAGCCAGGCTCCCCTTGCCCGGGGAGCCGCCGGCGAAGCTGACTGAGGGGTAGTCAGAAGGCTGTCCCCTCTTGACTACCCCTCAGTCGGTCATGCGACCGACAGCTCCCCCCGCAAGGGGAGCCGAATGCGGTGTTGCTACCGGTGCTTAGGTTCCCGCACCAGTTCTACCGGTTTATTGTTCCACGAAATCGGCGGCCCAGTTGGTGCCGAGCCAGAACGTGTCGATGTTCTTGAGACCGAGGCCCTTCTTGGTCGCGACCGCGGCCTTGCCCCAGTAGACCGGCGAGTAGATGTCCTGCTCGAGCGCGGTCTTGGTGGTGTCGAGCACGATCTGCAGCTTCTCGTCCGTGTCGGTGAGCGTGCCGATCTTGTCGGTCTGCGCGGCCACGTCCGCGTCGGTCCAGTTGGCCGGGTTCGCGCCCGCGCCGCCGGCGGCGAGCAGCCACGAGGTGACCTCGTTCGGCTGCGGGGTGGTCGGGTTGTAGATCATCCACGCCACGCCCTGCTTGCCGTTGCCGACCTCGCTCAGCCACTGCTCGAGCGGGATCTCCTTGACGTCGACGGTCACGCCGAGCGGCTTGAGGGATTCAGCGAGCGCGAGGGACGCCTTGCCGACGGCCGGGTAGCCGGTCGGGTACGTGAGCGTGGTCTTGAAGCCGGAAGCCTGCGAGGACTGCTTGAGCTCCTCCTTGGCCTTGTCGATGTCGTAGTCGAGCGCGCCGAGGTTCTTGACCTTTTCGGCGGCCTTGTCCTTGTCGTTGTCGGTCCAGCCGGCGAGCTGCTCCGGGGAGTCGATACCGGTGGCGACCTCGCCGTAGCCCTTGAGGATGCCCTTGACGACGCCGGCCTTGTCGAGCGCGTAGGAGAACGCCTTGCGCACGTGAATGTCGTCGAACGGTTTGACGCCCTGATCGAAGGTCAGGCCGTAGTAGGAGCGGTCGGAGTAGGCGGTGACCTTGGCGCCGTCCTTGCTCCACTGGCTCACGCTGGTGACGGGCACGTTGAACGAGGCGTCGACCTTGCCTTCCTGGAAGGCGAGCAGTCGGGTGGAGTCCTCGGTGATGAAGTCGACGCGCACGGTGTCGGGGCCGTCATTCTCGCCCCAGTAGTCCTTGAACTTCTTGAACGTGACGTGGCTGGACGGGTCGAATTCGGTGACCTGGTACGGGCCGGTGCCAACGATCAGCTTGCTGGCCGAACCGTAGTCGCTGCCGGCCTCCTCACGGAACTTCTTGGACGTGACGAACAGGCCGGCCACGTTCGAAACCTGCGTCGGGAATTCGGTCTGCGGGGTCTTGAGCGTGATGGTGATCTGCCATTCGCCGGTCTTCTCGACCTTGTCGACATAGTCCGGCCAGTAGACGGACAGGCCCGGCGACAGCTTGGCGTCGCGCGCGGTGTTGATGGAGTCGACGATGTCGTCGGTGGTCAGCGAGCTGCCGTCGTGCAGCTTGACGCCCTGGCGGATGTCGAACACCCACGTCTTGTTGTCGGTGCTGCTCCACTTTTCGGCGAGCGCCGGCACAACCTTGCCGGTGGCGTCCACGCCGGTGAGGCCTTCCTGATACAGCGCGGCGAGCTGGTAGTTGGCGCTACCGGCCTCCTGATTGACGCTCAGCGTGCTCACGGCGGAGGCGCTGGCGATCTTGAGATCCTTGACGGCGGTGCCGGTGGTGGTTTTGGCGCCGGTTTCGCTCGGCTGGTTGGCGTTGTTGTTCGAGCTTGCGCCGCATCCGGCGACGGCGAGCGCAAGTGACAGCGCCAGCGCGACGGGCGCGATCACCTTCCTGAATACGTTGCGTTGCGTGGTGGCCATGTTCTTCCCTCTCGTTTCCTGTATGACGGGCGTTCACGGGCGGGCGTGGTTCCATACCGTGCCGAACCGATGAATGTCGTTGTAATGTACACTAGCCGGTCAACGTTTCGAGGGGAAACGACACGAGGGGCGTGAAAACGCTGTAATTCCAACGTTTTCACGCCCGCTATAGCTTATTGGTATACGAGATGCGGCTCATATTGCGGAGATGCGGGCGCGGGGCGGCGGGCCGGCCGACATCATGTCCCATTCGGCAGACCGCCTGGCAGACCATCCGACAGGCGGGCAGCGTCACGCGGCCGAGCCTGACATCACGCCCTGTGCAGCCGCGTCCATCGTCGCACTCGCGCAGCTGGCCGTCGTCACGCCTTGCGCGGCAGGTCGACGGGCCCGCCGAGCGTGACCGTGTCGAGTCGGCCGGGCTCGTCGCGCGTGGCCTCGGCCCAGACGCGCAGATCACCCTCGCCTTCGGGCACGAGGAACAGATTCCCCCGCCCGCCTGCCAGCACCGTGCCCGGCAGACCGCCGAGCACCATGCGTCCGAGGCAGGATTCGCGGGTGAACGCGGTGAGCTGCAGTCCGTCGCCGCGGAACCGGACGACCGTGTTGTGCGCATGCGCGGACTGGGCGATCGCATCGGCCGGAATGCGCAGCCACTGGCCGGAGCCGGGCGCGATGGCAAGCGGCAGCGTCGCCGTTCGGTCCGCTGCCGCGATTGTCGGAGCCGACGAACCGCAGGCCGCGTCCGCGTCCTCGGCCGCGTCGGGCGCCGGAACAGCCGCGTTGGACGCCGAGCCCGCGTCGAACGCCGAGCCCGTGCCGAACGCCGCGTCAGCGGCCGCGCGCAGTTCGCGCAGTCCCTGCGCCGCCATCGTCCAGCCGGTCACTTCGAGGCCAGTCAGCAGGGTCATGCGCCCGGCGTTCTCGCCCCACGTGCGCCAGACGGTCACGGTCAGCCGGTCGCCGTCGCAGATGTCGCCGAGCCAGAGCGTGGGCGTGAGCGGCGTGATCGCGCCGACCGCGCGGCCGTTGAGCGCCACATCGCAGCGCGCTTGCCCGTGCTCGACGTGCAGCGCGGCCGTCGCGTCGCCCGCGTGCAGCGTGCGCGTGTAGGCGAGCTTGTGCGGCCATACGTCGGTGGTACGGCCGCCCAGTCCGCCGCGCGGCAGCGGATCGTCGCCGATCGTCAGTCCGCGGGCGCGCAGGTCGCGTTCCGCGGCCGGATCGTCGGGCGCGTATTCGGTCAGCCAGCCCGAGTTGAGATCGTATGCACGGGTGACTGCGATCGCACCGGTGATGCCGCGCTTGGCGTGCAGCCGCAGCGACGGCAGGCGCGCGTCGTCGAAGTTGGAGTGTCCCCAGATGCGCGCAGTGACTTCGAGCGTGCAGGATTCGGCCTGTGCGGGCGATCGTTTCGCCGAACGGTCGGAACCGGCGCCGGCGGCAGAGCCGGCCGCATCGGCTGCGCTGGCGTGCGCTCCGCGATCGTCATCGGCGTTGCGGCCGAGCGCGAGCGGCACGTACAGCGCGCCGCCGCCGTTCGCGCGCCACGGCGTGACCACGGAACCGGCCGTACCGTCGCAGCGCACGCTGATCGTGTCGGCCGCATCGCGCAGCACCACGCCGGTCACATCACCGTATTCGGACGCGTCGAGCGGCGCACGGTAGCGCATGGATCCGGCGTAGACGCCGCGATCTTCCATCGGCAGCGCGCGGCCGTTCGCATCATCTGGCACCGGGGTCCACGCCGGTTCGGCGGCAACGTTCGCACCGGTCGTGTCCACCGTCGTCATCGTCGTCTCGCCGGCGCAGGACGGCCGGTACAGACGTTCCGGCCGCGACAGCACGACGCGGTATGTTCGCGGCTCGCCGCCGTCGATCGAGAACGTGACCGCGCCGTCGGTGCCGGACACGACGAGCGCGCCGTTTTCGACGCGCGTCTCGACATCCCCGGTCTGCCGGATCACGGCGATCGCCTCGCCGCCGGCCGGCGCGAACGCGGCCCAGACCGCGCCCGGCTGCGGCAGCGGCGCGGACAGTTCGATCGACGTGACCGCCGCCGGCCGGCCGTCTTCGGCACAGTCGACACCGGCATGATCGTCTCCGACGCGAACGTTATCGACACGGCCAGCGTCGTCATTATCACCACCGTGCGCCGCGACGGACAGCGCGACCGGCTCGCCGTTCGTCGCGCACAGCGTCAGCGCATCGTCCAACGGCAGGTCGTGCACCAGCATCACGCCGGCGCCGGCGGGTAGCGTCGCGGGCGGCAAGTGCAGCGACGGGGCCGCATCGGACGCAAGCGCGATCGTCGCGTCGCGATGCGCGACGTTGGTGAGCGTGGTCAGCAGGCCGCCGCCGTGCAGGGCGAGCGTGCCGATCGCGACGCCGCCGTCGGACGGGTCCGCGTCGTCCGTCGTGTCGAACGCGCGCCCGTCGGGGTCGCTCGCGGCCACGCCATGCCATCGTTCGCCGTCGGGCACGGGGTCGGCCAGCGCTAGCCGCTCCCCCAGCGCGGCGATGATCGCGGACAGCCGGCGCGCCTCGTCCGCATCCGGCCGCTCCTGGCCGGCGGGGTCGATCACGCCGCCGAAGTCGTAGTCGTGGGTCATATACGATTCGAGCGCGCCCCAGTTGTTCACCGACGTGGTCAGGTCGAAGTCCCAGCCGGACACCTGCAGGAACGGGCCGACGAACTGCGCGCCGTTGCCGACGAGCCGGCGCAGCGTGCGGTGCAGGCGGTTCGTTTCGGTGACGATCAGCGGTGCGCCGTGACGGGCTGCGGCCGCCCGATAGTAGCGAACGTGCGCATCCATGTCGACGCCGTTGTCGTCTGCGTACAGGTTCACCGCGGGCGTGACGACAACGTTCGCAGCATCGCCCGCGCCGGACTGCGCGATGTCGCCCTGCCCGGCGCACGCGACGATCGGCACGTCGATGCCGGCCTCGCGCATCATGCCGGCGAGCGCGCCGATGTAGCCGCGCGGGTCGCGGCAGTTGTAGAAGTCGAGTTCGTTGTCGGCCTGCACCATGATGACCGGGCCGTCGTGCCCGTACTGCCGACGCGCGATGATCGGCAAGATCCGGTCGTACCAGCCGCGCACGGCGTCGAGAAACGCGGGATCGTTCTGCCGCAGCGCTTTGCCGCCCCCGTGCGCCGGATCGGTGGCGACCCATGCGGGAATCGCGCCGCCGTCCCACTCGGAGCAGATGTACGAGCCGGGCCGCACCATCGCGTACAGGCCGGCCTCGCCGGTGAGCCGCAAGAATGCGTCGATGTCGTGCCGACCAGCGAAATCCCAGACGCCGGGCGCGGTTTCGTGGAAATTCCACGGGATGTACACGTCGATCGCGTGGTAGCCGAGCCGTTTCACGGCCTCGAGCCGCTGCCGCCACTGCGCGCGCGGCACGCGGAACGGGAACAGCGAGGCGCACAGCAGCACGCGCGGCACGCCGTCGATGAGGATGCGACCCCGTTCGAGCCTCACTGCCCTCGATGCGCTGTTTCGGTCGCCGGGCTGGTCGCCGGATTGGATGGACTGGTTCATGGTCGCCCCTTCTTGACGATTGACGATGCCGGTGGGCATGTCGCCGCCGACCGTTCGATTCATTCCCATGACCACTGTAGGCCGAACGCGACAAAGAAAGGCCCGCATCCGTGCCGATTGTCGAAATCGGGCGGATGCGGGCCTTATGGGTCGGCTGCCGTTACGCGGGCCGCACGGCCGATCGGTTGGGGATCGGGGCGGTTGTCCTTACGCCGGCGAGCGTTGAAGTTTAAGAAAGTCTGCGTGCGTTCGCAGTGCGCGATGCGCGCGGCTGCGACGCGGGGCGGCGCTTACTTGCGGCCGGCGAGGTGCTTGATGGCCTTCCAGGCGGCCTGCGAGAGCGCATAGTAGCCGAGCGACGGGTCGTTCGCGGCCAGCGGGGAACGCAGAGCCTTGTTCATCATTTCTTCGTCCATCATGATGGACTCCTTTCCGTGTCATGCCGTTTTGAACGGTTGGTTTTCAGTTGCTCTATCTTCGGTTATGGCTCCAGCATATGTCGCCTCGCCTTGCCGCGCATGCCGATTTCGTCGTATCTTTGTCATATTCATCGGGTTTCACGATGATATTTACATTCTGTTCACGTATGTGACGAAACCATGACGAACATAGACGACTCCACGCCACACGACATCACGCAACGTCGCACAAACGCAAAAGGGCTCCCCTCGCAATCATGCGAGAGAAGCCCCCCCTGGCAACGCCGAAACGTTGCGGATCAGCCGCGCGCCGCTACTGCCCCTGCGCCACGCGGATCATCGCGTACTGCGACTCGTAGAGCCGGTAGTACGCGCCCTTGTCCTTGAGCAGCTCCTTGTGCGAGCCGTGCTCGACGATCTGGCCGTGGTCGATGTAGAAGATCTCGTCCGCGTTCTCGATCGTGGACAGACGGTGCGCGATGATGAAGCTCGTGCGGCCCTTGAGCAGGTGCGCAAGGCCCGCCTGCAGCGCCTCTTCGGTGCGCGTGTCGATGTTCGACGTCGCCTCGTCGAGGATCAGGATGCGCGGGTCGGCGAGCAAAACCCTGGCGAACGCGATGAGCTGGCGCTGGCCAGCCGACAGGGTCGAGCCGCGCTCCTCCACCACCGTGTCGTAGCCGTCGGGCAGCTCCATGATGAACTCGTGCGCGTGCACGGCCTTCGCCGCCGCCTCGATCTCCTCGTCGGTCGCGTCGAGCTTGCCGTAGCGGATGTTCTCGCGCACGTTGCCGGAGAAGATGAACGTGTCCTGCAGCATGACGCCCATCTGCTTGCGCAGCGATTCGAGCGTCACGTCACGCACGTCGTAGCCGTCGATCGTGACCGAGCCTTCCGACACGTCGTAGAAGCGCGACAGCAGGCTGATGATCGTCGTCTTGCCGGCGCCGGTCGGGCCGACGAGCGCGATCGTCTTGCCCGGCTCGACGTGGAAGTCGACCAGGTTGAGGATGTTGCGGCCGCCCTCCTCGTAACGGAACACGACGTCGTTGAAGTCGACCTTGCCGCGGATCTGCGGCAGGTCGACCGCGTTTGGCTTGTTCTCGATCTCCGGCACCACGTCGAGCGTCTCAAAGATGCGCTCGAGGTACGCGGAGCAGGTGATGAGCTGGTTGTAGAAGTTGCCGATGTTGATGACCGGGTTCCAGAAGTTGTTCGCGTAGCCGACGAACGCGATGAGCACGCCCGTGGTCACGTTCACGCCACCGAAGCCGGTCACGCCCACGAAGTAGATGAACGCGATGGTCATCACGGAGATGGTCTGCACGCCCGGCCACATGAGGAACTGGATGTGCACGGCCTTCATCCACGCGGAACGCACCTCGCCCTGCTGCTGCTGGAACGTTTCGAACTGAGACTTCTCCTGCGCGAACGTCTGCGTGGTCTTCACGCCGGCAATCGACTCGTGGATGTACGCGTTGAGGTTCGACTGCTTGTTGGACAGCTTCTGGAAGGCCCGGCGCTGGAAGATCTTGAGCACGTACACCCAGATGATGAGCGCGGGGAACAGCACGAGGCTCCACAGCGCGAGCTTCCAGTCGATCACGAACATCACCACGAGCGTGATGATGAACGTGAACACGTCGGAGATCACGTTGATCAGGCCCGACGAGAGCGTGTCCGACAGCGTGTTCACGTAGTTGACCACGCGGATGAGGATCTTGCCGTGCGGGCGCGAGTCGAAGTAGCTGAACGGCAGCGTCTGGATGTGCGTGAAGATGTCGCGACGCATGTCCTTGAGCATGAGCTGGCCGACGCGCGTGATGGACACGGTGCGGTAGCGCAGGCAGAGCTCGTAGACGACGATCAGGCAGGCGAGCAGTCCGGCGAGCGTGCCGAGCTGGCCGAGGTCCTTGTGCGGGATCGCCTCGTCGATCATGATTTTGGTCAGGTACGGCACGGACACGGCGATGCAGCTCATCGACACGACGACGATGAGGATGCGGGCCACCTGCCCGAGGTACGGTTTGAGATAGTTGCCGACGCGCAGGATGTCGTGGAAGTTGATGGACTCCTCGAGTTCCTCATCCTCGCGGTACGTATTGCGTTGTGCCATGATTCCTTATCCTTGGGAATGCTTTGGTCTTGCTTGTTGCTTGGCGTTGGGCGACGTTGGCCGGCGCGATCCGCGGATCAGTAGCCCTGCGCGGCGCCGGACTGCAGGCCCAGCTGCTTGTGGTAGATCTCCCAGTAGCGTCCGTGCGCGGCGACGAGCTCCTCGTGCGTGCCGCGTTCGACGATGCGGCCGTGTTCGAGCACGAGGATCAGGTCGGAGTCCTTGACCGACGAGATGCGGTGCGCGATCGTGATGATCGTCTTGCCGCCGTCCATTTCGCGCAGGTGCTGCTGGATTTCCGCTTCGGTTTCCATGTCCACGGCCGACGTCGTGTCGTCCATGATCAGGATGCTCGGATCGTCCGCGAGCGCGCGGGCGAGCGACAGGCGCTGCTTCTGGCCGCCGGACAGGCCGACGCCGCGTTCGCCGACGACCGTGTTGTAGCCTTCCGGCATGGACTGGATGAAGCTGTCCGCGCCGGCGATGCGGGCCATGCGCTGGATGTAGCGTTCGTCGTGGGCCGCGTCGTT
Organism: Bifidobacterium biavatii DSM 23969; assembly: GCF_000741165.1. Classification (GTDB taxonomy): domain Bacteria; phylum Actinomycetota; class Actinomycetes; order Actinomycetales; family Bifidobacteriaceae; genus Bifidobacterium; species Bifidobacterium biavatii. The sequence continues at coordinate 85,036 of NZ_JGYN01000034.1, read as the reverse complement.
GTTCGCGCCGAAGCCGATGTTGCTGCCGATCGTGTCGGAGAACAGGAACGTGTCCTGCGCGACGATGCACACTTGCGAGCGCAGCGTGGCGAGCGGCCAGTCGCGCGCGTCGATGCCGTCGATGAGCACGTGGCCGACGGTCGGGTCGTAGAAGCGCGAGATGAGGTTGACGAGCGTGGACTTGCCCGCGCCGGTTTCGCCGAGGATGCCGAGCTTGCTGCCCGCCGGGATGGAGAAGTCGATGTCCTTGAGGATCGGCGTGTCCGGGTCGTCGGGGAACGCGAAGCTGACGTGGTCGAAGCGGATTTCGCCGCTGATGCGGTCGGGGGTCGGCGGATGCGCCGCGCCGACCTGTTCGGCGATGGTCACGGCCTGCTTGACGGCGGCCTCCGCGTCGGGCTTTTCGACGATGCGCGACTGTGCTGTCAGGAGCTTCCTGATCTTGATACAGCTGGCGTTGAAGCGCTGCCAGTCGTTGATGAGCCAGCCGGACTGTCGGACGGGGCCGTCGATCATCCACAGGAACGAGTTGAAGCTGACGAGGTTGCCGAGCGTCATGTTGCCGGTGATGACCAGATAGCCGCCGAAGCCGAGCGTGATGAGCTGCAGGCTGAAGCCGAGGCCGTCGAGCCACGGCATGTACTTGCGCGAGTTGTACGCGAGCGCCATGTTGCGCTGCATGTAGTCGTCGTTGTGCTCGTCGAACTTCTGCGTTTCGTACGGTTCGCGCACGAACGCCTTGACGACGCGATTGCCTTCGATGTTCTCCTCGACCATCGAGTTGAGGCTTGCGAGCGAGTTGCGGATCGCGAAGAACAGCGGGTGGGCGTGCGTGGACAGGCCGCGCGTGAGGATGAAGATGAACGGCGTGACGCAGGCAAGCGCGAGCGCGAGTCGCCAGTCGATCGAAAACATGACGCACAGCGCGCCGATGAACATGACCACGCAGTCGAGCACGTTGTAGCTCACCCAGCTCAGCGCGTGGCGGATGGCGTCGGTGTCGGAGGTCAGGCGGCTCATGATGTCGCCGGTGCGCGTGTGGTTGAAGTATGTGAAGTCGAGTTCGTGCAGCTTCTCGTATTCGTCGGAGACGAGACGGTAGACGGAGTTCTGGCCGAAGCGTTCCATCCACATCTGATAGCCGTATCGGGAGCCGACGCGGATGATGGTGAACACGATCATGAGCATGCACAGGTGCGCGAGCCGTTCGGTGTGGCCCTGCGTGATGACCTGGTCGACGAGCATGCCGGAAAGGAGCGGGATGGTCAGCGCCATCGTGTTGTTCGCGCAGAACAGTACGAGCGCTCCCGCCACGCGCGGAAGGTCGGGTTTGCAGTAGGGCAGGATCCAACGCAGATTGCCCTTGTCTTGGTTTTTCGTCGGGTCGACGTACATGTGAGGAAATCCCCGCATTCTTGTTTGTTTGCTTGTGGTTACTGTGCGGCTTCTCCCACCGCACGCGGCATTCGCTGCCGCCACGATTCACGACCGTCGTGTTTCTCGAGTATTCCGCAACCGACGCTCTCCTCGCCGGCCGAAACCCCTGTTCGGATTCGCAAACGCCGTCTAGTCTATGCGAACGGCAGGTGATTTCAACCCGTTGATTCCGTGCGTGTTGCCGCGACTTTGCAACGATTCAACCCCTTTTCCGCCCGTCGCGAAATCAAGGATTCGCGCCGCGCGCGATGCCGCGTTTGCCAGCGGCACTGGTGTGCCGCATTCTCTCCCTCAGTCCGCCTGCGGCGGCCAGCTCCCTCGTCAGAGGGAGCTCCTGCGACATCAATGCCGTTGCATGGTATCGGCGCCGTCGGAGCCACAGGAGCCCCTTCGGCTGAGGGGGCTGTCAGCCGCTAGGCTGACTGGGGGAGCGTCACGGCGCAATAGCGCCGTCAATACGCTCAGCATCGCGCGCAGCGCGATTCCGGATACAAGAAAGGGTCCCTGAAGCGAACTGCAGGGACCCTTCCCGATGCCCTAAGTAGAAGTTGGTTCCTCGCGCGTTATGCGCGGATCATGCTCACTTCTGCCAGCCGATGTTCTCCCAGTGCTTGGTCTGGAAGCCGGCGGGGCCGTAGTTGGCGAGGCCCTTCTTGACGGCGACGTAGCTCGGCGGGGTGTCCGTCGGGATGGTGCCGTAGAGCTCGAACGCGGCGGCCTCGGCCTTGTTGCCGGCCTCGACAGCCTTATCGTTATCTTCGATGGTGCCCGGGATGGCGGCGAGCTTGTCGACCTCGTCGGAACCGATCTGCGCGTAGTTGGACGGCGAGTCAGAGCCGTAGAGCTGGACGATGGAGGTCTGGCCGAACGGGTTGGTCGCGGACCAGCCCATGCCCATCACTTCGTAGTTGTGCTTGGACATATCGTCGGACCACTGCGAGGTGGCGCGGTTGTCGACCTTCACCTTGATGCCGGCCTTCTTCATCATGGCCTGGTAGGCGAGGGCCTTGGCCTTGGTGGTGGAGTAGTCGCCGTAGTAGACGTAGGAGACCTCGACGGTCTTGCCGTCCTTCGCGTAGTAGCCATCGGAGCCGAGCTTGTAGCCGGCGTCTTCCATGGTCTTCTTGGCGGCGTCGACGCTGTACTTCTGGGCGTCGGCCGGGAGGTTGTTCTTGTAGCCCTTCTGGAACTGCAGGAAGACCTCAGAGCCCGGGCGCTCCGGGTTCCAGTCCATGCCCTGGTAGGCGATCTTGTTCCAGGTCTCGTTGTCGAACGCCTGGCTGATGGCCTTGCGCACGGCGATGTCCTTCAGGGCGCCGGCCTTGGTGTTGTAGGTGAACACGTAGGTGGCCAGCGAGTAGCCGAGGCGCAGCTGGATGTCCTTCATGCTCTTGATGGCGGCCAGGTTGTCCTTGGAGCCAGCGGAGATGGAGTCAAGCTCGCCGTTCTTGAAGGCGTTGAGCGCGGCGGCGTCCTCCATGTACTTGAAGGTGATCTTCTCCAGCTTCGGCTTCTCGCCCCACCACTTCTCGTTCGGGACGAACACGGTGCTGTCCTTGTCGGTGGACTGCACCTTGAACGGGCCGGCGGCCCACTCGTTGTGCGGGTTGTCGATCCAGCCGGAGGTGTAGGTCTTGGCGTCCAGCGAGTTGTGGTTCAGCAGGTTCTGGAACAGCGCCTGGTACGGATAGTACGGCTCGGAGAAGGTGACCACGGCCTGCTTGTCGCTGGTACCGGCCTTGACGCTGGCGATCTTGTCGTAGCCGTCGGTGGAAGCCGGGGTGTAGTTAGCGTCCTTGCCGTTGGAGGTCTTCCAAGTGGACTCGAAGTCCTTCCAAGTGATGTCGGTACCGTCGTTCCACTTGGCCTTCGGGTTGATGTCGTAGGTCACAACCAGCGGATCAGAGCTGGTGACCTCGACCTTGGACAGGAAGTCCGGGTTCGGGGAGACTTCGCCGTCAGCGGTGTAGTCCCACAGCTGCGGCATGTAGAGCTGCCAGAAGGTGCCCATGTACAGCGTGTTGCCGTCGGTGTTCAGGGAGTTCCAGTTGGCGGTGTAGGTGGTGCCCAGCGTCAGGGTGCCGCCGTCCTTGATGTTGTCGCGCTCCTGCGGGTTGTTGTAGGTCTTGGACGCGTCCGGGGTCGGAAGGGTGCCCTTCCAGTTGGCGATGTCGATGCCCTCGGCCGGCTCCTCCTGAGTGGAGGCGGTGGTGTTGCTGCCGTTGTCAGAGCTGTTGGTGTTGGAGTTGTTCGCACCGCAGCCGGACAGCAGCATGGCCACTGCCGACACGACGGCGCCAGCCGCAAACAGGCGCTCCTTCATCGAGTTAGTCATTGAATAATCCTCTCAATCTTCCACCGGCGGCGTATCGCAGCCGGCACCTCGGCCTTTCCCGAACGGCAAACCGTCCGAAGTGCAGTCGCCGCGTTGCCGCGGCGGCGCTCGCGTCCAGCCGACCGATGGGCTGTCCGCAATTCCGGGCCTGACTTTATCGCCCTTGTGTTAACAGAAATCGTTAACGTGGACGAAACCATCAAGTTCTGGGGTTCATTGTTCCTGACCCCACACCCCAACGGCTCGGAATGTCCACGAAGCGGATGCCCCTTGTCCATTTATGGGATAGATCACACGCCACCACAGCATCGTCGCAACATGCAAAAGCCCGGCAATCCCCGAAACGTTTCGGGGATTGCCGGGCTCATATCGGAGTATCACTCAGGCTCAGGCCATCGCGGCGAAGTGGCAGGCGACCTGACGGTCCTCGCCGGACCACTGGTGCAGCTTCGGCGGCTGCGTGTCGCACATGCGGCGCTGTTCCTCGCTCAGTGTAAGGCGCAGCGGGCAGCGGGACGCGAACGGGCAGCCCTCGATCTTCTCGGTCGGGCTGGGCAGTTCGCCCTGCAGCACGATGCGGTTGTGCGTGCGCTCGTACTGCGGGTCCGGCGCGGGCATGGCGCTCAGCAGGGCCTCGGTGTACGGGTGCAGCGGATGGTCGAAGATGTCGTCGGTCGGGCCGAGCTCCACGATGCGGCCGAGGTACATGACCGCGACGCGGCTGGAGATGTGGCGGATGACCGACAGGTTGTGGGCCACGAACAGGTAGGCGACGCCGAGCTTGTTCTGCAGGTCTTCGAGCAGGTTGATCACGCCGGCCTGAATGGACACGTCGAGCGCGGAGACCGGCTCGTCGAGCAGGATCAGCTGCGGGTTCACGGCAAGCGCACGCGCGATGGCGATGCGCTGACGCTGGCCGCCGGAGAACTGAGTCGGGAAGCGGTCGACCTGATCCGGGTTGAGTTCGACGAGCTTCATGAGCTCGTCGATGCGCGTGTTGATCTCGGCCTTGCTCTTGTGCAGCACCTTGAGCGGCTCGGCGAGGATGTCGTAGACGGGCAGACGCGGGTCGAGCGAGCTCATCGGGTCCTGGAACACGTACTGGACGTGGCTGTGCAGGTCGCGCTTGGTCTGGCGGCTCATCTTTTCGCCGACCTTCTGGCCGAACAGCGTGATCGAACCGGACTCGGGCTTCTTGAGGTCCATGATCTCGAGCAGCGTGGTCGACTTGCCGGAGCCGGACTCGCCCACGAGCGCGACGGTCTCGCCCTCGCGCACGTCGAGCGTCACGTCGTCGACGGCCTTGACCACGCCGATCTTGCGGCGCAGGAATCCGCCGGAAGTCAGCGGGAACGTCTTCTTCAAATCCTTGACGTCGAGCACCACCGCACGGTCCTCGCGCGGCACGCCGTCGAACTTGGACTTAATACCCTCGCCCACCTGGTACACGTCGCGGAACGTGAGGTTCTTCGCAACGATCTCGCCGGAACGGTAGCAGGCGGCCACCTGGCCGTCGCGGCCGACCACGGGCAGCAGATCCGGCTCGGCGGTGCGGCACTTGTCCTCGGCCATGGGGCAGCGCGGCGCGAACGGGCAGCCCTTGGGCAGGTTGACGAGGTTCGTCGGCGAACCCGGGATCGGCACGAGTCGGCTGGACTTGCTCTTGTCCGGGCGCGGCACGGCGCCCAGCAGGCCCATGGTGTACGGCATGACCGGACGGTAGAAGATGTCGTCGACCGAGCCCTTTTCGACCGGGCGGCCGGCGTACATGATGATGATCTCGTCGGCGATGCCGGCGATCACGCCCAGATCGTGCGTGATGAAGATCAGGGCCGCGCCCGTCTCCTGCTGCGCCTTCTTGAGCACGTCGAGCACCTGAGCCTGGATCGTCACGTCCAGTGCGGTGGTCGGCTCGTCGGCGATGATCACGTCGGGGTCGTTGGCGATGGCCATGGCGATGACCACGCGCTGGCGCATGCCGCCGGAGAACTGGTGCGGATACGACTTGAGGCGCTCCTCCGCGTTCGGGATGCCGACGAGGGTGAGCAGTTCGATGGAGCGCTTGCGAACGTCCTCGGCGCTCATCTTCGGGTTGTGGATGGTCAGGGCCTCGGCCATCTGCTCGCCGATGCTGAACACCGGGGTCAGGGCCGAGAGCGGGTCCTGGAAGACCATCGCGATGCCCTTGCCACGGATCTTGCTCATCTCGGCGTCGGTCTTGGTGAGCAGCTCCTCGCCGTGATAGGTGATGGAGCCCTCGACCTTGGCGTTGGAGTCCAGCAGGCCCATGATCGACATGGACGTGACGGACTTGCCGGAGCCAGACTCGCCGATGATGCCGAGCGTCTCGCCGCGGTGCAGCTGGAAGTTCATGCCGCGCACGGCGCGGACGGTGCCGGCCTCGGAGGCGAAGCTGACGCGCAGGTCCTTGACCTCGAGCACCGGGGCGCTCTTGTCGTTCGGATCGTACGTCGACTTGCTCGCGAGCGTTTCGCTCGCCGCCGGGACGGCCGGGGTCTGGGCGGCGTCGGCCGCGGGCTTGGTTTTGCGGAACATATTCATGGTGATTGCCTACCTCACTTGGCCTTACTTGGCCTTGCCGCCGGAGCGGGAGTACGGGTCGATGGCGTCGCGCAGGCCGTCGCCGATCAGCTGGACGGAGAAGGTGACCATGATCAGCACGATGGACGGGAAGATGAGCACCCACGGGGCGGTGAGCACCACGGACTGGCCGTCGTTGAGCAGCGTACCCAGCGAGGTGTCCGGGGCCTTGATGCCGAGGCCGAGGAAGCTCAGCGAGGTTTCGGAGCCGACCGCACCGACCACGCCGAGCACCGTGTTGATGATGAGCACGGAGCCGAGGTTCGGCACGAGGTGGCGCAGGATGATGCGGAACGAGCCGACGCCCATGAACTTGGCCGCGCGCACGTAGTCGAGCTCGCGCAGGCTCATGGTCAGCGTGCGCAGGACTCGCGCGTAGCCGATCCAGCCGAACGCGACGAGGCCGAAGATCAGCCACAGCCAGCCGCTCATGCCGGCCGAGGAACGCACGATCATGGCGATGAGCAGGAAGGACGGGACGACGAGCAGCATGTCGAGGATCCACATGCCGATGCGCTCGACCCAGCCCTGGAAGAAGGCGATGGAGGTGCCGATGATCGCGGCGAGGATGGTGGTGCCGATGGAGCTGATGATGCCGATGGCGAGCGAACGGCCGAGGCCGCGGACCACCATGGCGTACATGTCGGAGCCGCCGCCGGTGGTGCCGAACCAGTGCTCGGAATTCGGCGCGGTGCCCAGCGACAGGAAGTCGAGGTCCTCGTAGTGCCACTTGCCGAACTTGGAGCCGACGAGGGCGAAGATGACGAGCAGGATGAGCATGACGAGGCCCACCACCGCGGACGGGCGGCGGAAGAAGCGGCGCACGTACAGCGTCATGCGGCCGGTGCGCTTGAACTCGCCTTCGGCCTTGTTGTTGCCGTCGACCGCCTTGGCCTCCTCGTCGAGGACGGCGTCGGCCACAGCCGCGTCCTGCGGGTCGAGGTCGAGCTGGGCTTCCGCGGTTTCGGATTTCGCGTTGTTCGCGTTGTCAGTTGCCATGATCGTTGTTCCTTTCCGCGTCAGCTCAGGCGAATGCGCGGGTCGAGCCACGCCGCGAGGATGTCGGCGAGCAGGGCGCCGGTCAGCGTGCACACGCCGCCGAACGCGGCGATGCAGACCGAGCCGTTGATGTCGTTGCCGTTGATCGCGGTCACGAAGTAGCGGCCGAGGCCGTTGACGGCGAACACCGTTTCGGTGATGACCGCGCCGGTGAACACGCCGGTGATCGAGAACGCGATGTTCACGGTGGTCGGGATGAGGGATGTGCGCAGCGCGTGCTTGCGGATGGCCTGGTTGAGCGTCAGGCCCTTGGCGCGGGCCGTGCGCACGTAGTCGGAGTTCATCGAGTCGAGCAGGTAGGTGCGCTGGGTCAGGTGGTAGCTCACGGTGCCCGGGATGGCCATGACGATCGTCGGCAGGATGATGTGCTGCAGGAAGTCGAGCAGCCACAGGAACGGGTTGGAGCCCTGATACGACGACAGGCCCGTCACGTAGAAGATACGCGTGCCGACGCCGTTGTTGATCGCGATGGCGATGAGCACGACGAACAGGCCGAGCACGGCCGGCGGGATGACGAGGAAGAAGGTCGCGATGATGTTCAGCGTGCGGTCCTGCCACTTGTACTGGCGGATGGCCGTGTACACGCCGATGCTCACGCCGGCGACGATGCCGATGATCGTGGCGAGCGTGACGAGCTCCACGGACGTCCAGATACGCGACGCGATGGCCGGGCCGACCGGCGACTGGTCAGGCGCCAGACCCCAGTCCCAACGCGTGAAAATGGCCTTCAGCCAGCGGAAATAGCGGACGAGAATCGGGGTCTGGTCGTTGATGTTGGCCAGATCCAGCGAATGGTTGATGGACGCAATCGGCGGATGCGGATGACGATCCATATAGTTTGAGCGCGGATCCATGAACGCGCTGGCGAGGAAGTACGTCATCGACACTGCCACAAACAGCATGACGACATAGTTCACAATGCGCTTGACGATGTACTTGAGCACCTTCACCTCCCGAAAATGACTATAGGAATAATACCCCGGTCACTATGTCCCCAAAGTCGAATCCAACATGTGAGACGACCCATTGACACATAGTCGGAACGGCGGTATTGGCTCAACCCCCGCAAACTAAGGCCACAGGAACAGTTTGTAAATTTTTGGTTTCATCTTGCTGTAAGGGGCCGACCTAGACTGGCTGAGGCGCTCATTTGGCGACCATAGGTATTGACAAGACAGACCAAATCGTATATGGAGGCATGACTTCATGACCAGCGACGCATCGGCGATCAAGCCGGAACTGCTGCGCGAATACAGCGAGTCATTCAACAAGGATCGAGCGAACCTCATCGCCGCGGACGCAGCCGTCTCGGCGGGCGTGCTCAAGGCCGCCACGGACTACCGCGGCGTGCGCGAACTGCCGCGCGACTTCTCGGTCGAACTCAAGCAGGGATCCATCACCAACCAGGAGCACTCCGGCCGCTGCTGGATGTTCGCGTCGCTCAACACGCTGCGCTATGAACTCATGCACCGCTGGAACCTCGAGGACTTCGAGTTCTCCGAGACCTACCTGTTCTTCTGGGATGCGATGGAGAAGTCCAACACGTACCTCGAGAACGTGCTCGCCACGCTTGACGAGCCGACCGATAGCCGCACGTTCGACGCCGTGAACGCCGGCCCGTCCGACGACGGCGGCTGGTGGCAGATGTTCGCCGCGCTCGTCAACAAGTACGGCCTAGTGCCCAAGAGCGCGTACCCGGAGTCCGCGAACTCGCGCAACTCCTCCGACTTCAAGCAGTACCTCAACTCCAAGCTGCGCGAGTTCGCGCGCGACCTGCGCCGCCGCCACGCCGCCGGCGAGGGCCTCGACGCGCTGCGCGCCGCCAAGGACGAGCAGATGTCCGTCGTCTACCGCTTCTGCGCGATCGCGCTCGGCGAGCCGCCGGCCAAGTTCGACTGGGCCGCCTACACCAAGGACGACAAGGACAAAGACGGCAAGGGCTGCTGCAAGTCCGACGACAAGTGCGGCAAGCAGGACGGCTGCAAGTGCGGCGACGAGTGCAAGTGCGAGGCCGACGGCAAGTCGTGCACGTGCGGCGAGAAGTCCGGCGACAAGAAGCACTCCGGCATCGACGATCGTCCGGTCATCCGCGAGACCGGCATCACGCCGCTCGAGTTCTACAAGAAGTACGTGCCGGTCGACGTCAACGACTTCGCGTCGCTGTGCAACTCGCCGATGGCTGCCACGCCGTTCGGCAAGCGCTACGTCATCAAGTTCAGCGCGAACGTCGCGGAAGCCGGCGACATGGAGTTCGTCAACGTGCCGCTTGACGTGTTCAAGAAGGCCGCGATCGACCAGCTCACCGCCGGCCACCCGATCTGGTTCGCCTGCGACTGCACGCAGTTCGCGCTGCGCCACGACGGCTTCTTCGACCAGTCCGTCGTGCGCGTCGACCAGCTGTTCGGCACCGAGTTCACGCTCGACAAGGCCGACGGCCTCGAATACTCCGACAGCCCGAGCAACCACGCCATGACCTTCACCGGCGTGAACATCGAAGGCGGCAAGCCGAACCGCTGGAAGGTCGAGAACAGCTGGGGCAAGGACAACGGCAAGGACGGCTACTACGTCATGTCCGACGCGTGGTTCGACCGCTTCGTCACCGAGATCATCATCCGCAAGGAATACCTCGACGACGCCACGCGCGAGCTGCTGACCGCCGAACCGGTCGTGCTCGAGCCTTGGCAGCCGCTCACTAAGCGCTGCATCTGATCCCGACTCCCATTGGAGACAACGCAGCAAGGCCCCATTGCCACAACAGGCAATGGGGCCTTATGTATGTATGCGCGCAGCCGCAGGAGAGAAACGGCCGAAGCCGCACGGCCGTGCGCAAGTTTTAATCGGCTCCTAATCAGCCGATGTGGCGCTCGAAGCGCTTGAAGCCGAGGATGTCGTCGATCTGCTTGAGCGCGTCGGCCGGGATCTCCACGCCGGAGGCGGCGATGTTCGACTCGAGCTGGCTCGGCTTGCTCGCGCCGACGATCACCGAGCTGATCACCGGCAGACGCAGGATCCACGCCAGCGCCAGCACCGGCATCTTCACGCCGAGCTCGTCGGCGATCTTGCTCAGCCGCTCGACCTTGTCGAGGTTCTCGTCGGTGAGCAGGTTGTTGATCTGGTGATCGGACTGCCACGTCGCACGCGAGCCGGCCGGCAGCGGCTGGCCCTTGCGGTACTTGCCGGTCAGCAGGCCCTGCGCGAGCGGCGAGAACGGCGTGATGCCGATGCCGTAGCGCTCGCACGTCTCGACGATCTCATGCTCGATGTAACGGTCGACCATGTTGTACTGCGGCTGGACCACGGTCAGCGGATGCAGGCCGCGCTCGGAGATGATGCGCTCGGCGCGCTCGAGACGCGCGGCGCTCCACTCCTCGGACACGCCGTAGTACAGGATCTTGCCCTGGTCGACAAGGTCGCTGAGCGCCTGCAGCGTCTCCTCGAGCGGCGTGGTCGTGTCGAAACGGTGGCAGTAGTACAGGTCGATGTAGTCGGTGCCGAGGTTCTTCAGGCTACGCTCGCAGTTGTTGAAGATGTGCTTGCGGCTCAGGCCACGGCCGTTGACGCTCTTGCCGGTGCCGAAGAAGACCTTGCTGGAGATAACCACGTCCTCGCGGTCGTGCTTGGCGATGAAGCGGCCGAGGAAGCGCTCGGCGTCGCCGCCCGAGTACGCGTCCGCGCAGTCGTAGAAGTTGACGCCGGCGTCGAACGCGGCGTCGGCGATGGCCATCGCGTTGTCGACGGCGGCGGTGTCCTCGAGGCGAGTCATCCAGCTGCCGAGGGCGATCTCGCTGACCTTGATGCCGGCTTTGCCTACGTTGCGATATTTCATGGTGTTGCTCCGTTTCCGGTGTTGCCCGTTATTCGTGGTATCCTCGCGCCGCATCGTTCGCGGCGTCGTTCTTGAATCGTGTCGTAACACACTGTAGAGGTTCAACCCCACTTGAACGCAACCCGGCGACACGCCGAACGCGCAAAAGCCCCCGCCGGATGGATTCCCTGCAAATCCGGCGGGGGCAGTCTTTGTGCGGAAGCGATCGCGCGCGGAAACGACCCGCGCGACGCGCCTCGGTCCTAGCGGCGGGTCATCTCCTCCTCAATCTCCTCGAGCGACTTGCCCTTGGTCTCGGGCACGAAGCGCATCACGAACGGAATCGACAGCAGCGAGAACACGCCGAAGATCGCGAACGGGCCGCCCACATTGTTGCCGAACGCGGCGAGCAGCATCAGGAAGAACTGGGAGACGATGAAGTTGCCCAGCCAGTTCGCGGCCGAACCGAACGACGAGCCGATGCCGCGCACGGACAGCGGGAAGATCTCGCCGATGAGCACCCACGCGATCGGACCCCACGAAATCGCGAAGCCGAGGATGTAGAACGCGATCAGGATCATCGTCGGCACGGCGAGCACAGCCACGTCGCCCACGAAGTTCATCACGGCGAGGATCGCGAGCGCGACAGTCATGACGACGGAGCCGAAGATCAGCATCTTCTTGCGCGGGAACTTGTCCATGATCATCGTCGCGACGATCGTGGAGACGAAGTTGACCACACCGATGCCGACCGACACCCAGATCGCGTCGCCTTCGGGGAAGCCGAAGCCCTTGATGAACACCTGCGGCAAGAAGTAGATAACCGAGTTGATGCCGACCAGCTGCTGGAAGAGCATGATGCCGACGGCCGCGACGAGCGCCGGCTTGGCGATGCGGAACAGTTCGCGCACGCCGCCCTTGGTGTCCTGCGCGGCGACTTCCTTGATCTCGTCGAGTTCGAGCTGCACCTGTGCCTGGTCGACATCCTTGCGGATGAGCGTGAGCACCTTGAACGCGTTGCGCTCGTCGCCCTTGTTCACCAGGTAGCGCGGGGATTCGGGCAGCAGCAGGCCGCCGATGAGCAGCAGCGCGGCCGGCACGAGCGCCGAGCCGAGCATCCAGCGCCAGTCGCGGACCCCAAGCAGGTTGTGGTTCAGGAAGCCGAGGTTGGAGGCGTACGCAAGCAGGATGCCGAACGTGATCATGAGCTGGAACAGCGTGGACAGCGATCCGCGGCGCTCCTTCGGCGCGAGTTCGGCGAGGTAGGCCGGGGTGAGCGCGGACGCTGCGCCGACCGCAAGGCCGAGGATGATGCGCGCGGCGACCATCATCAGGAAGCCGGTGGACGTGGCGCACATGCCCGAGCCGATCAGGAAGAGGATCGCGGAGACGATGAGCAGCTTCTTGCGACCGAAGCGGTCGGACAGCGCGCCGATCGACAGCGCACCCGCGCACGAGCCGATGAGTACGGACGACGTGATGAAGCCGGTCTGTGAGACAGTCAGGCCGAAGTCGGCCTCGATGAGCGGCGACGCGCCGGAGATGATGCCGGTGTCGAAGCCGAACAGCATGCCGCCGAGCGCGCCGAACGTGAAGATGAACGCGCTGTTCATCGGGAATCGCGTGGAGAACGCGCGCGATTCCGCCTGTTCGATCGCCGTCGCAGCCGCGTTCGCGCCTTCCGCCACGGTGTCGATCGTGTCCTTGAATTCGGTTGATTCGGTTGATGCCGATGATGCAGTCGTCGTTGCCATGTCCCGTCCTTCCGTCGTCTTTGATTTCGGCCGAAACGAAAAAAGACCTGAGACAACGCAGTGCGCATCATCGTCGCCGATGATGAGCTGCGCCGTCTCAGGTCTTGCCTCGTTCGGAGTAACAACCCTGTTCACTGCGTTTATGTTTGGTGCTTAACAGCATAAGGCCAGTCGGCCCGCGACACTCCGGGGAACAGAAAAATTTTGCAATCGATTACCCGCGGAATACCAACGTTTCTCAAGCATCACTTACGTCAATCGTTTGCCTTGCTTGCCGCACTGTCATAGGGGAACGGCGGCACCGGCGCAAGAGCACGCGCACACAAAAAGAAACCCGGCGGGAGAGAAAACCGCCGGGTGAGAGAGAAGAGAGAAGAAGGGTTTCAGTTATGGGGTCCTACCCGAACCTCGCCACCGGCCGTAACCGTTGACATGAACTATATAACCGCCGGTTTCTGTGAGGAACGATGCGCGTTCCTCACAAAATCCTGAGAACTCTGTGACGGGTTTGTGGGCTCTTCGCATTTTGGCATGTAAGGGCTGTTGGCTGATGATGCGTGGCTTAGCTTAGTGTGTGCATGAACGGTACATGTATGCGGCTTATGACCGTGCTCAATGACCCGTCTATGCCCACGCTTCCGTATATGAACCGGATATGCCCACGATTATCAGACCAAATGATCCGCTTCCACCCACACCCGACACGGGTTCGGTCTCCGAACCGGTTTTCGGTGCGGATAATGATCCACTTATGCTCACACCCGATATTGAATGAAACTGATTCACTGTGTCCGTCGGACGTGGTGTGGGCGGGCACGGTACATTTGTGCGATCGTGTGCACCAACCGTGTGCAATGCGGCGAGGGGCATCCGCAACTCGCGGATGCCCCTCGCAACGCCGGTATGGCGCCTGTCGGACTGCCTACTTGTTGAGCTCGGCCTTGGCGGCGGCGAGGCGCTTGGCCTCAGCCTCCTTGCGGGCGGCCAGCTCGGCGTCGAAGCGGGCGAGCTCCTCGGCCACGGCCTCCTGCGGGATCTTCGCGAAGATCGGCGAAGGCTTGGCCACCGGGGCGCCGACCACGATCTCCTCGCGCTGCCACGGGTGCACGGTTTCGCCCAGCTTGTAATCGCCGGTGATGATCGGGTATTCGAAGCCCGGCTTGTCGAGATCCTCGACCTCCTCGATGCGCGGCAGCGGCGAGAACGTGCCAGTGCCGCCGAGCGCCTCCCACACCTTCTGCGCAGAGTGCGGCAGGAACGGCGCAAGCAGGTGGTTCGCGTCGGACACGGCCTGCGCGGCCACGTGCAGCACGGTGCCGAGGCGCGCCGGATTGTCCTTGATCTTCCACGGTTCGGTGGCGGAGATGTACTTGTTGATGTCGCCGACGACCTTCATGGCCTCGTTCAGCGCGCCCTTCTGGCGATGATGCTCGATCAGGCCGCCGACGGTAGCGAACGCGGCGTTCGTCTCGTCGAGCAGCGCACGGTCCTCGTCGGTCAGGGACGCCTCGTCGATCGCCGGGATCTCGCCGAAGTTCTTGTTGATAAGGTTCGCGACACGGTTGACCAGATTGCCCCACGAGGAAGCGAGCTCCTCGTTGTTGTGGCGCACGAACTCGGCCCACGTGAAGTCGGAGTCGGAGGATTCCGGACCGGCCACGGAAATGTAGTAGCGCACCGCATCCACGGGGTAGCGGGCGAGGATGTCCTTGACGTAGATGACGATGCCGCGCGAGGAGGAGAACTTCTTGCCCTCCATCGTCATAAACTCGGAGGCCACGACCTGTTCGGGCATGTTGAGCGGGCCGTACTCGCCGGTCTCGCCGCCCTTGGAGCCCTGGCCGTTGTACGCGAGCATTTCGGACGGCCAAATCTGGGAATGGAACGTGATGTTGTCCTTACCCATGAAGTAGTAGGCCGGGGACGCCGGGTCGTTCCACCACGCGCGCCACGCCTCCGGGTCGCCCTTGCGGCGAGCCCATTCGATCGACGCCGACAGGTAGCCGATCACCGCGTCGAACCACACGTACAGCTTCTTGTTCGGGTTGTCGATCCAGCCGGCGACCGGAACCGGGATGCCCCAGTCGATGTCACGCGTGATCGCGCGCGGCTTAACCTCTTTGAACAGGCCGATGGAGAAGTTGATGACGTTCGTGCGCCAGCCGGTACGGGTTTTGAGCCACGCGAGGTTCGCGTCGGCGAGCGCCGGCAGGTCGAGGAAGTAGTGTTCGGTCTCCTCGAAGCGCGGGGTTTCGCCGTTGATCTTGGAGACGGGGTTGATGAGCTCGTCCGGGTCGAGCTCGTTGCCGCAGGCGTCGCACTGATCGCCGCGCGCGCCCTCGGTGTGGCAGATCGGGCACTCGCCCTCGATGTAGCGGTCGGGCAGGGTGCGGCCGGTGGACGGCGAGATCGCGACCTTCTGCGTGCCCTTGTAGATGTAGCCGTTCTTGAGGCACTGCTTGAACAGTTCCTGCACCACGTGCTCGTGGTTGCCGGTGGTAGTGCGCGTGAACAGGTCGTAGCTCAGGCCGAGATCGCACAAATCCTTGGCGATCACGCGGTTGTAGCGGTTGGCGAGCTCCTGCGCGGTCACGCCTTCCTTCTCGGCTTCGACGAGGATCGGGGTGCCGTGCTCGTCGGTGCCGGACACCATCAGGACGTCGTTGCCCTTCATGCGCTCGTAGCGCGCGTAGACGTCGGACGGCACACCGAAGCCGGCGACGTGGCCGATATGACGGGGGCCGTTCGCGTACGGCCATGCAACATTCACCAGAATATGACTCATAGTCCTTGATTATCAGGCTCAGCGGGGACAGGGGCCGCCGTTTGCCTACCGTTCCGCCGGTCCCACGCCCGGCCGCGTCATCGGTCGCTTTCGCCGACGGTCGCCGACGACTGCACGGCATATGCGCGGCGTAGGCGACACGCCCGGCCTGGCCTGCCGCTCGACGTTACGATCGGCGCGACACGCACGGATTATGCCGTCGTCGCATATCGCGAGAGTCGCGGAATGGCGGCGATCGCGCGCCGCATCCACGGCGTTATCCACAATGCGCGTCATATCGTCGTTTTTATCCACATATCCACATTTTCAGCCGTCACGGTAGCGGAAACAGGCCGGCGCCGATAGCGTCAACGACATGAACGCACCTACCAAATGCGCCGCACGCCCGGCGCACGGCACACACGACAAGCGCACGGAACGCAGCGCGCACAGCAGCGCACGCGCGCCCGGCAACCTGTCCGCGGCGCTGCCATTGTCGATGCTCCCGCACGACAAGCCACCGACCGCCAAACCGCTGCTGGGCGGCAAGGACCTGCCCGGACCGCTCAGCCTGACCGCACTGTCCGACTACGGCATGATGACGCGACTGGACGAAACGAACGGATACCAGATGGACCACGCCGGCACGCTGTTCGGCCGCGCGTCCATCGCAGCCCGCATCGCGCCGCGCAACACGACCGTCTGCGCGCTCACCGCCGCATGGGTGTGGATCGGCGGGCATTTTCCCGACACCGTGGACGTTATTTCCCGATCGCACTATCGCGCGGCCGTGCATAATCGCCGCATCCGCGTGTTCAACCGGAAAAGCCCGCGGGAACAGGTCATGCGGGTCGGCGACGCGCACGTCACCACGCCGGCGCGCACGGCCTGCGACCTCGTGCTCCTGCCGGAATATCAGGAATATCAAGGCAACGGCGACGCCATGGACCAGATCGTCGTCGACATCATGCTCGAATATCGCGTCAGCGCCGACGACTGTTTGGACATACTCGAACGCAACCCGTTCTGGCCGCGCGCCACGTTCGGCCGCGAACTGTTCACCGCGTGGAGCCGCGGATGACGCGCCGGACGCGGGATACGCAGAGTACGTACGGGACACGGGATGACGTTCGGAATACGTATGCAATGCAGCGCACGTATGCGACGTGGGACGCGGCGAGCGCGCTGCGGCGATTGTTCCGTCCACTGCCGCCGCGACGATCGGACCGGGACTTGGCCGAAGCGACGCTGCGATCGCCGGCGGAACGGCTCAATCCACAGCGCGCAGATCGCGCGGATCACTCCAACCACGCGGGGCGGCACGCAAGGCACCGCACGATGCAGCCGCTCATGATCGAACCGCCGGCCCCGCCGATCGCGCTGACGCCGCTGCTGGCCTGCGATCCGGCGACCGACCCGGACATCCTATGGCACATCGCGCGCGAGGCTCCCGAACTGCGCCGCTGGCTCGTCGCCAATCCGAACGCCGATGCGGCGCTGCTCGAATACGTGGCGCAGGCCGGCGGGCCGGGCGTCAACGTCGCGCTCACCGTGCTGTTGGAAGGGTGACAACCGCGAGGGTTACGCGAACAACCCGCGCAGCGTATCCCACAGCGTTTTCTTCTTGAGCAGATCCATGCCTTCGCGGTCCGACTTGACCGCGGCGATGTCGTACGAATACGCCTTGCCGGAGCTCGGCTTGCCGACCAGCTCGCCGTATTCGAGCAGCTGCGTGCGCGGCCGGTGCGGATGCCGGATGTCGAACTCGAACAGCCGGGCAGCGCGCTTCTCCGCCGCGGGACCGTACGAGTCGAACCCGCAGGTCGGCGTCGCGACGAGCATCAGCCCGTCGACCGTGCCGACGAACCCGTTGCGATGGTCGTGTCCGGTCGCCACGCCGAAATAGCCGCCCGAATCGACGAGCATCACGAATTCGCCGCTGTCGTAGTCGGGACAGCTGATCCCCTCCCCTAGGTAGCTGCCGGGCTGCGTTTTCGTCTCGTCAAGCACGTAATAGTGCGACTCCCACGCGCGGTAGCCCTGGATCGCGCCGGACGCGTTCGCTTCGACCGGCTTAAGCAGACCGTAATACTGCGGCAGCGGCATGTGCTGGAACACCAGCGATTTCGCGCCGATGCGAGACGGCAGCGACCGGAGGAAACCGAGCGTGCGCGTGGACGGCTTGCCGTAGCCACCTTCGGCCGAATAGTCACCGGAATTCACGACGACGATGCCGAGCACGGCTCGCGTGCGGTCCGTGTCCATGACCGGCAGCGCGAACGTGCCAGTTTCGCCCGGGTACACGAGCTGGTCGGGAAGCCCGGACTGCGGAACCGTGCGCGGTTGGGGGAACGCGTGCGGATGCAGTTCGTCCGAATCGTCCGGTTCCGGCGGCGGGTTCAGGCAGCCGGGAAATTCGCGGTAGATCGCGTCGAGCTCGTGCGTGTCGAGTCCGCACTGGAAATCGTGATTGCCGTACGTAACGGCGAACGGCACACCGCGCTTGACGAGCGGGTCGATGACCGTCGCGATCATGCCGCGCACGAGTTCGCGCGTATGGTCGAGATTGCCCGGTTTGGCCGGAGTCCAGTGCCGTTTGCGGAACGTGTCAGCGAAGGCCGGATCGTAGCCGGCGATCTGATTGCCGGTGAAGACGACCAGATCGGGCCGGGCCGCGTCCACGGCCGCTTCGATGAGCTTGATAGTGTCCTTGTTGACTTTGGGACCGTCTTGGATGTCCGCGAGCTGCAGGACACGGAATTTGCCGGAATTATGGAATTGCAGGCGCCCTAGCCGCGCCGACACCGATACAGGCCGCCCTTCGCCGCGCGGCCGCTCGTCGTTCTGATTCAGTTCCGTCATGTCCTCAAGCGTAGCCCACGTTGGTATGGCGTTTGCTGAAGTGTCGCGGGCGGTTTGTCGCGGGGCGAAAAACAAAAAACCCTCGCGCAAGGCGAGGGCTTATTGGCTGGGATGCCTGGACTCGAACCAAGAATGGCTGAACCAGAATCAGCTGTGTTGCCAATTACACCACATCCCAATTTGGCTGGCGTACCAACTCCGAGGAGTCAGTCGTCGTACCCCCAACCGGATTTGAACCGGTGTTGGCGCCGTGAGAGGGCGTAGTCCTAGACCGCTAGACGATGGGGGCATATTCAGTTTTTCAACCGGTTGTGCAGCGAACCGCGCAACGAGTGATAAATATACGCGACCACGCCCCATCACGCAAATCACGGCGTGTCGCGCCATTTTCCAACGGTTTTAGTCTCTCCACCGAGACCAACTCTCTCCACGGCAACCCATGCCAACCGCTTCCCCGTTGTGGATAACACGCCGAGGTGTGGATAACTCGGACCTTTCGACCACATACCCCGCCCCGGCTTGCATGCGCACTCCGGATATGGAACGCTTGCCGGACCACCACGTCATTCATCAAAAAGTGAGAGCAGATATGCTATCATCAGAGCAACGGAAAGCGAGGTTTGATTGGGTCAAACGAGATGACGGCAGCAGCGAGTTCCAAGACTTCCTTGACGGCATCAGCAGCAAGGCGCGAGCCAAACTTCTGGCGCGCATAGCCGCCATAGAGGAGTACGGCGTCACTTTCGCCGCCACAATGCTGTGGGTGAAGAAACTGGAACACAACCTGTACGAGATACGCGTCGAATACACGGGCAACCAATATCGATCGCTGTATTTTCAAGTTCAGGGTAACCGCTACATGATCACCCACGGATTCTCCAAAAAGACCCAGAAAACCCCGGAGCAGGAGAAAATACACGCACGGCACATACGGGACCGATGGATAGGAGGCCATGATGACCGCGATTGACCAGCTCGTCGAACATTATGCCCACAACGACGCCGTCTTCAGCAAGGAATTCCGGCAGGAAAAAG
Organism: Bifidobacterium biavatii DSM 23969; assembly: GCF_000741165.1. GTDB lineage: Bacteria > Actinomycetota > Actinomycetes > Actinomycetales > Bifidobacteriaceae > Bifidobacterium > Bifidobacterium biavatii. The sequence continues at coordinate 65,384 of NZ_JGYN01000034.1, read as the reverse complement.
AACGGCTCGACGTTGCGGCCGCCCTGATGCAGCTCCGCAAGGAAACCGGGCTGTCACAGCGAGAACTGGCAGAACGCGCAAACAAGCCGCAATCCACCATCGCCCGCATCGAATCAGGCCGCATGAACGCAACCATCAGCCTGCTCGAACAGATCGCCGCAAGCGTCAACAAACGCGTACACATCAGCTTCGTCGACGCATAACACAATAGATGCAACAAGCAAGGCCCCGAGCGAATGCCGGGGCCTTGGTGAATCGTACCCCCAACCGGATTTGAACCGGTGTTGGCGCCGTGAGAGGGCGTAGTCCTAGACCGCTAGACGATGGGGGCTTGAGTTATCCGCTACGTAGCGAACCACGCAACGAATGATCAATATACGGGAACATCCCAACAACGTCAACCACGGCGTGTCACATTGTGATTCCTCGGTTGACAGAACGCGTTTTCCGTATTCTCACTGTACTCTCGCCGCGTGATTGCGAGCGGTTATCATCGGCGGCACCAATCAAAAAGGCGCCCGCCAGCAAGACGGACGCCTTTACGCGTTCCCGCGGAATGCGGGAAGTTCAGCGATCACTCACAGGTGCTCGCGCAGGCCCTTGAGACGGGCGATCGACAGGTCCTTGCCGACGATCTCCATGCTCTCGAACAGCGGCGGGGAGACGCGGCGGCCGGACATGGCTACGCGCACCGGGCCGAACGCCAGACGCGGCTTGTAGCCGCCGTCCTCCACGAGCGCCTTGTTGAGCGTCTCGTGCAGGTTGTCGGTCTTCCAGTCGGCCTCAGCCACGCCCTCGAGCGCGGCGATCGCCAGATCGAGCACGGCCGGCGCGGAATCCTTGAGCGTCTTCTTCGCGTCGTCCTCCGGCTCGAGGTACTCCTCGGTCGACAGCAGCGAGCCGACCATGCCGGCGACCTCGCCAAGCAGGCGCACGCGCGGCTGCACGAGCGGCGCGGACGCGGTCAGGATCTCCCGTTCGCGATCGGTCAGCTCGTCCCAGGACGCGGCCGACACAACGCCGTCACGGTGCAGGTACGGCACGGAACGACGCAGGAAATCGGCAGGATCAAGCATGCGGATGTGCTCAGCGTTGATCGAGATCGCCTTATCGAGGTCGAAGCGGGCCGGGTTGGCCTTCACGTCGCGCACGTCGAACTTCTCGATCATCTCCTCCATCGAGAACACGTCGCGGTCCGGCGCAATCGACCAGCCGAGCAGGGCGAGGTAGTTGAGCAGGCCTTCACGGATGAAGCCGGCGTCGCGGTGGTTGAACAGGTTGGACTCCGGGTCGCGCTTGGAGAGCTTCTTGTTGCCCTGGCCCATCACGTACGGCATGTGGCCGAACAGCGGGGTGGTCTTGGCGATGCCGAGCTCCTCGAGGTAGCGGTACAGCACGATCTGGCGCGGGGTGGAGCTCAGCAGGTCCTCGCCGCGCAGCACGACGTTGATCTCCATCATCGCGTCATCGACCGGGTTGGTGAGCGTGTACAGCGCGTCGCCGTTCGGGCGGACGATCACGTAGTCCGGCACGGAACCGGCCTTGAACTCGATGCGGCCGCGGATCAGATCGTCGAACGCGATGTCCTCGTCGGGCATGCGGATACGCAGCGCGGGCTTGCGGCCCTCCGCGCGGAACGCGGCCTTCTGCTCTTCGGTCAGGTCGCGGTCGTAACCGTCGTAGCCGAATTCGGCCGGGCGGCCGGCGGCGAGGTTGCGTTCCTTGATCTCCTCCGGCGTGGAGTAGGACTCGTACGCATAGCCGGCCTCGAGCAGCTTGGCAGCGACGTCCTTGTAGATGTCGGTGCGCTCAGACTGGCGGTACGGGCCGTGCGGGCCGCCGACGTCGATGCCCTCGTCCCAGTCGATGCCGAGCCAGCGCAGCGCGTCGAGGATCTGGTTGTAGCTTTCCTCGGAGTCGCGGGCTGCGTCGGTGTCCTCGATGCGGAAGATCAGCTTGCCGCCGGTGGCGCGCGCCTCGGCCCAGTTGAACAGGGCGGTGCGGACCATGCCGACGTGCGGGGTGCCGGTCGGCGACGGGCAGAAGCGCACGCGCACGTCCTTCGGCAGTTCGGGCTTGATGTCCTTCGGATTTTCAGTGGTTGCGGAAGTGTTGTCAGCTTCAGTCATAATCCCTTATTCTGCCGCGCAAGCGGGACGTGGTCGCGCGCACAGTCGTACGCACAACCACGCGCACGATCGCATACGCACCCGATACATACGCCGATGCATGCGCCGATCATCACATGTACCGTCTATGCCCACACTCCCCCGGCAGACCGCTTGCCAACGAAGAACGGAAAAACAGTCGTGGGCATAAACGGAACATTCACGAAACCGGAATCGTGAACGTACATCAGCATGTACCCGACTGTGGGCATAGACCGTACATCACGCGGACAAGATCGTGGGTATGGACAGTACATTTGCACGAACGTGGGCATAGACGGGACAATAACCGGGCGGTTGCGGCCCGTACGTGTACCGTCTATGCCCACGCTCTTGCGGAACTGTCCGATTACACCCACAAACCAGTCATCAGCGCTTCTTGCGCGCCTGCTCGCGGGCGGCGCGACGCTCGTCCGCGCGGCGCTGATCCTCGGCCTTGCGCTCGGCGCGACGGCGCTGGCGATCCTCAAGCGGCTCGATCACGTGCACGTCCATGCCGGGCAGGCGGGCGTACGAATACGCGACCATCATCGCGATGAACGCAGGCACGGACACGCCGAACGCCGCGGCCAGACCGGGCCACGTGTAGTACGCCCAGACCATCACGAGGAACAGGATCACGGTCATCAGGCTGTTGAGCGGGCGCGCGACGACCATCTGCAGCGACGCCTTGACGATCCAGATCGGCTTTTCGTCGAAGTTAGAGCGCAGCACCCACGAGACCATCACGAACAGGCCGTAGAAGATGTTGATCACGAGCAGCGCACCGGACAGGCCGTACCCGATCGGGCCGAAATCGTTCCAGTTGGTCAGGTAGTACTCCCAGATGAGCAGCGCCCACAGCGCGAACTGCGGGTAGCCGAACAGGTTCGCGCTTTTGAGTTCGGCCTTCCAGGCTCGGTGGAAGACGGTCCACGTCTGCTTGATGGTCCACGAGCGGTCGGCCACGTCGAGCAGCCACGTGCGGTACGTGGTGTGCAGCGCGGCGATGGACGGGAAGAAGCCGACCACGCCGAGCCCCAGCACCGTGTGCACGATGAACGCGATGTGCGCGACCACCACCATCATGATGATGCGGCAAATGTATTCGTATCCGACCGCAAAACGGTTCATTTCCAACGTTCCTTTCAGAGAGGGGCCGCGCACGGCCGTGACCGCGGCGCGTACGGCGCGCATCCGGCGCGCATCCGGCGCCCACGCCGTCGACGGCGGGATTCCGACGATGGTTGCCTTATCACATCCTATTACGACGCCGGGCGCGAAGCTGGACGCCAGCTGGACGCGAGAACCAGACGGGAGCACCAGACCCGGAGAACCAGACCGGAAGACCGGCAGACAACGGCAAAAAGCCCCGCGTCGGAATGGACACGGGGCTCAGCTTCTGGCCGACAGCCAATGCCGCGGCGCGGACCGCCTTAAAGGCACGCGGACGGATGCGCCGCCGTACGCCATACGGCCGGAAGGAGAATCAGCCCTTCACGGCGCCGATCATGACGCCCTTGGTGAAGTACTTCTGGAGGAACGGGTAGATCACCAGAAGCGGCAGGGTGGAGACGATGATGATGCCGTACTTGATCGAGTCGGCGAGCTGCTGGCGTTCGATCATGGACTGGCCGTTGCTCGAACCGCCGCCCGACGTGGTGATCTGGTTGGCGAGCAGGATGTTCTGCAGGATGACCTGCAGCGGCTGCTTGTTCTGATCGCGGATGTAGATAAGGCCCGTGAAGTAGTCGTTCCAGTGGCCGACGAAGTAGTACAGCGCGATCACGCCGATGATGGCGGAGCTCAGCGGCAGCACGATCTTCATGAAGTAGCGGAAGTAGCCGAGGCCGTCGATCTGGGCCGCGTCGTGCAGTTCCTCCGGAATCGACGACTCGAAGAAGGAGCGCACGATGATCACGTTGTACACGCTCACCGCGCCCGGCAGGATGAACACCCACATGGTGTTGAGGATGCCGAGGTCCTTGAAGAGCAGGTAGCCCGGGATCAGACCGCCGGAGAAGAACATGGTGAAGGTGAACAGGAACAGGATGATGCGGCGGGGCTTGAACTCGGCGCGGGACATCGCGAAGCCGACGGGCAGCGTGACGATCATGTTGACCAGCGTGCCGACGACCGAGTACAGGATGGTGTTGCGGTAGCCGATCCAGATACGAGGCTCCTGCATGACCTTCATGTAGCCGCTGAAGTTGATGCCCTTCGGCAGCAGCGTCACCTCGCCCTGCGAGACGAGACCCGCATTGGAGAAGCTGGCGATGACGATGAACCACAGCGGGTAGATCGTGATGAACACGACGGCGATGAGGATGGCCGCGATGAGGATGTCGACGACCCAGTCGACCGGCTGCTTGTGCTGGCGGACCTTGGGGTTCCACGGAATGTCGGCGCTCGATGCCTTGGGCGCGATCGTGGGGGCGGATGCACTCATGATGATGATCCTTTCTTTGCCTGAAAGACGATTCGTTGGCCCGGCATCAGAAGATGCTGGTGTTGGACGCGCGCTTGGCGACCGCGTTCGCGGCGATCAGGAACGCGAAGTTGATCACCGTGTTGAACAGACCGATGGCGGTGGAATAGCTGTACTGGTTGGAGACGAGACCCATCTTGTACACGAAGGTCGAGAGCACCTCGGCACCGGACAGGTTCAGCGAATTCTGCATCAGGTAGACCTTTTCGAAGCCGACGCCAAGCACGCCGCCCATGTTCAGGATGAGCAGGATGCCGCAGGTGGGCAGGATGGCCGGGATGTCGACGTAGCGGATGAGCTGGAGGCGACCGGCGCCGTCCATTTTCGCAGCCTCGTACAGGGAGGTGTCCACGCCGGCGAGCGCGGCAAGGTAGATGATGGAGTTCCAGCCGCAGTGCTGCCAGACTTCGGTGATCCAGTAGATCGGGGCGAAGGCGTCCGGGTTGCCGAGGATGTTGGTCGGGCCGAGGAAGCGTCCGATCATGCCGGAGTTCGGCGCGAGGAAGATGTTGATCATCGAGACGATGACGACGGTGGAGATGAAGTGCGGCATGTACGTGACCGTCTGCACGAAGGACTTGGTCTTCTTGCCGCCGATCTGGTTGATGAGCAGCGCGAGGATGATCGGCGCGATGAAGCCGAGCACGAGCGTTCCGAGCGAGACGCGGACGGTGTTGATGATCAGGCTGGAGAACTGCGGGGATTCGAAGAACTTGGTGAAGTACTTGAAGCCGACCCACTTGCCGCCGGTCAGGCCCTTGCCGGGGACGAATTCGCGGAAGGCGAGCTGGATGCCGTACATCGGCACGTAGGCGAAGAGGACGACGAAGAAGATTGCGGGGATCGACATGGCCCACAGCTGCCAGTAGCGGCTCATGTGGGTTGCGATGCGGGCGGGCAGCGGACGGTGCCGTGCGATGTAGTCGTTGTCAGGAATGTCGACGCCGGCCTTGGTGGGCGCGGGCGTGGCGGCTTCGGCGCGATGCGTGCCTTTGATTGCGGAAGCCATGGCCATCCTTTCGGAAAATGACTGGTCAGTGAATGGAAGGGCCCGTCCCGCCGGCGCCGGTGTTGGCCGAGCGGCGGGACGGGCCCGTGGGTTGAGAGGAAGGGAAGGAAGGAATGAGGTGTCTGTCAGGGGTTACTTGGACGCCGCGATGGTGTCGTCGTAGGCCTTCTGCCAGAGCTTGATGTTGTCTTCGATGCCGCTCTTCTTGAGGGTGTCGATGTAGGTGTTCCACGAGGCGTCGTCGAGGCCGCCGTCCTGGATCCAGGTGGAGATGAGCGGCAGGGCGTAGTTCCAGATGGTCGAGTTGTTGTTCGACACGGTGGTGTTGTCTTCGGCGCTCAGACGGGTGTACATCGGGATCAGGTCCTTCTCGCCGATGTGCGACTGCTGGGTCTTGTAGACGGTGCCGTCCTTCTCGGCGAGGACCTTGTCCTGATCGCCGGTGACGCTCATGTTGTCGCGGACCCAGGTCAGGCCGCGGTCGGCCAGACCGAAGGTGGACAGGTCATCCTGGAACTTGATGACGTTGTAGACGCCATCGCCCTTGTTCTCGATGTACTTGCCGAGGTCGCCGTAGTAGGACTCCATGGAGATGTCCGGATCAAGGAACTCGTTGATGATCTTGAGCGCGGCGGTCTTGTGGGCGTCGTCCAGGTTGGCCTTGACGGCTGCGCCGTTGTAGATGTCCTGGAACTCCGGCTCCCACGTGGTCTGATCGTAGGAGACTCCCGGCGCGGCCGGCACCTCGATGGACTCGTACTCGTCCTTCAGGTCGCCGAAGTTGCCGGTGTTCCAGCCGAAGATCATGCCGACCTTGGCGGTCTTGCCGTCGGAGGAGATGTCGGCGGTGTTGAGGGAGGCATCGCGGGTGAGCACGTCGGCGGGCATGAGGCCGGCCTTGATCAAGGAGTGGTAGTACTCGATGACGGAGCGGAAGTTGTCGGAGAGCATCCAGTTGCCGACCTTGCCGTCCTTGACGTAGATGCCCTGGGAGCCGGCGGAGGTGATGACCTGAGTGTTCTGGCCGGTGCCGTTGAGCAGCAGGAACGGGCTCCACCAGCCGAAGCCCGCGGTGCCGAGCTGGTTGATGAGCATCGGAACCTCGTCGGCCTTGCCGTTGCCGTTCGGATCCTGCGTCTTGAACGCGGTGAGGACCTTGGTCAGGTCGTCCCAGGTCTTCGGAACCTGCAGGCCGAGCTTCTCGAGCCACTGCTTGTTGATCATGAGGTTCTGGCCGCTGGACCACTTGGCGCCGGAGGCGTTGCCGTAGTCGGACGGAACCTGCCAGACGTGGCCCTCGAGGTCGGAGCCGAACATCTTGGCTTCCGGAACGGCCTTGAAGTAGGCCTGCACGTTGGGCATCTGGTCGAGGTCGTCGCTCAGGTCCTCCCAGTAGTTGTACTGGGCGAAGTTGTCGGCGTTGTAGCCCCAGATGGTGATGTCGCTCACGTCGCCGGAGGCGAGCACGGTGGAGGCCTGCTGGGCCCACTGGGTGTCGAGGATCTCCTCCCACTTGATCTCGCAGTCGCAGGCGGCCTCGAGGTCCTTGGTGAGCTTCATCTTCTTGGCTTCGATCTGGGTGCTTCGCTTGATGAGCGTGATCTTGATGACCGGCTTGCCGTCGGCGTTGGTCTCGCTCTTCTCGGCGCCGCAGCCGGCGAGAGTGAGGCCGGCGGCCAGCACCATGGCGGTGGCCGCGACGAGCTTCTTCTTGATGTTCATGGGGTTCCTCCTTGTTCTCCTGGTTTCCCAAGAAATCGGCATATTGCACACGAGCGGATCGCACTGCAAGGGATTGGCTCGGCCAACACCGTTGTTGTGTTCACTGTGAGCCTCGCCGCTCGTTTACAACGTTGGAATTGAGTATAGCGCTTTTTTCATCGTTGTACAAATCGGCTGACACGCCGAAGAAACGGCTTGTTTTGGCCGTTCTTACCGAGATGCCTCGCTAAAAACGGCCGAACGGGTTCGAGATTTTTTTCTTGCTTGTGACGGACGGCCTATCGCGTCAGCGCACGAAGGTGCCCGCGGAGGGACCTCCGTCGGGCGGCAGCACGTCGGTCGTGACCGGCGACCACACGTCGTCCGGCTCGGGAACGCCGAAGTCGGGCGTGCCGTCATCGTTCCAGCGCACCACGCCGACTCGGGCGTGGCGGTTCGGGTCGAACAGCGGGTCGCCCTTGATTTCGGTGTAGTTGCGGGCGTGGTAGATCATCAGGTCCTCGGAATCATCCTCGGATTTGGTGAACGAGTTGTGCCCGGGGCCGTACTGGCCGTTCTCGGCGCAGGTCCTGAACACCGGCACCGGGCTCTTGGCCCAGCTCTTCGGGTCCAGCAGGTCGCTGCCGCGCTCGGCGCTCAGCAGGCCGACGGCGTACGGCACGCCGGTGCCGGACGCGGAGTACGTGATGAAGATCCTGTCGCCGTGGAACAGGAACGCCGGGCCCTCGTTGACGAGGAAGTCGATGCACTCCCAGTCGTATTCTGGCTTGGTGAGCATGACTGGATCGGCGGCCAGCGTCCACGGGTTCTCCATCGGGGCGATGTACAGGTTGGAGTTGCCCGGGATGTCGTAGTCCTTCTGCGCCCAGACGAGGTACTGCACGCCGTCGATCACCTCGGTGGTCGCGTCGAGCGAGAACGAGTCCATCGGGGTGACGATCCGGCCCTTCTCCACCCAGTTGTCGGTGGTGGGGTCGGCGTCGGTGTTCTCGAGCACGAACATGCGGTGCGTCGGCATGCCGGACGCCTCGAAATCGGTCTCCGCGCCGGCGAAGTAGATGTACCAGGCACCGCCGATGCGGTGCAGTTCGGGAGCCCAGATGTACTTGCTGCACGGGCCGGACTCGTGCTTGCGCCAGACCACGGTCTCCGGGGCCTTCTGCAGGTCGTTGATCGCGGAGGCGTGGCGGATGGCGATCTTGTCATACTCCGGATCCGAGGCGGTGAACCAGTATTCGCCGTCGACCTTGAGCACCCACGGGTCAGCGCGCTGCAGCACGATCGGATTGTTGTAAACAGTCATTGTTCATCCTTTGCAATCCAGTGTTCATCACGATTTACATCGATGAATATAGCAAATATACAACGATGAAACAACCCGGCGTTTCCTCGGTCCGGCCCAGACACTGCGCGGCCGGCGCCGCCGGCCGCGCGTTCACAGGGAACGGGTGGATTCGCGCACCACCAGCGTGGAGGCCACCTTGCGGAAGATCGGATCCGGAGAGTCGTTGCCGAGCGGGTTCTGGCCGGCGATGCGCTCGTTGAGCACGCGCACCGACAGGCGCGCCACCGCCTCAAGTCCGGGGGCGATCGACGTGAGCGCCGGGGACAGGTACTGCGAATCGTCCGAATTGTCGAAGCCGATCACGGAAATGTCCTCCGGAATGCGCAGGCCGCGCATCTGGATCGCATGCATCGCGCCGGCGGCGAGCATGTCGTTGAGCGCGACCACGCCGTCCGGGTTCGCGCCGGAATCGAGCAGCGCATTCATCGCGTTCACGCCGTCGGTGCGATGCCACATGCCCACCGGGGCCTCGAGGCGCGGATCATAATCCACTCCGGCCTCCTCAAGCGCCTCCTTATAGCCGCGCAGACGCAGCGACGCCGAGCCGATGTCCTCCCCCGGATGCGTGCCCAGTACGGCCACCCGCTTGCACCCGGACTGCAGCAGGTACTGCGTGGCGTGCTTCGCGCCCTCGATGTTCTCGGTGGCGATATGGTCGAACCGGTCGGTGAAGATGCGCTCGCCGACGAGCACCATCGGATATTCGAGCTTGAGGTCCTCGACGTCCTCGACGGCCAAGTCCAGCGGGCTGTAGATCAGGCCGTCCATCATCGACTGCTGGGAGCCGAGCAGCGCGTCGAACTCGCCCTCGCGCGAGTACAGCGTCGGCTCGACGATCACGCGCAGGCCGACCTTCTTCGCCTCCTCGATCACCAGCGACGACAGCTGCGCGAAGTACGGCATCTGCAGGTCCGGGATCGCCAGGCCAATGATGCCCGTGCGGCCGCGGCGCAGGTTGCGCGCGGACACGTTCATCACGTAGCCGAGCTCCTCGATCGCCTTGTTGACCTTGTCGCGCGTCTTGTCGGACACGAATTGGTAGTCGTTGACCACGTTCGAGACGGTTTTGATCGACACGCCGGCCGCCTTGGCCACGTCGCGCATAGTGACCACCCGGTCGGGGGCCGCCGTCGCCGCATTGCTGCTCATGATGTTCTCCATATTCTGTTCTCGTCGGTCGATGGTCATGCGTTGCGGCAATGGCTGCATCGCCGGAAAAACGGCCGTCCCCGCCCACGCACCACAAGCGGGGGACGGCGTGGCGAAAAGCCTTACCGTACGGCGATTTCCATCGTTATACAAGCATAGGCCGGATTGAGTTCCTCGTCTGCCTGCATGTCAAGAATTGGCATGCCGTCGGCCGCCCAGTGGACGCGGCGCACCTGCGCGTCGCGGCCGCCGTAGCGCCCGTTGTCATATTCCGCGTTATGGAACACGTAGATGAGGTTGCCGTCCTCGTCGCGCGACCACATGCCGTGGCCGGTGCCGAGCTGCCATTCGCCGTTGTACACGCCGGATTTCTGCAGCGGATAGTCAAGCTTCGTCCACACGGCCGGATCGGTCAGATCAGCGCGCTGGCCGGCCGGCGCGCTCGCCAGACCGGTCGTGTAGTCGATGCCGACGAGCGAACCGGAGTAGATCAGCCAGATGCGCCCCTTGTGCACGACCGCGTTCGGGCCTTCCGCGATCAGGTTGTCCCACGCGAACTCCGGCACAACGATCTGCCGCGGCTTCGACGTGAGCCGGTCAGGACGCGCCGGGTCGAACGAGGCTATCCACACGCTGCCGACCTGCTGCCACGCGTAGTACCAGCGGCCGGAGTCCTGAATCACGGTCATGTCGAGCGAAATGCGCTGCACCGGGTTGAGCGGGCCTCCGTCCGGGTCGAGGATCGGCCGCGGCACGTCCCAGTTGGCCTTCTCGCGCGGGTCGAGATCGCGCCCGTCCGCATCCTGCTTCAGCTGCATGATGTGGCAGCTGCCGGTCCACATGTCCGGCCGTCCGGCAGCCGGGTTCGGCGAACCGTCCGGGTCCGTCGGCTCGCCGTCGAAGCACGGCATGAACAGCACGGACAGTCGCCCGCCGATCACGTGCAGTTCGGGGGCCCAGAAGCAGCCGGTCATCGCGCGGCCCTCGCTGTTGAGGTCGCCGCGCTTGAGCAGGTCGATCTCGCGCTCGCGTCCGCCGGCCGCGTCCGACAGTTCGATGATCGACGCCGCGGCGCGCAGCGGCATGTGCGTGCGGCCGTCGTTCGGGTCGATGCAGTTGCCGTCGGTGTCGTCGGTCGCGATGAACAGGAACAGCGGCTCGCCGTTGAAGTTCCATGCGAAGACGGACGGATCGGCGCGTTCGACCGCGAACGGCACGGGATAGACGGTCTGGCGGACGCGACCGTCGATGCGGCGCGTCTCGCCGGGCTTGAGACGGCCCGTGGCCGCGTCGTCGGCGAGTGCGGCCAGCTGGTCGGCGTTCCAGTCGACGGCGCGGTTGGCGGTGGATCCGTCGCTGTAGGACAGCGTGGCGGTGGCGTGGCCGAGCGCGCGGACCGCGTCGCGCGCCTCGCCGTCGCGCAGATCGGCGGGCAGCGAGAACGGGCGGACGGATGCGCCGGTGTTGTAGACGCGGCCGAAGCGCGCGATGAGCGCGGCGGCTTCGGCTTCGGTGATGTCGATGACGTTGCCGGGGACGATGGGGCCGAGGGCGGGATACCGGACGGCTGCGGTCTCGTACGGTTCGCCCGCCGCGCCTGCGACGGCGAGCGGCTCGGACGACGCGGCGGCAAGGATGTCCGCGGCGAAGGCGGAGCGGGGCGCGCCCTCATCGTCCTGCCAGCGGATGACGTAGCGTTCGACAGAACCGTCCCAGTCGACGGCGGGACGGCGGACGCCGGCGGCGGTGTCGAGCCGGACCATGCCGAGCTGCGTGTAGGAGCGCAGGTCGCGGCTGACGGCGAGCAGGAACGAGGACCGTTCGGAGCCGTCCGCCTCGCCGCCGCGGGCGGTGCGCGTGGCGACGATGCCGAAGCGTCCATCGCGCAGGCGGAACAGGTACGGGTCCTTCAGGCTTTTGAGCGCGGTGTCGACGTCGGGCATGACCGCATCGACCGCGACGGCGGCGCTAACCGGATCGTCGCCCTCGGCGGCGAGGCGCGCGGCGGCAGTGCATGCGCGGCGGGCGGCGGCGGTCACGCCGGTGCGGGGCACGGCGGCGGCGAAGAATATGCCGTAGTTTTCGTTGAGCGGCATCCATTCGCCGGTGGTTTGCGAACGCAGCGCGAGGTGCATGCTCAGCGCTATGTCCTCATTGTTCGCTTCGTCGCGGGTGGTGGGGATACGGGTATAGCACAGCAGGGAATACGCGGGGGACAATGTGACGGCCTTTCGTCTCGACTTGTCTTTTACAACGATGTACAGTATACTCACGATTACATCGTTGTACAAATGCGCGTCGCGTCGCGAACAGCAATCCACCCCGACCCCCATTTGCCAGACGATTTCATCCATGAACCCAACGGAAAGGGACGTCATGAAGTCTTCCATCATCCGTCGCGTCGCAGCGGCGGTCGCCTTCATCGCGGCCATCGTCGCGCCGCTCGCCGGCTGTTCGGCAGCGGCCGGCGCAGACGGCACCAAACCGGTCGTCTCCAAGGTCTCCGACATCAAGCGCGCCTCGTCGCACGACCCGACCATCGCCAAGGACGGCGACACGTACTACATCTACGGCTCGCACCGCGCCTGGTACAAGAGCACAGACCTCGTCAACTGGGAACCGTTCACCGACAACCTGAGCACCGACTTCAAGGACATCCTCGGCGGCATCTGGAAGGAATGGCCGCAGCAGCCCTCCAACTCCGACCTGACCGGCAACATGTGGGCTCCCGAAGTCGTCTACAACAAGACCATGAAGAAATGGTGCATGTACATGTCCGTCAACGGCACCAACTACAAGTCCGTGATCGTGCTGCTCACCGCAGATCATCTCGGCGGCGACTGGACGTACGTCGGACCGGTCGTCTACTCCGGCTTCCGCACCGAAACCATGGACAAAACCGACGTGGGCAAGGTGCTCGGCACCAATGAGGTACCCACCCGGTACCTGTCCCCCGGCGACACCGAAATCAACGCCATCGACCCGAGCGTCGAAACCGACGACAACGGCGACATGTGGATGACGTTCGGCTCGTGGTTCGGCGGCCTGTGGATGTTCAAGCTCGACCAGAAGACCGGCCTGCGCGACTACGCGACCACGTACAAGACCGTGCCGGACAAGTCCGACCAGTACTACGGCGTCAAGCTCGCCGGCGGCTACGGCAACTCCGGCGAAGGATCCTACCTGCTGCACACCAACGGATACTGGTACCTGTTCGCGTCCTACGGCGCACTGCAGCAGACCGGCGGCTACCAGATCCGCATGTTCCGCTCCAAGGACATCACCGGACCATACGTCGACGAAAACGGCAACCCGGCCGTCTACACCAAATCCGTCGCGAACAACTGGACGTCCGACATCGGCGTGCGCCTCATGGCATCCGTCAAGTGGAGCGGCAACGACAACACCAACATCGAAGTCGCGCAGGGCGGCAACTCGGCATTCGTGGACGACGACGGCACCGCGTACGTCATCTATCACACGCGCTTCTCCAACCGCGGCGAAGAGCACGAGGTACGCGTGCGCGAGCTGCTGCCCACCTCCGACGGCTGGATCGTGGCCGCGCCGTACGAGTACGTCGGCGTCAAGGCCGCGGCCAAAGGCTACGACAAGAGCAAGCTCGCCGGCGACTACGAGCTCGTGACGCACGCGCAGAACACGTTCTTCCAAGGCAAGAAGAACATCGCGGACAAGGACAGCACCGACTACATCGGCGTCAACGAGCCGGTGAACATCACGCTCAAGTCCGACGGCACGGTGACCGGCGACCAGACCGGCACATGGAGCGTCAAGGACGGATCGGACCGGATGAGCATCACGCTCGGCGGCACGACGTACGAGGGCGACTTCGCGCAGCTGCCGCGCGACAAGGATCTCAAGCAGGTCATGACGTTCTCCGCGATCGGCGGCAACGTGTGCATCTGGGGGTCGAAGCAGTAGGCTCCCTGCCTTCGCCCCGCCACGCACCCAATCCGCAGCACGCACATCGCACGCATCACGCAAGGATCGTCACACATGGACACGCAATCCGACATCATCCCCTCCCCCACGACCGTCGCCGGACCGGCTGCCGCATTCCACGGCCCCGCCATCCACGATCCGGCCATCGTCGAGGAAAACGGCACGTACTACCTGTTCGGCACGCACCGCAAGTGGGCGCGCAGCCGCGACCTCGTCCACTGGGAGCCGTTCGAGAACAACCTGAGCCGCGATCCGGAGCGCCTGCTCGGCGAGATCTGGCGGGCGTGGCCGCAGCAGCCGGAGAATCCCGACCTGCGCGGCAACACGTGGGCTCCGGACGTGATCTGGAACGACGCGATGCGCAAGTGGTGCATGTACCTGTCGGTCAACGGGCACGATTTTCGCTCGGTGATCGTGCTGCTCACCGCCGACCATCTCGACGGTGACTGGACTTACGTCGGGCCGGTCGTCTACTCCGGATTCGACGAGGGCAACGTGGACGCGACCGACGTGCCGCGCGTGCTCGGCGAGGAGGAGGCGCACGGCGATCTCGCCCGCTACCGTTCGCTCAAGAACACGCGGATCAACGCGATCGACGCCGCGCCGATCCGCTGCGACCACGGCGAAATGTGGATGAGCTTTGGCTCGTGGTTCGGCGGGGTTTGGATGTTCAAGCTCGACCCGACCACCGGCCTGCGCGACTATGCGACGCGCTACCCGCTCGTACCCGACGCGTCCGACCCGTACTACGGCGTGAAGGTGGCCGGCGGCTACTGGAATTCCGGCGAAGGCTCGTACTTCGTCCATCATGGCGGCTGGTGGTACCTGTTCATGTCGTACGGTTGGCTCGGCCGCACCTGCGGCTATCAGATCCGCCTGTTCCGCTCGCGCAACCTCGTCGGCCCGTACGTCGATCAGAACGGCAATCCGGCCATCGCCAACGGCGAGATTCCGGACAACCAGACCAAGGACACCGGCGTGCGGCTCACGTCGTCGGTGTGCTGGAGCGGAGGCCCCTCCGACGACGCCGACGTCGAGGTGTCGCAGGGGCACAATTCGGTGCTCACGCGCGCCCGCGACGGCCGGCTGTTCCTCACGTACCACACGAGATTCGCCGGCCGCGGCGAAGACGACTTCGAGGCGCGCGTGCGCGAGCTGCTGCCCACGGCCGACGGCTGGCTCGTCGCCGCGCCATACGGGTATCGCGGTGCGGTCGTGCTGCCGCCGTCCGCCGCCGCGTTCGTCGCGGGGAACGGTGACAGTTCGGCGGCCTCCGCGTACGCAAGTCCTGCGTCCGCATGCCCCGCGTACGTCGCCGATCGCGCCCATCCCGCGCATCTGGCCGGTGACTACGAGCTCGTGCGGCACGATCCGCACACGTACTTCGACGGCACACGCGACGCGGACGGATCATGGCGCGGCGTAAACCTGCCCGAAACGATCACGCTGCAGCCCGACGGCCGCGTGACCAGCGGCGGTCGGATCGAATTCAGCGATACGCCGGGCGCGACGCCGCGGCCGACCGACGGTCCGATTTCGCGCGGATCGTGGCGGATGCTCGGCGCGGCCCCGGCCGGCGTGCGCTGCTGCGACAGCGACGTGGCGATCACGATCGACGGCATGACGTACACGGGCGTGTTCGCCGTGCTACCGCGCGAGTCCGACGGCCGACCGACGCTCACGTTCACGGCGGTCGGCGGCAACCGGGCAATCTGGGGATCGCGGGCGTAGGTCCGGCGGCCCAGCCATCCCCCACCCGTCGAATCCAACTGTCAAATCCAGCCAGTTCCACCGATTGTGGGCATAGACGGGTCACTGCGAGCCGTTTTTCGCTCGTACATGACACGTCTATGCCCACGATTGTCTTAATGCACCGTCTATGCCCACGAACTGCGAGACGTTATGTACCGTCTATGCCCACGATCGGGAAGGTCATGGTCGGTTATGCCCACGATCGGGATGTTCGCGATCGGGAACTCGGCCGGTTATGCCCACAACCGGGCAAATCACCGGAGCAATCATCTCAGTTCCTCTCCCCCTAGCGAGTAGAATAAATACCGTTTACTACAACGCTGTATATATTGCGCTGCAACAAAAAGGGAGCGATCATGGGACAAATCAGCACATGTGAGACCACCGACAACAGTGAACGGACGTGGCGACCGAGCACGAGCCCGTGGCTGGGCGACGAGCCACATCCGGCCGCGTGCCGCGTCATCATCGACAACGACTTCGCAGGCGACCCGGACGACCTGTTCCAACTCGTGCACCACCTGCTCTCGGAATCGGTCAACATCCGGCTCATCGTCTGCTCGCACCTGCGCCACGGCGACTTCATCAACGGCTCCGACACCACCGCCGCAAACGGACGCGCGCGCATCGAGCGCATGTTCGGACTCATGGGACTGCGCGACTACGACGACCTGCTCGTCACCGGATCGGAGCTGCCACTGGCCGACGCGACCACCCCACAGCGAGGCGCGGCATGCGAGGCAATCGTGCGCGAGGCGATGCGCGACGACACCGATCTGCCGCTGTACTACGTGGCCGGCGGCGGTGTGACCGACCTGATGAGCGCATGGCTGGTCGAGCCGCGCATCGCGCAGCACATGACGGTCGTGTGGATCGGCGGGCAGGAGTATCCGGGACTGGCCGAACCGCCGCTGGGACGGCCGGCGCGCGAATACAACGCCGAAATCGATCCGGTCGCAGCGCGGATGCTGCTCGCCGGCTGCGACCTGCCGCTGTGGCAGGTGCCGCGCAACGCGTACCGGCAGTGCCTCGTCTCGACGGCGGAACTGGCCGCGAACGTGCTGCCGTGCGGCGCACTGGGCCAGTATCTGTGCGGGGAGGTCGACAACATCCGGTTCCACGGCGAGCACTACTGGACGAAGCCGACCGGCGCGTACTGCCTTGGCGATTCGCCGCTGGTGAGCCTGACCGCGCTGCTCACGCCGTGGGATACGGCGCCGGCGTCGCACGGGTGGGTCGCGATTGCACGGCCCGCGCTCGACGCCGACGACCGGCCGGGACCGATCGAACCGGTGAGCGAAGCGGACGCGCAGGCCGGACGCGGCATCCACGTGATCACGCAGGTCGACAACCGCCTGCTGTTCGGCGACCTGTTCGCCAAGCTGCGGCTGTTCGACGCGTGGCGCTCGGGACGGTAGGCGACGGGCCGCACGTCAGGAACCGGGCAAATACGGACGGGACGTCGGGATTGTGGAAGAATGAGAGCGTGAACGTCATCATTCCAGCGAAGGGAGCGAAACGATGACCGATGCAAACACCAACCCCGACGGCAGCCCCAACGAGCCGCATGTGCCGGCGATTCCGGACATTCCCGGCGTCGGGTCTCTGAGCATGCCGGACATTCCTGATTTAAGCGCGGAAACCTTGTACGACCAGACGCCGGAGCCGAGCGCGCATGCGACCGACGCGGCTGATTCGACCGATTCTTCGGCCCCGGCCGGTTCGACTGGTGTTCCGGAAACTTCCGCGGCGGCCTCGCCGTTCAGCGGTTCCTCCGTGACACCGTCGGCTCCGGCGTCGGACACCCCCGCAACCCCGTCCGATCAGACCGATTACGCGGCTCCGTCCGAGCCCGCCGCCGAGCAGGCGCAGCCGTCTGCGGACTCACAGCCGGCCACGGATTACGGCCAGGCGCCGTATATTCCGCCGGCCGCTCCGGTGCAACCGGCCGCACAGCCGGCCGCGTCAGCGACTTCGCAGACTCCCGACACAAGCGCCTACGCGCAAGAACCGTACGACCAGTCGAACTACGGTCAGCAGCCGTATCAGTCGCCGGAGCCGGCCGCCGACTACGGTCAGCCGGCCACGCCGCAAGCGCAGGCTCCGCAGGCTGCGTCGGCGAATCCGTTTGACCCCCAACCGCAGCATTCGGTCCCAACGCAGGGCGACCAGTCGTACGGCCAGCAGCCGGGCGCGACTGCGACAGGCAATCCGTTCGACCCGCAGCCGCAATCACAGCCGCAGTACGGTTCGACCAACCCGTACGAACAGCCAGGCGCACCGGCCAACCCCTTCGCGGCGCAGGGCGAACAGCCCGCATACGGACAGTATGCGCCGACCAGTCAGGGACAGCCGGACTACGGACAGGCGTATGGTCAGCCGGCATACGGCCAGGGACAGCCCGAGTACGGGCAGGCCGCGCCGGAATATGGGCAGAACGCGTACGGTCAGGGCCAGTCGGGCTACCAGATGCCGCCGCAGGGCGTGATGCCGCAATACGGCATGCCCGCGAGCGGTCCGGGCGCGGGCGTGTCTTACGGCGTGCCGCCGCTGAACAAGCCGTATTACGGATGCCCGTTCCCGGAGGCATTCCTGCGCTTCTGGAAAAAGTACGCCACGTTCAAGGGCCGCGCGTCGCGCAGCGAGTTCTGGTGGTGGATGCTGGCGTCGTTCGCGATCAGCTTCGTGCTGAACATGCTCTCGGGCGCGACCGACGATCATGCGTCGTTCCTGGTCGCGATTTGGGATCTGGCGGTCCTCGTGCCGACGATCGCGCTGAGTGTGCGCCGACTGCACGACACGAACCGATCCGGCAAGCTGCTGATCCCGCTGTACGTTATACCGGTCATCGGCTGCATCATCATGATCGTGGGCGGCGGCGCCACGTTCATCGGCATGCTCAGCGGCTACGGCAGCGCCTACTACGGCTACGGGTATGGCCGCGGCTTCGGCATGACGGCCGGCGGCGTGATGGCACTGCTGTTCGGATTCCTCCTGACGATCATCCCCTGCATCATCTGGATCGTGTTCATGGCGCAGGCCAGCAAGCCGGAAGGCGTGCGCTTCGACGACGACTATCAGCCGTATCCGCCGGCTGGCTCGCAGTACGGACAGCCTTATGGCCAGCCGGGTCAGCCCGGTGCGTACGGCCAGCAGGATCCGTACGGATCGGCATACGGACAGCCCGGTCAGCCCGGCCAGTATGGTCCGGACGCGTACGGACAGCCCGCGCAACCCGGTCAGTACGGACAGCCTGACCAATACGGCCAGCAGCCGCAGAATCCGTACGGCAACGGTAACGCGCAGTATCCGCAGCAGCAGCAGTAGGCATTCGCCGAGATAACAAACCACAAGGGCCGCATGGGATCATTCCCATGCGGCCCTTTGCGTATGTATGAGCGGCGCCGGAACGGCGCGGCGCTCAGAGTTCGACTTCGGGCTTGGAGGGGTCGTCTTTGACGTGGGCGAACTTGGCGGCAAGCGCTTCCTTGTTCTTGCGCTCGTCCTCCTCCTTGGCGCGGCGCTTGGCCTCGTCGGGGTCCCAGGTCACGTCGTCGTAGTGGCGCTTCCACTCGTTGACGGCGACCGGCGCGATCGCCCCGGCGGTGGCTTCCAGCGTGTCCGCGGCGGCCGCACGCGCGTCGAGCAGCGCCTGATACTGTCCGTCGCTCAGGCACAGACGCGGCACGGACATCTGCTCGCGCAGTTCGTTGACGAACAGGATGACCGGCAGCTTGGCGACGGCCGCCTCGCGCGAACCGGGCTCGGCCGCGAGCGTGTCGTCGATCGCCGTGAACAGTCCGTCGCAGATGACGAGCGCCTGCGCGAAGCGGTGGGCCAGCCCGCTGACCAGTTCGGGGGACGCCGCGGGGGTACCATCCGATTCGCCCGCAGGTCCGACTGCGACAGCGGAGGCGGTCTCCGCTTCACGCGCGGATCCGGCGGCATTCACTCCGGCCGCATTCACCACACCGGCGTCTCCGGCCGCGCCGGCAATCCCGTCCGCGCCCTCATCCTCCGCGACAGCCCGCTCGACTTCCGGCAGCGCCGTCCGCAGCGCGTCGACGGTCGCGTCCGGCCATGCCACGCCCATCGCGTCGGCCGCGTCGAACAGGACGTTTGGATCGCGGTCATCGCGGTAGCCGACCATCGTGTCGTAGGCGTCGTTCGCGGCGAGCAGCGCGTCAACGATCTCCTGAGGACGGCCGGGGATCTCATCCGCGCCTTCGTACACGAATTCGGCGTCGGGCACGGTCACGTCGTCGCCGGTCGTGACGCGCGCGATCGTGCGCGTGAGGCGCACCTGCAGGTTTTCCGCGTATTTCGCGTCGTTGTCCATCTGCTTGGCGTCGGTGAGCGGCCACAGCGCGATCAGCTGCGCGCCGGATTCGGCCGCGGCCCGCACGCCGGGCAGCGCGGCCACGCGCGCGACGGTATCGTCATCGATTGCAAACCCCATATTCGCTCCTTTGCATACGTTTCCGCAGCGCTGCCCTGCCATCCGGCCAATCAGACGTCCGTATCCGGACGCGGCCGGGCGCACTGCTCCGTCTACCATTGTCGCGCTACTGCACGTCGGCTGCGGGGTCGACGTACGTGATTGACATCACATTGCCGGTCGCGCAGTCGTACGTGACGGATGTGACGGACGCGAGCGCCGTCTTGCGCAGGAACATCCAGTGTTCCGGATGCCCGGTTTCCAGCAGGTGCCGGTACGACCAGATCGGCGATTCGTGGCTGACGACGACGATCTGCTCGCCGGGATGCTGCGCGACTTTTTCGCGCGCGAACTCGCTCATACGCGCGGCGATGGAGCGGTACGATTCGCCCCAGCTCGGCTTGTACAGGTTGAGGACGAGCTTCCAGTTGCCGTTGCGCCACAGCGCGCCTTCGCCGTGGCCGATGCGCTTGCCGCGGAATTCGTTGCCCGCTTCGATGACGCGGGGGTCGGTTTCCAGCGTGAGCGGGGTTTGGCCGCGGTCGGCGCGCACGGCGTTGAGCGCGTCGATGATCGCGCCGGCGGTTTCGCGCGTGCGCTCGAGCGGCGACGAGTAGACAGCGGAGATGGTGTTGGTTTGCGGATTGCTGGCGAGATAGCGCGCGGTCGCTTCGGCCATGCGGCGGCCGCGGTCGGACAGGTGGAAGCCGGGAAGCCGCTCGTAGAGCAGGTGGCCGGGGTTGTAGACCTTGCCGTGGCGGACGAAGTGGATGGTGGTTGCGGGCATCGTCGTCTCCTTGTTCTCGAGGCCGCCGCGCGCCCAAGGGCCGCCGCGAACGTCAGTCGTGCCGTCGGCAACGGCGAAGGGGCCGCATGGGTCACGCCGTGCGCGGCGGTTCCCAGCCGAAGGGTCAACGTGACCATCGGCACGATATATTCACTTTGCTTTCTTTCACTGTACCGCGTGTCGCGACCGGGGTGGCCTATAGAGTGGCCCTGACCAAACAAGTGAAGAGCAACGCATGCATTCGCACGGCTGACCCACGGCACGGCAACATGACGCAGTGACCGTCGTTGGGAAGTAACGGGAAAGCCGGCCTTCAACCAGCTACCAAACGGTAACCAACGGCGACGGGAGTCCGCCGGCAAACGGGCACCTGCCGGCGGGCGGTAGACTACGGCATCGTCGTCGGACGCGGCAGTACGCGGCAGCCAGAAGCCGGCAACCGGAAGCCGAATGGGCGACGATCGTCGGCAGTCGACTCGGCACCGAGCCAAAAGGTGCCAACCGCCACCGTCCGAGCCAGCAACACGGCATCATCGTGCATGACATGCGGCGTGTGGCGTCAATCGATTGACGATCAATCAATCGGTCACGTCCGCACAACACGCAACAAGGCCGACCGACGCGACGCAAAGCGACGGCCCGGCCTCAGACCCAACCGTGAGCAGAAAGGAGCGGCCATGGCAACCGGCAACAACCAGGTAGTGAGCGCAATCAAGGACATCAACCACAAACTCTTCGGCGGGTATGCGGAACTGCTCCGCATACCCCACACCGCACGCTTCGCCGTCGGATCGGTCATCGCCTGCATGCCGTTCCCGATGGTCGGCATGACGATCACCATCTCCGTGCAGCACTACTACGGCAACTACTCGCTCGCCGGCATGCTCACCGCCATCCAGGCGATCGCACTGGCGATCACCTCCCCCGTGCTCGGCAAGCTCGTCGACAAGTTCGGCCAGCGGCAGGTGTCGATCCCGACGATCATCGTGTGGATCGTCTCGGCGATCGCGCTCGTCACGGCCATCACCAACCGGGCGCCAGAATGGGTGCTGTACTGTCTGACCCCGCTCCTCGCCGCCATCCCACCGTGGGGCGCGATGAGCCGCGCCCGCTGGACGACGCTGCTCAAGGGCGACCGCGAACGCACCGACCGCGCGCTGAGCCTGTCCGGCGTGTTCGACGAGTGCATGTGGGTGATCGGCAACCCGCTCGCCTCCACGCTCGCCGTGATCTCCGGCCTGCTCGCGTTCTCGTTCACCGGCGTGTGCGTGGTCGTGGGCGCGCTCATGTTCCTGACCGAGCTCACGACCGAACCGAAGTCGCAGACCGTGCTCGCCCGCGAAGCCGGCATGACGCGCAAGCAGTACCGCGAACGCGAGGCGGCGCGCGCGAAGGCCGTGCAGGCCGAGGCCGCGGTGGAACGCGCGCGGTGCAAGGCGATGAGCGAAGGCCTCGGCGAGGCGGAAGTGGCCGCGGCGATGCGTTTGGCCGAGGCCGACGTGCAGGCCGGACGCAAGGAGTCGATCTGGGGACCGGGCCTGATCGCCGTGTGCGTGACGTGGTTCTCGCTCGGCGCGTTCCAGTCGGCGGCCGGCATTTCGATCATCGCGTTCGCCACCGAGGCGAACATGAAGCAGTACACGGGATTCGTGTTCGCGTGCTTCTCGTTCAGCTCGCTGTGCGGCGCACTGTTCTACGGCGCGAAGAACTGGACGATCCCGCTGTGGAAGCGCTTCTACTTCTGCCTTGCCGTGGTGAATATCGGCATCGGCACGTTCATGTTCGCGAAGCACCTGTGGGTGATCATGATCATCTACCTGCTCATCGGCGTGTGCCAGGCCCCGACGTGGATCAACGGCAACCAGCTGATGCTGCACTTGGTGCCGCCGACGCGCTTCACCGAAGGCGTGGCGTGGATGGGTGCGATGAATTCGATCGGCTCGTCGGCCGGTTCGGCGATCGCGGGCCAGTTCATCGACCGCATGGGATCGCACGGCGGATTCATGGTGGTCACGACGCTGGCGCTGCTGTCGCTGGTGATCGCGTTCGTCGGATTCAAGCAGATCAAGTCGAGCACGGAAACGCCGACGCTGACGACCGTGAGCGTGTGACGCGCGTGACGCGCACGCATGCATGGGCGAATCACCGCGCATGACAAGGCTTGCATGACTCGCATGGCAGACGCAAGAGGGCGGTCTCCCGATGATAGGGAGACCGCCCTCTGCATATTGCATATGTCGCGCATGCGTTTGCCGGACAATGCGACGCGCCTGCCCGCATCTATGGTCTATGGCCTACTTCGGCCAGCCCTTGGGCGTGTGCTCGAGCGACCACAGGCCGAGCCGGTGGGAGAAGCTGCGCTCCCACTTGGCCTCGAGCTCCTCGGCGGTGAGGCGGTTCTCGGCCTTCTTGAGACGGTTCATGGCGTTGGTGTGCGTGTCGTCGAGCAGCCACTTGCGGATGCAGAAGTTCCACACCATCACCACGGCGGTGGCGACGAGCTTGCCGATGTTGGTGCGCAGCAGGTATTCGGCGTGCTGCGACCAGTAGGCGTCGTGGTTCATGCCGTACGTGGAGATCCAGATGATCGCGTCGTTCATGAACAGTCCGACCACGGCCGCGCCCACGAAGATGAGGATCTCCATCCACCGGGCCATGTCGGGACGGTGCTTGAACACGAATTTCATGCTCGCCAGATAGTTGAACACCAGCGAAATGAGGAATGAGATGGTGGCGGCCAGCACGTTGTGCATATGGAACACGCCGACCAGCAGGTTGAGGATGCCCCAGTCGATCACGAAGGCGATCACGCCCACGATGCCGAACTTCATCAGCTGCGCTATCAGTTTCTTCACGGGGAACCATTTAACACGGCGGCGATGACTCGAGCCGACGACTTGTCCCGATCCGCACGGTTTCGCCGCATGATCATGCCGTGCAAATTTGCCACACATTTTGTGTTGCACGATGCCGCCGCACGCCGCGGAAAAGACGCCACGTTTTGCCCGCACACGGAATGATTAGGATGGAAAGCGACGATTGTCAATCCAATCAAGGAGGAATCATGCCCGTCATTCACACCCACGTTTCCGTCAAGACCACGCCCGAGCAGCGCGAGGCGCTCAAGGCCGCGTACGGCAAGGCGATCACCGCCGTGCCCGGCAAGTCCGAAGGCTGGCTGATGTGCCCGTTCGAGGATGAGATGCCGATCTACTTCGGCGGCGACGATTCCAAGCCGGCCGCGTACGTGGAGGTCAACGTGTTCGGCCGTTCCGTGCCGGGCTCCGCATGGGAGAAGCTCACCGAGTCGATCATGGCCGCGCTCAACTCCACGCTCGGCATTCCGGAGGACCGCACGTACATCCGCTACACCGCCACCACCGACTGGGGTTGGAACGGCAGCAATTTCTAGTTGCCACCTATAAAAAACTGGAGGAGCAACCACCGCAGGCCTACACAGAGTAGGTAGGCCACGGGTCGTACGCTCCCCCAGTCAGCTTCGCTGACAGCCCCCTCAGCCGAGGGGGCCGAGGCTGCCGCCAGCTTTACGACGCACTTTCCTCTCCGCCAATCAGACGATCTTCGGCATCGGGGTGGTCAGGGACGTGGTCAGGTTCACGTGGACCAGACCGGCGCCCGCATGCACTTCGACCTTCTTGAGCGTCACGGTGCGCTCGGCCTCCGGCGCGCGGTCGTTGTCGGTCATCGTGGCCGGCGACTTGACCGCGACCAGCGCGAGGTCGTCGAGCGAGAGGCCCGCGTCCTTGCACAGTTCCGAGGCCTCGCCGAGCGAGTCGAGGAAGCCGTCCTTGAGCACCACGCGGTCGGCCGGCACGCCGTACGCGTTCTCGGCGACCCACTTGACGTTGTCGATCAGCGGCATGCCCCTGTGACTGTCGCGCGCGGCCGGAGCGGCGGCGTTCGCAAGCACGTCGGCGAACGCGTCGATCTGGTCGGCGAGGCCCTCGCCGCCGTCGCGGTACAGGTTGCCGACGATCGGATCGCGGAAGCCGAGCTTGGCCGCGGTCTCGCGCAGGGACGGCACCTGATCGTCCTCGCCCTCCCACAGGTTGATCAGCGGGAACGCCGGGATGTCGAGCTTTTCGAGACGGTTCACGTGGAACGGGTAACGCCACGCAAGTTCCGGATCGTCGCGCCACGTCGAAGCGCGAGTCACGACGACCGCGGCCGACGGCCACTGCGCGCCGTACTCGCGGCAGGCGATGTCAAGCCACTTCTGCGCGCCCGCGTCGGTGCCGTAGCCGGCTTCGACGATGACGACGTCGTGCAGCGCGCACGCCATCTCCACGGAAACGAGCGTCGGGATTCCGATCGACACGTTCGCGAACGGGCCGCCGTGCACGTACACCGGGGAACCATTCACGGTTTCGGTCAGGGCCGGCTTGACCGCGTCAGCGAGCATGTCGGTGATGCGCCACAGGTCGATGAACTCGCCGAACTGGACGGGCTTGCCGTCCTTCGTGCCGGCGATCATCGCGGCGACGCGCTTGCCGAGCTCGTCCATCGAACGCGACAGGACGACGATCTGCATGAGCTCAGAAGTCGGCGTGAGCACGACCTTCTCGGCCACGTTGTTCTTGCCGGCATCCACGGTGATGGAACGCAGGGAGCGCGACGGAACTTCGGACACGCGCGGCACGAGAATCGTGTCGAGCTTGCCCTCGTCGATCGCCTTCTCAGCGAACGAAACCAGCAGGTTCTGGGCGGCCGCGATGGCGGCCATTTCGCCGCACAGACCCCAGTCGATGAGCTCAGGGTGGGTCAGCGACGCCTTGCCGCCGCCGGACGCGCCGCCCTTCGAGCCGGCCGCGGTGATGCCCATGCTCGGCTGGCGCAGCACGGCGGTCGCGTCGATGCCGCGGGCGCGCAGCGCGTCGATGAGGCGATGGTCGTGGTGGTCTTGCCTTCGCCGCGGGACGCTCTTGAGCGGCGTGTCGGCGGTGACGAGCACGACCTTGCCGTGCTTGCGCGGCGCGTCCGGGTTGGACTTGAGGTAGTCCATGTAGCCGAATGCGTCGATCTTCTTGACCAGGCCGTACTGGCTGGTGAAATCCTCGATGGTGGTCATTGACGGGAATCCTTTCTCACCTACTGGGTCCCCATTTGTCAGGGGAAATGGGCTCGCGCAGCGAGATTAAGAGATAATCAGAAAATTATAGGTCTCACCTTCTGACTACCCCTCAGTCAGCTGCGCTGACAGCTCCCCTGGCAAGGGGAGCCGAGAGTTATAG
The DNA here is from genome assembly GCF_000741165.1 of Bifidobacterium biavatii DSM 23969. Lineage (GTDB taxonomy): Bacteria > Actinomycetota > Actinomycetes > Actinomycetales > Bifidobacteriaceae > Bifidobacterium > Bifidobacterium biavatii. Next base: position 39,335 of record NZ_JGYN01000034.1, on the reverse strand, counting down.
AGCAATCTAGAAGTCGGACAGGTGGAAGCCGTTCTTCATCTTCATGCTCACCGTGTAGAGCACGGAGTCGAGCAGCTGGTCGGTTTCGTCCTTGAGCACGTCGGCCATGCGCTGGTTGGCGGCGGCCAGCGTCTCGCGCACGGCGGCGTTGCGGGTCGCCTCGACGATCTCGTCCGGATCCATCGGCTGCACGTCGCGCTCGTCGTCGGTACCGTCGAAATCGTCGAAATCAAGCTCGTCGACGGCCTCGGCCGCAGCGTTCTCGGCCTCGTCCTCGGCAACATCCTCCGCGGACTCCGGCCACACGCCGTCGATCGCATTGATCGCGGCGTCCGTATCGGAGATCAGACGGTGGCCGAACGCGCCAGTCTTCTGCTGGTAGCGGTCCACGGCGTTCGACGTGTCGCCGAACGCGGCGTCGCACAGCGCGGCGATGACGCGGTTCTCCCAGTAGAAGTTCTCGGTCGTCACGCGCGTGGTCGTGTCCTCGAGATACTTCGGGGTCGCGTCGACGTTCGGATAGAACGGCACGAGCGTGTTGAACGGGTTGGAGCCGTAGGCGATCCACTGGATCGCGCGGTCGACCTGCGGGCGGTACGGGCGGATCTGCATGACCGACAGCTGGCTCTGACGGTTGATGCCGATCGGACGGTACATGTGCTTGGTGTGCTCGTCGCCGAGCTTGCCGTACGGATCGTACGGAGTGCCCTGATAGTGGTTCGACAGGACCCACTTGATGTCCTCGATCGTCACCTTGCGTTCGGGCTGGCGGGCCCACGGAATGTCGTTGGATTCCGGCTTGTGGTCGGCGTCCGGGCCGTCCCAGACCTCGTCGTACGGGTTGAGGAAGCGCTGCATGGCCCATGCGCGCGGCGTGTTGTACACGTGGTCCTGATCGGAGTGCGAGCCGAACGCGTCGCGCGGGTTGAACGGCGTGGTCGATTCGACCGACAGGTCGAGATGGTTGTCGGAGATGAATTCGGCCAGATCGGCGGAGCACATGTGGTTCTCCTGCTCGCCGAGCGCGTCGTCGAGATCGAATTCGTCGATGCCGAGCTGGTTCGGCATGGTCACGTACGCCTCGTCCGGCACGCGCTTGGCGATCCAGTGATGGCCGCCGACGGTTTCCATCCACCAGATCTCGTCCGCGTCGGAGAACGCGGTGCCGTTCATCTCGTACGTGCCGTACCGCTCGAGCAGGGCGCCGAGACGCTGCACGCCCTCGCGCGCGGTCTTGACGTACGGCAGGACGAGCGTGACGAAGTCCTCCTCGCCGATGCCGCCGGGGACTTCCGGCTCGTAATCGGCGTCGCCTTCCTTGCCGCGTGCAGGCTTGCGCACGACGAACGGGTCGGCGCCGAGCACGCGCTCGTTCGTGGTGAGCGTTTCGGTGGCGCTCATCGCCACGTTCGCCTCGTTCACGCCGGCCTCGCCCCAAATGCCGTCCTTGAGATCCGCATTCGGCACGGCCGTGTACTGCAGCGGCTCTTCGTCGCTCAGATCGACTTCGACGTGGGAGATGACGCTGCGGTAGTGCTTCGGCTGTTCCTCCGGCTTGACGACGACGAAGCGCTTCGGGCAGAACTCGCCGTTCGAGCTGTCCTCGTTGCGGGCGATGATCGTCGAGCCGTCGTAGCTCGCGTCCTTGCCGACCAGAATCGTGGTGCAGGCCATAGTTGCTGTTGCTTCCTTTCTCAGAGAATCACGCTTTGCCGGTAACGAAGATACCGCCCTGATCGGGCGTTTCGTCGCAATTTCTCAGAGCATGAAGCAGCTCGTTGAGCCAGAAGCCCTGATTGAGGCCGGGAAGCGGCTCTTTGGTGGCCCACACGTGCAGGTAGTAGTCGTGATCCTTGTCCGGAGGCTGAGGACCGTTGTATCGCATGGTGATCGCCGGGTCGTTGTCGCGGCCGACGAACTTGGATGCGGACGAGTTGCGGCCCTGCACGGCCTCGGGGATCATGGCCGGCAGCTGGCGGGAGAAGTCCGGCGGAATGGACAGCGCGTGCGAGTCGTTGAAGTCGTACATGAGCGCGTCGATGGGCAGGTTCGCGACCGTCCAGTGGATCCATTCGAATCCGCACACGGGGATCGAGTCCGGGTCGGTGAAGGCCCAGTGCAGGTAACGGGCCTCCGGCTCGATCTGGTCGATGTAGAACGGGAAGGAGACGATGGGCACGCCGCCGTTGCGGTAGGGCGCCGCCGCGGCCTTGGCGAAGTCGTCGGGAACAACCGTGAAATCAGCGGAAATCTTCATGTGCCCAGTGTACGCACCAACGTGTAACACGTCGGCACGTCGGGTCGGCCTGATCGGCCAGGTTCAGCTGGCCTGGTCCGATCAGCCAAGTCCGATCCGTAGAATCGCGCTGCGTCACTTGTCGCTCGGCATAAGTTCCATGCGGTCCACGCGCACGGGATTCCCGATCGAGTTGAACGAGACCTTCAACGTGTGCCTGCCCGCGGTCAGCCGCACGCGCATGCCGGTCGGCTGGTAGTAGGCGGTCTGGTAGATCGTCTTGGTCATGCCTTCCCCGTCGTCTACGGTGAGCGTCACGTCGGACGTTTCGCTTTCGTCGCGCAGCTTTTCCATCCGGTTCCAGACGAACAGCGAATAGTCGCCGTCCTTCGGCACGTCGAACGTCCACGACACGCTGCGGGACGCGTCTTCGAGACCGCCGATCGCCTTGCCGGAGACCGCAAGCCCGTCCTTGACCACGGTCACGTCGTCGCGGTTCGATTCGGGTATGTCGATGTCGTCCGGCAATGCGCGCGTGCGCTCGGGCTCGCCGGACGGCACGGGAACCATCTGGTTGGAGTATTGAATGTCCATCGGTTCGATCGCGCCGTTCTTGTCGAACGTGACCGGCTGGAAGCGCACGGACCGGTTCCAGCCGCCGCCGCTCCAGCGCGCGGAATGGTAGATCATGAGCGTTTGCCTGCCGTCGGGCGATTCGACGAAGCTGTTGTGGCCTGGACCGTAGATGCCGTGGCCTTTGCTCAGGATCGGCTTATCATGTTTGGTCCATGCGGACGGATCGGACAGATCGGCCGTGGCGGATGCGGTGAGCAGGCCGATGCAGTAATCGTCGGTCCAGCTGCCGGAGGCGGAGTACGTGAGGTTGACCGTGTCGCCGTGCACGATCGCCGCGGGGCCTTCGTTGACCTTCGGGTCGCCGACGCGCTCCCAATCATGGTCGGGTTCGGAGATGAGGATTTTCTCCGACTTGACTTCGACCGGGGAGACCATGCGCGCGATGTACAGGTTCTGCTGCACGTTTTCGTAGCCTTCCCAGCCGGACCAGACGAGCCAGCGACCGCGTTTCGTCTCGACGACGGTCGCGTCAATGGCGAACTTGTCGTCCATGCCACCCATGGGCTCGATCTGCCATTCGCCGCTCATCGGGTCGTCCGCATGATTGGAAAGCACGTATGTGCGGTGGATGGTATCGCCGACTTTCTGCGCGGCGACGTAGATGTACCATGCGCCGTCGAGCCGGTGCAGTTCCGGCGCCCAGTACTGTTCCAGCCCGTTGCCTTCCTCCAGTACGGTGGCCGTTTCGCCGGTGGAGATGTCGCCCAGCCAGTTGGATTTGACGAGGACGATGGTCCCGTTGTCGACTTTTACGTAGTAGTAGCTGCCGTGGTAGTGGATGATGGCGGGGTCCGCTCCGGCGGCGTCAAGCCCGTTGGTGATCATGTTGCCGTTCCTTACGTCGCTCATGCTGTTGGTGGTGCCGGCGCTCGACCCTGCTCCCGCGCTGGAGGGCAGGATCGAGCAGCCGGTCAGGAGCAGCGCGGCCGCCGTGGCAGCGGCGATCGCGCGGATGCCGCGAAGCAGACGGGTGCTCATTGGACGATCCTGTTGGTGTGGTAGCGGTCGTTGATGGCCTTGATCGCCTTCGGATCACACTTGGGTTGGCGATCATAAGTGAGCAGTCCGTTGATTTCCTGTTCCACATCGGTCAGCTGCGTGTAGCAGTAGCCCCACAGCGCTTTGGACGAGTACACGGCGTCCATGATGCGCGCGTAGTCCTTCAGGAACTGTTCTTCGTTGGCGGCGGAGGTGTATCCCCAGCCTGGTTCGCCGGATACGTCGAATCCGATGCCGCCGAATTCGGTCAGCAGGATCGGCTCGCCCTGGTAGGAGAAACCGGATGCGTAAATGTCACGGCAGGTCGACGGATGACGCAGCAGGCCGTCGCGATCGGCGAGCATGGCACGATATTCGGCGTATTCGCCGCCGTCCGCGCTTTGCCCGTGTGAATAGTTGTGGATCGCGCAGATGTCCGTTTCGGTCTGTTCCCAGCCGTCGTTCGATTCGACGAGCCGGGTCGGGTCGATGGAGTGCAGATAGTGGTAGAACGCCTGCGTGCAGTGCTGCTGTTCGCGGTTCGAGCGGATGAATGGCACGCCCCAGCTTTCGTTGAACGGCACCCAGGTGACGATGCTGGGATGGTTGTAGTCGCGGTCGACGATTTCTTGCCATTCGCGCATGAGCCGGTCGACGGCGGACTTGGTGTACGCCGGCGCGGCCGCACATTCGCCCCATACGATGTAGCCGAGCTTGTCGGCCCAGTACAAGAATCGCGGGTCTTCCATCTTCTGGTGCTTGCGGCAGCCGTTGAAGCCCATCGACTTGGACAGTTCGATGTCCTTGCGGTAGGCGTCGTCGTCGGGAGCGGTGAGCAGGCCGTCGGGCCAGTAGCCTTGGTCGAGCACGAGCTTCTGGTAGTACGGGCGGTTGTTGAGGTAAGTCATGCCGTTTTGGATGTGGATCTTCCTCATACCGAAGTACGAATCTACATGGTCGGTCGTCCGTCCGTCGCCGCCGTCGATCACGTCGAATGCCACGTCGACGAGGTTGGGGTGTTCGGGCGACCACAGCGGTTCGTCCTCGTTGTGGAATCCCGTACGGAAGATGTGGTTCTGCACGTAGTCGACTTCCCACACGAGTTCGTCGGAACGCCATGTCAGCTCGCCGTCCGCGACCGGAACGTCATGGTAGGAGATGCGATAGCGCAGCTTGTCTCCGGATCGCATGCCGGCGCCGGTCGCATCGAAGCGAATCAGGCCGCGGTCGATGTCGGTCGTGATGCGCACGTCGTCGAGCCGCTTGGCGCTGACAGTCTCGCACCAGACGGTCTGCCAGATGCCGGTCGTGTTCGTGTACCAGATACCGGCGGACGGCCCGTTCCAGTATTGCTTGCCGCGCGGGATGCGCTCGTCGTCCTGCGGATCCCAGACGCGCACGGCGATCGACTGCTCGCCGTCCTCGTTCAGATACGGGGTGATGTCCGCAGAGAACGGCGTGTTGCCGCCGATATGATGGACGACCTGCCGGCCATTGACAAATACGGTCGCTTCGTAGTCGACGGCGCCAAAGTGGAGAAGCACGCGATTGCCGTCGTCCGGACGGGATTGGACGAAGTAGCGGCGGTACCAGACGACGTCATGACGGCTGACGTCGTGGATGCCGCTGAGCTTGCTCTGGTAGGCGAACGGAACCTGAATGCGACGGTCGAAATCAGTCCGTTCCTGCCAATGCTCGTCGAGGCCGCGGTTGTCGTCGTCGAACGCGAACTCCCATTCGCCGTTCAGGCATGTCCATTCGTCACGTCGGAACTGGGGGCGCGGATATTCGGTGCGCAACGTCATTGTTGTTGGTCCTTTCACGATCATGTGCGCATTCAGTAGCAATGCGCACGGAAATTCATAAGGGTATGTTTTCGGTTACTTGATGCCGCTGTTCAGTGCCATGGCCTGCATGAAGTACTTCTGGGCAAACACGTACAGCAGCAGCATCGGGATCAGCGCGAGCAGTGAACCGGCGGTAACCACGCCCGGGAAGGTGAGGTACTGCCCCTGCAGCAGCTGCAGGCCGGGGGTGATCGGCATGGTGTCCACGTCGGTCATGACGACGGACGGCCACAGAAAATCGTTCCATGCGCCGGTGAACGTGAACAGGGCGACGACGGTAAGCGCCGGGCGGATCAACGGCAGAATAACATGGCGGAAGATCTGCCATTCGTTCGCGCCGTCGACGATCGCCGCTTCGTCCAGCTCGTGCGGGATACCGACGACGAACTGCCGGACGAGGAAGATGTTGTACACGCCTGCCGCACCGGGGACAATGACCGCAAGGAACGTGTTCGTCCAGCCGAGCGTGTCGATGATCTTGTAGTTCGGGATCAGGTTGAGCACGCCAGGGAACATCATCGTGGCGAGCAGGAAGTTGAACAGCGCGTCACGGCCCTTGAACTGAAGCCGCGTGTAGCCGTAGGCTGCCAGCGACACGACGACGAGCACCAGCAGCGTCTGGCACGAGGAGATGATCAGCGAGTTCAGGAACCATTTGAACACTGGCGTCTGCTCGTTGCTGGCGGTCAGTTCCTTGTAGTTGTCGAGCGTCCAGTGTTGGGGCAGAAGCTGGAAGTCGGAGCTGATGATCTCGTCGTTGGATTTGAAGGACGTGAAGATGGCCCAGACGATCGGGAACATCCAGAGCACGCCGAGTATGGCAAGAATGGTGAAGAAGATGATCTTCGTGGCTTTCGAATACTGCATGACGGGTTCCTTTCCGCTAGTCCTGGCGGCGCATGACGACGAATTGGACGACGGACACGAGCATGATGAGCAGGCCAAGCAGCACGGCCATGGCGGACGCCATGCCGGCGGTCGGAATGCCGGCACCGAAAGCGTTGTTCTGGATGTCCATCATGAGCACTCGCGTGGAGTTGTTCGGGCCGCCGTTGGTGAGCATGAGCGGCTGGCCGTAGACGTTGAACTGGGCGATGGTGGTGGTCACGAGGGTGAAGAACAAGGGGAAGCGGATGTTCGGCATGAGGATCTTCATGAAGATGGTGAAGTTGCCCGCGCCGTCGATTCTCGCGGCCTCGACCTGTTCTACCGGCACGCCGTTGAGGGCGGCCACGTAGATGATGAGGTTCTGGCCGACGCACCACCATACGGTGATAAGCACGAGCGCGACCCATGCCCACGGCTGCGTGGACGTGATGTTGATCTTGAGGCCGAACCATTTCGGCAGCGGGCCGTAGGACAGGCTCAGCAGGAAGCTCCAGACCAGCATGACCGCGGACACGGCGAACAGCGTCGGCAGGTAGAACAGCGACTGGAACAGCTTGTACAGCTTGGGCTTTGCCTGAATCATCGTGGCGATGACCAGCGGGACGATCACGCACAGCGGCACGGTGAAGATCACGAACAGGATCGTGTTGCGGGTTCCGTTCATGAACTGCGTGTGGTAGATCGACTTGCTGTCGAACAGTATCTCTTTGAAGTTGTTGAAACCGACCCACTGCGGGGTTCCGAACAGATCCCAGTCAGTGAACGCGATGTAGATGCCGAATACGGCGGGGATCAGGAAGAACAGAATGAACAGGATCATGTGAGGGCCGAGGAACAGCAGCGACCATAATCCCTGATGCTTCTTTTTCATGGGAACGTTCCTTTACGCACTGAAACAAATCGACCCAAATGAGTCGGACACGGATAACCGCCGATTCGACGGGCTCTTCCGACGACGCGGGAGACACGGCTGTCGAATCGGCGGAGACGGACAAGGGCGTCGGTATTACTTCATCTTCTGTTCGGCGACCTGCTGGATCTCATCCATGGTCTGGGCAATGTCGGCCTTGCCCTCGATCATGTCCCAGTTGCGGTTGTCGATCTCGGAGTTCACGTAGCTCAGGCCAGGGGTGGTGATGATGTTGATCGCCTTGCGGATGTTCTCGTCCTTGAGCAGGAACGACTGCGGCATCTTCGTGTATTCCTCGTTGTCGAGCATCGCGACGGACGACGGGTTGGCGCCGGAACGGACCATTTCAAGCTGGTTGTTCTGCATCCACGACATGAAGTCGACCATGCCCTTCATCTTCTCCTCGGAGCGCGCGGCCTTGGAGCGGATGATGACGAACTGATCCGCACCGGAGCACTGGACCAGATGCTTGGCGTCCCACTGCGGCACGACGGTTTCACCCCAGTTGAAGCTCGCCTTCTTGATGTTGGCAAGGGACCACGAGCCTTCCGGCATGAACACGAGCTTGCCGTTGAGGAAGGTCTTGGTCACGTCCTCGCCGTTCGGGACCATCCAGCCGTTCTTGTACAGCTTCTGGAACTCCTCGAACACCTTCTTGGAGGTATCGTTGTTCACGCTGATCTTGCCGTTGGAGCCGAGCCACTTGCCGCCCATCTGCAGGTACAGGTTGTCGTAGTTCTGGAAGCCCCAGCTGTTCGCGTAGCTGTAGACGCCGTCGGCCTTCGCGGCCGCGCCGGCCTTCTCGATCTCGTCGAACGTGACGATGTTGTCGTCCAGGGCGCCGGGCACGTACTTGTCGACCAGATCCTTGTTGTAGTACATGATCCACGAGCCAATGATGCTCGGGATGCCGTACTGCTTGCCGTCGGCCTGGCCGGCCTCCCACGCGGACGGGATGTAGGCGTCCGCGGTCACCTTGCTGCCATCCAACGAGGAACCCCAGTCCACAAGCAGGTTCTGGCTGTGCCAACTCGGAACCTCCTCGGAGGCGACGATCGCCAGATCAGGAACGTCCTTGCCGCTGCGGCCCGCCGTGGCGAGCTTGGCGTTGAACGTGTCCTTCTTCATGGTCACGAACTTGACCTTGTACTTCGGGTTCGTCGCATTGTAGGCGTCGAACGTCTTCTTAGCGTTCTCCGCATCCGGTCCGGTCTGCTGTCCCCACAGAAGGATCTCGTTCGAGCTCTCGGACTTCGCAGTGCTGGTTCCGCAGCCAGCAAGCGAACCGACCGTCAGAGCGCCGGCAATCAAGATAGTTGCAAACTTAGCAAACTTGTTCATCTTTTTCCTCCATTGGTGTTTCCTGTTTCCTTAAGCTCAACCTCGAGCTGATACTTAAGATAGCGCGGCATTTCAGCGTTTGCAAGCTCGCAGGCAGTGTATTATGAAGGTGTGTCGAAGGTGAACTATTCACATAACGATTGCCTATTTGTGCAATCATTAAACTGAATATGGTATCCTAAAAAGTAAACTATTTCATGTCCCGCAAAGGAGCTGACGACCATGGAACTCAGACTCGACAAGGAGTCCCTCGCCGTATACAAGGCACTCGCATCGCAAACCAGACTTGACATCCTCAACCTGCTCTCGGAAAAGAACCACACCGCCAGCGAGCTCGCAGAACAGCTCAACCTGAGCAAGGCGGTCCTATCACGGCACATCGCACAGCTCGAGGACGCCGGGCTCATCCAAATAGATCGCAGCGTGCGCACCGACGACAACCGCAAGAAAAACTACACACTCCGCGTCGATCACGCCAACATCGTCTTCCCGCGCAAAATCTATCTGCCCTACAAACAGAAGACGCAGGACATCCGGCTCGGCTACTACACCGACTTCAGCGTCGAACCAACCTGCGGACTCGCCAGCCGCGACGCGGTCATCGGACAGCTCGACGAACCGCGCGTGTTCGCATCCAGCGAGCGCACCAAAGCATCCCTGCTCTGGCTGTCGAACGGCTACGTCGAATACAAGATCCCCAATACGCTCGAGCCGGGGCAGACGGCGCAAATGCTGGACATCTCCATGGAACTGTCCAGCGAATATCCCGGCAGCAACAATGAATGGCCCAGCGACATCACGTTCTTCATCAACGGGGTCAACATCACCACGTGGACCAGCCCGGGCAACTATTCCGACGTGCGAGGCAAACTCACCCCGCTGTGGTGGAACGAACGGTTCAGCCAGTACGGTCTGCTCAAGCACCTGCGCGTCAACAACGAGGACAGCGGCCTCGACGGCGTAAAGGTCTCCGACACCACGCTTGCCGACCTGCGGCTGGAGGACTCCCCCTTCATCACGCTGCGCATCGGCGTCCTGCCCGACGCCGTGCACCGCGGCGGCCTGACCATCTTCGGCAAGGACTTCGGCAACCACCCGCAGAACATCACCATGACGCTCTACTACACCGAACCAAACTCCCCCGACGCCGACTGACTTCGACATCCGATGCGAAACGGGACCGGCCGCGGAAGGCGGTCGATCCCGTTGTACTAGGTGGTCGGATTAGAGCGATGAGCTCACTTGGCCGGCTTGTAGAAGTCGCCGTTGAGGGCCTTGGCGGCCTTCTCCTTGGCTTCCTCGAAGGTGACGCTGGCGAGTTCGGCGCGCACGTCGTCGAGGGCGACCGGGGTCATGGACAGCGAGTTGACGCCGAGGCCGACGAGCACGACGGCCAGATCCGGATCGGCCGCGGCCTCGCCGCACACGCCCACCGGCATGCCGTACTTGTTGCCGGCGTCGGCGATGAGCTTGATCATGCGCAGCACCGCCGGGTGCCATGCGGTCTGGTAGTTGGCGACGGAGCCGAGCGTACGGTCGGCGGCCATCGTGTACTGGGTCAGATCGTTGGTGCCGATGGAGACGAAGTCGGCGACCTGCGCGACCTTGTCGGCCATGAGGGCGATGGACGGGACCTCGGCCATCACGCCGACCTTCTTGAGGCCGAAGCTCTTGCCGAGCTTGACGAAGTAGTCGGCCTCGTACTCGTCGGCGACCATCGGGGCCATGACCCACAGGTCGGCGTCGGTCTGAGCGTCAGCGGCGGCGAGCGCCTTGAGCTGGCCTTCGAGCACGTTCATGTGCTCGCGCAGGGTGCGCAGACCACGCAGGCCGAGGGCCGGGTTCGGCTCGTCCTCCGGAGTCAGGAACGGCAGCGGCTTATCCGCGCCGGCGTCCAGCATGCGGATGACGACCTTCTTGCCCGGGAAGCGGGACAGCAGCTCGGCGTACGCCTTGGTCTGGTCCTCGACGCTCGGCGGCTCGGAGTTGCCGATGAACAGGAACTCGGAGCGGAACAGGCCCACGCCCTCGGCACCGTACTCGAGCGCCGGGTCGGCGTCCTTCGGCTTGCCGACGTTGGCCAGCAGCGGCACGTGGTGGCCGTCCTTGGTGGCGCCCGGCTTGCCGCGCAGCTCCTTGGCAGCGGCGGCCTTGGCCTTGGCGTGCTCGGCCTCTTCGATCTGCTCAGCAGTCGGATCGGTGGTGATGGTGCCGGCAGCGGCGTTGACGATCACCTGCTCGCCGTCCTTGAGATCGGCGGCTTCGGCGGCGGAGACGACGGCGACGATGCCGCGGGCGCGCGCGAGGATGGCGGTGTGGGAGGTCGGGCCGCCCTGCGAGGTGACGATGGCGAGCGTCTTGTTCATGTCGAGCGCGGCGGTGTCCGCGGGAGACAGATCCTCGGCGACGAGCACGAACGGGGTTTCGGAGACCGGAACGCCCGGAGCCAGCACGCCGAGCAGGTCAGCGATGACGCGCTGGCCGACGTCGTGCAGGTCGGCCGCACGCTCGGCCTGATAGCCGCCGATGGCCTTGAACATGGCCTCGACCGCGCCGAAGCCGTCAAGCACGGCACGCTCGGCGGTCTTGCCCTCGTTGATGAACGTCTTGATGCCCTCGGCCAGCGACGGGTCGGAGGCAAACATGGAAATGGCCTGCAGGATCGGGGCGGCCTGCTTGGCGCCTTCGTCGCCGTTGGCGGCCTCTTCGGCGCGGCGGGCCAGGTCGGCGTTCACGACGGCCAGCGACTTGGTGACGCGCTCGATCTCGGATTCTGCGGAGATGTCCGCGGAACGCGGCGCATCAGACGGTTCGGCCAGCGGGGCGGCCATGCGAATGACGGGGCCGACGGCAACTCCGCGACCAATGCCAACACCCTTGATTTCCATGTGATCTCCTTTGTTCGTGGTCTGGTTGTTTGGTTATGAAGCCTTCGGGCGGATTCCCGCGCGAGCGGTCACCCACCTGCAATCACCGACGTCCTCGCCGGTAAATGTTTTTCAAACGTCTGCTAGTATACGCCGACCAAACAGCGACACGCCAACAGTAAACGTTTTCAGAAATGCGGTCGGAACCCGTGCTATACTGCTCAATCAGCAGCCATCGCGGCCGCGCTGTAACAGCCAAGTACATCGACGCAAAGGAGTGTCCTTATGGTTACCCGCACCATCACCATCAACGATCCCGTCGGCATTCACGCTCGTCCGGCCGCGCAGTTCGCCCAGGCCGTCACCGCCTCCGGCTGCACCGTCACCATCGCCAAGCAGGGCGGCAACCCGGTTCCGGCCGGCTCCATCCTCTCCGTCATGGGCCTCGGCATCAAGCAGGGCGACGCCGTTGAGGTCAACGTCGAGGGCGACAACGCCGAAGCCGTGGCCGACAACCTGACCAACATCCTCGTTTCGGCCGAGTGATCTGACTCTTTCCTTTTCTATCCTATCCTTTTGAGACGGCCGTCCGCGATACCGGGCGGCCGTACTTGTTCTCCGGATGTTTCACGGGCGACACAGTAAGGAGGCAACATGACGACGACCAGCACGACACCGCAGCCGACGGCCGCATCGACATCAACCGGCGCAACCGGCAACACATCGGCAAAACCAGCCGTCTCGTCATCGTCATCCTCCGCCTCGATCACCAACGTCGCCGCGCTCGCCAACGTCTCCACCGCCACTGTCTCGCGCGTGCTGTCCGGCAAGCGGGCCAAGGACGACGACATCGCCCGCCGCGTGCGCGCCGCCGCCGAAGAACTCAACTATTCCGTCAACTACGCGGCCAGCGCACTCCGCAGCGACGTGACGAACACGATCGGACTCATCATCCCGTCCGCAACCGACCCGCTCAGCGCGCAGCTGCTCGACGAGCTCGAACCGCTCACCGACGTCGACTCGCAGCAGCTCCTGCTCGGCATAGGTGCCACGCAGGAAAAGCAGGAGGAACGCATCGAATCGCTGATCGCGCGCAACGTCGACGGGCTGATCATCGTCACCGCGCCCGGCGCGGAACTCGCCGCCACGCTGGAACGCCACGCGCGGCAGATCCCGATCGTGCAGGTCGGAGGCAGGCAGCGCTCGTTCCGCACGTCGATGGTGAGCATCGACGACAACGCAGCGATGGAGATGAGCGTGCGTCATCTCGCCGAATCCGGCGTTCGATCGGTCGCGTATCTTGCGAATCACGACATGTCGTTCGAATCGGCTGAACTGTTCGCGATGTTCCACACGCAGGTGCGATCGTATGCGCTGTATACGGACCGCGCGTGGAATCAGTTCGGCGAAAAGACCGTGCAGCGCGGATTCCACTGCACGATGCGGCTGTTCGGCGACGCGCTCGACCGGTCCGGTCGCGACGACCTGTATCGGCTGCGGCCGGAAGCGCTGATCTGCTGCGACGACACGGTCGCGTTCGGCGCGATGGTCGCGCTCGACGCGCTCGGACTCGCCGTGCCCGGCGACGTGCGCATCATCGGCTACGGCGATTCGCCGCTCGCGCTGACGACCATGCCGCCGCTGACGTCCGTTCGACCGCCGGTCAAGCAGATCGTCGCCGAAGCGCTGCGGCTGATCGCGGCCGGACCGGCCGCCCCCGCGCACATCACGCTGCCGCCGCAGCTCGTCGCGCGCGGGTCGACCGGCGACTGACGGACGGGCGTGCCAGTCGGACGGTTCGCACCGAATCGGCGGGTCGGATCGGCACGCCGAAACGGACCGTCGGGCCAATCGTCAGATCAGACCAAGCCGCGTGAACGCGTCGAGCAATCCGCCCTGGTCCACGTCGCCGGTCACGAAATCGGCGACCTCCTTCACGGAATCGGTACCGTTGCCCATCGCCACGGCCACTCCGGCCACCATGAGCATCGACAGATCGTTGTCGCTGTCGCCGACGGCGATCGTGTCGGTTTCGCTCACGCCCAGCGTTTCGGCGACCCCATGCAACGCCGAACCCTTGGTGATGCCGGGGATCATCACCTCTCCGTTGACCTTGGCGAACATGCCCATCGAACCGTTGATCACGGTCAGATAGTCGCCGATCGCCTCGCGCACGTCATCGACGCCGAGCTTCGACCACTGCGGCACCATGAACGTGCCCTTGCTGGCCGGCACCAGCTCGCCGATCGGCTTGCCGAGCGCGACCGCGCGATCGCGCATCCGATCGATGCCGTGCCAATACTCCAGCGTCGACTCCCGCGATGGCTTGGCGAACCGCTCGCGCATGTTCACCCGCGTCAGATAGCCGGACGTGGCCCACATGCCCTTGGACGACTGCCACACGTAGTCCACGCCGAGCCGCTCGAAGATCCGCGTCACGCGGGTGACGACCTCGGGCTCTATGAACGTTTCGGACAGCACCTTGCCGCCGACCTCGGCGCAGGCGCCCGCGGAGGAGATCACCCCGTCGAATCCGGGGGCGAGGATATGGTCTTCGATCTCCGGTCTCGCACGGCCCGTGCAAATCATCACCAGATGGCCGTTCGCCTGCGCGGCGTGCACGGCGAGCACCGCGTCGGCGGGGATGCGGTGCGTGCGGCCGACCAGCGTGCCGTCAATGTCCAGCAGAATCAGTTTGCGCGACATGGCGTTGCGCTCCCTTCCGGGCCTGCGCCCGCGAATGTTTCATCGCGCATGTTTCTTATGAAACAAGGGCCGGGATGCATGCGTCATCCCGGCCCTTGCCGCCATCGGAAGCCCGAAGGCCCGACGGCCTACAGATCCTCGCCGTTGCTGGCGATGACCTTGCGGTACCAGTTGAACGATTTCTTGCGGAATCGCTTGTACGTGCCGTTGCCGTAGTCGTCGGCGTCGACGTAGATCATGCCGTAGCGCTTCTTCATTTCGCCCGTGCCGAACGAGATCACGTCGATGCAGCCCCACACGGTGTAGCCCATGACCTCCACGCCGTCGAGCGCGATCGCCTTGCCAACCTGCTCGATGTGCGAGCGCAGATAGTCGATGCGCGCGTCGTCAGCCACGTAGCCGTGGTCGTCGGGCGTCTCGTACATGCCGATGCCGTTCTCGACGATGAAGATCGGCTTGCGATAGCGCTCGTACAGCGTGCACAGCGTGTAGCGCAGGCCGACCGGGTCGATCTGCCAGCCCCAGTCCGTGGCGGCGATGTACGGGTTCTTCACCTGGCCGGGCAGGCCGTGGCCGTCCCAGTCCTTGACCGCTTCCGCGGAAACGGCGGCGGACATGTAGTAGCTGATCGAGATGAAGTCGACGATACCGTGCTTGATGATGTCGGCGTCGCCGGGCTCCATCTTGATGTCGAATCCATCGCGCTCCCAGCGGTGCGTCAGATAGTGCGGGTATTCGCCGTAGTTGTACACGTCGCCGAACAGCAGGCGGTCGCGCATCAGGACTTCGGCGTGCATCACGTCGTCCGGCTTGCAGGTGGCCGGGTAGATCGGCACCATGGCGAGCATGCAGCCGATCTTGAAGTCCGGGTTGATCTCGTGGCCCTTGCGCACGACGAGCGCGCTGGCGACGAACTCGTTGTGGATGGCCTGCCAGACCTTCTGCTCGACCTCGTGCGGGGTGTCGTTCGGGTCGGGGATGATGCCGGAGTTGGTGTACGGGAAGATCTCGGTGTGCATTTCCATCTGGTTGTTGACCTCGTTGAAGGTCAGCCAGTACTTCACCAGATCCTTGTAGCGTTCCATCACCGTGGTGGCGAAGCGCACGAAGCAGTCGATCGCCTTGCGGTTGGTGAATCCGCCCTGCTTGGCGAGGGCCAGCGGCATTTCGAAGTGCGAGAGCGTGACCACCGGCTCCATGCCCTTGGCACGGTAGTCGCTGAACAGCTCCTCGTAGAACTTGAGGCCGGCCTCGTTCGGTTCGGCGTCGTCGCCGTTCGGGAAGATGCGCGACCACGAGATGGAGGTGCGGAAGCACTTGAAGCCCATCTCTTGGAAGAGCGCGTCGTCCTCGCGGAACGTGTGGTAGTAGTCGATGCCGCGCTGGTTCGGGTAGTTTCTGCCCGGCTCCACGCCGTCGGCGGTGATGACGCGCTTGACGCCGTGCGCGCCGCCGGTCAGCACGTCGCAGATGCTCGGCCCGCGGCCGTCGACGTTCCACGCGCCTTCCAGCTGGTGGGCGGCGACCGCGCCGCCCCAGAGGAATCCGTCGGGGAACTTCATGTCAGGCTTCCTGACCTTCGGTCTTGCCGTCGAGGCGCTTGTACAGGTCGATCATCTCGACGACCATCGCGCGGAACACTTCCGCGGCCATCATCTGGTCTTCGACGTGCGTGAGCAGCAGGCCCATCGGGACCGGGTTGCCGGCCGCCTCGCGCTGGACGAGGCTGGAGTGCACGGCGTGGCCTTCGCGGTAGCTCTTGTCGCCTTCGTCGATGGACTCCTGGGCGCCTTCGAAGTCGCCCTCCTTGGCCTTGTTGAGGGCCTCCATGTAGTCGGACTTGGCGGTGCCGGCCGCGGTGATCAGCTGGAAGCAGGTGGTTTCCAGATCGAACTTCTCTTCGTCTGCCATTTCGTTACGCTTTCTGTCGGTTCGTTATCGGTTCGTGCTTGCTTGTCGTTGCTTGTCGGATGCGGCGATCGATCACTTGCCGGCGAGCTTGAGCGCGAAGTCGAGCACCTTGTCGCCACGGGCCATGCCGTAGTCCTGCGGGGCGATGACTTCGACCGGCTTGTTCGGGAACTCCTTCTGGATGTCCTTGAGCATGTAGCGCACCTGCGGGCCGAGCAGGATCACGTCGGCGTCCTGCGCGTTGGTTTCGAGGGTGGAGACCGGCATGGCGGAAATGTCGAAGTTCTCGCCACGCTTGGCGGCCGCGTCCTGCATCTTCTTGACCAGGATGCTGGTGGACATGCCATCGGAGCAGCACAGTACGATCTTCATGATGATCTCCTTTGATTGTGATTGTTGAGTTGTTGAAGTCGGATAAGTGAATGGTTGTCAGGAACCGTTGCCGTTGCGGAAGCTGCGGGACGGTTCTGCGGACGGACATGCGGACCGCTTGGCGATCCGGGGCGTGCATGGGCGTACGTAGGGTGGCCGGTCGCGCCATCGGTCCGACGACAGATCGGTGGCACGGCCGGCCGGTTGTTTTCTCAGAGGAGGCGAGAAAAGGATGTGTATGTCGTTATTCAGCTGTCAGGTTCTGGGCGATGGCGCCGATCACTCGGCGGAACCGGCTTCCTGCTCGAGGCAGATCTTGTCCTGCATCTTGACGAACGGCATGTAGATGAAGACGGCGATCACACCGATGATGACCTGCAGCAGGGCGGCCTTCCAGCCACCGAGGATGATACCGGAGATGATCGGCGGCGTGGTCCACGGCACCTGCACGGCGCCGAACGGGGCGATGAATCCGATGGAGATCGCGCCGTACATGATGACCATGGCGACGAGCGGGGTCAGGACGAACGGGATGAGCATGATCGGGTTGAACACGATCGGCAGGCCGAAGATGACCGGCTCGTTGATGCCGAAGATGCCCGGCACAATGGAGAGCTTGGAGACGGTGCGCAGCTGCTCGGACTTGGCGAAGATCAGGGCGGCGACCAGCAGGCCGACGGTCAGGCCGACGCCGGAGTACTTGCAGAAGCAGTCGATGACCTGCGGGGTCAGGTAGTGGTAGCCGTTGGCCTTGGTGTACGGGGCAACGCCGGCATCGAAGAGCTTCTGGTTGCTCAGGGTGTTGGCGAGCAGCAGCGGGGTGACCACGCCGGAGACGACGTTGGCGCCGTGGATGCCGCACCAGAACAGCAGGGACATGAGGACGATGATGATGATCGCGCCGCCCCAGGTGTCGGTGAGGGACTGCAGCGGGATCTGGAGGATCTTGAAGATGAGCTCGGTCAGGGACAGGCCGCCGAACACCTTGCACAGGTGGTACAGGATGGCGGAGCCGGTGACGACGAACAGGCCCGGGATCAGGGCGGAGAAGGCGTTGGTGACGCCTTGCGGCACGGCGTCAGGCATCTTGATCTTCAGGTCGTGCTTGATGCAGGCGGTGTAGACCCAGCCGACGAGCAGGCCCATGATGATGGCGGAGATGATGCCGTTGGAGCCGGTCCAGGTCTGGTTGAAGATGCCGGAGAGTTCGGCTGTCTTGTTGCCGAGGGCCTCGACGTTGTCCTTGGACAGGGTCATCGAGGACGGGGAGACGATGAAGAACGCGACCAGCGAAAGCAGGCCGGAGGAGATGCCATCGCACTTTTCGTTGCGGGCGTAGGCGTAGCCGATGCCGACCGCCACGATGATTGCCAGAATGTTGAACGTTGCCGTGGAAACCTGATTGAGGCCGACGTTCCACATGTCACCGAAAATACCGGCCATGAAATCGCTGTAGCCTTCGAACGGCAGGTTGGCGAGCAGCAGGAACAGCGAGCCGATCAGCGTGGCCGGCATCGTGAGGACGAAGCCGTCCTTCAATGCCACCAGCGCCTTGAGGCTGGCGAACTTCATGAAGCCATTCAGCATCGCATCGCCGATGGCTTGCATCTTTTCCTTCATCTTGTTGTCTTTCCCTTCCTTGGGATGTCGGGGCGGCTCAGCCCCTCATACCATGTGCAGTTATCAGTTATTCGTAACTTCTTGAGTTGTTCGAATAACTATGGCTTCATTATATACGCCGTTTTTACGGAACGTCAAATCTGCGAAAACACGCGATTTTTACAGCAAAAAGCGTTGGAAACACTGGGGTTTATCGCAACCATTGCGCCACTGCGACACGCGGCAGCCAAAAAGTTATTCGAATAATTTATTGACGTTAGGGCATGATGCGTCACACCCGCCCCGCACGGAGCGCGCCGCACGAATCACAACGGCGCGCCCCGTCAGCGCATCGACGCCATCGAATAGAACTTCGCGTTCTTGTAGTGATACAGGTTGTACGAGGCGTTGAACAGCCTGCCGTTGGACAGAAAAGCATCATCCTCGATGCAGATCGCCGGATCCCCCTCCTCGAGCCCCAGCCGACGCGCCGCCTCCGCGCCAAGCCAGCCCATATGAATCACCTTGTCGGTGAACCCGAAGCGCAGTCCCAGATCATCGCGCATATACCGGTACAACGATCCGGACGCGATATCCTCGTTGAGAAACGGCACATACTCCTTGAGATACCACGCCGTCTCATAGCTGATCGGCAGGTCGTCCACACAACGCAGACGCACCACACGCCACACCGGAGCATCCACATCGCAGCGCATGCGCTTCGCCAGCTGTTCGTCCGCACGGGTCACCGCGAGCTCGCACACCTTCGAAACGACCTTCCTGTCCGGAAAATCAGCCGCGATGCCGTAGGACGTGCTGATCGGCATGTATATGCCATTGCGTTCCTCACGAACGAACACGCCGCTGCCCCGCACCGGGAACACCTCGCCCGCCTCGGCGAGCACGGCGATCGCACCACGCACGCAGTATCGCGACACCCCGTACTGCTCGATGAGCTGATCCTCAGTGGGCAGGCGGCTTGTCTCGGCGAATTCGCCCGCCTCGATGCGATGCAGAATTTTTGCTGCCAGTTCCCGCTGCTTCACGGTCATGTGTACCCCTTCGTCCCAATGATTGCAGCGATTCCCGAAGTCGCACGCCGAACGCCGCCGTTCTGCAGCATTCGGAAAATCGCATAACTTTTTATTCTTCGAATAACTCAAGTATACGACCGTACACGCCGCCCCACACGGGCGGTTTCACGACTCTCCGCGCAGACCATGCGCACGGGCGGCGCGGCACCGCACCGACGCTGCACCGACGCCCGCAACGACGTTCGCGGCACACGCGTCGTCAGCGCGGAATCAACGCGCAGAACAGGGCCTCGAACAGAAGCAACGGGTTGCCGTTGCCAGCCAAACGGCGGCGTGCGGTGGCGATGTCGTCCAATCGTCGCACCGCGCCCTCGCGCGTCAAACGCACCGACAGTTCGGTGATCGCCGTGCGGTTCTCCAAGTTCACCAGGCCAACCGAATCCTCCGCGTTGTTCTGCAACACGGCCACGTCACGGTAGATCGACGCGACCGAATTGAGCGCGCGGTCGAGCACGTCGCGGCTGCGGCGCGTGGCACGGCGTTTCAGCTCGTCCTTCTTGGCGATCTGGTTATACGCACCGCGCAGGCTCGTCGGAATCCGGTCCTTCTCCCCTAGTCCGTTGACGCGGCGGAACTCGGCCTCCGCGGCCGCGGCCTGACGGTTCACGTCGTCGTCGGCCTGCCCTTTCGCGTTGTCGATAAGACGGCCGGCGAGCAGCACCGCGTCGGACGCGCGCGCGAGATTGAGCACGCCGACGACCAGCTCGTCGCGGTCGGACATGACCCGCTCGTCCGTGGCGTACAGGCGGGCGACGCCGATGTGCCCTTCGGCCAAGCGGGCCGCACGCGCGGCGACATGCTCGTTGAAGCGCTTCTCGTCCGGCAGGGACGGGTTCACCGTGTTCATGAGGAAGTTCGCGACCGCCCGGTCGGACGGCACGGCGAGGTTCACGATGCGCGTGCGCGAGCGGATGGTCGGCAGCACGTCCTGCGCGCTCGGGGCGCACAGCAGCCAGATCGTGTGTTCGGCCGGCTCCTCGATCTCCTTAAGCAGCACGTTCGTGGTGCGTTCCAGCATGCGGTCAACGTCCTCGATGATGATGATCCGCCACGGCGCAGTGCCGGGCATCTGCTCGCTCACGCCGATCAGCTCGCGCACCTCGGCGATGCCGATCGTGACCTTGTCGGTGGCGAGCGAGGTCACGTCCGGATGCGTGCCGGCGAGCACCTGTCGGGTGACCTTGGTGGGTTCGTCGTTCAGGCCGTGGTCGGGGCTTTCGAGCGCGGCGGCGAAGGCCCGGGCCACGTTCGAGCGGCCGGAGCCGGGAGGGCCGCAGATCAGCCACGACTGGGCAATGGCCTTCGGGTCGCCGGCGGCGATCGCACACAGCTGGTCGGTGACGGGCTTCTGGCCGACGATCGAATCCCACACGCTCATCGCGAGCCGCCTTTCCGGTTGCGGGGCTTGGAACCGGACTTCGGACCAGGCTTGGCCGCCGAGGCCTGGCCAACGCGGGACGCCGAGACGCCGTCAGCAGGAACCGCATTGGCCCCCGCGTTGGCGAGCAGCGCGTCGATGTCGGCCTGGATGGTCTCCCACACTTCCTCGACGGAACGGCCCGCGTCGATCACGCGGAAACGGTCCGGGTCGCCGGCGGCCAAGTCGAGGAACGCCTGCCGGGTGCGCGACTGGAAGCCATCGCCGGCCGATTCCATGCGGTCCTCGCCGTGGCGCAGGCGCGCGTGCGAGGCGGCCGGGTCCATGTCGAGCAGGTAGGTGCGGTCGGGCAACAGGTTGTTCGTAGCCCACATGCTCAGGTTCCGGATCTCGTAGGAAGTCAGTTCGCGGCCGCCCGCCTGATAGGCGAGCGACGAGTCGATGTACCGGTCGGTGATGACCACCGCGCCGCGCGTGAGGGCCGGGCGGATGACCTCAGCCACGTGCTGCGCGCGATCGGCGGCGAACAGCAGCGCCTCCGTGCGAGCGGCGATGTCGACCGGGACGGACTTGGCGTTCTTGCCGCCGTTCGGATCCGCGACGACGCCTTCGAGCAGCATGCGGCGGATGGCCTTGCCCAGCGGCGTGCCGCCCGGTTCGCGGGTCACGACGGTTTCGCGGCCGAGATCGCGCAGATAGCGCCTCAGCCGCTTCACCTGCGTGGTTTTGCCCACGCCGTCGACGCCCTCAAACGAAATGAACAGTCCGGTCATAGTCCTTCACCTTAACAAAAAGTGCCCTCCGTCTTGCGTGAACCTCGGTTCGGACCCCATTCACGTGCCTATCCGCATTGTGTGAGGCAGATTCACCGAGCTGCACGGATCTACTTGCGATCTGTGAGGCAGCGTTCCCCGGTTCCGTCGGCTCCGAACCCGCTTCTTCCAAGAGGATATGGTCGAAACGACAAGGCAGGCTGCCTCACAGATCGCAGATAGACGCATGCCATCGCGCAAAACTGCCTCACAGATCGCAACAAGCCTATTCGGCGGTCTTCTTGGCTGCGGTCTTGCGGGTCGTGGTCGTCTTACGCGTGGTCGACTTGGTCGTCTTGGTCTTAGACGTTGCCGACTTGGCCGTCGTCTTGCGCGTGCGCTTCTTAGCAGGTCCGGCCGCGCGCTTCTCGGCGAGCAGGCGGAACGCCTCAGCCGGCTCGATCGACTCGGGCGTGTACTGCTTGGGCACCGTGCGGTTGGTTTCGCCGTCGGTGATGTACGCGCCGTAGAAGCCGTCCTTGATGGTCACCGGCTTGCCGGTCTCCGGATCCGGACCCAGCTCGCGCAGCGGCGGCTTGGCCGCGCCTCGCCCGCGGCCGCGGCCGTACTTCGGCTGAGCGAACAGTTCCTTCGCCTTGTCGATGTCGACCGTGAAGATCTCGTCCTCCGAGCCGAGCGAACGGGTTTCGGTCTTGCCGTCCACCGCGGTCTTGGTCAGGTACGGGCCGTAGCGGCCGTTGTTCGCCTCGACCTTGGATTCGCCGATCTCACCGGTTTCCGCGTTCGTTTCCTCGTACGTGCCCACGAGCCTCGGCAGGCTGAGCAGGCGCAGCGCGTCCTCGAGCGTGAGTGATTCGGGGCTCATGGTCTTGAACAGCGATGCCATCTTGGGCTTCGGCGCGGCAGCCGCCTTCTTGGAGGTTTTCGCCGTGGTCTTCCTAGTCTTGGCCGTGGTCTTCTTAGCGGTACCCGCAGAACCGTCAGCGCCCGCGGCATCCTCCGCACCGGACGTACCGGCGGCTTCGGCGCCTGCCTCTGCGGTCTCAGCCGGCACCAGCGCCACATACGGGCCGAACCGCCCGTTGCGCACCTCGACCGTGCCACCCGATACCGGATCCACACCCAGCACGCGCGGACCGCCAGAATTGTTCTCGATTAGGTCGTGGCCCACGGCCACGGTCAGCTCGTCCGGCGCAAGCGTGTCCGGCAGGGACGCGCGCTTCGGATTGCCTTCCGCGTCGAGATGCTCCATATCCTCCAGATACGGGCCGTAACGGCCGACGCGCACGTGCAGCCCGTCGCCGATGTCGATCGTGTTGATCGCGCGCGCGTCGATTTCGCCAAGCTGCGCGACCTGCTGTTGCAAGCCGGCGTGCGCCTGGTCGGCGTTCTCCGCCGCGCCCTCTCCGGAGCCGAAGTAGAAACGCGTCAGCCAGTCGCGGCCGGTTTCGCGTCCGTGCGCGATCTGGTCGAGCCCGTTTTCCATGTCGGCCGTGAACTCGTAGTCCACGTACTTGGGGAACTTCGTCTCGAGCAGCTTGATGACCGAGAACGCAAGCCACGACGGGATGAGCGCACGGCCGCGCTCGTACACGTACCCGCGGTCGATGATCGTGGAAATGATGCTCGCATACGTCGACGGACGGCCGATTTCCTTGGCTTCCAGCGTTTTCACGAGCGACGCTTCGGTGTAGCGCGCCGGCGGCTGCGTCTCGTGACCGTCGGCGGTCACGTCGCGCGCGCCGACCTGCTGGCCGACGGTCATCGGCGGCAGGGACGCGTTGTCCTCCGCGTCCTTGGCCTTGGCCTTGCCGTCGGCGGTCTTGCCGTCAGCCGCGGCGGACGCAGCAGCGCCGGTCCCAGACGGGCCGGAAGCACGCCGCCCCTCCCCCGTCGCCTTCATGAAGCCCGGAAACTCGATCACCGTGCCGGACGCCTGGAACACCGCCTCGCCGAACTCGCCTCCGGCCGGGGCAGAAAGCCGCACGGTCGCGGTCGAACCGGTTGCGTCGGCCATCTGCGAGGCGAGCGTACGCTGCCAGATCAGCGTGTACAGGCGCAGCTGGTCCGGCGGCACCTTGGTGGCCAGCTCGGCCGGATCATGGAACGTCGCGCCGGCCGGGCGGATGCACTCGTGCGCCTCCTGCGCGCCGGCGGTCTTGGTCGCGTACTGCTTGGGCGCGTCGGACAGGAACGACTTGCCGAAATGCTGTTCGACGGACGCGCGCGCGGCCGAAATGGCCTCCTGCGACAGCGTCACCGAATCGGTTCGCATGTACGTGATGTAGCCGTTTTCGTACAGTCCCTGCGCGGCGCGCATCGTCGCGCGCGAGCTCATGCCGAGACGGTTGCCGGCGGTCTGCTGCAGCGTCGACGTGGTGAACGGCGGCTGCGGACGACGGCGATACGGCTTGGTTTCCATCGACATGACGGTGAACGCGGCCGTACGCAGCGCGTCGGCGACGGCGTGCGCGGCCGTTTCGTCCAGCTGGCGGACGTTGTCGGCGAGACCGGCGGCCGTAAGCTTGCCGTCCGCACCGAAATCCTTGGACGCGGCGAGACGACGGCCGCCAAGCGACGTCATGCGCGCGTCGAACGTGGTTTCCTGACCTTCCGCGTCGGGCGCGGCGAGTTCGGCCGTCACGTCCCAGTAGGGCGCGCGGACGAACGCCATGCGCTCGCGCTCGCGCTCGACAATGAGTCGCGTGGCGACGGACTGCACGCGGCCGGCGGACAGGCCGGGGCCGACCTTGCGCCACAGGACCGGCGACAGCTCGTAGCCGTAGAGGCGGTCGAGGATGCGACGGGTCTCCTGCGCGTCGACCATAGCGCCGTCCACGTCGCGCGTCTTGGTCAGCGACGCCTTGATCGCCTCGGGCGTGATCTCGTGGAACACCATGCGCTTGACGGGCACCTTCGGCTTGAGCGTCTGCACGAGATGCCACGCGATCGCCTCGCCCTCGCGATCCTCATCGGTGGCGAGGTAGAGCTCGTCGGCGTTCTTGAGCGCGCTCTTGAGCTCGGAGACGGTTTTCTTCTTGTCGCCGTCGACGATGTAATACGGTTTGAACCCGTCCTCGACGTCCACGCCGAACTTGCCGAACTTCGCTTTGTCGGACGCGGGCACCTGGCTGGGCTGCGCGAGATCGCGGATGTGGCCCACCGACGCCATGACGGTGTAGCCGCTGCCGAGGTAGCCGCCGATCTTCTTGGCCTTGGTGGGAGACTCCACGATGACGAGCTTGCTGCCGGTTGCCATGCCTTCTCCTTAATACTGTGCCTACGGAACGTCATATTAACCATGACGTGCGGTCAACGGCCGCGTCAATCGTCGACGCGCGACCGGGCTAACGGCGAGGTGGCGCCGGCGGCGCGCCGACGAGCCCGAGCTTGGTCAGCGGCGCGGCGGTCAGGTGGCGCAGGGCGATCGCTAGGCCGAACACGAGCGCGGCGACGCCGTTCACGCCGACGATCACCGACAGGTACGCGCCGGACGCCGACCACGCGGCACTCACCGCAAGTCCGGGCGCGATCTGCCAGATCACGTACGCGGCGTACGCGCAGGCGAACAGTCCGGCCGTGATCATCACCGTGCCAACGATCTGCACACTCGGCGACGACACACGACGGCCCGGATCATCCATGCCGGACGTGCGCGTGAACGCGAGCGCGACGAGCGCCAGCCCGCCAACAATGAGCAGCGACATGGCCACGTCGGTCGGCCGGTGCCATCCGCCGGCGATCACGGACATGCCGATCACGATGGAGAAGAACGCGGCGAACAGCGCGCACACGGCACGCCACGCGCGCGGCACGGCGACGAGCAGGATCATCGCGGCGGTCGCGGCGAGGATCGCGTGACCGGACGGCGCGGAATTGGTGTGCGGCGTGTCCGTGTTGATGAGATACGGCCGCGGCAACACGTCCTTGAGATACGTGGACGCGTAGCACAGTGCGGCGAAGACGGCACTCTGGCCGATCAGCCACCAACGTTTGCGCACGACCATGACGACAAGTCCGGCCAAGCCGATGAGCAGCGACACGATGATGGTCGGGTTGAGCGCGACCGGCAGGCCGAGATAGTGGTCGGAGATCAGGAACGGTTCGAGCAGGAACGTGATCCAGCCGGGCAGGTTGTTCGTGAAACCGGTGATGACGATTTCGTCATACGACTGGCCGGTTTCGGTGCGCACGCCGAGCCACCATGCGCCGAATGCGGCGGCGAGGAGCAGCAGACCGAACACGACGCACAGCACGCGGCTGGACGTGCGCGGGCGGACGGTAAGCGGGTCGAGCCGGGCGAGGCCGCGTTCCAGATCGTCCGCGTCGGCGGAGGGGGCGGACGGTGTTGCCGGTTCGGGCGGCGCGCCGAACGCGTCCGTTTCCCGCAACGGGGCGAACGGCTGGGCCGACGGGGAAGGCTGGGCGGCCGCGGGCGACTGTGCACCGGGCTGCGCGGTCGGAGGCTGCTGCAGCATGTTCACGGAAGGCTGGGGGTCGCGCACGATGGGGGTCTTGTCGGTCATAGGCTTGACTCTACTATCCGACGCATGGGCGGAACCGGGGATAAGCGCGAAAGTATGGAAAAACCTCCACGCACCCGTCAGAGGCCACTTACCCTTGCTGCATTCCTGCCCTGGGGGAGTTGGGTGACATAGCGCCGCGTGGAGGCTGTTAAACAGTGTACAGCATCCTCGGACAAACGCCTCCCGCCCCGAACATCACGCCCATCGGAGGCTGCGTTGTGCCGCCGATGGGTCTTCCGTCGAATTGTGAGGATTCCGGGGAAATAGTGTGAAGGAACCCATGTAATCGTGTGAGAGGACACCGACGTTTTCATGGGTGGTGGTTACGGTGGGGATCATGTCTGACTCACGAAACGCAACCCGCAGCACCCGCTCGGCCAACAACGGCACCCGCCGCCACGCAGCCCACCGCGCCGGTTCCCAGAACCGCTCGTCGGCCCGTAACAGCGGCCCGCGCAGGCCCGCGCCGCGCCATTTCGGCGGCGGAATGCACCGTTCGGCAGGCAGCCGCGACCCCCGCCGCCACAAGCATCTGTTCCTCAAGATCTTCCTCGGACTGATCCTCGCAGGCATCGCCGCGGGCGTCGGCGTATTCGCCTATTTCTACGTCACCACGGCCATCCCGCAAGCCGACAAGATCGCGCTCGCATCGAAGACCACCGTCTACTATTCGGACGGCACCACGGAAATCGGCTCGTTCGCCGAACAGAACCGCGAAATCATCGAATGCAACGACCTGCCCGAATACGTCGGCAACGCGATCGTCGCCTCCGAAGACCGCACGTTCTACACGAACAAGGGCATCGACCTGCGCGGCATCGGACGCGCGCTTGTCAACAACATCACCAAGGGCACACGCCAAGGCGGCTCGACCATCACCCAGCAGTACGCAGAACGCTACTATCTGGGCGAAACCACGTCATACATCGGCAAGGCGCGCGAGGCGATCCTCGCGCTCAAGCTCGCGCAGGCGCAGGACAAAAGCGAAATCCTGTGCAACTACATGAACACGATCTACCTCGGCCGCGGCGCATACGGCATCCAAGCGGCCGCGCAGGCGTACTTCGGCAAGGACGCGAAGGATCTGACCCTCAACCAAGCGGCCATGATCGCCGGCATCATCCCCGCGCCGAGCACATGGGACCCGGACGACAACCCAAAAATGGCCACACAGCGCATGAAGCGCGTACTCAACATCATGGAAGAGGACGGCTACATCACCGCCGCCGAGCACAGCAAGAACAACACGCTGCCCAAAACCATCGAATACACGCAGAACAACGTGCTCGGCGGCTACAACGGCTACTTGCTCACCACGGTCGAAAACGAGCTCATCAACTCCGGATCGTTCACCAAGGACGACATCGAAACCGGCGGCTACACGATCGTCACCACGCTCGACAAGTCCATGCAGAGCGAAATCCAAACCGTCGGCGACACGCGGCCGGACGGCATGCCGTCAAGCATCCAAGTGGGCGGCATCGCCGTCGACCCGCGCGACGGCTCGGTCAAGGCCATGTACGCCGGCTCCGACTACCTCAAGCAGCCGCTCAACAACGCCACGCAGGCCACGTTCCAGCCCGGCTCAACCATGAAGCCGTTCGCGCTGCTCGGCGCCGCGCAGGAGGGCGTGAACTTCAACACGATCTTCAACGGCAACTCGCACCAGCATTTCACCGGCATCGAAAAAGAAGTGAACAACGCGCTGGAAATCAATTGGGGCTACATCAACCTGTACCAGGCCACGGCCAACTCGGTGAACACCGTGTTCATGAACGTCAACGAGCACCTGACCCCGCAGCGGCTCGCCAAAATCGCGCACGAGGCCGGCATCACGTCCAAAATCGACGAAACGTCGCCGTACAACGTGCTCGGCATCAACGCGACCACCGCATGGGACCTCGCTCAAGGCCATTCGACGATCGCCGCGAACGGCGTGAAGAACACGCTGCACGTCGTGTCCACGGTCAAGGACTACAAGGGCAACGACATGTACAAGACCGCGGCCGAAAACAAGCAGGTGTTCGACGCGAACGACTGCGCGCTCGTGCAGAAGGCCATGCAGGGCACCACGACAACCGGTACCGCTGCGGGCACGGCCGCCGCGCTAGGCCGCGACGTGGCCGGCAAGTCCGGCACCGCAAACGACGAGACGGCCGCATCGTTCGTCGGCTACGTGCCGCAGCTGCTCAACGTGTGGGCAATCTGGAACCCGGACGACAACGGCTCGCCGCAGGTCGTGCCCGAATTCTCCGGATACGGCGTCTCCTCGACCGGCTACCCGGCGCACCTGTTCACCGAGTTCATGCAGCAGGCGCTCGCCGGCACGGACGTCGAGCAGTTCCCGACCGCGACCGACAACGGCAAGATCGGCGGCCCGGACGGCACGTGGGGCACCGGCGGCGGCTACACGTACACGTATTCCAACAACAATTCCGGAAACTCCGGCACGACGACCGAAAACAACGGCGCCACCACCGAAGGCACCGACGGTCAGTCCGGTACGACCAGCGGCGGCGCGTCGGGCTCGGGTTCCGGCGACGGCACGGGCAACGGTTCGAGTGCAGGCACGACCAACGGCAACAGCTCCGGCACCGCCGGCACGACGAACGGTTCGGATTCGACGAACGGCACCACCAACAGCACGACCGGCAACGGTTCCACGGACGGCACGACCGGCGGCGACGGCACGACGGGCACGGATACCGGCTCGAACACCGGATCCGACACGACCGGCGATTCCGGCGATGCGGGCACGTCCGGCCAGTCCGACGGCGGGTCCTCAAGCTCCGCGCAGTAGCCGTGATCTGACTGCGAGATCATCCCGCCGTCACTCGATCTGACCCACTATCCGGCTTACCCCCGGCTCACTCCTTGATTTTGAGCACGGCCGCGTAGATCTGCTTGCGGTTCGGCAGCGAGCCGTCCGGCAGCGGATGCTCCTGCGCGACCTGCGTGATCGCGTCCTTGATGCGCAGCCCATCCTCAAGCGCGCGGTCGATCGCCAGCACGGCCAGCTCGTCCACGCTCAGCGTGGCGGGCGCGGCCGCAGCGGCCTCCTCGTCGGACGCGCCGCCGATCACCAGCACAATCTCGCCGCGCGGCGGCACGTCAATCACGCCCTGCCGAATCTCACCGACCGTGCCGCGGCGAATCTCCTCATAATCCTTGGTCAATTCGCGGCACAACGCCATCGGACGATCCGGACCGAACGCGTCGAGCAGATCGTCCATCGACTCGGCGATGCGGTGCGGCGTCTCGTAGAACACGATCGTGCGGCGCTCGGGCAGCAGCATGCGCAGATGCTGCACGCGTTCGGCGTGCTTGCGCGGCAGGAAGCCCTCGTAGCAGAAACGGTCGGTCGGCAGGCCGGACAGCGCGAGCGCGTCGAGCACGGCGGACGGGCCGGGCGCGCACGTGACCGGCAGGCCGCGTTCGATCGCGCGACGCACGATCGCCAGTCCCGGATCGTTGATGGTCGGCATGCCCGCGTCGGAGACGACGAGCACGGTCGCGCCGGTTTCGACGCGGTCGAGCAGGCCGTCGGCCTTGTTGCGCTCGTTGTGGTCGTGGTACGCAACGACGGAACCGTTGACGTGGACGCCGAGACGGTTGGCCAGATCGTACAGTCGACGCGTGTCCTCGGCGGCGACGATGTCCGCGTCGGCGAGCAGCGCACGCAACCGTTCGGACGCGTCGCCGACGTTGCCGATCGGCGTTGCAGCGAGCACGACCGTGCCACGCGGGATCGCGATCGTCGTCGCGCGATCGGCGGCGGCCTGGCCCGTCTCCTGCGCGCCGGAGGCACCGTCGTCGGCAGCGGCGCCATCTGCAACGTTCGCAACGTTCGCAACGTTCGCAACGTTCGCAACGTTCGCGGCATCCGCGGCATCCGCCGCGACACCGTCGATCATCGTTTCTTCAACCTCATCATTCGCGTCTGTCATGCCTACCAGTATTCCGCACGCCGGCTACTTCGCCGTGCGCGGCGGCCAGGGCACGGGACCGGCCGACGGTTCCGATCAACCCGCACCCGGCCGTCATGTCCGCAGCCGGCGCGAACTCTCGCCGTGACCAGCGACGCGAGTAACGTGACTCGTGCCGCGACGTGCACGGTGGACAAGGCAAACGCACGACGCGAACCATCGCAACGGAGGGGACAATGCAGTATTTTGAACGGACCATTACCGGCATTGACGGCAGCGAGGCACGATTTATCGGCTATGTGATCGACAACAGCGACGAGGTGGACGCGAACCGCCGGCGGCCGGCCGTGCTCGTGATTCCGGGCGGCGGCTACGCGATGACGTCCGACCGCGAGGCCGAGCCGATCGCACTCAAGTTCGTCGGCGCAGGCTATCACGCGTTCGTGCTGCGCTACTCGTGCTCGCCGAGCCGGTATCCGGTCGCACTGTGCGAGGCGGCGGAGGCGATGCGGCAGATCCGCGATCATGCGGACGAATGGCACGTCGACCCCGATCGCGTCGCGACGATCGGCTTTTCCGCGGGTGGGCACCTGGCCGCGAATCTCGCAACCACAGTCGGCGACGACGATCTCGCCGCGCACGGCTATGACGCGGACGCCGTGCGACCGAACGCGCTGATGCTCGCGTATCCGGTCGTCACGTCCGGACCGCTCGCGCATCGCGGCAGCTTCGACAATCTGCTCGGCCCGGAGCGCAAGGACGACGCCGCGTGGCTCGACAAGCTGTCGGTCGAGAAGCACGTCGATGCGCACATGCCGCCGGTGTTCGTGTGGCATACGGTCACCGACAATGCGGTGCCGGTCGAGAACACGCTGATGCTGATCGGCGCGTGCAAGGCGGCCGGCGTGAGCGTGGAGGCGCACCTGTTCCCGGAAGGCTGGCACGGGCTGGCGCTCGGCACGATGGAGACCGCGTGGAACGCCGATCCGGCGGCCGTGTTCCCGTGCATCCAGATCTGGCCGAAGCTGGCGTGCGACTGGCTGGAGCGCACGTTTGCGGCGGGGCATGCGGATGAGTGCTGTGCGAGTGACTGAACATGCGGCGGGTGTCCGGCTGAACGCATGATTGAGGGTCCGGCCGGACACTCGGCGGAATGACACTCGGCGGAATGATGCCGGGGCCTCTTGCAGATTCATATTGCCCGTCCCTCTTACATGGCCGCTGGTATCGTTCGTACAGGTTTAATTTGACATTCGCAACGATATTGACGGGATGTTCATGGGTTTCATCAATTTCATCATCGAGCTGCTCAAGGATCCGCGCGCGGCGATCGCCAGCTGGATCGCGATGGGCGTGGCGCCCACGCTCGGCTTCATCTTCCTGATCGTGTTCATTGAGACGGGCGTCGTGTTCTTCCCGTTCCTGCCGGGTGACTCGCTGCTGTTCGCGGCCGGCGTGTTCGCCGCGCCCGACGCGACGACCGGACAGGTCGCGCTGCCGCTGCACTATCTGCTGCCGGTCGTGTGGTGCGCGCCGATCATCGGCGATCAGTGCAACTACTTCATCGGCCATTTCTTCGGCCGGCGGATCATCGCGTCCGGCAAGGTGAAGGCCATGACGCCGGAGCGCATCGAGAAGACCGAAAAGATGATCGAGAAGTGGGGTCCGCTTGCGGTGTTTCTGGGTCGCTTCTTCCCGTTCATCCGCACGTTCATGCCGTTTATTTCGGGCATTTCGGGCATGCGCTGGCGCCGGTTCACGCCGTTCTCAGTGCTCGGCGGTTTCATCTGGTCGTCGCTGTTCACGCTGCTCGGCTACTTCTTCGGCAACATTCCGGCCGTGCAGCAGCATTTCGAGCTGGTGATCGTGCTGATTCTGGCCGTGTCGCTGATTCCGACGATCGTGGGCCTGCTCAAGGCCAAGTTCGGCAAGAAGACGGCGGCGGGCGCTGCAGGCGTGGATGGTGCCGGGGACGATGACATTGCCAGCAGTGAATCCGCCACGCCGCGTCACGCCAAGTGAACCGTAACCATTCGCAACCATCCATAAGTCATCACGAAACCTTCACACTTCGAGTTGCATTCGAGCCAATCGCGTATTAGAGTGTAGCGAGTTGTCCTGCGGAGCAAGACAACATCCAATGGGGCTGTAGCTCAGTTGGTAGAGCGCTTCGTTCGCATCGAAGAGGTCGTGGTTTCGATTACCATCAGCTCCACGAAGAACCCTCGGGATTCCACCCCCGAGGGTTTTTCTTTACCCAAAACCGTTGGAATTCCGCCATTTTTGTCCCGTGCCGGATATGAGCCCTATCACACACAATGAGGCAGGATGAGGCACTGTTATGGGTACGGTTATGGGTACATTCTTTCCCATTCCTGTCTTGTTTTCGTAATGTACCGTTTCCACCCACACCATGTCTGACGAGCACAACGAATCAGTCTCGTCGAATACCGGGTGTGGGCATAGACGGATCATTCTCCACGTCGAGCACCGACGAAAACCGGCTCGAAGAGCAAAACATCATGAATAATCACATGAATAATCAGACATTGTGGGTGTAAACGGTACACTGACAGAATTCGTGGGCATAGACGGTACATGAGCGGGCGGGAATGGACTCGTTCGTGTACCGTCTATGCCCACGTTCCCGCAAATGAACCGGCCATGCCCACGATCAGCGGGTGATAGTGGTCGGGTTATGCCCACGACCCGATTCTTCTGCCGACAAAACCGTTCGGAGCACCGGCATTGTCCTGTCCATGCCCAAAAAGAGAAAAGCCCGGCGGGTGCCGGGCTCAAAGGAGAAAGAAAGGAGATGAAGAAGAAAGGTGTTAAGTTGTGGACCTTGCGGTCACAAGTGTCATATAACCATACATTCCATAGCGCATTATCGATAAATACTGAAAATTACCTGAGAATCCCGAATGCCGCCGAATTGCGGCCGAATCCATCACGCCGGCAACCGAAGAGTCGCCCCCCGTCCTCGCATGCGCATGACCCGCGCGCCGCAGGAGACGGCACACCTCGCCGCATCACCATTCGAACCCGCCCACGCATCATCGCACGTCATCCCGCATTATCGCTCATCATCCCGCATCTCCCGCACAGCACCCCGCCCGTACAGCGCCACGCCCGCATTACGCCACGCCCGCATTACGCCACGCCCGCATTACGCCACGCCTGCATTGCGCCACGCCCGCATTGCGCATCCTCCCGGCAACGTAGCCGCCCCGAGGCCTTCGCGTAAAGTTGGTCTCCCGTTCAGACGCCTTCCGCACGGCCGTTGCCGCAAACCCGTAGCGTGGAATCCATGGGTTGCAAGTTGGGGGCCCATATCGATGAAGACAAGGAGCATCATGCCAAGCATCACGAAGCGCATGCAGGGCCTGCTGCTGTCGGTCGCCCTGATCGTCCCGCTCGCCGCGATTCCGGCGACCACGACGGTCACGGCATTCGCCGACGAGCAGCCGCCCGTATCCAGCACGCAGGCGACCACGCAGACGGCATCACCGGCGGCAAACGCCGCGACCGACACCATCATCAAGGACGCCGCCACCGCCGTCTATCTCAAGCGCATCGACGTCGGCACCGACACCGTGACACTCGGATCGAAGAACACCAAGCCGGTCGACGTGTCCGGCTGGCTGATCCGCGACGACAAGGACAGCGCCGACCACACGTACACGATTCCGGACGGCACGGCGATCCCGGCCGCCGGCGAACTGCAGTTCAATCTGGACCAGCTGGCGAGCATCGGCCTGGGCAAGGAAGATCAGGTGCGCGTCTGGAACAAGTCCGGCGAGCTGGTTCTGAACTTCGGCTGGTCCGGCGACGACAAGAACGCCGTGTACGTTGCGAACAGCGACGCCGATGGACTCGTCAAGCAGGGAGACGGAACCCAGACCGAGCCGGACCAGCCGTCCGGCGACAAGCTGGACGTGGCCGCATGGCCCGGCCTCGACGCGGTGACCGCAATCGACGGCACCGACGAGTTCGGCGCCGGCCAGGCGACCGGCGAGCACACCGACGGCAACCTGTCCGGACTGGTCTACCAGCCCGGCGCGAACGGCAAGCCGGGCACGCTGTGGGCCGCGGACAACGATCTCAACCCGACGCTCGGCATCACCGGACCGAAGGGTGCCGGCGCGATCAACAAGTTCGTCTACGACGAGACGACCGGCTCGTGGAAGCAGGATCCGGCCGACGGCTGGAGCTTCCAGCTCAACAGCCAGACCAAGGGCGGCAAGCAGCTGCACTTCAAGGACGGCAAAGGCGGCGTTGATTCCGAAGGTATCACACTGATCGGCGGTGACCCGGCGAAGGGCGTGTTCATCGGCGCGGAACGCGACAACGAGAACAAGAAGGAACCCCGCCCGTCCATCCTGCGCTACGACGTGAGCCAGCAGACCACTGACACGAACGACGACGGCGCGCAGGACCTGACCGCCACGAACGAGTGGAACCTGACCGCGGCGCTCAGCCAGTTTGGCGTGACGCTCGACAAGGGCGACGATGCGAACCTTGGCGTTGAGGGCGTGGCGTTCATCCCGGACGCGACGCTCACCGCGAACAAGTTCGTTTCGAACCTTGATCCGAAGAACGCGCACGCGTACGATCCGGCCGGCACCGCGAACGATTTCGGCGGCCTGTTCTTCGCCGCGCTCGAAAAGACCAACGCGATCTACGCGTTCGCGCTCGCCACGGTCGGCGGCAAGGACGTCGCGTACCCGGTGGCGCAGATCCCGCTGCCCGAGAACGCGGCGAACGCCGGCTATTCCGGGCCTCGCGACCTGACGTGGGATGCCGAGCACAACCAGCTGCTCGCCGAGGGCGACAACACGATCGGCACGGACGAGAAGCCCACCAAGGCGATGATCGCGACCTACGAGTTCGACAAGTCGGGTGCACTGCAGCTGACCAAGCTCACCGCCACGCCGACCGAAATCGCAGCTGGCAACACCGAAGGCTTCGCCGTCACCCCGGACGCGGAGGCGCGCACGGTCAAGGGCGGCAAGGCCGGCAAGACCTACAAGCCGGTCTTCTGGGCGGACGACTCGGTGACCAACGGCCATTCGCTGCGGCAGGGCTGGATCGAAGCCGCGAACGGCGGTTCGCAGCAGCCGGGCCAGCCGGAGCAGAAGACGACCACCATCAACCTGCTCAACGTCAACGACTTCCACGGCCGCATCGACAAGAACCTGACCGTGCCGTTCGCCTCCACGGTCGAACAGCTGCGCGCCGCGTACCCGGATTCGTCGCTGCTGCTCGGCGCGGGCGATCTGATCGGTGCGTCGCTGTTCAACTCGTCCGTGCAGCGCGACCAGCCGACGATCGACGTGCTCAACGCGCTCGGGCTGAAGGCGTCGTCGGTCGGCAACCATGAGTTCGATCAGGGCTATGCCGATCTGACCGACCGCGTGATCGGCAAGGACAACGCTCGCAACGCGAAGTGGGACTACCTCGGCGCGAACGTATACAAGAAGGGCACCAAGACCCCGGCGCTCAAGGAGTACAGCATCCAGGACGTCAACGGCGTGAAGGTCGGCGTGATCGGCGCGGTCACGCAGGAGACTTCCACGCTCGTCTCCCCCGGCGGCATCAGCGGCATCGACTTCGGCGATCCGGTCGAAGCCGTGAACCGCGTCGCCAAGCAGCTGACCGACGGCGACGAGTCCAACGGCGAGGCCGACGTGATCGTGGCCGAATACCACGAGGGCGCGCCCGCCAGCGAGGACGCGACGACCGGCAAGCCGACGCTCGACGAGCAGAAGGCCGCCAGCCCGGTGTTCAAGGAGATCGTCGACCAGACCGATCCGGCCGTGGGCGCGATCTTCACCGGCCACACGCACATGGCGTACGACTACGCCGATCCGGCGCACAACGGCCGGCCGGT
The DNA here is from genome assembly GCF_000741165.1 of Bifidobacterium biavatii DSM 23969. Taxonomy (GTDB): domain Bacteria; phylum Actinomycetota; class Actinomycetes; order Actinomycetales; family Bifidobacteriaceae; genus Bifidobacterium; species Bifidobacterium biavatii. The sequence continues at coordinate 3,454 of NZ_JGYN01000034.1, read as the reverse complement.
CATCCAGACGGGCAGCTACGCAGCGAACGTTGGCCAGGTCGTGCTCGACTATGACCAGACGACCGACAAGGTAACGTACGCAAAGTCCGGCAACGTCCCGGTCGACACGAGCAAGTCCGACGACGAGCTCGCCGCGGCCGGCGACACGACGGTCAAGCAGGTCAAGTCGATCGTCGACGCGGCGCTCAAGGTCGCCGACGCGAAGGGCAACGAGAAGGTCGGCTCGGTCGCGGCGGACATCACCACCGCGTATCTGGACGGCAAGCGAGACGACCGCGCGTCCGAGTCCACGATGGGCAACCTCGTGGCCGACGCGCTGCTCGACTCGCTCAAGTCCGCGGACCGCGGCGGCGCCGAAATCGGCGTCGTCAACCCGGGCGGCCTGCGCGCGGAGTTCTGCCGGACCGGCAATGGCGACAAGTGCTCGCTCGCGGCGGACGGCTCGATCACGTACGCTCAGGCGAACGCCGTGCTGCCGTTCCTGAACAACCTGTGGACCACGACGCTCACCGGCGCGCAGTTCAAGGAAGCGCTCGAACAGCAGTGGCAGACCACCGCGGACGGCACCACGCCGTCCCGCCCGTACCTGCAGCTCGGCCTGTCGCACAACGTCTCGTACACGTACGATCCGAACGCCAAGCAGGGCGAGCACGTCACGTCCGTGACGGTCAACGGCCAGCCGCTCGACCTGAAGCGCAAGTACCGCATCGGCTCGTTCAGCTTCCTGCTCGAGGGCGGCGACAACTTCCGCGCGTTCGCTGCCGGCACGAACACGAAGGACACCGGTCTGGTCGATCGCGACGCGTGGATCGAGTACATCGGCAAGAACTCGCCGCTCAAGCCGCGCTACGATCGCCGCGCGGTCGCCGTGACCGGACTGCCGACCGACGACGTGACGGCCGGATCGTCGTTTGATCTGCGCTTCTCCAAGCTCACGCTCACGTCGCTTGGAGTGCCGGTCGAGACGAAGCTGACCGCGACGATCGGCGACGCGACTGTCGGCGCGGCGGACGTCGCGAACGGCGACACGGCCGATCTGAAGATCACCGTTCCGACCGGACAGGCCGCCGGCGCCGCGACGCTGACGATCGTCGGCGCGACGAACGGCACGACGGTGACGCTGCCGATCACGGTGAAGGCCGGCGAATCGCCGTCGCCGGAGCCGTCGCCCGAACCGGAACCTGAGCCGACGCCCACGCCGAAGCCCGACGAGCCGTCCGAGCCGACCAAGCCGACGGTGAAGGCCGTGCCCGTGTACCGTCTGTACAACCCGCACTCCGGCTTGCACCACTACACGGTCAACTCGCACGAAAAGGACATGCTGGTCAAGCGCGGCTGGAACTACGAGCGTGTCGCGTTCAAGCAGGCGGCGTCGGCGAGCGCCGGCAAGCCGGTGTACCGCGCGTACAACCCGGACAACGGCAACCACCATTGGACCGCCAGCTACGGAGAATGCGTGATCCTCACCACCAAGTACGGCTGGCGTGCCGAGGGCATCGCCTGGTATCAGTCGGCCGAAGGCAAGACGACCGTGTACCGCGCGTACAACCCGAAGAACGGCGAGCATCTGTACACCACCAGCAAGGGCGAATACGACGTGATCACGTCGGCCCACCGCGGTTGGCGTGCGGAGGGAGTTGCGTGGCGCAGCCTGTGAGGCTATGCTAGGTAACGCTTGAAGGGGCATCCGGTTTCATCTGCCGGATGCCCCTTCCGCTGTTTTCGCGGCATTGTCGCGCCGCACGGTCATGCCTCGCATGATCCGCAGCCGCAACCGTACGTCACCGTGGCTGTACGTCACGCCGCGTCATACCACGTCACTCCGCGACCGTACGTTGGCTGCGCGTCACCGCGGGCGCGAGGCGGCGACGCGACGCGCCTGATCCGCAGCACGGTCGAGCGCAGCCAACGCCGTCCGCTGGTCGTCGGTCTGGTACCGTTCCGGCTCGAACGCGCCGTATCGCCGTTCGACGGCCGTGCGGATCAGGAAATCGGCGATCTTCGGGTTCTTCGGCAGCAGCGAGCCGTGCATGTACGTGCCGATCACATTGTGCACGCGCGCGCCCTCGGTGTGGTCCTCACCGTTGTTGCCGCGGCCTTCCGCGTCCACACGGCCGAGCGGGCGCACGCCGTCGCGCAGGAACGTCTGGCCGGAATGATTCTCGTAGCCGATCACGTCGCCGAAGTCGTCGCTGTGTTCGACGAGATTGCCGATCATGCGCACGTCCTGGCCGACCGTGTACGCGCCGATCACGCCGATGCCGTCGAGACGCGTGCCGTCGACCGTTTCGAAATACTCGCCGAACAGCTGGTACAGGCCGCAGATCATGAGCATCGGCGTGCCGTCGGCCGCGAGCGTTCGCAGCAGGTCGGCGCGGCGGAAGAAGTCGTCGATGATTTTCTTCTGGCCGGTGTCCTGACCGCCGCCGCCGAGGATCATGTCGACGTGGTCGGGCCAGTCGTCGCCCTGATTGTATGCGGTGACGCACGGCTCGTAGCCGTACAGCGCGAGGCGGCGCGTGACGGTGAGCACGTTGCCGGAGTCGCCGTAGATGTTCATGTCCTTCGGATACAGGGACATGATGTCGATGGTGGTCATGATAGCTTCCTTTGGTGTTGCATGAAGGCGACGGTTGATTTACCAAGTCACTTCGAGCGGGTGCGACTGCGTCTTACCGTGTCATTTCGAGCGAAACGCAGCGAAGTCGAGAAATCTTGCATGCCGCGCATCCTAAGATGTCTCCGCTCGGCTTCGCCTCGGTCGACATGACAGGACCGTCACTTGCCGACGCCGGCGTCCGCGACGTCGGCGATGCGGGCGAGCGCGGCGCGCACGGCGAGCATGGCCGTGTACGTGCAGTAGATGTGGCGGCTGGTCGGGGCCGCGACGGATGTTCCGGACGCGTCCGAACTGGCGGTCGTGCCGACGGACGAACCGGATGCCCCGGGTTCGCCGGCCGTGTCGGCCGCGCAGGCCGCCGGCTTGAGGAACGCGGCGAGCGCGGCGTCAATGTCGGTGTCGACCGCACCGACCGGCACCTGGTCGTAGCCGAGGCGCAGCGCCATGTCCCACGCGCGCACGCCGGACACCTGCCGCACGCCGGTGCCGCGCAGGCTGGTGAAGTCGACGTCCCACAGCCAGCTCATGTCGCGGCCGTCCGCGTATTCGTCGTTGATGACGATCATCGTGTCGGTCGTGGCGCTCGGCGGGAAGCTGGCGAGCGAGAGGCGGAATCCCATCGGGTTCTTGACGAGCAGCAGTTCGGTGGGCACGCCGTTCACGTCGATGACTTCGCCGCGGCCGAACGCGGGCGTGACGTGCGAGACGGCGGCGAGCAGGGCGCTGTCGGAGGCTTCGGCGAACGTGTTCACTCGGGCGGCCAGCGAGCCGGTGCGGGACGTGGCGGCCGGCGCGGAGGGTGCGACGACGGCGGCGGGCGCGGCCTTGCGGGCG
>NZ_JGYN01000033.1 GCF_000741165.1 Bifidobacterium biavatii DSM 23969 | reverse complement strand
GCGGCGCATGGGGGCAGCCGAATCCGTATTCGGCGTCCGGGCAGCAGCCGGCCCAGGGCAACGCGGGCTACGGCCAGCCGCCGTATATGCAGCAGTCGCAGCAGACCGCCGACGGGCACACGCCGCGCTACTTCCACGGCATCGACGTCAACGACCCTAGGCAGAACCCGTTGTACGGGCACTGGGACGCGTATGCGATCATCGCGCTAGTGTGCGCGCTGTTCTTCCCCGTGCCGGTGCTGCCGGCCGTGATGGGCGCGATTTCGATGTGGCGCACGCGCATGCTCAACATGAAGGGCTTCTGGCTCGCGTTCGCGGCCGTGTTCATCAACGTGTTCTTCACGATCATGAGCGTGTGGCTGATGTTCAACGGCATGAGCGTGCTCGACTACTACCAGGAGATGCTCAACATGCTCGAGGGCGGTTCGGCCGGCACCGGCGGTACGGACGGGCCGATCAGTGCGTGATGGGAGGGGCTGCGGGCTCTGCTCCGGATGATCAAGCGTCGCGAGAACGTAATGTGATGGGTTCGACTACCCCTCAGTCACTGCGTGACAGCTCCCCTGACAAGGGGAGCTGAGAAGGATAGGGTGTCTCGAAAACGACACTGCATAGTTATGCAATGTTCTGCATAAAGTGTATAGTGTCGTGATGTTCACGTACATCAACGAAAAGAGACATGACATGGCGAAGTACACGGTAGCCGTGGCAGGCGCGACCGGATACGCGGGAGGCGAGGCGCTGCGCATTCTCGCGGCCCACCCCGATTTCGAGGTCACCTGCGTGGCTGGCCATTCGTCGGTGGGGGACAAGCTCGGCAAGCACATGCCGCACATCCCGCAACTGGCCGACCTGACCGTCGAAGACACCACACCCGAAGCGCTCAACGGCCACGACGTCATCATCCTCGCGCTGCCGCACGGCGCGTCCGGCGCACTGGCCGCACAGCTCGACCCGAACGCCGTGGTCGTCGACCTCGGCGCCGACCACCGGCTCGAAGACAAGGCCGCATGGGACGAATACTACGGCGGCGACTTCTACGAGCACTGGACGTACGGCATGCCCGAACTCATCGTCGGCAAGGACGCCGACGGAGTCTACCGACGCCAGCGCGAAGCCCTGCCGGGCGCCAAGCGTATCGCCGGACCGGGCTGCAACGTGACCGCCGTCACGCTCGCCATGCAGCCGGGCGTGGCCGAAGGCCTCATCGAGCCCAAAAGCGTCGTCGCTGACCTTGCCGTCGGTTATTCGGGCGCCGGCAAGAACCTCAAGCGCACCAACCTGTTGGCCGCCGAAGCGCTCGGCTCCGCCGTGCCGTACGGCGTGGGCGGCACCCACCGGCACATCCCCGAAATCCTGCAGAACCTCGCGCACGCCGCCGGACTCGGAGCGGCCGACGCAAGCCGGTTCACGCTCGGATTCACGCCGATCCTCGTGCCGATGGCCCGCGGCATCCTCGCCGTCGTCAGCGCGCAGCTGAGCGACAAGGCCGCCGCGATGAGCGACGACGACATCCGCGCCGCATGGCTCAACGCCTACGCCGGACAGGACTTCATCAACGTGCTGCCCGCCGGCACGCTGCCGGCCACGGCCAACATCATCGGCTCCAACGCGGCACACATCCAGGTCGCCACCGACCGCAAGGCGAACCGCCTGCTCGCCTTCGCCGCCATCGACAACCTCAACCGCGGCACCGCGGGACAGGCCGTCCAATCCCTGAACATCGCACTCGGCCTGCCGGAAGACGCGGGCCTTACCAAGATCGGAGTAGCACCGTGAGCGTGACATTCGCACAAGGCTTCTCCGCGGCCGGCGTGGTCGCGGGCATTTCCGCCGTCGAAGGCAAGAAGGACCTGGCGCTCGTCGTCAACAACGGCCCGCTGGACGCGGCCGCCGGCGTGTTCACCTTCAACCGCTTCTGTGCGGCCCCTGTGCAGTGGAGCCGCAAGGCCGTGGCCGACGGGCACATCAAGGCCGTAATCCTCAACTCGGGCGGCGCCAACGCGTGCACCGGCGAAGCCGGCTACGCGCAGTCCAAGGCCACCGCCGAAACCGTCGCGTCGCTCGTTGGCACGGACGCGAACGACATCGCCGTATGCTCCACCGGCCTGATCGGCGAACTCCTGCCGCTCGACAACGTGCTCGCCGGCGCGAAGCACGCTTACGCGGCGCTCGCCGACACGGCCGAAGCCGGCGCGGACGCCTCGCACGCGATCATGACCACCGACACCAAGCCGAAGACCGTCACGCTCGAAAGTAAGGCCGGCTGGCGCATCGGCGGCATGGTCAAGGGCTCGGGCATGATCGCCCCGCAGCTGGCCACCATGCTGTGCGTCATCACCACCGACGCGGTCGTCACGGCCGGACAGCTGCAGGCCGCACTCGCCTCCGGCGTCGACACGTCGTTCAACCGCATCGACGTGGACGGCTGCATGTCCACCAACGACACGGTCCTGCTGCTCGCCTCCGGCGCCTCCGGCGTCGAACCCGACCCGGACGAGTTCAATAAGCTCGTCGCCGACGCGTGCGCCTCGCTCGCCCGCCAGATCATCGGCGACGGCGAAGGCGCCAGCCACGACATCCGCATCACCGTCACCGGGGCGACCACCGAGGACGCGGCCCTCGCCTGCGGCCGAGCCGTCGCCGCCTCCAACCTGCTCAAGTGCGCGATCAGCGGCAACGACCCGAACTGGGGTCGCATTGTCTCCTCGCTCGGCACCGTGCCGGTCGACGTCGCGCCCTACGACGCGAACAAGGTCACCGTCGACGTCAACGGCGTGCGCATTTGCGAGAACGGCGGCGCCGGACGCGACCGCAGCGAGGTCGACATGACCCCGCGCGAAGTCCACATCGACATCGATCTCAACGCGGGCGACGCCGAGGCCACGGTCTGGACCGACGACCTGACCCACGAATACGTCCACATCAACGCCGACTACGAAAGCTGACAGTACGAAAACATGGCAACAGAACTGAAGGGACCTGGATTCCACTTCGACGTGCACACCGATCTGCGCGCCGACCAGAAGGCGGAAGTGCTCATCGAGGCGCTCCCGTGGCTCGAAGAGTTCGCCGGCAAGCGCATCGTCATCAAATATGGCGGCAACGCGATGATCGACGACCATCTCAAGCAGTGCTTCGCCGAGGACATGGTGTTCCTGCGGCAGGTCGGCCTGCACCCGATCGTGGTGCACGGCGGAGGCCCGCAGATCTCGCAGATGCTCAAGGCGCTCGGCATCAAGTCCGAATTCAAGGGCGGCCTGCGCGTCACCACGCCCGAAGCGATGGACGTGGTGCGCATGGTCCTCACCGGCAAGGTCTCGCGCGAACTCGTCGGCCTGATCAACGCGCACGGCCCGCTCGCCGTCGGCCTGTCCGGCGAGGACGGCGGCCTGTTCTCCGCCATGCAGCGTAAGCCGATCATCGACGGCAAGCCGACCGACATCGGCCTCGTCGGCGACGTGGTGAGCGTCGACGCGTCCGCCGTCGAAGACCTGATTTCGGCCGGCCGCATCCCCGTCGTCTCGTCCGTCGCACCGAACGAAGACGACGCGACCGAAGTGCTCAACGTGAACGCCGACTCGGCCGCCGCCGCACTGGCCGCCGCGCTGGGCGCCAGCAAGCTCGTCATCCTGACTGACGTAGACGGCCTGTACGCCGACTGGCCAGACCGCAATTCGCTGATCGGCCGCATCGGCGTGGAAAACCTGCGCGACATGCTGCCCGACCTCGAGTCCGGCATGCGGCCGAAGATGGAGGCATGCGTGCGCGCTATCGACGGCGGGGTGCCGAGGGCCCACATCATCGACGGCCGCAAGCCGCATTCGATCCTGAACGAGATTTTCACCAGCGCCGGCATCGGCACCATGGTCGTGCCCGAGGACGGCGTCGAAATGAGGAGTTCGTATGGTTACTGAGCAAACGGAAAAGCTGGGGTCGGAAGACTCCAAGTGGCTGGGGGAGTACTCCCAGGTGCACATGAACGTGTTCGGCACGCCGCTGCGCGTGCTCGACCACGGCCAGGGCGCGCACGTGTGGGACGTCGACGGCAACGAATACCTCGACTTCCTTGCGGGCATCGCCGTCAACTCGATTGGCTACGCGCACCCCAAGTGGGTCAAGGCCGTTTCCGAGCAGGCCGCCAAGGTCGCGCACACCAGCAACTACTTCGCCACCGAGCCGCAGATCAAGCTCGCCGCCAAGCTCGTCGAACTCGCCGGCGCGCCCGAAGGCTCGCACGTCTACTTCGGCAACTCCGGCGCGGAAGGCAACGAGGCGGCCATCAAGCTCGCCAAACTGTACGGCCGCACCCTGCCGGGCGCCACGCCGTCGATCGGCGGCAAGCCGGCGCGCATCATCGCGCTCACCCACGGATTCCACGGCCGCACGCTCGGCGCGCTGTCCGCCACGTGGAAGCCGTCCATCCGCACCCCGTTCGAGCCGCTTGTGCCCGGCATCGAATTCGTCGAGGCCGGCAACCCGATGGCCCTCTACGAGGCGTTCGCTCAGACCGGCCAGGGCCATTACGGTAAGGGCCCGGTCGCCGCGGTCATCATGGAGCTCATCCAGGGCGAGGCCGGCGTGCGCCCGCTCGGCGCGGACTACGTCAAGAAGGTCCGCCAGATGTGCGACATCAACCACGCGCTGCTCATCATCGACGAAGTGCAGACCGGCATGGGCCGCACCGGCAAGTGGTTCGCGTTCCAGCGCGAGGACCTGTCCGGCGGCGTCACCCCCGACATGGTCACCTTCGCCAAGGGCGTGGCCGGCGGCTTCCCGATGGGCGGCATGATCGCCTTCGGCTCCAAGCTGTCCGCACTGTTCACCCCCGGCTCGCACGGCTCCACGTTCGCCGGCAACCCGCTGGGCGCGGCGGCCAGTCTCGCCACCATCGGCGTGATCGAGGACGAGAACCTTGTCGCCAATGCCGAGGCACGCGGTCAGCAGCTGCGCGACGGCATCATGGCGACCGGCAACCCGCTGTTCGAATCTGCGCGCGGCCGCGGCCTGCTCGACGCCGTCCAGCTGAGCCACCCGTGCGCGCACGCGGTGATGAACTGGGCGCTCGAACACGGCTTGATCGTCAACGCGGTCGCACCGGACGCGCTGCGCTTCGCGCCGCCGCTGAACGTCACCGCACAGGACGTCGACCAGGCGCTCGCGATCCTCGCGCGCATCCCCGATGACCTGCCCAACGACTGACAGCGCACGAATCGGCGTCCGCGTCGCTCGCGACGTCCGTCGGACGCCTATCCAACGCCAATCGAAACGTCAACCGAAACGTAAATAAGGAGTACCAATGACCGGTCAGCTTCGCCACATGCTGCGCGACGACGATCTCAACCACGAGGAGCAGAAGCAGGTCCTCGAACTCGGCATGAAGTTCCGCGAAAACCGCTTCTACAAGCAGCCGTTCGCCGGCCCGCAGGCCGTCGCCGTGCTGTTCGACAAGCCCAGCACCCGCACCCGCTCCAGCTTCTCCATCGGCGTCGCCGAACTCGGCGGCTATCCGCTCGTCATCGACAAGTCCGGCTCCCAGCTCGGCCGCGGCGAACCGGTGGCCGACACCGCGCGCGTGCTCACCCGCATGGCCTACGGCATCGTCTGGCGCACCTTCGGCCAGGACCGCGTCGAGGAAATGGCCAAGTACGCCACCTGCCCGGTCGTCAACGCGCTGACCGACGACTTCCATCCCTGCCAGGTGCTCGCCGACTTCCTGACCATCGCGCAGTTCCGCGGCGGTGTGGACGCGCTCGCCGGCAAGACCATCGCCTACGTGGGCGACGCGGCCAACAACATGGCCAACTCGTACCTGCTGGCCGGTGCCGTCGCCGGCATGCACGTGCGCGTCGCCGGCCCGTACGGCTACCTGCCGCGCAAGGACATCGTCGCCGACGCCGAGCGCATCGCCGCCGAAAACGGCGGTTCGATCCTCGTCACCACTGACGCGCGCGAAGCCGTGGCCGGCGCCGACTGCATCTTCACCGATACGTGGGTTTCCATGGGCGAGGAGGCGGAGTATGCGATCCGTTCCAAGCCGTTCTGGGACTACCAGGTCAACGACGAGCTCATGGCGCTCGCCAAGCCGGACGCGCTGTTCCAGCACTGCCTGCCCGCCTACCGTGGCAAGGAGGTCACCGAATCAGTGATCGACGGCCCGCAGTCCGTGGTGTGGGACGAGGCTGAGAACCGCCTGCACGCGCAGAAGGCGCTGCTCACTTGGCTGGTCGGCCAGCAGCGCGGCGACGAGAGCCTGCTCGCCTGACGCGCCGATCGGGAGGGACCCGAACATCGAAATGACTGATTCCACCAACACTCCGCTGCGCCGCCCGGCGACGCGGGCCGCACGATTGAGCGTGATCGAGGAGATCCTGCTCAACCACGTCATCACGTCGCAGTCGCAGCTGTCCGGCATTCTCTCCGACGAGGGCATCGACGTGACGCAGGCCACGCTCAGCCGCGACCTCGACGAGATCAACGCGATGAAAACGCGGCTCTCGGACGGCACGATCGCCTACACGGTGGGTGACCATGCCGTGCATCAGGCCGCGGGCATCGGGGAGAAGGCCGAGCAGCAGCTCGCCAAGGTGCTTGGCGGGCTGGTCACGTCGGTCGCGCCGGCGCGCAACCTGATCGTCGTGCATACGCCGTCCGGCGCCGCGCAGTACGTGGCCAGCGTGATCGACAAGCAGCCGATCGACGGCGTGCTCGGCACGATCGCCGGCGACGACACGGTGATGGTGATCTGCGACGAGGACGACACGGCCGCGGCCCGGGCGAAATGGCTGCTGTCGATCGCGTCCAAGAACTGAGATACCGACGCGCCGGCATTGCATAAATATACAGACTTGTGCATATACTTGCGTCAGCTGACTTTACAGAAAGGCAATCATGAGCGATAACAAGCGTATCGTACTCGCGTACTCCGGCGGTCTGGACACGTCCGTCGCCATCTCCTACCTCAAGGAGCGCACCGGCAAGGACGTCGTGGCCGTCTCCCTCGACGTCGGCCAAGGCGGCGAAAGCCTCGAAACCATCAAGCAGCGCGCCCTTGCCTGCGGTGCTGTCGAATCCTACGTGGTCGACGCGCGCGACGAATTCGCCGACGAATACTGCATGATGGCTCTCAAGGCCAACGCCCTGTACGAAGGCGTGTACCCGCTCGTCTCCGCCATCTCCCGTCCGCTCATCTCCAAGCACCTCGTGCGCGCCGCCCACCAGTTCGGTGCCGACACGATCTCGCACGGCTGCACCGGCAAGGGCAACGATCAGGTGCGCTTCGAGGTGTCCATCGCCTCCATCGACCCGACGCTCAAGGCCATCAGCCCGATCCGCGACCTGTCCCTGACCCGCGACGTGGAAATCGCGTTCGCCAAGGAACACAAGCTGCCGATCACCCAGACCGAGAAAAGCCCGTACTCCATCGACCAGAACGTGTGGGGCCGCGCCATCGAAACCGGCTTCCTCGAGGATCCGTGGAACGCGCCGACCAAGGACTGCTACTCCTACACCGATGATCCGGCGTTCCCGCCGGTCGAGGACGAGGTGACCATCGAATTCAAGCAGGGCATTCCGGTCAAGATCGACGGCCGCGACGTCACCCCGCTGCAGGCCATCGAAGAGATGAACCGCCGCGCCGGCGCGCAGGGCATCGGCCGCATCGACCTGATCGAGGACCGTCTGGTCGGCATCAAGTCCCGCGAGCTGTACGAAGCCCCGGGCGCCATCGCGCTCATCACCGCGCATCAGGAGCTCGAGAACTGCTGCCTCGAGCGCGAACAGCACCGCATCAAGCGCGACATCGACAAGCGCTGGGCCGAGCTGGTCTACGACGCGCAGTGGTTCTCCCCGGCCGTCCGTTCGCTCAACGCGTTCATCGAGGAAACCCAGAAGTACGTTTCCGGCGAGATCCGCATGACCCTGCACGGCGGTCGCGCGGTCGTCACCGGACGCCGCTCCGACTCCTCGCTGTACGATTACAAGCTCGCCACTTACGATTCCGGCGACACGTTCGACCAGAAGTCCTCCAACGGCTTCATCGACATCTACGGCCTGCCGAGCCGTGTCGCCGCCGCCCGCGACGTCCGCTTCGGCAACGGCATCGAAGTGCCGGAGAACGCCGTCGAGTGACGCCATGACCGCGACGGTCTGACATCTCATTGCAATCAAAGCCCTCCCTGCTCTCAGCAGAGGGGGCTTTCGCATAGGCAGAGGCCGGCCCGACCGCCACGCACCGCAACGGCGAGCACGCATGAATGGTTACGGAGACTGGTAGGCTTTCAGTGGTTTACGAGCATGAACGCCAAGAAGCACAAGGAGTATCGCATGGCTGACAGCGCCGAGCAGAACACCGAGCACCTCGCCCTGTGGGGCGGCCGATTCACCTCCGGGCCGTCGCCGGAACTCGCCCGACTGAGCAAGTCCACCCAGTTCGACTGGCGACTCGCCGACGATGACATCGCCGGCTCTCGCGCCCACGCGCGCGCACTCGGCCGCGCCGGCCTGCTCACCGCCGACGAGCTGCAGCGCATGGAGGACGCGCTCGATGAGCTCCAGCGCCGCGTCGACTCCGGCGCGTTCGCCCCGATCGAAGACGACGAGGACGAGGCCACCGCGTTGGAACGCGGCCTGCTCGCCATCGCCGGCGACGAACTCGGCGGCAAGCTGCGCGCCGGCCGCTCACGCAACGACCAGATCGCCTGCCTGATCCGCATGTGGCTGCGCCGCCACAGCCGCATCATTGCCAAGCTGCTGCTCTCGCTCGCCTCCGCGCTCATCGAACAGTCCGTCGCCGCCGGCCGCACCGTCATGCCCGGCCGCACGCACATGCAGCACGCGCAGCCCGTTCTGCTCGCGCACCAGCTCATGGCCCACGTCTGGCCGATCCTGCGCGACGTGCAGCGTCTCGCCGACTGGGACAAGCGCATCGACGCCAGCCCGTACGGCTCCGGCGCGCTCGCCGGCAACACGCTCGGCCTCGAGCCGGTCGCGGTCGCCCGCGAACTCGGCTTCACGAACGTGACCGCCAACTCGATCGACGGTACCGCCTCGCGCGATCTCGTCGCCGAATTCGCGTTCATCGCCGCCATGACCGGCGTCGACATCTCCCGACTTTCCGAAGAGATCATCATCTGGAACACGCAGGAATTTGCGTTCGTCAAGCTCGACGACGCGTATTCGACCGGCTCGTCGATCATGCCGCAGAAGAAGAACCCGGACATCGCCGAGCTCGCGCGCGGCAAGTCCGGCCGTCTGATCGGCGACCTGACCGGCCTGCTCGCCACGCTCAAGGGCCTGCCGACCGCGTACGCCCGCGACCTGCAGGAAGACAAGGAGGCCGTGTTCGACCAGGTCGACACGCTCGAGGTGCTGCTGCCCGCGTTCACCGGCATGGTCGCCACCATGCAGTTCGACCACGATCGTCTCGAGGCCGAGGCGCCGACCGGCTTCGCGTTGGCCACCGACATCGCCGAATGGCTCGTCAAGCATGGCGTGCCGTTCCGCCACGCGCACGAACTGTCGGGCGCGTGCGTCAAGCTCGCCGAAGGCCGCGGCCAGGAACTGTGGGACCTCACGGACGAGGACTTCGTCAACGTGTTCAAGGACTTCCTGCCGGCCGACCTCGCGCCGCAGGTGCGCGAAGTGCTCTCGACCGAAGGTTCCGTCTCCGCCCGCAACGGCAAGGGCGGCACGTCGCCGCTGCGCGTGCGCGAGCAGATCGTCGCCGCGAAGACGTCGATCGAAACGCTGCGCGCGTTCGCGAACTCCGTGTCCGACGGTCCGGCGTACAAGTCTCCCGAATCGCTGCTGCAGAAGTAGGATTCGCGGATTACGGCCGGCACGGCCGGCGGAGGGGATTGCGATTATGGCGATGAACGACGAACAGCTGGAACGCTACGCGCGGCACCTGATCCTCAACGGGGTCGGAGCGAAAGGGCAGAAGCGGTTGCTCGCCGCGAGCGTGCTCATCATCGGCGCGGGCGGGCTCGGTTCGCCGGTCGCGCTGTACCTCGCCGCCGCCGGCGTCGGCCGCATCGGACTCGCCGACGGCGACGTGGTCGATCTGAGCAACTTGCAGCGCCAGATTATCCACACCACCGCACGCGTCGGCACTCCCAAGGTCGAGTCGGCCGCCGCGGCCATCCGCGCACTCAACCCGGACGTGACCGTCGACGAGCACGTCGGCCTCGTCGACGCTAGCAACATCGCCGCGCTCATCGAACCGTACGATCTCGTCATCGACGCGACCGACAACTTCTCGACGAAATTCCTCATCAACGACGCGTGCGTGCTCGCCGGCAAGCCGTTCATCCACGCGGGCGTCGTCGGATTCGCCGGTCAGGTCATGGACGTGGTGCCCGGCGCCGGCCCCTGCTATCGCTGCATTTTCGAGGAGATGCCGCCGGCGGGCGAGGTGCCGACCTGCAAGGAGGCGGGCGTGCTCGGCGCGGTCGTCGGCGTGATCGGCAGCCTGGAGGCCACCGAAGCGGTCAAGCTCATCGTGGGCGTGGGGGAGCCGCTGATCGGCCGCATGCTCACCGTCGACGCGCTCACCATGAACGTGCGGCGCGTGCCGCTGCCTGAACGCGTGCCCGAATGCGCGGTGTGCGGCGACCATCCGACCATCACCGCGCTCGACCCGGCGCGATACGTGCAGACGGCCTGCGTGATCTGACTGCACTGCCTGTCATCTCGACCGAGGCGAAGCCGAGCGGAGAGATCTGCCGAGGTTATGTAAGATTTCTCCACTCGCTGCGCTCGGTCGAAATGACAGAGAAAAAGTTGCCGTTGATCGAAATGACAATAGTGCGACACAATAGTAGACGTAAGTAGGGGGAGGCTGATATGGCCATCGCATTGCACGGGGGACTCGGGGGAGACGAGTCTGACGAATACCGGCACATCACGCCGGCCGAATTCGCCGCGCTCGACCGCGACACGGTCACGCTGCTTGATTTGCGGGAACCAGATGAGGTGATCGTTCATCCGGTCAAGGGCGCGATCAACATTCCATTCGATCAGATCGGTCAGCGGCTCGGCTCGGTGCCGACCGGCAAGCCGGTCGTCGTGTTCTGCCGCGTGGGTGACTGGAGCGAGCAGGTGTGCGAGATCCTCGCCGATCGCGGCTACGAGGCGATCAATCTGGATGGCGGATTCGCCGCGCTGCGCGACGCCGGATACGCGGGCGACATGACGGCGGCGGACGCGAAAGTCGATGATGCTGAGACGTTCACGACGACCGGTACTGCGATTGACAACACGGCTGCCGGTGCGTCCGGCCGTGCCGTTGAGGATACGACCGCGTCAATCGCGACGGCAAAGAACGATGCAGCGGAAGATCCGACTGCCGTGCGGCCCGCTCCCAAGACGCTGCACGTCAACGCGAAGGGACTCAAATGCCCCGGACCGATCGTCGCCGTCGCCGACGCGCTGCGGCCGGAGCCGGCCGGCACGCGACTTACGGTCGAGGCGACCGAGGACGCGTTCTGCTCCGACATCGCCGTGTGGGCCGAACGCACCGGCAACACGCTGGTCAGCCTCACTCGCGACGGCTCGGACGGCGTAATCCGCGCCGAACTGGAAAAGGGCGTGGCGGACGGAACCGTGAACGGTGCCGTGGCGAACGCCGACGGCACGTCGGTCGACACGACCTGTCCGTCCTGCACATCCGCATCCGCCCGCACGGCTTCCGCCGGCGGCGACGTGCTGCACGACAAGACGTTCGTCGTGTTCAGCGGCGACCTCGACAAGACCATCGCCGTGTTCATCATGGCCAACGGCGCGGCCGCCATGGGCCGCAAGGTCACGATCTTCTTCACGTTCTGGGGACTGAACATCCTGCGCAAGCCCAAGCGGGTGCGCGTCGCCAAGAACCTCGTCGAGCGCATGTTCGGGTTCATGATGCCGCGCGGCACTCGTCAACTCGGCCTCAGCCGCATGAACATGGGCGGCATCGGCGCGAAAATGATCCGCTGGATCATGAAGTCCAAGAACGTCGCCTCGCTCGAGGAGCTCATGAAGCAGGCCACCGACCACGGCGTGCGGCTCGTCGCCTGCCAGATGTCCATGGACATCATGGGCATCCGCAAGGAGGAACTCATCGACGGCGTCGAACTCGGCGGCGTGAGCACGTTCCTCGGCGCCGGCGAAACCAGCGACATGAGCCTGTTCGTCTAGCAAAAAGAATCGGCCGCACGGCCGACGAGACCACGCCGATTCATTCCAACGGATGAAACCGGCAGTTGGCCGCACGTCATACAATCGTGCCCGATGAGACGGGCCGACGGAACATGCGGCCCGGACGATACCGAACATCGGACGGCAGGAGACAGCGGTGCTGACACGCAACCAGATCCGCGCATTGGTCAACGAGCACGGACACGACATCATCGAGCACGAGCACATGCACATCGAACGCGGCTGCTACCAGCACGGCTGCATTACCACGTTCGCGCATTCGATCCGCGTCGCATGCCTCGCCGTCTGGTTCGCCGACCGACTGCATCTGTGGAGCCGCGTCGACCTGCGCTCGCTCGTCCGCGCGGCGCTGCTGCACGACTATTTCCTGTACGACTGGCACGACTGGGACAACGGCGACCATCGCCTGCACGGCTTCACGCACGGCCGGACCGCCCTGCGCAACGCCCTGCGCGACTTCAAGCTCAATGCAATCGAACGCGATTCCATCGCCCACCACATGTTCCCGATGACGCCCGTGCCGCCCAGCTACGTCGAAGGCTATCTGGTCACCATGGCCGACAAGGTGAGCGCCACGCGCGAGACGATCAGCCTCAAACGTTTCAACAAGCCGGCGCTGTCGCAGCGCGTGCGCGTGGCATACGCCGCCGAAGACGGGCGCGACACGGCCGCCGCCGCGAACGGTCTCGTTAAGACGTCGGAGGATCGCCGTTGATGCTGCTGCACGTCGAATACCTGTTCCTTTGGTTCCTGTTCTACAGCTTCTGCGGCTGGGTGTACGAGTCGATCCTCGTGTCCGTCAAGGAACGCCGTCCCGTCAACCGCGGCTTCCTGAACGGCCCGCTGTGCCCGATTTACGGTACGGGCGCGGTATTGGCGGTCGAACTGCTCGGCCGGATGACCAATCCGGTGCTGATCTTCATCGTTTCGTCGATCGGAGCGTGTGCGCTTGAATATGCGACCTCGTGGGGCATGGAACAGCTGTTCCACGCGCGATGGTGGGACTATTCGCATTTCAAGTTCAATGTGAACGGCCGCATCTGCCTGTTGGGCGCGATCGTGTTCGGCATCGGTGGCGTGGCGATCGTCGACGGCGTGCAGCCGTGGGTCGCGCGCGTGACTGGCATGGTGCCGCTGCCTGTGATCCACTGGGTGAGCTTCGTGTGCCTGGTGCTGATCGTGATCGACACGGCGGTGACCGTGGTCGGCATCGTCGACTTCGACCAGAGTCTCGACCAGCTGTCCGCGATGGTCGCCAAGTACGGTGACGCGATGCGCGAGAAGGTCGGGGACGCGGTCGATGCGGTCGGCAGCGCGTCCGACAGGGTGAGCGGCAAGGTCGGCGATATGGTCGGCGACAAGGTGAGCGGTATGGTCGGCGGCGTCGGCGACGCGATGAGCGGGCCGTTGCAGTCCGGCCGCGAGATGTCAACCGAACTCATGCTCAAGATCAGGGGAACGGCCGATTCCGTGTTCAACCGTCAGCAGCGGCGCATGATCGCCTCGTTCCCGCGCCTGCGCGCGGAACATAACAACGAGGCGCTCCAGCAGTTGCGCGACGCGTTCGAGAAGCTGCGCAACGGACGCCGCTGAGGTCGTGCTGGGCCTATGCCAGGCCGGTGTCTCGCCTGTCGGCCTGTTCTGCGAGACTGATAGGCGCATAAAACCCACAATTTGATAGGGAGACACCACAGTTATGGCTCACGTCATCGATTTCAAGGAGGCCGGATTCGACTCCGTCCTCGATGAACTGGAATGGCGCGGGTTGATCTCGCAGTCCACCGACCGCGATCAGCTCGCCGAAGCGCTGAACGGGGAGCCGGTCACCTATTATTGCGGGTTCGATCCGACCGCCGCGTCCCTGCATATCGGCAACCTCGTCCAGCTCATCAACATGCGCCACCTGCAGGCGGCCGGCCATCATCCGATCGCCCTCGTCGGCGGCGCGACCGGCCTCATCGGCGACCCGCGCCAGTCGGGCGAGCGCACGCTCAACCCGAAGGACGTCGTGGCCGGCTGGGCCGAACGCCTCAAGAACCAGATTGGCGGCATTCTCGAAACCACCGGCGACAACCCGGTGCGCTTCGTCTCTAACTACGACTGGACCGCGCAGATGTCCGTTATCGACTTCCTGCGCGACGTCGGCAAGAACTTCCGCCTCGGCACCATGCTCGCCAAGGACACGGTCGCCCGCCGCCTCAACTCCGAGGAAGGCATCTCCTTCACCGAGTTCAGCTACCAAGTGCTGCAGGGCAACGACTTCCTGCACCTGTTCGACGAGTACGGCTGCACGCTGGAAATCGGTGGCTCCGACCAGTGGGGCAACCTCACCAGCGGCATGGACCTGATCCGCAAGGTGCGCGGCGCCACGGTGAACGTGTTCACCAGCCCGATCATCACCGATGCGAGCGGCAAGAAGTTCGGCAAGTCCGAAGGCAACGCCGTCTGGCTCGACGGCACCATGCTCAGCCCCTACAAGTTCTACCAGTTCTGGTTCAACCGCCCCGACGTGGAAATGGAAGGCCTGCTCAAGGCGTTCACGTTCCTGCCGAAGGCCGAGATTGAACGCCTGGTGGAGGAGTCCAAGACCAATCCGGGCGCTCGCGAGGCGCAGCGCACGCTCGCCTGGGAGGTCACGAGCTTCGTGCACGGCGAGGCCGCGACGCAGGCCGCGATCGACGCGTCGGCCGCGCTGTTCGGCCGCGGCGGCGACCTTGGCACGATCGACGAGGGCACGCTCGAGGCCGCGATCGACGGTCTGAAAGTCGAAGGCGAGGACGGCGAGAAGGCGTTCGCGGCCGTGGCCGCCGGCGACCGTGTGGTCGAGGCTGGCGTGAAGGCCGGACTGTTCAAGTCGATTTCTGAGGCTCGTCGCGCGGTCAAGTCCGGCGGCGTGTACCTCAACAACAACCGCGTGGAGGACGAGGAGCAGACGCTCGGCGAGGCCGACTTCCTGCACGGCCGCTTCGCGCTGATTCGCCGCGGCAAGAAGGCTCTCGGCGCGGTCGAGAAGCACTGATTTTTCACGAAGAGCAAGCAGTAACCAATAACCTCGGCTCCTCTTCCAGGGGGAGCCGAGCGCGTCAGTTAAGGACATCAATGGCAGAAGAACAGGGCCGCTCGGGCGGCAAATCCTACGGCAATCGCAAGTCCTACGGCTCCGGCCGTGGCGGCAACGGCGGCGGCCGTTCCTTCGGCGGTTCCCGTGGCGGCTTCCGCAAGGGCGGCAAGTCGGGCGGCTTCCATAAGGACGGCTATCGCAAGGACGGCGGTTTCCGCCGTGACCGCGAAGGCGCCGGCGAAGGCCGCGAGTTCAGCCGCGAGGGCGGCGAGCGTCGCGATTTCAAGCGCAACGACGGCGAACGCGGCGGTTTCCGCGGCGGCAAGTCGGGCGGTTTCCACAAGGGCGGCTTCCGTAAGGACGGCGAGCGTCACGGTTTCCGTCGCGACGGCGGTTTCCGCCGTGACGACGACCGTCGAGACTTCAAGCGTGACGGCGAACGTCGTGACGGCGAGCGTCGCGATTTCAAGCGCAACGACGGCGAACGCCGCGATTTCCATCGTGACGGTGATCGCCGCAACTTCCACCGCGACAACGATCGCCGTAATTTCCGTCGTGACGATCGTCGCCAGGACGGCGAGAATCCGCGCTACCAGCGTGACGGCGAGGAGCGCCGCGACTTCCACAAGGACGGCGAGCGCCGCGGCGGCTTCCGTCGTGACCATGATCGCCGCGACAACCGCCGCGACTTCAAGCGCGACGATCGCAAGGACTTCAAACGCGAGGAGCAGCACGGCGACAACGCCGAGCGTCGCGAGTTCACCGCCGAGGAGAAGCGCGAGTACCGCGAGACCAAGCGCCGCGAGTACATGGAGCGCGGCCCGCGTCGCAACTCCGACGGCACGATGAGCTTCCCGTCGCAGAACCCGTACACCGCGCGCCGTCCCGACGAGCCGAAGATGCCGAAGGGCATGGAATGGTCGATGCTGTCGACCGACGAGCGCGAACGCCTGCGTGGCCTGTCCAAGGAACATGCCGAGAACATTGGCCTGCACATCCTCGCCGCCTATGCGCTCGAGGAGTCCGATCCGCAGAACGCGCTCGCGCACGCCAAGTGGGTGGCCCGCCAGGCGTCCCGCATCGACTTCGCGCGCGAAACCCTCGCGTTCGTGGCCTACCGTCAAGGCGACTACAAGCTCGCGCTCAAGGAGTTCCGCACCGCGTACCGCATGAACGGCTTCCTTGACTACCTGCCGTTCATCGCCGACTGCGAGCGCGGCACCGGCAACCCGAAGAAGGCCGTCGAAGTGGCCACGTCGGACGAGGGCCGTCAGCTGCGCGGCGAGGCGAAGGTCGAAATGTTCCTCGTGTACGCCGGCGCGCTGGCCGATCTCGGCCAGATGGACAAGGCCATCGAAATCGTGCACACGATCGGCCGTTCCAAGGGTCTGCCGGGCGAATACCGCATGCGTGCCATCCAGGCCGAACAGTACTTCCTCGAGGAGGCCGGCCGCGGCGAGGAGGCGGCCGATCTTGACCCGCTGCTCGACAAGCTCGAACTGCAGTACGCCGATCAGGACGTCGACCCGGACGACATGGTCATCGACCATGACCTCGAACGCTTCAGCGACGACGAGCTCGACATGCTCGGCATCAGCGAAGACGACGCGCAGTACGCGCCGTCCGACGATGACAACGAGGACGGTTCCGACGACGCCGAGTCCGACGCGTCCGACGAGGACGGCGACGAGTCTGCGGATGCTGCGGCGGACGCCGACGATGCGGAAGCCGTGAAGGAAGTCGCCGGCATGAACGAGACCGCGGTCGAGTCCGATGGCGACGCCGATGCGCACGCCGATCAGGCTTCCGCTGCGGCGGACGACGAGTCCGTGCTGCCGGCCGAAGAGGCCGAAGCCGGTTCCGACGCGAACGCCGAGCCCGAGACGGGCATCGACGACGCGGCCGACGTCGTGGACGAATCCGCGGACGCGGAGTGACGCGGGCCATGCTCAAGTCCACGGACAGGCCGATCGCCGAAACGTATCGTCTCGCGCTGCTCGACCTCGACGGCGTGGTGTACCGGGGCAAAAACCCGGTCGAACACGCCGCCGAATCGATTCGCAGCGCCGGGAAGCTCGGCATGGCGATCGAATACACGACCAACAACTCCTCGCGTTTCCAGCGCGTGGTCGCCGATCAGCTGCGCGGCTTCGACCTCGACGTCGAACCGCATCAGGTCATCACCTCCTCGGTGGTGGCCGCGCGCATGGTCGCCCGCCACGTTCCCGCCGGATCCAAGGTGCTCGTGCTGGGCGCCGAACACCTGCGCGAGGAAGTTGCCTCGCAGGGCCTGACCCTCGCCGACGGGCCGGAGGACGATCCGGTCGCCGTCATTCAGGGCTGGTATCCGCAGATGACCTGGCAGGAAATGGCCAACGTGTCGTTCGCGGTCGAACGCGGGGCGATGTACCTCGTCACCAACCGCGACCTGACGATTCCGCGCGAACTCGGCATCGCGCCCGGCTGCGGTTCGATGATCCAGGCGGTCATCAACGCGACCGGCGTCGAACCGGTCGCCTCGGCCGGCAAGCCCGAATCCGCCATGTACGACGAGGCGCGACTGCTCGCGGCCGGCGACGGCGAGGAACCCGTCGCCAAGGAACTGTGCCTGGCGATCGGCGACCGACTTGACACCGACATCGAAGCGGGCACGCGTGGCGGCTACGATGCGCTGGCCGTGCTCACCGGCGTCACCAATCCGCGTGAGCTCATGCTCGCGCCCGCGCATCTGCGCCCGACGTACATCGTCAAGGACCTGCGCGGACTGCTCGAAGCGCAGCCGGCGGCGACGCGCGACAACGGGCGGACGTGGACGTGCGGCGACACCGCGGCCACGCTCGACGAGACGGCCGGCACGTTGACCGTCAGCGACGCGACCGACATCAACGCGTTGCGCGCGGCCTGCAACGCTATGTGGTCCTACGCCGACCGCGGCGGCGACCCGGCGGCGATCGCACTGCCGCAGTTCGCGCTGTAACGACACCATCGCACGACTGACGAGCCCCCTGCATCGAGGGGGCTTTTGTCATCTCAAAGGAGTTTCCATGACCGACGCAACGACCGAACCGACGCAACGTTTCCCCGAACTCGCCGAACTCGACCGGATGGACGACGACCAGCGCATCGCCGCATTCCGCGACGTGCTCGACCAGCTCACGCACGAACTCGACGAAAGCCGCTGACATGCAACGACTCGACTCCCTGCTCGTCGACCTCGGCCTCGTCGACAGCCGGTCCAAAGCGCAACGACTCATCAAGGCCGGACGCGTCGTCGTCGACGGCAAACCGGCGACCAAGCCGGCCATGAACGTGTCCGACGTGTCCGCCATCAGCGTCGACAAGGGAGACGACTACGTCTCTCGCGGCGCGTACAAGCTCGTCGGCGCATTCGACCTGTTCCGCACCGGCTCCATCGGCGCGCTCGCGAATCTGCGGCCGGGCGTCGACGGCGACGATCCGCGCGTCGGACTGCCCTCGCCGGACGGTCTGTGCTGCCTCGACATCGGTGCGTCGACCGGCGGATTCACGCAAGTGCTGCTGCGTCGCGGCGCCGCCCGTGTGATTGCGCTCGACGTCGGCCACGACCAGCTCGACGCGCGCATCGCCGACGACTCGCGCGTCATCCGCATGGACGGCGTCAACATTCGCGACGTGACCGCCGACGACCTGCCGTACCAGCCGGAGATGATCGTCTCTGACGTGTCGTTCATCTCGCTCACGTACGTGATTCCCGTCATCGCGCGCATCGCCGCGCCCGGCGCGCACATCGTGCTGCTCGTCAAACCGCAGTTCGAGGTCGGACGCGCGGGACTCGGCAAGAACGGCATCGTCGAGGATCCGGCGTTGCGCGAACGGGCGCTGCACGACATCGTCGCATGCGCCGGCGAGCACGGCCTGCGCGTCATCGCGACCGCCGACTCGCCTATCGAAGGCACGCACGGCAACGCGGAGTATCTGCTGTACGCGCGGGCTGCCATTTCTGCATAGTGCAGTGTTCGGGTACGCCTGCCATATATAATGCCCGACACGCTCCGGGCACCGGCTAACGCCGGTCTTCGCGGCACAGCCGCTCACCTCGCCTAGGAACAGTCCACCGGACTGTTCCTTTGACGGCTCGGCAGCCAAGTCATACGGTCGGACATCATATATGGCAGGCGAACCCTCGTTGCGTTTGTCTGTTGCGAAACGTCCGTTATGAGATGTCAGCCCGAAGAGCAGTTATTCAGCCCTGAATAAACTTGTCGATCTGGTCTTCCTTGCCCATGATGATGAGCTCGTCGTTGCGATGCATGACGAGCTCCTTGGAACCGTACTGAAACTCCTTGCCGGGCGACTTGATGCCGACCACGGTGATGCCGTAGCGTTCGTGCACCTTCGCGTCCTCGATGCTGTAGCCGACCACGTGCGGGGGAGTGTGGATCTTGACGACCGTGTGCGCGCCTTCGATTTCGATGTAGTCGAGATAGTTGCCGGACACGAGATGGCCGACGCGCTTGCCCGCGTCCGTTTCCGCGTTGATGATGTGCCGCGCGCCGATGCGCTGCAGGATGCGCGCGTGCTCCTTCGACACGGATTTCGCCCAGATGTCCGAAATGCCGGCGTCCAGCAGGTTACCGGTCGTGATGACCGACGCCTCGACGCTGTCGCCGATCGCCACGATCGCCGTGTTGAAGTCGGACGCGTTGAGCTGCTCGAGTGCGAGCACGTCCGTCATGTCGGCCTGCACGGTCGGAATCTGCGACGACCAGCGGTTCACGAGCTCCGCGTCGCGGTCGACGGCGAGCACGTCCTGGCCCATCGCGTCCAGCGTGGTCGCCACCGCGCTGCCGAAGCGGCCCAGGCCGACGACCAGAATGCTCCTGCCATTGTTTGCCATGCTGTCTCCTGCCTTGTCTACGTTGTCTGCCTTGTCGTTGGTTTGCGTTCGCGCTGCTGTGTCGTCGCGCCGTCAGCCGACGACCAGCGGTTCGGTCGGATAGCGTACCGCCTCGAGTGCGCGCGGCCGGCTGATCGAATACGCGATCGTCATCGGGCCGAGCCTGCCCACGATCATCGTGATCGCGAGAATCGCCAACGCGGCCGGATTGTCCTCGCGTGCGACGCCAACCGTATAGCCGCCCAGGCCGAACGCCGAGCACGCGTCGAACAGCGCGTTCGTGAACGACGCGTCGGCGATGAGCATCAGTGCCATCGACGCGGCGAGCACGAGCATCAGGCACGTCGTGGTGATGCTCACCGCCGTCATCGCGACGTTCGTGTGAATGCGGCGGCGGAACGCGTTGATGTCCTTGTGGCCGGTGAACGACGCGCGGCACACGAGTAGGATCACCGCGAACGTGGTCACGCGGATGCCGCCCGCCGTGGACGTGCTGCCGCCGCCGATGAACATGACCGCGCTCATGAACACCTTGGTCGCCTCGCTTACCTGCGGCATCCACGACAGGTCGAAGCCGGAGGAGCGCGGCATCACCGCCGCGACCATCGCGTGCCTCAGACGCGTCTCCACGTCCGCGTCCTTGAACAGGAACGGATTGCCCCATTCGACCGCCAAAAACCATGCGAGCGAGGCGGCGACGATCAGGAACGTCATCGTCAACGTCACCTTCGTGTGCAGGCTCCAGCGGCGCGGCGGCACGTGCTTGCGCGCGCAACGCATCAGGTTCAGCAGTACGGGGAAGCCGAGCGTGCCGCAGAACGCGGACATCATGATCGGCATGCCCACGGCCCAGTTGTTCACGTGCAGACCCGCGCCGTCCGGCGTGAAACCCGCGTTGTTGTACGACATGACCGCGAAGAACAGCGCCTCCCACGCGGTTTTGCCCATGTCGCCCTCATTGACCGACCACAGGCCGGGGAACAGGGCGAGGAACGTGATGATCTCGATGACGAACGTGGTGGTAACGACCACGGTGAGCACGCCCTTGATTTCGGACAATTTCGTCGTGCCCAGTTCGCTCGCCGTGAGCAGACGCTGCGTGGCCTTCATGTGATGGTTCACCGCAAGCGCGATCATCGACGCGAACGTCATCACGCCGAGACCGCCCATCTGCACGGACACGAGCAGCACGGCCTGGCCGAACGTGGTCCAGTGCGTCGTCGAATTGACGATGGAAATGCCGCACGTCGACAGCGCGGACACGGCGGTGAACATGGCCGTCGAAAACGTGGTCGTCTCGCCGCGCGGTGTGGATTGGGGTAGCATGAGCGCGGTCGCCGACAGGACGACGAGCGTCATGAAGTAGATGATGGTCAGGCGCCCCGGGTGGGCGGTCATGTGCTGGCGGAACGTGTGTTTGTGGCCGCGGCGCTCCTCGGCGGCGGCCTTTTCGAACGTGTCGCCTGAAAACCACCATGCGTATCCGCGCGACGCCTCGCGGTTGGCGGAGGATTCGTCGAAGACCGGGTTCGCCATCGTGCTCGCACCCTTCCCTTTCCGCGCCCTTCGCGTCGCACACGCCGTTTTGCAAACCGAACGACTATATCACCACTACGAATGACCATTGTAATTCGCACAAATGATACATGCGGCGATTCTCGGGCCGATTCGCAGCGGGACCCGCGGCTTTTTCGTTGATATGACGCGCGACATGCGAACAAGTGTTCGAGAATCGGCTGGATCGGCTAGACTGAAAGGCAGTTGACGGTTCTTCAGCAAAGGGGTGACTATGGCCGGCGTACGACATGCGGTGGTGGTGACGCACACGCGCCTGCGCGAAAGCGGCACGGTGGTGTCCGAGGCCGTGGAACAGCTGCGGCAGGCTGGGTTCGAGGTGTCCATCATCGACAACACGGAAGCGCCGGAATTTGGGTCGCGACCGCCGGTAGTGCGCGACGACACGGAGATCGTCGTGGTGCTGGGCGGCGACGGCACAATCCTGCGCGCCGCCGAGCTCGTGCACTGTACCAGCGTGCCGATCCTGGGCGTGAACCTCGGCCACGTCGGTTTCCTCGCTGAATTCGAAAGCTTCCAGATGAGCGAGGCGATCCGACGCGTCGCCGAACACGACTATTCAATCGAC
The DNA here is from genome assembly GCF_000741165.1 of Bifidobacterium biavatii DSM 23969. Lineage (GTDB taxonomy): Bacteria > Actinomycetota > Actinomycetes > Actinomycetales > Bifidobacteriaceae > Bifidobacterium > Bifidobacterium biavatii. The sequence continues at coordinate 502 of NZ_JGYN01000033.1, read as the reverse complement.
GAGCGCATGATCGCGCACGTCGACGTGTGGCTGCCGGGCGCCTCCGCGCCGCTGGAGGACTGGGCTCTCAACGACATCACACTCGAACGCGCCGACCGCGGCAAAATGGTCGAACTGTCGATCCGCGTGGACGACGTGGAAATGAGCTCGTTCGGCTGCGACGGCGTGATCGTCTCCACACCCACCGGCTCGACCGCCTACGCGTTCTCCGCCGGCGGCCCGGTCATCTGGCCGAACGTCAAGGCGCTGCAGCTCGTGCCGCTCGCCGCGCACGCGCTGTTCGCCCGGCCGCTCATCATCGGCGCGGGCTCCACGTTCGCGATGGACATCCTCGACGACTCAACATCCGACGGCTGGATCTGCTGCGACGGCCGCCGCCAGCGCGCCCTGCCGAAGGGCACGCGCGTCGAAGTGCGCCAGTCGAAGGACACGCTGCGGCTCGCCCGACTGTCTGGCGCGCCGTTCACCAACCGTCTCGTCACCAAATTCGACCTGCCGGTGG
>NZ_JGYN01000032.1 GCF_000741165.1 Bifidobacterium biavatii DSM 23969 | reverse complement strand
GTCATGTTCTTGCGCAGTTGTCGGGCGAGAGGCGTGTTGGCTTGCTGGTATTCCCTCATGGGTTTTTAGGATACTGGGTGCATGCTGGTATTGGAATCGCGCTATCGCGCGATACGGTGCTTGTTGGCGGCGCGTAGCGCCGCGACGCTCCCCCACCCGGCTTCGCCGGGAGCCCCCTCAGCCGAGGGGGCCGAGAGCTACCGCCAGCATTGGGAAGCGTTGCAACCATTCGGGCGCGGCAGCGGTTGCTACCGCCGGAAACAGCGTATTGCGCGTAGCGCAATGCCGTTTTCATCGCGCGATAGCGCGATGCTGAGATTGCGCTCTCGCGCAATCTCACGACAACACAGCATCGAACGCGCGAACCGTGCGGACGATACCGATACCACAGAGCCATGCCTCACCGAACCCACTCATACACACCAAAATACGAAGAGCCCGATTACCTCCGGCGCGCGGCGCGCAGACGGAACGCTGCGACGAGCGAGACGATCGAGACCACGCAGATCACGATCATCACGGCGAATACGGCCGCGCCGCCGACGGCCGTGGCGTGGCGGAACGCGGCCGAGCCCTCCTCGCCCGCGCCGGCCTGCGCCACGCCGAGAATCGTGGAGAACAGGGCCGTGCCGACCGCACCGCCGAACTGCAGCGAGGTCTGGAACACAGCGTTGCCGTCCGGCGTGAACTCGCGGTCGATGCCGCTCAGCGCGCTGGTCATGATGTTTGAATATCCGAGCGCATAGCACAGGCCGAAAATGAAGTAGAATCCGGCCAACAGCCCGGGCGTGAGATGCATGGAGAACACGAGCAGCAGAATCGGCCCGAGCGTGGCCGTGCCGATCGCGGCGAGCACCGGGCGGGGCGCACCGAACCGGTCGTACAGCATGCCGCCCACGGGTGCGAAGAACGCGCCGATCAACGCGCCCGGCAGCACGAGCGCGCCAGCCACGAACGCGGTCGTGCCGAGCGACATCTGCGCCACGTTCGTGATCACGTAGCCGAATCCGATGCCGTTGATCGGCAGCAGCAGGTACGGCAGCAGGTGCAGCAGCACGACCGGGTCACGCAGCCAGCCGAGCCGGATCAGCGGCGAGAACGAGCGACGCGACGACCAGCCGAAAAACAGCAGCGATCCGACGCCGACGATCAGGCTGACGACGGCCAGAATCGCCGGGCGCAGCGCCGCGGTCGCACCGGAACCGCCGGACACGGCCTCGCTGACCGCCACGCCGGCCTGGTTGAGCGCGAAAATCAAGCCGCACAGGGCCAGCACGATCGCCACGAACTGCAGCGGGTTGAGCTGCGCCGCCTCGGTCGGGCGCGTCTGGCGGATGCAGCGCAGGCCGACCGGCAGGGACAGCAGCAGCACGATCGGAATGACGATGACGAAGATCGCACGCCACGGCAGCACGCTGGAGATCGCGCCGCCGACGGTCGGCCCGATGGCCGGCGCGACGGTGATGACGAGCGAGCCCACGCCCATGAGCTGGCCGACCTTGGAACGCGGCGCCTGCTGGAGGATGATGTTCATCATGAGCGGCGTGGCGATGCCCGAGCCGACGCCCTGGATCACGCGCGCGATGAGAATGAGCGGAAACGCGTGGCCGACGATCATGATGAACGAGCCGGTGACGGCCAGCACGACGGCCGCGACGAACAGCGTGCGCAGCTTGAACCGTCGGTTGAGGAACGACGAGAGCGGCATGGTGGCCGCGACGACGAGCAGGTAGATCGTGGTGATCCACTGCACGGTGGCCGTGTTGACGTTGAATTCGACCATAAGCTGCGGGAACAGCACGGTCATGACCGTTTCGGTGAGGATGCCGACGAACGCGAGCGAGCCGACGGCGACGATCGAGCCGATCAGGCTGAGCGGGATGCGCTCGTCGGGATGTGCGGCGTGCGTGTCGTGCGCCGCGTTTGCGTGATGGGTGATTTCGGTGCGTTCCGTTTCGGTATTGCCTACCTGACGTGTCGTCGGCGATTCCATACGTACTCCCGTTTCTTGCTTTCGACTCTCATGACAACGCATGACGGCATATGACGGCAGTCGCATGGCGGCGACCACATGCGGTCATGAGCCTCTCGGAATGTGGTTTACCAACCGTTCGGGCGTCTTGTCTCGACGGATCGCAACCGAATCGAACGCTGGTCGCTCGGCCATCCGTTTCCGCCCCTAACCACCGTTCACCTTAGCCGACCGTGCTGGACAATCATGTCGAACGGGGATATGTCCGGACGGACCGTAGCGCGCGAGCGCGATGCCGTCATTCGCCGCTGTGCAAAATCTTGCGGATCTTCTCCAATCGCGGGCCGACCTCGTGCTCGTAGCCGCGGTCGTTGGGATGGTAGTATTCGCGCCCGCGCAGTTCCTCAGGCAGGTATTCCTGCGGGGCGACCGCGCCCGGCCAGTCGTGCGCGTACTTGTAACCCTCGTGGTTGCCCCACTCCTTCATGAGTTTGGTGGGCGCGTTTCTCAAGTACAGCGGCACCTGGCCGATGAGTCCGGCATCCACGTCGGCGAGCGCTGCGTTGATCGCGTTGTAGCTGGCGTTCGATTTCGGCGCGGTGGCCACGGCGATGGTCGCTTCCGCGAGGATGATGCGAGCTTCGGGCATGCCGATCATCGCAACGGCCTGTGCGGCGGCGACGGTGACCTGCAGGATCTGCGGCGCGGCCATGCCGACCTCTTCGGCCGCGGCGATCATGATGCGCCGGGCGATGAAGCGCGGATCCTCGCCGGCGCGCAGCATGCGCGCGAGATAGTGGATGGCGGCGTCCGGGTCGGAGCCGCGCATGGATTTGATGAACGCGGAGATGACGTCGTAGTGGTCGTCGCCGTCCTTGTCGTAGCGCACGGTGGCCACGTCCATGACCTTGCTGACGATGTCGGGCGTGATGATCGGCTTGCGCGCGCCTTTTTTGCGCTGCTGGTCGCCGGTGGCCGCCCCGGCCGCGGCTTCGAGGATGGTGAGCGTCTTGCGCGCGTCGCCGCCGGCGAGCCGGATGATTTCGTCGATCGCGTCGTCGCCGATCTTCACTTCGCCCTTGAGTCCGCGCTTGTCGTCGACGGCACGCGTGATGAGCGTTTTCAGATCGTCCGGTTCGAGCGATTCGAGCTTGACGACGACGGACCGGCTGAGCAGCGGTTTGATGACCGAAAAGCTCGGGTTTTCGGTGGTGGCGGCGATGAACGTGACGTCGCGGTTTTCGACGCTCGGCAGGAGCGCGTCCTGCTGCGATTTGGAGAAGCGGTGCACCTCGTCGATGAACAGCACAGTTTCCTTGCCTTCGGACACGAGCCGTTGGCGAGCACGGGCGAGCACGTCGCGCACGTCCTTGACGCCGGACGTGACGGCGGAGAGTTCCTCGAACGCGCGGCCGGACTGTTTGGCGACGATGTAGGCGAGCGTGGTCTTGCCCACGCCGGGAGGTCCGAACAGGATGATCGAACTGGGCGCGGCAAGCGATCCTTTGGACGCGGGGTTGGCGAGCCTGCGCAGGGGCGAGCCCTCCCCCAGCACCTGACGTTGGCCGACCACTTCGTCCAGCGTGCCCGGCCGCATCCTCACCGCCAACGGCCGCGTCATGTCCTCGGGCACGTCCGCCGCGTCAAACAGGTCGTTATCGCTCATGGCATCCCATCATATCCCTACCATCGAACACCTGTTCGACAATTCTGTAATCCGCGTACAACGTCAGGACGCGGCTCCGACGTGATAGTCGAAGAACACCACCTCGCCGGTCTCCTGCGTGGTGTCGAGGTCGACGGTGCCGGTGATGGCCCAGTCGTGGTCACCGTCGGAGTCGTCGATGATCTGGCGCACTTTCCACGCATGCTCCTTCTTTTCGAGCGAATCGTCGAGAATGAACAGCTTGCCGGAACGGGCGGCCGCGTCGATGCCGACGTACTCGTGCTCGTCGTAATAGTCGTCGAGTGCATCCTCCCATTCGTGCACGCCGTAGCCCCAGTCCTTGTCGAGCGCGCCCAGCTCGTCCGGACGGTCCAGGTCCATGAGCTGCACGCGACGGAACATGGCGTTGCGAATCAGCACGATCAGGCCGCGGCGATCCTCAACCACCGCGTCCTTCGCGCCCGGCGCGGCGAGCGTCGCCGCCGCTTCGGACGCGTCCGATTCGGCGCCCGCGTTCTCCCATTCGTCGACGAGGCTGGAGTCGATCGAACGCACGACCACGCGCAGCCACGAGATGATGTCGTCGAGCTGCTCGTCGCGCTTTTCGACTGGCACGGTGCGGGCGAGCGCGCGGTACGCGTCCGACAGATAGCGCAGCAGCGTGCCTTCGGAGCGTGCGATGTTGTAGCGGGCGATGTATCCCGTGAAGTCGGACGCGGTTTCGACCATGTCGCGCACGACCGACTTGGGGCTCAGCCAGTAGTCGTTCGCCCACGGCACGTCGGCGCGGTACTGGTCGAATGCGGCCTGCAGCATGTCCTCAAGCGGCTTCGGATACGTGATCTCCTGCAGCTTGTCCATGCGCTCGTCGTAGTCGAGGCCGTCCTCCTTCATCTCGGCGAGCGCCTTGTCTCGCGCCTGTCGCTCCTGCGCTTTCAGAACCTGCTTGGGGTCTTCGAGCGTGGCCTCGACCATGGAGATCACGTCGAGCGCGTACGTGTCGGATTCCGGGTCGAGCAGTTCCAAAGCCGCGAGCAGGAACGGCGAGAGCGGCTGGTCGAGCGCGAAGTCGTCGGGCACGTCCACGTCGAGGAAATAGTCCTTGCCGCCGTCGTCGCGATCCTCGGTTTCGATGACCTTCGTGTCGAACAGGGTCTGGAAGATCTCGTCGGCGCGCTGGTGCAGCTGCTCCTTCTGGTCCGGGGTCTGCGCGGAGTCGTCGATGAGCCGGTCGACGCGGTAGCGCGCGTCGCCGCCCTGCGCGACCTCGTTGAGCACCATCGAATGCGTGATCTTCATGTGCGGCACGAGCGTTTCGGGAGCCGCGTCGATGAGCTTGTCGAACGTGGCCTGGTTCCACGTGACGAACCCTTCGGGTGCCTTCTTGCGCTTGACCTTCTTGAGTTTCTTCGGATCGTTGCCGGCCTTGGCCACGGCTTTCGCGTTCTCGATCTCGAATTCGGGGGCTTCGGCAATCACGAGGCCTTCCGTGTCGAAGCCCATGCGGCCCGCGCGGCCGGCGATCTGATGGAACTCACGTGCGCGCAGCTTGCGCATGTGCGTGCCGTCGAATTTGGTGAGCGCGGTGAGCACGACGGAATGAATCGGCACGTTGATGCCGACGCCGAGCGTGTCGGTGCCGCAGATGACCGGCAGCAGGCCCTGTTGGGCGAGCTGTTCGACGAGTCGACGGTATCGCGGCAGCATGCCGGCGTGATGGATGCCGATGCCGGTACGCAGGAGCCGCTGCAGGATCTTGCCGAACGCGGTGGTGAACTTGAAGCCCTTGACCGCTTCGGCGATGGCCGCGCGCTGCTCCTTGCTGGAGACGCCGGTCGAGGCGAGCGCCTGCGCGGTGTCGAGCGCCGCGTCCTGCGAGAAGTGGACGACGTAGATCGGCGTGGAGCCTTCGCGGAACGCGAGCTCGACGGTTTTCTCGAGCGGGTCGAGCGTGTACTCGTAGGTGAGCGGGACCGGTCGCGGCGCGTCGGCGATGATGTCCACGTCCGTGTCGGTCATGTCTTCGAGCTTGTCGGCGATCGCATCCACGTTGCCGAGCGTCGCGCTCATGAGCAGGAACTGCGTCTTCGGCAAGGTCAGCAGCGGCACCTGCCACGCCCAGCCGCGCTCCGGATCGCCGTAATAATGGAATTCGTCCATCGCCACGCAGCCGACGTCCGCGTGCCGGCCTTCGCGCAGCGCTTGGTTGGCGAGGATTTCAGCCGTGCAGCAGATGATCGGCGCATCGGAGTTGATGTGCGTGTCGCCGGTGATCATGCCCACGTTGTCGCGACCGAACACGTCGACCAAATCGAAGAACTTTTCCGACACGAGCGCCTTGATCGGGGCGGTGTAATAGGAGCGTCGGCCGGTGCACAATGCGGCGAAGTGCATGCCGAGCGCGACGAGCGACTTGCCCGAACCGGTGGGCGTGTTCAGGATCACGTGGTCGCCGGCGAGGAGGTCCATGATGGCCTCTTCCTGATGGGGCCATGGGTCAACGTGCTTGACGTCGTGCACCCAGTTAAAGAAGCGCTCGTAAATTTCGTCAGTGTCGATGTTGCGGTCGCCGTCGTCCCAACTCGGCGCCAATGCCCCTAGGGAGCCATAAGTCTCAGTATCTGCCATAATGTCTCCCAGTCTACTCGACGCCTTCCGGTTCCCGGGATTGGCACCATAAATCCCGGGAACCAGGAATCGCACATTACCGCGCAAACTCACATACCAGAATCGTTGCGATTCCGGGGAACAAGGCGGAAAACCGAACACGGTCCAGTTCCCGGGATTTTTGCCGCAAAATCCCGGGAACCAAGACGCCCCGACTAGCCCAGTCTCCTTCTGGCCTCCACCGGGTCGACGCCCGCGTCCAACGGCGGCCACGTCATATTCATGTTCTTCAAGGTGGTGCGCAGCAACTCGGACACGACGGCGCGAGAATACCACCGGTTGTCGGCCGGCACGAGATACCACGGCGCGGACTGCGTGCTCGTGTGCTCGAACACCTCCTGCCATGCGGCCATGTAGTCGTCCCAACGGTCTCGCGCATCCAAATCAGACACGTCGAACTTCCAGAACTTGGTCGGATCCTCAAGCCTCGAGAGAAAATGGCGTTTTTGTTCGTCTTTGCTGACGACGAGGAAAATTTTGATGATCGCACAGCCGTCGGCGACCAGATTGCGCTCGAACTCGTTGATGAGATCGTATCGTGCGCGCCATTCCGCTTCCGGCACGGTGCCGTAAACGTGCGGCATGACGATGTCCTCATAGTGCGACCGGTCGAACACGCTGATCCAGCCGGGATCGGGCAGTTCGCGTTCGACGCGCCAGAGGAAGCCGTGCGCGAGTTCCTCCGCGCTTGGTTTGCCGAAGCCGTGATAATGGATGCCCATCGGGTTGCCTTGACGGAAGACGTGCTTGACGATGCCGCCTTTACCGGAGGCGTCCATGCCCTGCAGCACGATGAGCAGCCTGCGGCGGGAACCCTTGACGCCGTTCGCGTACAGCAGGTTCTGATAGCGTGCGATTTCGGACGAGCTGAGCGCGATGAACCGTTCCGCGTCGTCCTTGTCGCCGTCGAAGCCGGGCGTCGAATCGCCGATGACGTCGTTGGCGTTTACGCCGTGATGGAACATGAGCCGCTGCGCCGGCGGCAGCGACCAGACCGCGCTGAGCAGTTCACTTGATTTGGCCGCGTTGGCGAGACGCTCGGCCACCGTGGTGCTCGCCTCGATCGCGCCGATCCGGTCTTCCGCACGTTTGAGCGTCTTGTCGATGCGCTTGTCCGGCTTGGTGGTTTTGTCTTTATCCCGGTCGAACTTATCCGGTTTGACAGCCTTGTTGACCTTGCCGCCATCTTTGGCGTCCGTCTTCTTGTCGTCTTTGCCCATGTCCACGATTCTACGGTGCAATCAAAGAAACCCGCCGAAACGCTTCCACGCTTCGACGGGTTCTTATCGCTAACGCCGCTGATACAGTATCGCGCTTTGCACGATGCTGTGTTGTTGGATCAGCCTTTCACGGCGCCGATCATGACGCCCTTGTTGAAGTACTTTTGCAGGAACGGGTAGAGGATCAGGAGGGGGGCGGTGGAGACGATGATCACGCCGTACTTGATCTGGTCAGCCAACTGCTGCTGCTGGAGTGCGCTCTGGCCACCGTTACCGGCACCGCCCTGCTGAGTCTGGTTCGCCAAGAGGATGTTCTGCAACACCATCTGCAGGGGCTGCTTCGTATCCGTACGAATGTAGATCAGGCCCGTGAAGTAATCATTCCAATGACCCACGAAGTAATACAAGCCCAACACGGCGATGATCGCACTGGACAGGGGGATCACGATTTTGAGGAAGTAGCCGAAGAATGAGAGGCCATCAATCTGCGCCGCATCATGCAGTTCTTCAGGAATCGAGGTTTCGAAGA
>NZ_JGYN01000031.1 GCF_000741165.1 Bifidobacterium biavatii DSM 23969 | reverse complement strand
TGCTGCGCGCGCAGACCGCGACGCCGATCACGGCGTCGTCCGTGGTGCCGGCCGTTGCTCCGGCCGCGGCGTCCGCGAATTCGTCGGCTATGCCGGCGATGCGCTGCCAGTAGGCCGCATTGTTGCGGTAAGGAATCGTGCGATTGAGCTGCGCGACGATGTCGCCGTACAGGTCGACGGCCAGCAGCGTCGCCTCCGTCGGCCCCGACGAGACGCCGACCGCGATGCGATGGCGCGGATTGAACGCGTACGGCACGGCCTTGCGCCCGCCGGTGGACGCCTGCGGGTCGCCGGGGACGACGATGCCCTCGCGCTCGAGTTCGCGCAGATGCTGCGTGACGGTGGGCAGACTGAGGCCGAGTTCGCTCGCGAGCCGTTGTTTGGCGGCCTGACGGTGCTGATGGAGATGATGCAGGATCGCGGCGCTGGTGCGGTCGCGCGGGGCTGGCGCGGGTACTGGCTCGGCGGTTGGCGTTATGCCGGAGCTGTCGTTCGGTGACTGGGCTGGAAGTGTGGTCATGTGTCGTCCTCGGTGACGTGGCTGAGGCCGGGATTGCCGGCTTTTAGAAAGGTATTTTATAGAAGATTGCCAGGTTGGACAACTTTTAGAAAGGGTATTTTTAGAAGTTGCTTGGCGAGAATGTGTTGAAACGTGTGAGGAGTGCGGAAAAAGTGAACAAAAAGTATCAAAAAGGGCTGTTTTGAGCGACTGAACACCCTAAAACAAACAATATCTTGCAAAAATCGATCATAACATGACATGAAACGCCGTCGATTGTGTGCGTATGCAGAGCCTTGCGGCGTCCGGTACATTGTGACCTAGGCCACAAAACAATGATGCTTTGGCAACGCTTTGGCAACGTGTTGTGGCGCAACGACAGCCGCCCCGAACGGGCGGAACCGGAATTTGCATCAGCAAGTCGAGGAGGATTCATGGCAGACGCAAAGCAGGCTGAGGCCCCCACCAAGCCGACCCCCGAGGAGAAGCAGGCCGCGGCCGAGGCTGAGGTCGACGCCCTCGTCAAGAAGGGACTTAAGGCCCTCACCGAATTCGAAAAGCTCGATCAGAAGCAGGTTGACCGCATCGTCGCCAAGGCTTCCATCGCGGCGCTCAACAAGCACCTCGTGCTCGCGAAGATGGCCGTCGACGAGACCGGCCGCGGCCTTGTGGAAGACAAGGCCACCAAGAACATCTTCGCCTGCGAGCACGTCACCAACTACCTGGCCGGCCAGAAGACCGTCGGTATCATCCGCGAAGACGACGTCATGGGCATCGACGAGATCGCCGAGCCGGTCGGCGTGGTCGCCGGCGTCACCCCGGTCACCAACCCGACCTCCACCACCATCTTCAAGTCGCTCATCGCGCTCAAGACCCGCTGCCCGATCATCTTCGGCTTCCACCCGTTCGCGCAGCAGTGCTCCGCCGAGGCGGCCCGCATCGTGCGCGACGCGGCCATCGAGGCCGGCGCCCCGGCCGACTGCATCCAGTGGATCGAGCACCCGTCCATCGAGGCCACCGGCGCGCTCATGAAGCACCCCGGCGTCGCGACGATCCTCGCCACCGGCGGCCCAGGCATGGTCAAGGCCGCATACTCCTCCGGCAAGCCGGCCCTCGGCGTCGGCGCCGGCAATGCGCCGGCCTACGTCGACAAGGACGTGGACGTCATCCGCGCCGCGAACGACCTGATCCTGTCCAAGCACTTCGACTACGGCATGATCTGCGCCACCGAGCAGGCCATCATCGCCCACAAGGACGTTTACGCGCCGCTCGTCAAGGAGCTCAAGCGCCGCAAGGCATACTTCGTCAACGACGAGGAGAAGGCCAAGCTCGAGCAGTACATGTTCGGCTGCACCGCGTTCTCCGGCGGCACCCCGAAGCTCAATTCCGTGGTGCCGGGCAAGTCCCCGCAGTACATCGCCAAGGCCGCCGGCTTCGAAATCCCGGACGACGCGACCATCATCGCCGCCGAGTGCAAGGAAGTCTCCGACAACGAGCCGCTCACCCACGAGAAGCTCGCCCCGGTGCACGCCGTCCTCAAGGCCGACAATAAGGAGCAGGCGTTCGAGATGTGCGAGGCCATGCTCAAGCTCGGCGCCGGCCACACCGCCGCCATCCACACCAACAACGAGGCGCTCGTGCGCGAATACGGCCTGCGTATGCACGCCTGCCGCATCATCTGGAACTCCCCGAGCTCGCTCGGCGGCGTCGGCGACATCTACAACGCCATCGCCCCGTCACTCACCCTCGGCTGCGGCTCCTACGGCGGCAACTCGGTGTCCGGCAACGTGCAGGCGGTCAACCTGCTCAACATCAAGCGCATCGCTCGGAGGAACAACAACATGCAGTGGTTCAAGATCCCGGCCAAGACCTACTTCGAGCCGAACGCCATCAAGTACCTGCGTGACATGTTCGGCATCGAAAAGGCCGTCATCGTGTGCGACAAGGTCATGGAGCAGCTCGGCATCGTCGACAAGATCATCGACCAGCTGCGCGCCCGTTCCAACCGCGTCACCTTCCGCATCATCGACTACGTCGAGCCGGAGCCGTCCGTCGAGACCGTCGAAAAGGGCGCCGAGATGATGCGCGAGGAGTTTGAGCCGGACACGATCATCGCGGTCGGCGGCGGCTCCCCGATGGACGCGGCTAAGATCATGTGGCTGCTTTACGAGCACCCGGAAATCTCCTTCTCCGACGTGCGCGAGAAGTTCTTCGACATCCGCAAGCGCGCGTTCAAGATCCCGCCGCTGGGCGAGAAGGCCAAGCTCGTGTGCATCCCGACCTCGTCCGGCACCGGTTCGGAAGTGACGCCGTTCGCCGTCATCACCGACCACAAGACCGGCTACAAGTACCCGATCACCGATTACGCGCTCACCCCGTCCGTCGCCATCGTCGACCCGGTGCTGGCCCGCACCCAGCCGCGCAAACTCGCCTCCGACGCCGGCTTCGACGCGCTGACCCACTCGTTCGAGGCGTACGTGTCCGTGTACGCGAACGACTTCACCGACGGCATGGCGCTGCACGCAGCCAAGCTCATCTGGGACAACCTGGCCGAGTCCGTCAACGGCGAGCCGGGCCTGGAGAAGACCAAGGCGCAGGAGAAGATGCACAACGCCGCCACCATGGCCGGCATGGCGTTCGGCTCCGCGTTCCTCGGCATGTGCCACGGCATGGCCCACACCATCGGCGCGCTGTGCCACGTCGCCCACGGCCGCACCAACTCCATCCTCCTGCCGTACGTGATCCGCTACAACGGCCAGGTGCCGGAGGAGCCGACCTCGTGGCCGAAGTACAACAAGTACGTCGCCGACGAGCGTTACCGCGACATCGCCGTCAACCTCGGCATCGACCCGGGCAAGACCCCGGCCGAAGCCGTCGAGAACCTGGCCCGCGCGGTGGAGGACTACCGCGACAACAAGCTCGGCATGAACAAGAGCTTCCAGGATTGCGGTGTCGACGAGGACTACTTCTGGAGCGTGCTCGACCAGATCGGCATGCGCGCCTACGAGGACCAGTGCGCCCCCGCGAACCCGCGCATCCCGCAGATCGAGGACATGAAGGACATCGCCATCGCCGCCTACTACGGCGTGCCGCAGGCTGAAGGCCACCGTCTGCGCGTCGAGCGCGAAGGCGAGGCCGCCACGGAGGAAGCCTCCGAGCGCGTCTGAGCCGTCGGCTAGCTCCGGTCAGGTCTGACTCAGGAGATAAGCGTTGAGGGAGTCCATCCACTTGGATGGACTCCCTTTTGTCATAGTTTGTCATAGCCGCGGTGTGATGACTTCTGTTCTTCGGAGCATGGACGTCCGTGATAAACCCCGAACAGCGATGCCGGTACGGACGACGCGCCGGGAGGGATGGAAGGATATTGCCGGGAGCGGGAAGGATGCCTTACCGTGGGGGAATGCCGAAAACCTCAAGAACCGCAACCTTTACGACTCGCAACGCCAGCTACGGCGGCGGATCGCGCCGCGGAGGATCCTCCACGCGCCCGGTCCTGCGCGACTGGATACCGGACCAGCCGGGCGCGTGGGTCATGGCCATGCTGCCAGCGTTGTCCGGCGTGGCGATCGGCGGAGCCACCGTCAACACCATCTGGATGCTGGCCGCATGGGCGCTGTGCTATTGCGTGCAGTTCACGGCGGCCCGCTGGATCAAGTCCCGCTTCTCCCGCCGGTACGCGAAACAAGTCCTTATATATACAGTGCTGCTGTTCGCCGTCGGACTGCCGTTCCTGAACGTCAATCCCGGCGTGCTGCGCTGGGCCCCGTACTTCGCCGCGCTGGCGGCCATATCGTTCGCAGCCGCCTATCTGCGCCGGGAGCGGAGCCTGTGGGGCAACGGCGCGGCCGTGCTCGCCTCGTCGTCCATGCCGACGGTCATCGCGTCGTTCGGCGATCCGGCCAAACTGTCCGACGGATGCGCCGTCCCGACGGCGCTCACGAACGGCCTGATCTCGCACGCCGACTGCGTGCGGTACGTCGAGCACGGCGCCGCGCTGTTCCGCGGACAGCTGCCGACGCCGGAGACCTGGTGGTCGACGTACGCGCTGCCGTCCGCCGGCCTTGCCGCGTCGCTGCTGTTCGCACTGACCCAGTTCGGTTCGGTCCTGTTCGTCAAAACGATGATCCGCGAACGCGGCAACCGCCGATACCTGCGCGCGTCGTGGGGCTGGCATGGGATGCTGCTGGCCCTGTGCGCCGGCGCGTGGCTGTTCGCCGATCCGTCCGGCCGGCTTGCGTGGCTGCGCGGCGGCTGGTCGGACCCGTCGTCGTTCGATTGGAAGGGATGCATGATGACGGTCGTCGCCGCGTGCCTGCTGCTGCGCGCGATCGTACTGCCGATCGTCGCGAAGAACCGTCGTCTCAAGCCGATCGCGGTCGGCATGACCGAGCTGTCGTCCAATCTGCTCGTGTTCGCCGCGTCCGTCGCGTTCTGACCGGACAGCGAGGGCGACGGCCGATCGCGGTCTGTGACGCGAGTCACGGTCGGTGTCGTGAGACGTTGGTTGAAGACGCTGCGTACGGGCTTTTATCGTACGTAGCGTGACACAATCGCGCGGATCCCAGATCAAACCCATTACCGAACATCATGCGAACCAGCTGTATCAGCACGGTACGCTCGCGCTGCTCGTCCCTGGACTGCTGGAAGGCACGACGACGATCGGCGAGCTGCTCACGCACGGCGACACCGGCATCGGCACGGGGGAGGGGCTCGACGGAGAGCTCATCATTCTTGATGGCGTCGCGTACAAGGTGGGTTCCAGCGGTGTGGTCGAGCGCGTGCCGGACGATTTCACGATGCCGTTCGCGAATGTGCATCATGCGGCGTTCCAATACCAGTGCGAGCGTGCGGACATCGGCCTTGAGGAGCTCAACAGGCGCATCGTGGAGGCGAATGGTCGTGCGAACACGTTCTTTTCGGTGATCGTGCGCGGCACGTTCAGTTTCATGAAGACGCGCGCCGTGATCAAGCAGCAGGCCCCGTACCCGACATTGGTGGAGGTCGCCGACCGTCAGGCGACGTTCCTGCGGCATGACGTGAAGGGCACGCTGCTGGGATACTTTTCGCCGGTGATGTTCCATGGGGCGGCCGTGGCCGGATTCCACGAGCATTTTCTGTCCGATGACCGCACGTTCGGCGGGCATGTGCTTGATGCGGTGCTTGATCACGGCAAGATCTACAGTCAGGTGTTCGATACGCTGGTCCAGCATCTGCCGGTCGACGATCCCGGATACCGCAACCACGATTTCTCCCATGATCCGATCGCTGAAGCCATTACCGCCGCCGAAGGCGACAAGCCTGGCGACTGACATCGAGGCGCGACTCGTCCACGGCGCCGTAAGCAAACAGTTCGGTGGACTGTTTGTAGGCGACGCCGAAGTGCGGCAGCGCTGAGGTAGGAATACAGGGTGAGGGCGTGACGCGCGGAGCGCGACACGCCCGAACTCCTTTAGGCCATGCCTAGTGCTTTAATAAACAAGTTGCCTGATTTAGGGCTCGCAAATTGGAATCAAAAAAGCGAGCGCGGAACGGGAAGTCACGCGAGTGAGGACTCGAATGCCGCGCACTGATGTGGTTTGGCCACAGAAGACGCCTCGTAAGAGGTGTGTTCTGCTGCGGCCAGGTCCGCCGGTGCCCTTGGAAGCAGGCTGGTAAACAGTACACGAATCGCTAGAAAGGGCGGACGGCAATGGCGGGACAGAAAATCCGCATCAGGCTTAAGTCCTATGACCATGAGGTCATCGACCAATCGGCGAAGAAGATCGTCGAAACGGTGACGAACGCGGGCGCAACTGTGGTTGGCCCGGTTCCGCTCCCGACCGAGAAGAACGTCTTTGTTGTTATTCGTTCTCCTCACAAGTACAAGGATTCTCGCGAGCACTTCGAGATGCGCACTCATAAGCGCCTCATCGACATCGTGGACCCGACCCCCAAGGCCGTGGACTCCCTGATGCATATTGATCTGCCCGCGGATGTCAACATCGAGATCAAGCTGTAAGGGAGGAGGGAACCACTATGACTTCGCAGAGAGGTAGCCACAAGGCTCTGCTGGGCAAGAAGCTCGGCATGACTCAGGTCTGGGACGAGAACGGTTTCTTTGTCCCCGTCACCCTCGTTGACGTTTCCACCAACGTGGTGACCGCCGTCAAGTCCGATGAGACCGACGGTTACAAGGCTGTCCAGATCGGCTACGGCCAGATCGATCCGACCAAGGTGACCAAGCCGCTCGCCGGCCACTTCGCCAAGGCTGGCGTGACCCCGCGCCGCCACCTCGTCGAGGTGCGCACCGAGGACGCCGCCGAGTACGAGCCGGGCCAGGAGCTGTCCATCGACTTCTTCCCGGAGGGTTCCGAGGTCGACGTCACCGGCACCACCAAGGGCAAGGGCTTCGCCGGTACCATCAAGCGCTGGGGCTTCAAGTCCTACCGCCGTTCCCACGGTTCTCACAAGAACGAGCGTCGCCCCGGTTCTGTCGGCGCGTGCGCCACTCCGAGCCGTATCCTCAAGGGCAAGCGCATGGCCGGCCGCATGGGTCACGTGACCGCGACCGTCCAGGGCCTTACCGTCGTCTCCGCGGATGCCGAGAACAGCATCCTCGCCATCAAGGGCGCCGTTCCGGGCCCGAAGGGCAGCATCGTTCTCGTCCGCACGGCCGTGAAGTAAGGGGAGTCTGAATTATGGCAAACGTTACTCTGAACGTGTCCGACGCCCAGGGCCAGAACACCGGCACCGTTGAGGTTCCGGGCGAGATCTTCGGCCACACCGCTGAAGAGGTCCAGTCCCGCGTCCCGCTGATCCACCAGGTTGTCGTGGCTCAGCTCGCTGCCGCCCGCGCCGGCACCCACGCCACCAAGACTCGTGGCATGGTTTCCGGTGGTGGCAAGAAGCCGTGGAAGCAGAAGGGCACCGGTCGTGCCCGTCAGGGCTCCATCCGCGCCCCGCAGTGGTACCACGGCGGCACCGTGTTCGGTCCGCAGCCGCGCGACTACTCGCAGCGTACCCCGAAGAAGATGAAGGCCGCCGCCCTGCGCTACGTGCTTTCCGATCGCGCCAACGCCGGCCGCGTCGCCGTTGTGGACTTCGGCATCACCGATACCCCGTCCACCAAGACCGCCGTCGCCGCGCTGACCCCGATCACCGAGAACAAGTTCACCACGGTGGTGTTCTCCCGCGAAAACATCAACGAGTGGCTGTCGGTCCGCAACATCCCGACCGTTCACCCGATTTTCGCCGATCAGCTCAACACCTACGATGTGGTCACGGCTCAGTACGTCGTCTTCACGAAGGAAGGCCTTGACGCTTTCCTCGCTGGCAAGACCGAGCCGGCCGTCAAGGAGGCCTGATTTAGATGGTCGCTATTCACAAGCCCGCACACGACGTCATCCTGAAGCCCGTCGTTTCCGAGAAGAGCTACGCCCTGTCCGATCGTGGCCAGTACACCTTCGTGGTGGCCCCGAACGCGAACAAGGTGCAGATCAAGCAGGCTATCGAAGAGATCTTCAAGGTGAAGGTGACGAACGTCAACACCCTCAACCGCGCTGGCAAGAAGCAGCGCACCCGCTTCGGTTTCGGCCAGCGCGTCAACCAGAAGCGCGCGATCGTTACCGTCGCCGAGGGCCAGACGATCGACATCTTCGGCAACTGAAGGCTAGCCGAGAAAAGTTAAAGGAAGAACTATATTATGGCTATCCGCGTTTATAAGCCGACGACTGCAGGCCGTCGCAACGCTTCCGTCTCGGATTTCTCCGAGCTGACGCGCTCCACGCCTGAGAAGTCGCTGGTTCGCAAGCTCACCAAGACCGGCGGCCGCAACTCTTACGGCCGTATGACCTCCCGTCATCGCGGCGGCGGCCACAAGCGTGCCTACCGTCTCATCGACTTCAAGCGTTGGGACAAGGACGGCGTGCCGGCTACGGTCGCTCACATCGAGTACGACCCGAACCGTTCCGCCCGCATTGCGCTGCTGCACTACGCCGACGGCGAGAAGCGCTACATCATCGCTCCGGAAGGCGTCAAGCAGGGCGACCGCATTGAGACCGGCGAGAAGGCCGATATCAAGCCGGGCAACAACCTGCCGCTCAAGAACATCCCGACCGGTACCATCGTGCACGCGATCGAGCTCAAGCCGCTGGGCGGCGCGAAGATCGCCCGTTCCGCCGGTGCCGCCGTTCAGCTCGTCGCCAAGGATGGCGCTTACGCCCAGCTGCGTATGCCGTCCGGCGAAATCCGCAACGTCGACGCCCGCTGCCGCGCGACCGTCGGTGAGGTCGGCAACTCCGACCACGCCAACATTCAGCTCGGTAAGGCTGGCCGCGCCCGCTGGATCGGCAAGCGTCCGTGGACTCGTGGTGAGTCCATGAACCCGGTCGACCACCCGCACGGCGGTCGTACCCGCGGTGGCAAGCCGCCGGTTTCTCCGTGGGGCAAGGGCGAAGTTCGTACTCGCCGTCCGAAGAAGGCTTCGAACAAGATGATTGTTCGTCGTCGTCCGAATGGTAAGAACCGCAAGTAAGGGAGTGTCGAGTAGATGACTCGTAGCATCAAGAAGGGCCCCTTCGTCGACGCCCACCTGCAGAAGAAAGTCGACGAGCAGAACGAGAAGGGCACCAAGAACGTCATCAAGACGTGGTCCCGCCGTTCGATGATCACCCCTGATTTCATCGGACACACGTTCGCTGTTCATGATGGCCGCAAGCACGTCCCGGTGTTCGTCACCGAGGCCATGGTCGGTCACAAGCTCGGTGAGTTCGCCCCGACCAAGACCTTCAAGGGTCATGTGAAGGACGACAAGAAGGCCCGCCGCTAAAGGATAAGGAATAGAACATGGAAGCTAAAGCAATCGCTCGTCACGTCCGCGTGACGCCGCGCAAGGCTCGCCGCATGGTCGACCTCATCCGCGGCAAGCAGGCGACCGAAGCCGTCACCATTCTCAAGTTCGCTCCCCAGGACGCGTCCCTGCCGGTTCGCAAGGTCCTCGAGAGCGCCATCGCGAACGCCCGCGTGAAGGCCGACAAGGCCGGCGAGCCGTTCCGCGAGAACGACCTGGTCATCAAGGAGACCTATGTGGACGAGGGCGTGACGCTCAAGCGTTTCCGCGCTCGTGCCCAGGGCCGTGCCGCTCGTATCAACAAGCGCACCTCCCACATCACGGTCGTCGTTGCTACCAAGGAAGGAGCCCGCTAAAGATGGGTCAGAAGATCAATCCCTTTGGCTACCGTCTGGGCGTCACTGAGAGCCACCGTTCCAAGTGGTTCTCTGATTCCAACAAGCCCGGCGAACGCTACAGCGACTTCGTTCTCGAAGACGACAAGATCCGCAAGGAAATGAACAAGGACCTCGAGCGTGCGGGTGTGTCCCGCATCGTCATCGAGCGTACCCGTGACCGTGTGCGCGTGGACATCCACACCGCTCGTCCGGGCATCGTGATCGGCCGCCGTGGCGCCGAAGCCGAGAAGGTTCGCGCCAAGCTCGAGAAGCTCACCGGCAAGCAGGTCCAGCTCAACATTTTCGAGGTGAAGAACGCCGCTCTGGACGCCCAGCTCGTCGCTCAGGGCATCGCTGAACAGCTGACCAACCGCGTGACCTTCCGTCGCGCGATGCGCAAGGCTCAGCAGGACGCGATGCGCGCCGGCGCCAAGGGCATCCGCATCAAGCTCTCCGGCCGTCTCGGCGGTGCGGAAATGAGCCGTTCCGAGTTCTACCGCGAGGGCCGCGTTCCGCTGCAGACCCTCCGCGCCCTGATCGATTACGGCTTCTTCGAGGCCAAGACCACCTACGGCCGCATCGGCGTCAAGGTGTGGATCTACAAGGGCGATATGACCGAGCGCGAGTTCGAAGAGCAGCAGGCTCAGCAGAACAACAGCCGTCCCGGCCGCCGTGGTGGCGATCGCCGCCCGCGCCGTGGCAACCGTGGTGCTGCCGCCCAGCAGCAGGCCGAGGCCCCGAAGGCCGAGACCGCCGCCGCTGAGGCCCCTGCCGCAACGGAAACGAAGGAGTGAACTGATGCTTATCCCGAAGAGGACTAAGTACCGCAAGCAGCATCGTCCGGTCCGCTCTGGCATGTCCAAGGGCGGCAACGAGATCGCCTTCGGCGATTACGGCATTCAGGCGCTGGCTCCGGCCTACGTCACCAACCGCCAGATCGAGGCGGCTCGTATCGCCATGACCCGTTACATCAAGCGTGGTGGCCGTGTGTGGATCACGATCTTCCCGGATCGCCCGCTGACCAAGAAGCCGCTGGGCACCCGAATGGGTTCCGGTAAGGGTACTCCGGAGTTCTGGATCGCCAACATTCGCCCCGGCCGCGTGATGTTCGAGATCGGTGGCGTCTCCGAGGATGTCGCTCGCGAGGCCCTGCGCCGCGCCATCGACAAGCTCCCGATGAAGTGCCGCGTTATTGCGCGTGAAGGTGGTGATATCTGATGGCAGTCGGTACCGCTGATTATGCAATCAAGAATCTGAACGAGAAGACCAACGAGGAGATCGAAGGTTTCCTCAAGAAGTCCAAGGAAGAGCTGTTCAACCTGCGCTTCCAGCACGCGACTGGTCAGCTCGAGAACACTGCCCGCCTCAAGGCGGTCAAGCACGACATCGCCAGGATGTACACCGTCCTGCGTGAGCGTGAGCTCGGCATCAGCCAGGCGCCCGAGGCATCCGATACGAAAGCTGAGGAGAAGTAATGGCTGAAGAGCGTAACTTCCGCAAGGTTCGTCGCGGTTACGTCGTGTCCGAGGCAATGGACAAGACGATCACCGTCGAGCTCGAGCAGCGTTCGACCCACCCGCTGTACGGCAAGGTCGTTCGTTCCACCAAGAAGGTCAAGGCCCATGATGAACACAACGACGCGCACGTTGGCGACCTCGTGAGTATTATGGAGACTCGGCCCCTGAGCAAGACCAAGCGTTGGCGTCTCGAGAGCATTATCGAGCGCGCCAAGTAACAAGTTCGGCTAGGCTCCGCGAGTCACCCCGCCCATGCTCGTACAGGTGGGCGGGGTGCTTGGGGAGAACCAGCTCGGCTAAGGAGAATCAATGATTCAGCAGGAAACGCGGCTTCATGTCGCCGACAACACGGGTGCGAAGGAACTCCTCTGCATCCGAGTGCTCGGCGGATCGAAGCGACGCTATGCCGGCCTCGGCGACGTGATCGTCGCCTCCGTCAAGGATGCGATCCCTGGCGGGTCGGTCAAGAAGGGCGATGTGGTCAAGGCCGTTGTCGTCCGCACCGTCAAGGAGAGCCGTCGTGTGGATGGCTCCTACATCAAGTTCGACGAGAACGCCGCCGTCATTCTCGGCTCCGGCCGTGAACCGAAGGGCACTCGTATCTTCGGACCGATCGCTCGTGAGCTGCGCGACAAGCGCTTCATGCGCATCGTGTCCCTCGCCCCGGAGGTGATCTGACATGGCAGCCAAGATTAAGAGCGGCGACCTGGTCAAGGTCATCCGCGGCAAGGACAAGGGCAAGGAAGGCAAGGTCACCCGCGTGCTGGCCGACGATCGTCTGATCGTCGAGGGCGTGCAGATCGTCAAGAAGCACGTTCGCGCCACGCAGCAGGGCCAGCAGGCCGGCATCATCTCCGTTGAGGCTCCGATCCATCGCTCCAACGTGATGGTCATCGACCCGGAGACCAAGCAGCCGACCCGCGTTGGCATTGTGGTGAAGGAAGAGGCTCGTGACGGCAAGGTGAAGACCGTGCGCGTGCGCGTCGCCAAGAAGTCCGGAAAGGAGCTGGCATGACCGATGCTACCGTCGAAGCGCCGGCAACTCCGCGCTTGAAGCAGCAGTACAAGGACGTCATCATCCCCGAGCTCGAGAAGGAGTTCAACTACTCCAACCCGATGCAGGTGGCGCGTATCGAGAAGGTCGTCGTCTCCATGGGCGTCGGCGCCGCTGCGCGTGACTCCAAGCTCATCGAAGGCGCCGTCAAGGATCTCACGCTGATCACCGGCCAGAAGCCGAAGATCACGAAGGCCAAGAAGTCCGTCGCGCAGTTCCACCTGCGTGAAGGCCAGGCCATCGGTGCGTACGTCACCCTGCGTGGCGACCGCATGTGGGAGTTCCTGGATCGTCTGCTGACCCTCGCTCTGCCCCGTATCCGCGATTTCCGCGGCATCAACGGCAAGCAGTTCGACGGCCAGGGCAACTACAACTTTGGTCTCACCGAACAGTCCATGTTCCACGAGATCGATCCTGATTCGATCGATCACCAGCGCGGTATGGACATCACCGTGGTGACCTCCACCAAGGACGACAAGGAAGCTTCCGTGCTCCTCAAGCACCTCGGCTTCCCCTTCAAGGAGAACTGATATGGCAAAAACCGCTCTGAAGAACAAGGCGGCCGGCAAGCCGAAGTTCAAGGTTCGCGCCTACACGCGCTGCCAGGTTTGTGGTCGTCCCCACTCCGTCTACCGCAAGTTCGGCCTGTGCCGTGTCTGCCTTCGCGAGAAGGCGCACCGCGGCGAGCTGCCCGGCGTCACGAAGTCCAGTTGGTAAACATCGACGCTGAAGGTCCGCGGCCCGATCGCCTGCTTCGGCAGGCGTGAGGGCGGCGGAAACCATAGCGAGAAAGGGCAACAAGCCCAAATGACAATGACAGATCCTATCGCAGACATGCTTACCCGTCTGCGTAACGCGAGCGCGGCTAAGCACGAGACCGTGGATATGCCGTACTCCAAGTTCAAGAAGAACATCGCCGAGATCCTGAAGCGTGAAGGCTACATCAAGGACTTCACCGCCAAGGAAGCCAAGGTCGGTCAGACTCTTGAGGTCACCCTCAAGTACGGCCCGAACGGCGAGCGTTCCATCCAGGGCATCAAGCGCATTTCCAAGCCGGGCCTGCGTCGCTACGCCAAGTCCGACGCCCTGCCGATGCCGCTCGGCGGCCTCGGCATCGCCATCATCTCGACTTCCTCGGGACTGATGACGCAGAAGGAATGCCTCGACCGTGGCATCGGCGGCGAGATCGTCGCCTACGTGTGGTGAGAAAGGAGAGCTGACACATGGCATCGCATATTGGTAAGCTCCCCGTCGCCATCCCGGCCGGCGTGGAAGTCACGATTGACGGCCAGACCGTGGCCGCCAAGGGCCCGAAGGCACCGACTCCTTCGTCATGCCGGAGGGCATCTCCGCCGTCGTCGAGAACAACGAGGTTGTTCTCACCCCGGCCGATGACCTGCGTCCGACCCGCGCGAAGCACGGGCCTGAGCCGCGCTCTCGTCGCCAGCATCGTCAAGGGCGTCCACGAAGGCTACGCCAAGACCCTGCAGATCGTCGGCACCGGTTACCGCGCCACCCTCAAGGGCAAGAGCATCGAGTTCGCGCTCGGCTACTCCCACACCATCACCGTTAACCCGCCGGAAGGCATCGAGTTCGAGGTTCCGAACGCGAACACGGTGATCGTCAAGGGCACCGACAAGCAGGCCGTCGGCCAGGCTGCGGCTAACATCCGCAAGCTGCGTGCTCCGGAACCCTACAAGGGCAAGGGCATCAAGTACGCTGACGAGCATATCCTGCGCAAGGCTGGAAAGGCTGGTAAGTGATATGAGCGTTCAGATTCTCGGTAAGGGCAAGAAGGTCTCGCTCAAGCGTCGTCACGCCCGCATCCGCAAGCGCATCTCCGGCACCCCGGAAATGCCGCGTCTCGTTGTCTCCCGCTCCAACCGTCACATGGTCGCGCAGATCGTCGACGACACGAAGGGCATCACCCTCGTGTCCGCTTCGACCCTGACCGCCGACTTCGCCGGTTTCGAGGGCACCAAGATCGAAGCCGCCAAGAAGGTCGGCGAGCTGGTGGCCGAGAAGGCCAAGGCCGCGGGCATCGAGGCTGTTGTGTTCGATCGCGGTGGCAACAAGTACACTGGTCGCGTCGCAGCTGTCGCTGAGGGCGCCCGCGAGGGAGGTCTGGCACTGTGAGCGACGAAACTCAGAAGGAAACCCAAGTGGCTGAAGAAACTCAGAACACTGAGGCGGCTGAGACCAACAACAACGAGGACCGCAAGTCCCGTCGTGGCCAGCGCGGCGAAGGCCGTCGCGGTGAGCGTCGCAACCGTCGCGAAGAGAAGCAGGGCGATGAGCTGCTCGACCGCGTGGTGACCATCAACCGTGTCTCCAAGACCCACAAGGGTGGTCGTACGTTCAGCTTCGCCGCCCTCGTGGTGGTCGGTGACGGCAACGGCACCGTCGGCGTCGGCTACGGCAAGTCCCGTGAGGTTCCTGCCGCCATCGCCAAGGGCCAGCTGGATGCCAAGAAGCACATGTTCACCGTTCCGCGCGTCCGCGGCACCGTCACCCACCCGGTGATCGGCCACGACGCCGCCGGCACCGTGCTCCTGCGCCCGGCCGCCCCCGGTACCGGCGTTATCGCCGGTGGCCCGGTCCGCGCCGTCATGGAGTGCGCCGGCATCACCGACATCCTGACCAAGTCGATGGGCTCCGCCACCGCCGTGAACATGGTTCGCGCCACCGTGGCCGCCCTCAAGCAGCTCGAGGATCCGGAAGAGATCGCGGCCCGCCGTGGTCTGGCCCTCAACGAGGTCGCTCCGGACGCCCTCCTGCGCGCCCGCGCCGCCGGCATCGACGAGGCCCGCAAGGCCCGCGAGGAAGCCGCCGCAGCCGCTCAGGCCCAGCAGAAGGATGGTGAGTGATAGATGGCTAACCTGAAGATCACCCTGCATCACGGTCTTGTTAACCGCACGCCCAAGCAGCGCGCCACCGCTCAGACCCTCGGTCTGCGCAAGATCGGCCAGAGCGTTGTCCTCGAGGACAACAAGAGCACTCGTGGCATGATCCTGACGGTGCGCCACCTGGTCACCGTCGAGGAGGTCGACTGATTATGGCTGAAGAAGAAACCACTATCCTGCAGATGCACGATCTGCGTCCGGCTCCGGGCGCCAAGAAGGATCGCATCCGCGTCGGCCGCGGTGAAGGCTCCAAGGGTAAGACCTCGGGCCGTGGCGACAAGGGCACCAAGAAGCGCTACCAGGTTCGCCCGGGCTTCGAAGGTGGCCAGCTGCCGCTGTACATGCGCCTGCCGAAGCTCCGCGGCTTCAAGAGCCCCTTCAAGAAGGAGTTCCAGGTCGTGAACGTTGCCGATCTCGGCAAGCTGTTCCCGAACGGTGGCGAGATCACCGTCGCGGATCTGGTCGCCAAGGGCGCCGTCCGCGCCAACCAGCCCGTCAAGGTCCTCGGCAACGGCGATCTGTCCGTTGCTCTGACCGTCAAGGGCGTCAAGGCCTCCGCTTCGGCCAAGGCCAAGATTGAGGCCGCCGGCGGTTCCGTTTCCGAGGAGTAATCCTTCTCGTTAGGGAAACAACCGCAGTGCGATACGGAAAATGACCCTCGACCGCTTGTGCGGCGAGGGTCATTTTCGTATCGGCCCGCAAACGGCCCGACGATCGGTGCAATAGGGGAGCGCCGGCGAACGGGCGCGTCATCGCAGACGACGCAGAAATCACAGACGACTCCGCAGTGACTCATAATGGACAGTTTCGCCTCCGATACGGGATGGAGGTAGACGCTGTACGCTAGACTCGACGACTAGAGTCTGTCCGGATGGGTGCGCAGGGAGCGCACACAAGGAAAGGAACCCAGGTGAGGACGTTAATCCAGGCCTTCCGTACCAAGGAGCTGAGGAACAAAATCCTGTTTGTTCTCGGCATGATCATCATTTATCGCATCGGCTCGTTCATTCCGACGCCGGGCGTCAAGTATTCGGTCGTTCAGGAGTGCGTCGGCAAGATGCAGACCGCCTCCGAGAACTTCATCGGCCTGGTGAACCTGTTCTCCGGCGGCGCCATGCTCCAGCTGTCTATCTTCGCGCTGGGCGTCATGCCGTACATCACCGCGTCCATCGTCGTGCAGCTGCTGCGCGTCGTGATTCCGCGCTTCGAAGCCCTGCACAAGGAAGGCCAGTCCGGCGAGGCCAAGCTGACCCAGTACACCCGTTACCTGACCATCGGCCTTGCTGTCCTGCAGTCCACCACGATCCTCGTCACCGCCCGTTCCGGCGCGCTGTTCAACTACCAGTGCTCCCAGGTCATTCCGGACGGCTCCGTGTGGAACCTCATCGTCATGGTGCTCATCATGACCGGCGGCACCGGCCTTATCATGTGGATGGCCGAGCTCATCACCGACAAGGGCATCGGTCAGGGCATGTCCATCCTCATCTTCATGTCCATCTGCTCTGGCTTCCTGCCGCAGCTGTGGGAGATCGGCTGGGGCACCAACGGCACCGACGGCGAGTGGTGGAAGTTCGGCGTGGTCGCCGGCGTCCTGCTCGTCATCCTCATCTTCGTCGACTTCGTCGAACTGTGCCAGCGCCGCATCCCGGTCCAGTACACGCGCCGCATGATCGGACGCAAGATGTACGGCGGATCGTCCACCTACCTGCCGCTCAAGATCAACATGTCTGGCGTCATCCCGCCGATCTTCGCGTCCTCGATCCTCGCCATCCCGACGCTCATCGCGCAGTTCGGCAACTCCGACCAGAGCTGGGTCAAGTGGATCAACTCCAACCTCGCCAACACGACGTCCGTGTGGTACATCGTGCTGTACGCGCTTATGATCGTCTTCTTCTGCTTTTTCTACACGGAGATCACGTTCAACCCGGACGAGACCGCCGACAACATGAAGCAGTACGGCGGCTTCATCCCGGGCATCCGCGCCGGCAGCGCCACCAGCCGCTACCTGAGCTACGTGATGAACCGCCTGAACACCGTCGGCGCCGTCTACTTGCTGTTCGTGGCGCTCATCCCGACCGTGCTCATCATGGCGCTCGAGCTCAACACCAAGCTGCCGTTCGGCGGCACCACGATCCTGATCATCGCGGGCGTCGGCCTTGACACGCTGCGTCAGGCCAAGGCCCAGACCGAGCAGTTCCAGTACACCGGCTTCCTGCTCGAGAACGTGGATCATAAGGAAGCGTGACGCCCGCTCGGCAGGCGTCACGCGCGAGGCGGCAAAACAGTCCAGTGGACTGTTTTGCCGCCGGAGCCATCCTTTTCCAAACACCCAACACATCAGCAAAGGAACCAAGACATGCGTCTTCTCATCATGGGCCCGCAGGGCGTCGGCAAGGGCACCCAGGCCGCGCTGCTCGCCGAGCACTTCGGCATCCCGGCGATCTCGACCGGCGACATCTTCCGCTACAACATCAAGAACAAGACCGAGCTCGGCCTTGAGGCCCTCAAGTACACCGACAAGGGCGAGCTGGTCCCGGACGAGCTGACCAACAAGATCGTCAAGGACCGTCTGGCCATGGACGACGCTAAGAACGGCTGGATCCTCGACGGCTACCCGCGCAACGCCTCCCAGGTCGAGGCGCTCGACGCGATGCTCGAAGAGCTCGGCACCCCGCTCGACAAGGTCGTCGCCCTCGACGCCGACCACGACGTGCTCATGGAGCGCATCGCCAAGCGCGCCAAGGAGCAGGGCCGTTCCGACGACACCCCGGAGGCCATCGCTAAGCGCCTTGCCACCTACGCGAAGGAGACCGCGCCGCTGCTCGATATCTATAAGCAGCGTGGTCAGCTCGTCGCCATCGACGGCGTCGGCGAGATTGATGCCATTCAGGCGAACATCGTCAAGGCGCTTGAGGGCTGAGTCCTTTTTCTAGGGAGCGATATCAAAAATGGGCAGCTTGGGAGCTGCCCATTTTTTGTATCCGGTTTTGAAGTGGGTGGGACTGGGACATGGATGGCTGCTCCGTTGTTGGACGGTCCACTGGACTGGTCAGGTTGTGTGGTGTGGTGTGGTGTGGTGGGACTTGGGATAAGGATGGCTCCGTCGCCGAACAGTCCACTGGACTGTTCGGCTCCTCGCGCCGCGGCCGCCTGCTGAGCGGGCGGCCGCGGCGTGTCGTAATCCCGACGTTCGTGTATATTATTCCGTTGGTGTGTTTTCGGACACGTCAACGGTAATTGTCCCAAGGAACGGATCACGAGGCTCATGGCAAAAGACGGTGTGATTGAAGTCGAAGGTCAGGTAGTGGAAGCGCTGCCGAACGCGATGTTTCGCGTCCAGCTCGAGAACAAGCACATCGTGCTCGCCACGATTTCCGGCAAGATGCGTAAGAACTACATCCGCATTCTGCCGCAGGATCGCGTGGTGCTCGAAATGAGCCCGTACGATCTGAACCGCGGACGTATTACGTACCGCTACAAGTAAAGGTACAAGCAAAGGAAAACCATGAAGGTCAGCCCTAGTGTCAAGCGAATCTGCGAAAACTGCCGCGTGATTCGTCGTCACGGCCGCGTCATGGTGATCTGCACCAACCCCCGCCACAAGCAGCGTCAGGGCTGAGAGCAGATTCCAGCGGCACAAATGGAATACAGGCGCTGAGTCACAGGCGAGGTTCTCCCGAGAGCCACGTCTGAACCCCGGGTACGCAGGCCCGGGCCGGGAAACCGGACGACTCGGTGCACGACCTGCGGAGTATAGAAGGAATCGCAATGGCACGTCTTGCCGGAGTCGACATCCCCAATGAGAAGCGCATTGAGATCGCCCTCACCTACATTTTCGGTGTGGGCCGCACCCGTGCGAAGGAAACGCTTGCCGCGACCGGTATCAACCCGGATATCCGCGTCAAGGATCTGACGGATGAGCAGCTGATCACGCTGCGTGACTATCTCGAGGCCAACTACAAGATCGAGGGCGATCTGCGTCGTGAAATCGATGCGGACATCCGTCGTAAGATCCAGATCAACTGCTACCAGGGCATCCGCCATCGTCGCGGCCTGCCTGTTCGTGGCCAGCGCACCAAGACCAACGCCCGTACCCGCAAGGGCCCGAAGCGCACGGTTGCCGGAAAGAAGAAGGCCACCAAGTAATAGGGTGGCTTGACCCGGGCCACGGGAACCCGCCGCGGATCCCATCGTCCGGGCAATCAACACAGTTCGTACTAGGAAACGAGGATCAATGGCAGCTGCAAAGCAAGCCGCTCGTAAGCCTGTCCGTCGCCGCGACCGCAAGTCGATCCCGGTGGGCCAGGCTCACATCAAGTCCACTTTCAACAACACGATCATCTCGATCACCGATCCGTCCGGCGCCGTCGTGTCCTGGGCGTCCGGTGGCGATGTCGGCTTCAAGGGCTCCCGCAAGTCCACGCCGTACGCCGCTGGTATGGCCGCTGAGTCCGCCGCCCGCAAGGCGATGGAGCACGGTCTGAAGAAGGTCGACGTGTTCGTCAAGGGCCCGGGTTCCGGCCGTGAAACCGCCATCCGCTCCCTGCAGTCCGCTGGTCTCGAGGTCGGTTCCATCACCGACGTCACCCCGCAGGCTCACAACGGCGTTCGTCCTCCGAAGCGCCGCCGCGTCTGATTCCTGTCAGGCGAAGCAACCAATCCAAAGTCGCTTGCTTGGTCGGTGAGTGCACCACCGACCAGAAGCTGAAAGGATAACATAGTGCTTATCGCACAGCGTCCGACACTGACTGAGGAAGTCATCAACCCGCGGCGCTCCCGTTTTACGATCGAGCCTCTCGAGCCTGGTTTCGGCTACACGCTGGGCAACTCCCTGCGCCGCACGCTCCTGAGCTCCATCCCGGGCGCAGCCGTGACCTCGGTGCGCATCTCCGGTGCCCTGCATGAGTTCACCACTCTGCCGGGCGTCGTGGAGGACGTCACCGAGATCCTGCTCAACATCAAGGGCATCGTGCTCACCAGCGAGTACGATGAGCCGGTCGTCATGTATCTGCGCAAGAGCGGCGAAGGAGAAGCAGTCGCGGGTGACATCACCCCGCCTGCCGGCGTGACCATCGCCAACCCGGATCTGCACATCGCAACCCTGGCCGAAGACGGCGAACTCGAAATCGAGTTCACGGTCGAACGCGGCCGCGGTTACGTCACCGCGCAGATGAACAAGCAGGACAACGGCGAAATCGGCCGTATCCCGGTTGATTCGATCTACTCCCCGGTGCTCAAGGTGAGCTACAAGGTCGAGGCCACCCGCGTGGAACAGCGCACGGACTTCGACAAGCTCATCCTGGACGTGGAGACCAAGCCCGCCATTTCGCCGCGTGATGCGGTGGCTTCCGCCGGTTCGACCCTCGTGGAGCTCTTCGGCCTGTGCCGTGAGCTCAACACGCAGGCCGAAGGCGTCGAGGTTGGCCCGGCGCCCGTCGCCGAGGAGTCCAACCCCGAGATGGCCGTGCCGATCGAGGATCTCAACCTTACGCAGCGCAGCTACAACTGCCTCAAGCGCGAGGGCATCCACACCATCGGCGAGCTGGTCAACCACACCGAGCAGGACCTGCTCGACATCCGCAATTTCGGTATGAAGTCGATCGACGAGGTCAAGGAAAAGTTGCAGGCCCTGGGTCTGTCGCTCAAGGCCTCCCCGCTGGGCTTCGACACCACCAACCTCGAAGGCGGCACCTTCTACTCGCCCGAAGACGAGTGATCGCCGTTTTTTGACCAACCGCTTGGCCGGGCCCGGACGTTCGGGCCGATGCCCACCTGAGCCCGGCAAAGCAATCAAGGAGTTAACATGCCTACACCCAAGAAGGGTCCGCGCCTGGCGTCCAGCCCGGCTCACGAGCGCCTGATGCTCGCGAACATGGCCACCAGCCTGTTCCAGAACGGCCGCATCGTCACCACGCTGCCGAAGGCCAAGCGCCTTCGTCCGCTGGCCGAGCGCCTGATCACCTTCGCGAAGCGCGGTGATCTGCACTCCCGCCGTCGCGTGATGCGCGTCATCCGCAACAAGTCCGTCGTGCACGTGCTGTTCACGCAGATCGCCGAGCAGATGGAGCAGCGCGAGGGCGGCTACACCCGCATCGTGAAGATCGCCCCGCGCAAGGGCGACGCCGCTCCGGCCGCGATCATCGAGCTCGTCACCGAGCCGGTCGCCAAGAAGGCCGTCGTGAAGGAAGCCGAAGCCGCGACCAAGGTCGCCGAGGAGACCGCTCCGGTCACCGAGGCCACTGAGGCTCCGGCCGAGACCGCCGAAGCTCCGGCCGAGACCGCCGAGTGAGCTTAGCGTTCCGCTAGACCACGAATCAAGGGGTCGGGAATCCATCAGGGTTCCCGACCCCTTGTCGTAGCTGCGTCGTATGCCGCCGCATCTTCGGCCGGTCTTCGCTACACTGGTGCCCCATGACGGAAACCATGAGACTGCGGATTGACCTGGCATACGACGGCGGCGGATTTTACGGCTGGGCGAAGCAGCCCACCCTGCGCACCGTGCAGGGGGAGATCGAAGCCGCGATGCGCAAAATCCTGCGCGTTTCGGCTGACCCCTCCTCGCCCGAAGCGCAGTCCGAGCCGCTGCGGCTGGTCGTCGCCGGTCGCACCGACACCGGCGTCCACGCCAGTCACCAGGTGTGCCACGTCGACGTGCCGCCGGACATTCTTGCCCGCGCGGTCGGCCACATGGACGTGCCGCCGACCGTTGCATTGACCCGACGACTGCAGCGGCTGCTGCCGTCGGATATCGCCGTCCGCTCGATCGCGCCCGCGCCGGACGGGTTCGACGCGCGATTCTCCGCACTGGAACGCACGTACGTGTACCGCATCGCCGACCGCGGAAGCGAAGTCGACCCGCGTATGCGCGGTTTCGTGCTGCATATTGACGATGATCTTGACGTCGACGCGATGAACGCGGCCGCCGCGATGACGATCGGTCTGCACGACTTTGGCTCGTTCGCGACGCCGAACCCGGGCGGCACGACGATTCGCGAGGTGAAAACCGCGTACTGGCGCCGCGTGCCGTCGCGCCCGCTGATCGGCGACGACGCGGCGATGGGGGAGCGGTACCGCACGCCGGCCGTCGAGTCGGGACTGCTGTGCTTCACGATCGTGGCCGACGCGTTCGCGCGCAACATGGTGCGATCGCTGGTCGGCGGGTGCGTGCAGGTCGGCTGCGGCAAACGTTCACTCGACTGGTTCGCCGGCAAGATGGCGACACCGCTGCGCGAAGGATCTACCGGTCCGATCGCCCCTCAGGGACTCACGCTCGAGCACATCGAATATCCGGCCGACGACCAGCTCGCCGTGCGCGCCGAAGCGATCCGCGCCAAGCGCACGCTGTAGTCCGACCCAGTCCAGCCAAGCTAGGCCATTGCGGTTGCCGCGGCCGACGCAACTGGTATTTTGTCGGATGCAATGTGACGGGTTCCGACTACCCCTCAGTCACTGCGTGACAGCTCCCCTGACAAGGGGAGCCAAGGAAAAGGAAGCAACAGTTTAAGCTCGACAAAGTACCAGTGTTTTGTCGGATGTGATGTGACGGGTTTTGACTACCCCTCAGTCACTGCGTGACAGCTCCCCTGACAAGGGGAGCCGAGGAAAAGGAAGCAGCAGTGTAAACCCGACAAAGTACCAGTGTTTTGTCGGATGCAATGTGACGGGTTTTGACTACCCCTCAGTCACTGCGTGACAGCTCCCCGGCAAGGGAGCCGAGAAAAGGAATGCAGCAGTGTCAACCCGACAAATACTGGCGTGACCATCGTGCCAGCCGTCATCCGCATGCGGCCGTATCACGCGCGTCGTGCCGTGCTTCGGAACACTCCCGTAACACAGTCGCGCACGGGCGGTAACCGCGCGCGACTAGCGTAACCGGTAATCATGGCTCCGGCCGGGGCGCAAGCGTGCGCCGAAATCGCGTGTATCGCGAGCATCGTACGCAACGCACGCGACGCGCTCCGGAACGAGCCGCAACGATGCACGGTCGCGTGCGTGGCACGCGCGATGCGCAGCCGTGCGGAACGACACGAGACGAGGAGTGCGACATGGTCGAATCGGCGTTACAACTGGCGGGCGAACTGGTCAACCGGCGCGAGGCGATCAACCGCGAGCTGAGCCGCAACGGCGTGCGGTTCGGCGTGTACAAGAACGGCGAATACCACGACCGGCTGTTCCCGTACGACCCGATCCCGCGCATCATCGAATCGGACGAATTCGACCAGCTCGAAGCAGGCTTGAAGCAGCGCGTCAACGCGCTCAACGCGTATCTCAAGGACATCTACTCCGACAAGCGCATCATTCATGACGGCGTCATTCCTGAGGAATACGTGTACACGTCGGCAGGCTACTTCCCGCAGGTCAACGGCGTGACCCCTCCCGGCGGCATCTTCGCGCACATCGCCGGCGAGGACCTGGTGCAGGGCGAGGACGGCCGTTGGTGGGTGCTCGAGGACAACCTGCGCATCCCGTCCGGCGCCAGCTATCCGCTGTTCGCGCGCGACATCGAACGCCGCACTAACCCGAAGCTGTTCCGCGAGGTGCACGTGCGTGACAACCGCGACTACCCGCGCCTGCTGCGCAAGGCGATGGACTTCGTCTCCACCGAGGGCATCGCCGTGGTGCTCACACCCGGCCGCTACAACTCCGCGTTCTTCGAGCACGCGTACCTGGCCGAGAAGACCGGCGCGGCGCTGGCGTTCCCCGAAGACCTCGAAGTCGTCGACAACAAGCTGTACTTCCTCGACTACGCCGGCCGCAAGCACCGCGTCGGCGCCGTCTACCGCCGCCTGTCGGACGAATACCTCGACCCGTTCGCGTTCAACCCGGATTCGGTGATCGGCGTGCCCGGACTGCTGTCCGCATACCGGTCCGGCAACGTCGCGATCATCAACGCGCCCGGCAACGGCGCGGCCGACGACAAGGCGATCTACTACTTCGTACCGCAGATGATCAAGTACTATCTCGGCGAGGAACCGATCCTGCACAACGCGCCCACGTACATGCCCATGTTCGATGCCGATCGCAAGACCGTGCTCGACCGCATTGGCGAGCTCGTCATCAAGGACGTGGCCGAGGCCGGTGGATACGGCGTCGTGTTCGGCTCGTCGCTCGACCATGCGGCGCGCGAGGAGCTGGCCGACCGGATCAAGGCCGAGCCGCGCCGGTTCATCGCGCAGGAGGTCATCCAGTTCCGCGACATCGACGTGATCGACCCGAAGACCGGCGAGGCGAGCCCGCGCAAGGCCGACCTGCGCGCGTTCGTCGTGACCGGACAGAACACGCACGTCTGGTATTCCGGCCTGACCCGCTACTCGTCGGTGCCCGGCCAGATGATCGTCAACTCGTCGCAGGGCGGCGGTTTCAAAGACACGTGGGTGCTCGCGCCGGAGCACGGCACCGCATCGCACGACCGCACGCTGCAGCGCAGCGAATCGGTCGCGTCCGTGAACCTGATCCCGCACTCGCGCAAGCACACGCTCTCGCTCGTCACCGCGTCGAAGGCCGACAACCTGTACTGGCTCGGCCGCTACACCGAACGTGCGTTCACCACGCTCGTCCAGTTCTTCCCGTTCTACGACCGCGTGATGGACACGGACGTGGACGCGTTCCGTCCGTTCGCCCGCGCGCTCGATCTGCCCGAGGATTTCGAGGACTTCGACGGGTTCATCCACTCGTTCCTGTACGACGGCTCGAACCCGGACTCCGTGCGCAGCGCGATCGTCGCCGCGTTCAATAACGCGGTCGTACTGCGGCCCGAACTCACGTCGCGGCTGCTGCAGTACATCGAACTCGCCGTCACGAACATCACCGAAGCGGCGGAACGGTCCGACAGCGCCGAGGACATCTACTCGCAGCGCGACATCGCCGACGACATGCTCGCGTTCTGGGGCGGCGTCGAGAACTCGACCGTCGACATCACGCTCAAGGCGTTCATCTTCATCGGCAAATACCTTGAACGCATCGACCTGTACACGCGCTTCCATCTGTCCGCCGACGAGCTCGACGCGCCGCTGGCCAAGCTGGAAACCTATTCCAAGGCGCTTGACGGCATGCCGCTGCCGCAGTGCTTTGGCTCGGGCATCAGCTGGCTGCTCGGTCAGCTGCCCGACCGCGGCTATCCGGAGCTCACCGCGCGGCTGCAGGCGTTCCTCGACGACTTCAACACGCGCGCCGCGTCCGGCGAACTCAAGGACACGAACGCGCTCAGTTCGATGAACATGGACGCCAAGCGGCCGTGACGATGCGTCTGCGATGATCGGCGCATGAGATGGTGCGCATGACGTTCGCATGACGTATGCGCATCGCGAGTCGTGCGGTCGCGTACGTCGCGTGCGTTGCGTGCGTCGCGCGTGCCGGCCGTTGCCGTTGCGGCGTCGACGGCCGGCACGCAGACGCAGCCCGGCGCGGACGGCTTGTCTCTGCTAGACTGGAGTGGACTTTGTGAGCAGTTAGGACCGTTCGTCCGAGACGTCCATTTGAGGAGTCGTGTATTCATGAAAAAACTGGTGTTCGACTACGAGATGAAGCTGTCGTTCAGCTCGCCGGTCACCGACCACCGATTCCAGCTCCGCTGCGTGCCCGCGACCGGTCCACGCCAGCAGGTCGTGGACGTGGAAGTGGACATCGAACCGCACGTCGACCTCGAAACGACCATCGACTCGTTCGATTCCGTGGTGATGACCGGATTCATCCCCGAACCGCACACCATGTTCAATTACACGGTCAAGGGCATCGCGTTCGTCGACAACGCGCACATCAAGCCGGAGATCTACAAGCCGCTGTACCGGTTCAACTCCGCGCTCACGATTCCGGGCCCGTGCATCGAGAAGATGATCGAGATGTGCAAGATTCGGCTGTCCGCGCTGCCGATCGACGCGACGCCGATCGACAAGGCGCGCGAAGTAATGGACGAAGTGTTCCACGCGTTCGTCTACACGCCGGCGTCCACGACGATCCGCACCAC
This sequence comes from Bifidobacterium biavatii DSM 23969, assembly GCF_000741165.1. Classification (GTDB taxonomy): domain Bacteria; phylum Actinomycetota; class Actinomycetes; order Actinomycetales; family Bifidobacteriaceae; genus Bifidobacterium; species Bifidobacterium biavatii. Next base: position 5,319 of record NZ_JGYN01000031.1, on the reverse strand, counting down.
GGCCGAAGAGGCGCTCGCCCAGCGCAAGGGCGTGTGCCAGGACTACGCGCACGTGATGCTGTCCGTGTGCCGTCATGTGGGGCTCACCGCGCGGTATATCGCCGGCCTGCTCGGCGGCGAGGGCGCGACGCATGCGTGGGTCGAGATTTATCACGACAACCGCTGGATCGGCCTCGATCCGACGCACAACCGCATGGTCGACGACAACTACATCACGATCGCGCACGGCCGCGACTACCGCGACTGCATGCTCGACATCGGCATCTTCTCCGGATACAACGTGCAGCAGAACCAGTGGGTGAACGCGTCGGTGCACGAGCAGCAGCTGTGACGCGCGCGCCTAGCGCGTTGCGCGCCGCAGCGATGGCGGTGATGTGATTGCGGGCCGGCGAGACTGTCATGACCTGTTCGACACGCCGGTGTGCGGTTGTGTTTGCATGATCGGCGATTCGCCTTATAATAGACAAGTTGCTTACGCAACGAATGGATAGGTGTCCGAGCGGTCTAAGGAGCACGCCTCGAAAGCGTGTGAGGCTAACCCCTCCGCGAGTTCGAATCTCGCCCTATCCGCCCGCAAAGCCCGGAATCTTCGGATTCCGGGCTTTTTCGTTGTGCGTGCCGATTCGCGGGTTTGCCGCCGCTCAGGGCAACGGTTGTTGTTGATGAACGGTACATCGCTGGAACAGTACCGTGTGTCGGATTATGGTAATCGATAGAATATGTACCGGTACATATCGATGATGTGGTGCAGGACATCGATATGCGGTTGTCAGAACAGACCGTCGCGCTAACGCGCACAGGCAAAGGAGCATCATGACCCAGCAATCCGACCAGCAGTCCCGACTCGTCGTCGACAACGATTTCGAAGTCGCGCCCGTCAACGACCGCATCTTCGGCTCGTTCGTCGAACATCTCGGCCGTTGCGTCTACACCGGCATCTACGAACCCGGCCATCCCACGGCCGACCAGGACGGCTTCCGCCAGGACGTCATCGACCTCGTCAAGGAACTCGGCGCGACCACCATCCGCTATCCCGGCGGCAACTTCGTTTCCGGCTACCGCTGGGAAGACGGCGTCGGCCCGAAGGAAGACCGCCCGCGCCGCCTCGACCTCGCCTGGCACTCCACCGAAACCAACCAGTTCGGCCTGCACGAGATGGCCGCATGGCTCGACAAAACCGGCGGCAACGAACTCATGGAAGCCGTAAACCTCGGCACGCGCGGCCTCGAAGACGCCCTTGATCTGCTCGAATATGCGAACATCCCCGGCGGCACCAAGCTGTCCGAAGCGCGCCGCGCCAACGGTGCCGACAAGCCATTCGACATCCGCATGTGGTGTCTCGGCAACGAGATGGACGGCCCGTGGCAGCTCGGCCACAAAACCGCCGAGGACTACGGCACGCTCGCCGCATCCGTCGCCGCCGGCATGCGCCAGATGGACCCGGACGTCGAACTCGTCGTGTGCGGCTCCTCCGCCCACTCCATGCCGACCTTCGGCACGTGGGAGGAAACCGTGCTGCAGAAGACATACAACAACGTCAACTTCGTCTCCTGCCACGCCTACTACTTCCCCGACCGCAAGGCCGACGGCACGCGCGACATGGCCAGCTTCCTCGCCTCCGGCGTCGACATGGACGGCTTCATCAAGGATGTGGCCGCCGCCATCGACGCCACCAAGGCGCGCCTCAAGAGCAAGCACGAAGTGTACATCTCCTTCGACGAGTGGAATGTGTGGTACCAGCAGGAGGAGCAGAGCCGGAACCCGTCCGGCATTGGCAACTGGCCGGTCGCGCCGCGCCTGCTTGAGGACATCTACTCCGCGGCCGACGCCGTCGTGTTCGGCGACCTCATGATCACGCTGCTCAAGAACGCCGACCGCGTGCACGCCGCCAGCCTTGCGCAGCTCGTCAACGTGATCGCGCCGATCATGACCGAGCCGGGCGGCCCGGCGTGGCGCCAGACCACGTTCTACCCGTTCTCGCTCACCGCCAAGCTCGCCAAGGGCGGCACCGTGCTCGAGCCGAAGCTCGCCTCCGGCACCTACGAGACCGCCAAGTACGGTGAGGTGCCGACCGTCAACTCGGTGGCCGTGCGTGGCGCGGACGGATCGGTCAACGTGTTCGTCGTCAACCGTTCGCTCAACGAAGCCAACGAGTTCGAGATCGCGTTGCCGAAGGGCGCTGCGTTCGCCGGCGCGAGTGCGCAGACGTTGCACGAGGACGACATCGACGCGAAGAACACGCTCGACGATCAGAACCGCGTCACCCTGCACGACAACGACACCGTCGCGTTCGACGCGGCCGCCGGCACCGTGCGCGTCACCCTGCCGCCGGTCTCCTGGACCGCCGTGCGCGTCAAGTAAGCCGGATGGTATCGGGTTTGAGCGGGCGACAAATCCGCTCAAACCCCGTTCGGACATTACTTGGACGTTATTCGGACGTCAGTCGAACAGGGCCTGGTCGAAGGTGGGATAGCCGTACGAGAAGGCCCGGGCGGCGCGGGATGCGACGAAGCGCGCGAGGATACGCAGCGATGCGGATTCCTTACGCGCTTCATTCGTTGCCGAGGCGGTTGCGTCGGCATTGTCTGCAGCCTTGGCCGAGTCGGAAACGTCGGCGGAACCGGTGTCGGATGATGACGCGGTTTGCTCGGCGGGGGAGAGCGCGGCCAGTTCCTCGCGCGCGCAGTTGATTTCGGCCACGGCCAGTGTGGGGGCGGTCAGTCCGGTCGCCGGGTCGACGATCTCGTTGGGATGCGCCAGCAGCTGGCTCACGTCATACGCCTTCTGTCGCGGATCGGCGGCCGCCTCGATCTCGGACAACGATATCAGCCGCTCTCCGGCGGACTTGTGCATCGACGACAGCTTGAGCGTCGCGTTCCCGTCATCGCCGCGCGCGGTCAGTATTTCCGCGATGAACCCGGCACGATCTTCGGCCAGCGCCATCGACGCGAGCACGGCCGGCTCGACGGAAAGATCCGACACCCCGGTCAGATCGTGCGCGGCGCTCGCCGACGTCGACGAGACGTCCGCCGGCGCGTTGACGACGGCCGCGGAGTCGCCGGAACCGTCGATGGAGCTGGATTCGGCCGTGCCGTCGGTTTGCGCGGCATCGGCGGAAGACGCGTCGTCGCCCAAGCCGAGCCGCTCGCCGAGCGTCGCGGCCGCATACTGCGACTGTGCGGCGCGGATCACGCCTTCGGAAAACCGGTCCGTGCACTGCGCGGAGACTTCGATCCACTGCGACGCGGCCGAACGCGCGGACAGATATCGCATGATCGCGGGCCAGCCGCTGCCGGACGCGGCCATCGCGGACGAATCGGACGCGGCATAGTACGCGCTTTCGCAGGCGCTCGGCGTCTGCTCGGACTCGGCGCGGCCGGCGAAACGGGGCATGGTGCAGGAGGATAATGACAACGTTGCTGCAAGTGTGGCGATCGCTGCGACAAGGCGCGCAACGAGCGGCGAACAGGCCAAACGAACCTCCTGACGTGTCTGCATAAGCCCTTACACTAATATCTGACTGTGACCATAGGGCCCTGCGCTCGGAATAACTTCATATAGGAGGTCTTGAACCATGGAACTGGACCTGTCAGGAATGCATCAACTCGCCGCAGAGCAGGGAATCGATCCCGAGGCGCTGGATGAGGCTTTGTCCGAGGCGCTGCGCCTCGCATACATGAAAACCCCCCACGCCGCCAAGCACTCCCGCGTGGAACTCGACAACCGCGCCGGTACGTTTACGGTGTGGGCGCGCGACGAAATCCCCACCGAACCCACCGAAGACAACCCGCACCCCGCCCCGACGCTCGGCGAGGAGTACGACGACACCCCGCGCGACTTCGGCCGTTTGGCCGCCGCGACCGCGCGCCAGGTGTTCACCCAACTGTTCCGCAAGGCCGAGGACGATCGTGTGTTCGGCGCGTTCTCCGGGCAGAAGGGCAAGCTCGTCACCGGCATCGTTCAGCAGGACGTCAAGGATCCGACCAACGTGCACATCGCCATTGGCGACGTCGAGGCGATCCTGCCCCGCCGCGAGCAGGTGCCGGGCGAGCGCTACCGTCACGGCGAGCGTCTGCGCGTGTACGTCGTGAACGTGGCCCGCGGCCTCAAGGGCCCGGAAATCGTTGTTTCCCGCTCTCACCCGGAGCTCGTGCGCCAGCTGTTCGAGCGCGAGGTGCCAGAACTCGTGTCTGGCGCCGTGTCGATCATGGCCATCGCGCGCGAGGCCGGCGCCCGCACCAAGATTGCGGTGCGCGCCAACACCGAGGGCGTCAACCCGAAGGGCGCGCTGATCGGCCCCGGCGGCGCCCGCGTGCGCGCGGTGATGGAGAACCTCGGCCCGGAGAAGATCGACATCGTCGACTGGTCGGCCGATCCGGCGAAATTCGTCGCGTCCGCGCTGAGCCCGGCCGTGGCGACCGGCGTGCAGGTGATCAGCGAGAAGAACAAGACCGCAATCGCGTTCATCCACGACGACCAGCTGTCTCTGGCCATCGGCAAGGAAGGTCAGAACGCGCGTCTGGCCGCGAAGCTGACCGGTTGGAAGATCGGCATCGAGTCCGCGGAGGCGCACGCCAAGAAGCAGGCCGCAGAGGGGGAGTGAGTTCCCTTCCGCTTCCCTGATGCCGATGCCGTCGCCCCGATCGGGCGAACGGGTGGGGAGATCTGCCGAGCCGTTGACGGCAGGAGATTTCCCGACCCGTTGCGCCCGGTCGGAATGACGGGGCGGATGCACGCAAACTTCGGGCGTGTTGCGCAGGGCGCGCACATCCAACGGCGCGAGTATGCTTGTTTCGGAATCCAAGCATGGTCGTGCCGCACGGTCATGCCTTGATTGCGAAGAACGAGGTAGCACGATCATGGTCGCACGATGAGACAGGGTGGGCTCTCGACAATCAAACATTGACCGCGCCGTCATACGCGCGGTTCGGATAGGAGAAATTTTAGTGGCGAAAGCACGCGTGTATGATTTGGCCAAGGAACTTGGCGTGGAAAGCAAGGATGTCCTGGCAAAGCTCAAGGACATGGGAGAATTCGTCAAGTCCGCATCTTCAACCGTCGAGGCGCCGGTGGTCCGTCGTCTGAGGTCCGCGTTCAAGGAACAGTCCGGCGCCAAGTCTCCGGCCTCCAGCGCGGCCAAGTCCGCACCGTCCTCGAACAAGCCCGCGCCCAAGGCGCCGCAGGCTTCTGAACATCACGTTCCGGCTCAGCCGGCATCGACCCCGTCGGCTCCCGTGCCGACGCCGGGCCAGCATCAGCATGCCGCCGAAGCGGCCAAGCCGTCTCCGGCCGGCGCCGCGCCCAAACCGGGCATGCCGA
>NZ_JGYN01000030.1 GCF_000741165.1 Bifidobacterium biavatii DSM 23969 | reverse complement strand
GCAGCGCAGCAACCGCGCAAACACGGCTGGCTGTGGGTCGCGGCCGGCGTGCTGGCCGAGATCCTGCTGACGATGGCCGCGATCTGCGCGCTGTACATCGTCTGGCAGATGTGGTGGACGGGTGTGCAGGCCGAGCACGCGCAGGTCGAGGCGCGGCAGTCGGCGAACTGGTCGGCGCCGGGCAACGGCGACAGCACGAAGGTCGCGGCCGCGCAGCAGGGCGATCCGCCCGTCGAGGCCGCGCCGACCGCCGACGGTGAGCTGATGGCCACCATCTACATCCCGCGCTTCGGCGACAACTGGGAGCGCAATCTGGTGCAGGGCACCACGCTCGAACAGCTCAACAAGCACGGTCTGGGCCATTACACGGACACGCAGATGCCCGGCGAGGTCGGCAATTTCGCGATCGCCGGCCACCGCAACGGCTACGGTCAGCCGCTCGGCGACGTTGACAAGCTGCAGAAGGGCGACGCGATCGTCATCCGTACGCAGAACTACTGGTACGTGTACGAATACACGGATTACGAGATCGTGCTGCCGACGGAGATCCGCGTGATCGGCGAGAATCCGAAGAATCCGGGCGCGACGCCGACCGAACGCATGATCACGATGACGACGTGCGAACCGAAGTACTCCGACCCGATCTACCGCTGGATCAGCTATGGCAAGCTCAAGTACTGGGCGAAGGTGTCGGACGGCACGCCGAAGGAGCTCGCGACGAGCAATGCGAGCGGCGGCACGACGTTCACGGTGAACGAGGTCACCGCGTCGCCGGTGTCCAAGCTGGATTCGCTGGTGCCGGTGATTCAGGTCGCGCTGGTCGCGTACGTGATCCTGTTCCTTGCGGCGCTGGCCGCGTGGCGTTACCCGTTCTGGCGCGAAGTGCGTGCCGGCGATCGCCGCCGCCCCGAATTCAGCCTGTACGGCGGGCTGGAGCGCGTCCAGCCGGGCGTGCTGCCGATCCGGCTGCTGCTTACGCTGATCCTGCTGTTCGTTGCGGCCGCCGCGCTGTTCCAGTGGGGATTCCCGTGGGCCGCGTCGCATATCCCCTACTTGCAGCAAATGTCCAACTTCACGGTCTGAGCCTGCGCGATCGGGTTCGCATTGACTACACTGGGCCGCAGCGTTACGCTGTGGCCCATTTGCATAAGGAGACTGTGATGACTGATTCGGCGCGCATTCTGGTCGTCGACAATTACGATTCGTTCGTGTACACGATCGTCGGCTATCTGAAGACGCTCGGCGCGACGGTCGACGTGGTGCGCAATGATGCGATCGATGCCGCGAAGCCCGGCCTGCTGGACGATTACGACGGCGTGCTGATCTCCCCCGGCCCGGGCGCGCCGGCCGAATCGGGCGCTAGCGAGGATGTGATCCGTCGCTGCGCGGCCGAGAAGAAGCCGATGTTCGGCGTGTGCCTTGGACTGCAGGCGTTGGCCGAAGTGTTCGGCTGCACGGTGGACCATGCGCCGACGATCATGCACGGCAAGACGAGCCAGGTGGAGCATATTGACGACGAGATTTTTGCCGGGGTGGCGAATCCGATGACTGCGACCCGCTACCATTCGCTGGCCGTGGAGCCCGATTCCGTGCCGGATGAGCTGGTGGTGACCGCGTGGACGCAGGGCGATCACATCATTCAGGGCATCAAGCACCGCGATCTGCCGATGTACGCCGTGCAGTTCCATCCCGAATCGGTGATGACGCAGGATGGCTACCGTCTGCTCGCCAACTGGCTGGCCGTGTGCGGCCAGTCCAATGCGGTGGCCAAGTCCGCCGGCCTCCAGCCCAAGGTCAACAACTGACGGGGACGCTGCCGGGGCGCAGAAAGCAGCAAGAAGGGGGATGCCTTCCACTGGGAAGACATCCCCCTTCTGCATGCCCGAACGGCTGCCGGCCTGTCAGTTGCCGCTGGTGCCCGAGCCGGATCCGTTGCTGTTCGAGCTGTTGTTGTTGTCGGTGGACCCGTTATTGTCGGTGCCGGAGTTGCCGTTGCCGTCCGTGGATCCGTTGCCGTTGGTGTTGGACCCGTTATTGTCGGTGGATCCGTTGCCGTTGGTGTTCGAGCCGTTGCCGTTGGTGGATCCGCCGTTTTCGGTGTTGGACGACTCCGCCTTCTTGGTGGTGATGGTCACGTTCGATCCCTTGTCCACCTGCGTGCCCGCGGTCGGATTGATGCTTTCCACCACGCCGCTTTCGCCCGTGCCTCCCGCGGTCGGGTTCAGGCCCGCGGCGGTCATCGCGGCCGCACAGTCGGCGTAGGACTGGCCGGCCGCGCAATCAGGCACGGTCACCGGCTCGGGACCGCTCGACACGTACACGGTGATCTGCTGGTCCTGTTCGAGCTGCTGGCCCGCGGCCGGATCGGTGCGGATCACGCTGCCCTCCGGCACGGTGTCGCTGGCTTCGGTGTACACGGTCGGCAGCAGGCCGTAGCCCTTGAGCGTGGCGAGCGCCGCGTCCTTCGGCTGTCCGGTCACGTCGGGCATGCTCGAGCTGCCCGTGGACACGTACAGCGTGATTTCGGTGCCCTTCGGCTGCGACGTGCCTGCCTCCGGATCGGTTTTGACGACCAGATCCTGCGCGACGGTCGCGCTCTGCACGCTCTTGACGGTCGACGCCACCTTGAATCCGGCCTTTTCCAGTGTTTCGCGAGCGGATTCCTGCGTGTCCTCGGACACGTCCGGCACGTTGATCGACTGCGGTCCGGTGGAGAACCAGACCTTAACCGCGCTGCCCTTGGCGACCTTGGTGCCGCCCTTGGGCGTCTGCTTGGTCACGGTGCCCTTCGGTTCGGAGGAATCGTTGTCCTCCTGCGGGTCGAGCGTGAGCCCGAGCTGTTCGAGCTGCGCCTTGACCTTCGCTTCGGTGATGTTCGACATGGACGTGAAGTCCGGCACGGTTTCCTCGTTCGCCGCGACGTTCGAGTTGCTGAGCATGAAGAACGCGGCCACGATCAGCGCGATGACGACGATGCCGCCGAGTACCGAGCCGATGATGACCTTCTTGCGTTTTGCCTTGGCCGCCGCGGCCCGCTGTTCGGCGCGCGAGCGCACGCCCGTGCTGCCGGCCGCCGGTCGCATGGACGGCACGACCTCGAACTGTCCGGTGATCGGGTTGAACGCCTGCGTGGCGGTCGTCTCGCCCGCTCCGGCGGCGCCACCCGCAACGCCGGCACCGGGCACGCCGGCGCCCATCGGCATGGTCTGGCCCATGGCCATCGTGGCGGTCGGATTCTGGCTTTCCTGCTGCTGTTCGGCTTCGCGGCGGGCCTTCATGTTGGCCAGGTCGGTGAGCGGATTGAATGCGGCAGCCACGGGCATGCCGCCGTTCATGAATGTGAGGATGTCGTTGCGGAACTCCGCGGCCGTGGCGTACCGGTTCTGCCGGTCCTTGGCCATGGCCTTCGCGCAGATCGAATCCCACATCTTCGGCAGTCCGGGCACGATTGCGCTGGGCGGCGTGGCGACTTCGGACACGTGCTGGTAGGCGATGGCCACGGCCGAATCGCCGACGAATGGCGCGCGTCCGGTGAGCATCTCGTACAGCACGCAGCCGGCCGAATACAGGTCGGAGCGCATGTCGACGGTTTCGCCGCGCGCCTGCTCGGGCGAGAGGTACTGCGCGGTGCCGACCACGCCCTGCGACTGGGTCATGGTGGCTGCCGAATCGTCGAGCGCGCGGGCGATGCCGAAGTCCATGACCTTGACCACGCCCTGCTCGGAGATCATGATGTTGCCGGGCTTGATGTCGCGGTGGATGATGCCCATGCGGTGCGAGTATTCGAGCGCGGAGAGCACGCCGAGCATGACTTGTTCGGCGTCGCGCTGCGACAGCGCGCCGTTGGCCTTGATGATGTCGCGCAGCGTCTGACCCTTGACGTACTCCATGACCAGGTACGGCAGGCGTTCGGTGGTGCCGTCGTCGTTGGTGACGGTCTCCTCACCCGAATCGTAGATGTTCACGATGTTCGGGTTGTTCATCTGCGCGACCGCGTGCGCTTCGCGGCGGAACCGCGTGAGGAAGATCTGGTCGTTGGCCAGGTCGGCGCGCATGATTTTGATGGCGACGGTGCGGCCGAGTCGCGTGTCGAGCGCCACGCGCACTTCGGCCATACCGCCGTGGCCGATGGACTGGCCGAGTTGGTATCGGCCGTCGGCGAGCGAATTAGGCATGCTCATTGCTGCTCCTTCCGCGTGTTGCGCATCGCCGGTGCGGATGCGCCGTTCAAGCTGATATGCGTGCCGGCCGGCTGGGATTGGACGCCGGTTTGGCCGGGCTGTCCGGACTGGGCAGCCACGGATGCGGCCGTCTGCGCGAATCGTCCCGGGTCAAGCGATCGCAGCAGCGTGTTGACCGCGTGCGGTCGGCTGGAAACGCGCCTCGGCATGCGGCCGAGGTTGACGAACGTGTCGTCGGCCTGCGCGGTCGCCTGGTCGAGCAGCCGGCGTTCGATGCGCGCTAGCGTGCGCGAGACGACGAGCGCGTCCTTCGGTCTGTCGCGCGGGTCCTTCGCCAGCATCGACATGACGAACTGGGCGAGCTGGAAGTCGACGGTGTCCGGCAGCGGCGGCACGGGGTCGTTCACGTGCGCGGCCGCGATGTCGACGGGGGTTGCGCCCGTGAACGGACGATGTCCGCACAGGCCCTCGTACGCGACCACGCCGAGCGAGTAGATGTCGGACTGCGGCGTCGCCTGCTTGCCTTGCGCCTGTTCGGGCGAGATGTATTGCGCGGTGCCGACGACCATGCCGTCCTGCGTGATCTGCTCCTGGTTGGTCGAATAGGAGACGCCGAAGTCGGTGATCTTCACTTCGCCCGTGTCGGAGACCATGATGTTGGCCGGCTTGACGTCGCGGTGGATCACGTCGTGGCTGTGTGCGACGAACAGGCCGCGCGCGGTCTGGATGAGGATCGGCAGCAGCTCGGTCGGATCCATCGCGCCCTTCTCGTGGTAGAGATCGGCGAGCGACTTGCTCGGCACGTATTCCATGATGAGGAAGCCGATGCCGTCGTGTTCGTAGTATTCGAACAGCGCGGCGATGTTCGGATGCGCGAGATTGGCGGAATTGTGCGCTTCCGCGCGCAGACGGTGGAGCTTGGCCTCGACGTTGGCCTGGTCGGAGCGCAATGCCTTGATGGCGACGGGCCGGCCGAGCTGGATGTCGTACGCCTTCCACACTTCGCCCATACCGCCTTGCGCGAGTCTGCGGTCGAGGCGGTATCGGCGGTGGATGAGCTGTCCTTCGATCAGTTTCATTGCTTCAACGCCTCCTCCATCAGTTGCTTCATGATCGGACCTGCGGCAAGCGACCCGTACAGGTCGGTGTTGTGCACCACCACGGACACCGCGATCTGCGGGTCCTCCGCGGGCGCGAAGCCGATGATCCAGCCGTCGATCGACTGGTTTGCGTCGCCGATCTGCGCGGTGCCGGTTTTCGCCGCCACGGACACGCCGTCGATTTCGAGCGACGGGTATTCCTTGGTGATCACCGATTCCATCGCCGTGGTGAGCTTGTCGGCCGTGGTCTTGCTGAACGCCTGCGACATGACCTGCGGTTCCGTTTCAGAAATCACCGACAGGTCGCTTGAGCGCACGCGGTCGACGAGCGTGGGTCGCATGAGCTTGCCGTCGTTTGCGATCGCGGACGCGATGAGCAGGTTCTGCAGCGGGGTCGTCAGATTGTCGCCTTGGCCGATCGACGCGAGCGCGATGCGATCGTCCGTTTCGTCGGCCGGGAACTGTGCGGCGACGGACTTGATCGGCGTGCCGGTCGACGTGGTGCCGTCCAGCGTGACCGACTTGCCGTAACCGAGCTTTTCGGCCATCGCGTTGACCGTGTCCGCGCCGAGCGCGACGCCGAGCTGCGAGAACGCCGTGTTCGACGAGTACGCGAGCGCGTCCTGCAGCGCGATCTTACCGTTCGTGCCGGCGCCTTGAATGCTGGAGTTGGTCAGGGCCGTGGCCGTGCCTGGCAGCGTGTAGCTCGCGCCGGCCGGCACCTGGGTGGTGAGGTCGTATTTGCCGGTTTCGAGCGCGGCGGCCATCACCACGGTTTTGAACGTGGACCCCGGCGGGTACAGCTGGCTGGTGGTGCGGTTGAGCATCGGATTTGAGCTGTCGGCGACGAGCTGCTGGTAGGCGAGGTTCGCGGACTTCGTGTCGTGCGAGGCGAGCTGGTTCGGATCGTAGCTGGGCACGCTCACCATCGCGAGGATGCGGCCGGTTTTCGGCTGGCTGACGATCACCGCGCCGTCCTTGCCGTTCATGAGCTGGTAGGCGAGCGTCTGCAGCTTCGGGCTGATCGACGTTTCGATCGTTGCGCCCGTGTTTTCCGTGCCGGACAGCACGGCCTTGAACCGCTCCCAAAACAGCGTGTCGGCTTCGCCGTTGAGCAGTTGGTTGCGCGACGCTTCGAGGCCGCGGTCGGTGCCCTGCGTGATCGAGAAGTAGCCGGTCACGGGCGCGTACACGGGGCCGTTCGAGTAGGAACGCTGGTATTTGAACGAGTCGTTGACCGCGTTCGATTTGGCGATGACCGTGCCGTCGGAGGCGAGGATCTGCCCGCGCGGCGCGCCGTACGTGCGGTAAAGCGCACGCGCGTTGCGCGCGTCGGCGTTGAGTTCGTCGGCTTTGATGGCCGTGATGATGCTCGTGGAGATGCCGAGGATGACGAACAGCACGAGCACGGCCGTGAACAGTTGGCGCAGGGTCTTGTTCATCGGTTGCCACGCTCCTTGAGCTCGTGGTCGCGCAGCGCCGCCAGAGCCTCGTACTGGAACGTTTCCGACAGGTCGGTGGACGGTTCCGGCTTGTTCGCCGAGTTGGAGATGACGACGAGCAGCGCGGCGAGGATGTAGTTGGCGACGAGCGACGAGCCGCCTGCCGCCATGTACGGCAGGGTCATGCCGGTTAGCGGGATGACGAGCGTGACGCCGCCGACGACGGTGAACACCTGGAACGCCATGGTGAACACGAGTCCGGAGGCGAGCAGCTTGCCGAACCCGTCCTTGATTTTCATGGCGGTGATGAACCCGGACGCGATGATGATCAGGTACAGCACGAGCACGCCCAGGAGGCCGGTCAGGCCGATTTCCTCGCCGAGCGACGTGTAGATGAAGTCGGAGTTGCCGTACGTGGTGAGGCCGGGGTGGCCCTGGCCGAGTCCGGTGCCGACCATGCCGCCCGACGCGAGGCCGAAGATGCCGGTGACGATCTGCCACGAGCCGCCGTAGTCCTTGTTGTACTGCTCGTTGCTGAACGGCTGCAGCCATGCTTCGACGCGCGAGCCGACGTGGTTGAAGATCGACGCGGCGAGCACGGCGCCGGCGGCGAACGCGATCAGGCCGATCACGATCCAGCTTTTGCGGCCGGTGGCCACGTACAGCATGGCGACGAACATGGCGAAGAACATGAGCGACGTGCCCAGATCGTGCTGCATGACGAGCACGCCCATGGACACGCCCCAGATGATGATGATCGGGCCGAGGTCCTTGATGCGCGGCAGCTGAAGTCCGAGGATCTTTTTGCCGCCCACGGCCAGCTGATCGCGGTGGTCGAACAGGTATGCGGCGAAGAAGAACGCGAGGAACAGCTTGGCGAATTCGGCCGGCTGGATCGTGCCGCCGGGCACGCGGATCCACACGCTCGCGCCGTTGATGTCGACGCCGAGGCCGGGAACCATCGGCGAGAGCAGAAGCAGCAGGCCGACGACCATGCTCACGTACGAGAATCGGCGCAGAATGCGGTAGTCGCGCATGCATACGATCAGCGCGGACGCGAGCACGAGCGCCGTCGCCTGCCACAGCAGCTGCTTGAACGCGACGCTGGTGCCGGCCGACTGGTCGATGCGCGCGATCATCGTCGTGCCGATGCCGTTAAGCAGGATCACGCACGGCATGATCGACTGGCTGGCGTACGGCTGGAACTTGATAATCAGCGCCCATGCGGCGAGGATCATCACGCCGATCACGCCGAGCAGTATCGCGTAATTTTGCGGGAAACCGCCGGTCGTGCGCTCGAACATCTGGAAGAACGCGATGAAGCTGATCGCCATGGCGAACAGTAGCAGCGCGATCTGGCGCAAACGGGTGGTGATCATTGCGCGGCACCGTCCTTTGACGTGTCGGACTTGGTCGCGTCGTCGGCCGCGCCGATCTTCGGCGTCGAGCCGCTCGACGTGCCGGACTTGTCGGTCGTCGAGCTCGACGAATCGGACTTGTCCGTCGAGTCGGAGGAATCGCCGTTCGTCTTCGACGATTCGGTCGCCTGCTTCTTGGCTTCCTCCTCGGCGGCCTTCTTCGCGGCCTCCTTGTCAAGCTCGCTCTTGATGAACGCGGCGTGCTCGGTGGCCGCGTCGTAGCTGTCCACGGCGATGCCCTGATCGAGCTGGTCCTGCCACGACTGCGGCAGGCTCGACACTTCGATCGTCGTCTTCTTCACTTCGTGCGACAGCGACAGGCCGAACAGGTTCGTGTTCACGCCGCGGTAGATCGTCACCACGCCGTCGTTCGCGGCCAGATAGTAGCGGCTCTGGCTCCACGCGTACGCGCCCCACGCCGTGCCGGCCAGCACGGCCAGCACCACGATCGAGGTGAGCATTACCGCGAAGCGGTTGCGATGCCGGCGTACGCGCTTCGCGTGCCGCTGTTCGAGCTGCTCGTGGTGGATCGCCTTCTTGACTTCCGGGTCGTTCGGATCGGCCGTCACGCGGCCGTCGGACTTCTGCACCACCGGGATCTCGCCCGTGTCGGGCACGGTGCGGTCGCCGTTCTCCTCGCGCACGTCCGCCGGTTGTACGACGCGCGGCGCCGGGCCGGTCTTGTCCTTGCGTTTGGCATCCTCGCGCAATGCGGCCGCGCGCATCGCCGGCGACGTCCGATCCTCGCGCAGCGCGGGCGAGGTCGCGACCGGCGCGTTCACGATGTCGGCGATCGGTTCGAGGCTGGAGCTTGCCGCGCCGCCGACCAGCAGCGTCTGATGCGGTAGGTCGAAGGCGTTCGCGTCGAGCGCGAGCGTCGCGTCGGCGATCACGGCCGTCACGTTGTCCGTGCTGCCGGCCTTGAGCGCCATGCCGACGAGCCGCTGCGCGCACTCCTCTTGGTCGGTGCAGTCAGCCATGACCTGCTCGATTGTCGAATCCTCGAGCACGCCACACAGACCGTCGGAGCACAGCAGCCAGCGGTCGGCCGGATGCGCCTTGCGGATCGCGATGTCCGGGCGCGGGTCGATGTCGAAGTCGCCGAGCACGCGCATCACGACGTTGCGCTGCGGATGGTTCTTCGCCTCCGCTTCGTTGATGCGGCCCATGTCGATGAGATGCTGCACGAGGCTGTGGTCGTGCGTCATGCGCGTGAGCTTGCCGTCGCGAAGCAGATACGCGCGGGAGTCGCCGATGTGCGCGAGCACCCAGTAGCCGGCCACCAGTACGACTGCGGTGACGGTGGTGCCCATGCCGGCCAGCTTGCGTTCGCGTTTCGCCTTGCCGACGATCGCGTCGTGCGCGGCGATGACCGACGTTTCCAGCATGCGGGAGACGGCCTGGATGTCGCCGCTGACGTCGTCGTGCTCGATGTGTGCGAGCGAGCGGATCGCGATGGTCGACGCGGTGTCGCCGCCGGCGTGGCCGCCCATGCCGTCGCAGATCGCGGCGAGATGCTCGCCTGCGAACGACGAATCCTGGTTGTTGGAACGTACGGTGCCCACGTCCGAGACGGTCGTGGAATAGAGGAACAAGGTTTGCGACGCAGCTGAATTCGGCATATGGCGGTCACCTCAATTCGAAGGTGGTGGCACCGATACGCACCGGGACTCGGGCGGAAAGAATGGTGGGCGCGCTGATGCGCTGGCCGTTGACGACAGTGCCGTTCGTGCTGTTCAGATCCTCGATGGCCCAGTCGCCGGTGGCGGGATCCTGGTACACGCGCGCATGGTGGGACGAGACGAACTCGTCGTCGAGCACCACCGTGTTCGACGCGGCGCGGCCGAGCGAGATCGATTCGCCGGTCAGCGGCACGCTTGCGCCCGCCAACGGGCCGTCGATGATGACGAGCAGCGACAGGGCGGAATTCGGCGTGGGCGGCTCGTTGGCCGGCACGCGCACGGGCACGGCGGACGATGTGGCCACCGGGGCCGGCGATTCGGCGGCCTTGCGCGCCTGACGCTCCTTGCGACGGTGGGTGCGCGACGCGTGGGGGCTGAGCGTTTCCATGTCCTTGTGCAATGAGCGCATGGCAAGCCATACGAACACCCATAAAAGAACAAGGAATCCGTATTTGAGAATCGCGAAGGTCAGTTCGGTGAGCATGTGGACGGCTCCTCGGGAGGTTACTCCTGCTCCTGCGAGGAAGCCCAGTAGAGGATGCGCGTACGACCGATGGTGATGGTGTTGCCGTCAAGCAGCGTGGCGATCGGCACCTGATGGCCCTCGATGTACATGTGGTTCGTGGAGCCGAGGTCGCGCGCGATCACGCCGTTTGGCGTGATGTCGATCTCCATGTGGCGGCGGGAGATGCCCGGATCGTCGATGATGATGTCGCAGCCGGAGCCGCGGCCGATCACGGTCTTCTCCTTGGTGAGCAGGTACTGGTTGCCGTTGATCTCGAGCATCGGGTCGTCCTGCGTCTGCTGGTCGGGGGTAGTGACCGGCACCGCGTTGCCCTGCACCGATTCGGAGCTCAGGTTGAAGTTGCCCTTGGTCAGGTCGAGGTCCTCTTCGAAGATCACCACGACCGGTCCGACGAACGCGTAGTGCTGGCTCTTCGCGTACTGCGTGAGATTGTCGGCCAGCTCGTTGGCGAGCGTTTCCGAACCCCACTGCTCGATGCGGTCGAAATCGGGGGTGCTCAGCTTGAAACGGTATTCGTTCGGAGCCACTGTGCGATCGCGGCCGACGGGCATGGCCTCGGCGTCGATTTCGCGCTCGAGAGCGCTGGAGAGGTCGACGGGCTGCAGGTCCTTGGACCCGAATTTGGCGAACACGCCATTGACCGCGCCTTCTACACTTTTCTCAAAACGGTCGAGAACGCTCATGGTGATCCCTTTCTACATATCCTCACCCATCCTACGCGCAGTGGGGAACCTGACCAAAAAATCCGCCGGGAAGCGTTCTTATGGGCGCAAAACTTCCACGTCCGTGGGGGTGATGTGAACGGCGCCGCATGCGCCCGGGGAATAGGGTTCCCCGGGCGCATGTCGGGCGTGAAACCCGCTCAGCGCAGGTCGAGCGCGTCGCGCAGGAAGTCGCGCTGGAGGATGAGCAGGTTCTCCGCCACCGTCTCGTCGTTGGTCATGTGCGTGATGCCCGTCAACGGCAGGTAGGTGTGCGGGCGGCCTGCGGCCATGAGCGCCTGCGACAGCCGGAGGCTGTGCGCGATGGTGACGTTGTCGTCCGCGAAGCCGTGGATGAGCATGAGCGCGCGTTCGAGCTTCGGCGCGTCCTGCACGATGCCGTTGCGCTCATACACTTCCGGGTCGAGGCCCAGATAGCGTTCGGTGTAGTGCGTGTCGTACAGCGTCCAGTCGGTGGGGGGAGCGCCCGCGCAGCCGGCCTTGAACACGTCCGGCGCGTCGAGCACGGCGAGCGCGGACAGGAATCCGCCGTACGACCAGCCGATCATGCACACCTTGTCCAGATCGGGCGCGGGAATATGCGTTTCGCCGGCGGCGGAGTCCGCTCCGGCGTTGAGCGCGGCGACCGCGTCTGGCAGCGCGTGCACGGCCTCGACCTGGTCGGCGAGCGTCACGTCCTTCATGTTCTCGAAGATCGCGCGGTCCCACTTCGGTCCGCGGCCGGTGGTGCCGCGGCCGTCGGCCGTGACGACCAGGAAGCCCTGATCGGCCCACCACTGGGCCTCCCAGTAGAACGCCTGGCTGGCGATGACCTGCTGGAAACCCGGGCCGCCGTACGGCTTCATGAGCACTGGCAGCTTCTCGGCCTGCGCGTACGGGCTATCGGCGCTCGGCGCGATGATCGCCGTGTACAACCGGTGCTCGCCGAGCCGCGTGAACGCGAGGTTCGGCGCGAAGCCAGGTTCGGCCGCATGATTCGCGATCGCGTGGCCGTTGTGCAGCATGGTCGACTTCGCGTGCGCCATGTCGCGTCCGGACACGACGATGCTGCCCTTGCCGCGCGACGCGGTCCACGAGCCGGGCTTGTCGGTGACGGGCGTGAGCGTGCCGTCGTACGCGATGCTCACCACGTCGAAACTGCGCGCATCATGATCGCCGAGACGACGTTCGTCGGCCGCCGCGGCCGCCCACTCGGCCGGCACGTCGGGCGCGGTTTCGGGCGAACGCTGCACGAGCGCGAGCACGTCGCGGTCGGTCACGTCGAGCACGCCGCGCACCTGCCAGCCGGCGGGCGTGAACGCGCGACCGTCGACCGTGAGCCGGTTCGTGTCCGTGTCCATGTCGTTGAACGCGCCGATGAGACGACCGTCCGGCGTGTACGCGGGCGTGCCGGGGATCAGGTCGATCCACTGGTCGTTGTGGTGCGTTTCGAGCACGCGCGTCGCGCCCGCATCGTCGCCGTCGACCGTGACGGACAGCACTTGGTCGTTGCGCTGGCAACGATCCTGCACGAGCACGAGCGGATCGCGATCCTTGGCCCAGCTGACCGCGGCGATGTACTCGTACGTCGCACGGTCCCACTCGACCTGCGCGCCGTCGATGCCGTTGTAGCGGCCGTCCGCGTCGAACGAGAGTTCGGCGACGGTCAGGTACGTTTCCGCGTTTTCGGTGAGCGCGCGCGGATAGCGGCGGCCGACGGCCGGATGCTCCGGATTGGCCGGATCGCTGATGTACCAGATCGGCTCGCGTTCGGTGTCGAAGGTTTCGAAGAGGATGTGGCGCGAATCGGGGCCCCACCAGAAGCCGTCGTAGCGGTCCATCTCCTCGCCGGCCACGAATTCGGCCAGGCCGATCTTCCACGTGTTTTCGCCGTCCGCGTCGTCCGTCTCGTCGTCGACGCCCCAGATCGTGCCGATGTGGTCGTTGCCGTTGTCGGCGATGTCGATGATGACGAGATGCTCGCCGGTCGTGTACAGCACGTGCCTGCCGTCCGGGCTGACGCGCGGGTTGAGCACCGGGCCGTAGACGCCCTGCTCGTCCGTGTCGAGCTGCGCGGCGGCCAGCTGGCGCGTGCGGCCGGACGGTTCGCCGTCCGCATCGTCGACGATGTCGGTCAGGAACAGACGGCCGTTGATCGTGAACACGACGCGGCGGCCGGCCGCATCGACCGAATAGGAGACGATGCCGGAACCGCCTTCGCGGGCGCGTTCGCGACGGGCCTTCTCTTCGGCCGGCACGTCCTCGCTGTCCGCGTCGGCGAGCAGCTCGCGCGGGTCGGCGAGCAGGATCTCGCGATGTGACTCCTCGCCGGCGGCGTTGCTGTCGACGACGCTCAGCCACAGCGAGGTCACGAGATCCTCGGGACCGTCGGAACGCAGGAACAGCGCGTGCGAGCCGTCGCCGATCACGCGGGCGGAACGGGGCGCGCCGCCGCCGAAGCGCAGCGTGCGGGCCCTCAGACGGGGAAACTGGACAATGTTGTCGTTGATATTGGTCATGCCCCTTACGCTAGTCGGCCGGTTGGGCATGCGGTATGCGGGCGGTATTTGGACAGAACGGGCGGTCGGTGTCGCGTTGTCGCGCCCAGGGGCGAAGCGGCCGAGGAACGGCGGCGGGGTCCGCTTATACTGAGCGATGACATGAAGGGCCTCGCCGGCCGTCACCGCGCATAACGATACGTGCGATATTCAGGCCGGCGCGGATGATGGCTTGCGGTAAGGAGCGGTCGGGTGCGCACAGTCTGGACGATATTCACGCGCGATCTCAGGCGTATCCTGCGCAACCCCGTCGCGCTCGTGGTCACGCTCGGCGTGGCCATCATCCCGTCGCTGTACGCATGGTTCAACATCCTCGCCAACTGGGACCCGTACTCGGCCACCGGCAACCTGCAGGTCGCCATTGCCAACGAGGACAAGGGCACCAAATCCGACCTCGTCGGCAGCCTCAATGCAGGCAAGCAGGTCGTCTCGCAGCTGAAGAAGAACTCGTCGCTCGGCTGGCGGTTCGTCGACGAGGAGCAGGCGATTTCCGGCGTGCAGTCGGGCGAATACTACGCGGCCATCGTCCTGCCCAAGGACTTCAGCGAAAGCCTCGTCAACTCGGTCACCGGATCATCCAAGCGGCCGAGCATCAAGTACTACGTCAACGAGAAAAAGAACGCGACCGCGCCGAAAATCACCGACACCGGCGCTACGACGATCGACACACAGATCAACGCCACGTTCGTCTCCACCGTCGCGAACACCGTCGCCAAAGCCGTATCCGCGGCCGGCGGCGAACTCGACAAGACCACGAATCAGACACAAACCGGCGCGATCAACGATCTTGACACGGTGCTGGCCAGCCTGCGCGACACGCAAAACGCGCTCGACTCCATGCAGTCCACGCTCGCAACCACCAAATCTGCGCTCGACAAGGCCAAAGGCAACACGGCCACGCTCCGGCAAGCCATCGCCGCCGCGCAGAAGGCGTCCAAGCAATCCGGCACGCTGCTCGCCGAAGCGCAGAAGAGCACGCAAACGTTCTCAACCACGCTCACCGGCGCGCTCGATGACGGCTCGCTCCAGCTCGCGGGCGTCGCCGCCAGTGCGAACGCGGCCGCCGGCAGCGTCACCGGCACGTTCAACACCGCCCAAATCGCAGTTGACTCGATCTACGACAACGTGAGCAAACCGCTCGACAACACCGCGGCCGCGCTCACGAACCTTAAAAAGGCGCTCAACGCGGCCGGCATCGACCAAGACACCAGCGACCCGCTCGGCAAACGCATCTGGAGCCAGATCGACACGGTCGACGGCGTCATCACCACGCAGCAAAGCCAGCTCGACACGTTCCGCAAGGACTCCACGCAGTTCATCACCTCCGGCAAAAACGCGACGAGCAGCCTGTCCGGCGCGGTCGGCAGCGCGTCCAGCGGCGGTCTCGCCGCCATCGCGGCCACGCGCAGCTCGCTCACCGGCACGGTCATACCCAGCCTGAGCGCCTCGCTCGACAGCTTCGCCACGCTCAACGGCACCCTGAACGGCACGCTCGTCTCGCTGAACTCCACGCTCGACCAGGCCGACGGTCTGTTCAACCAGCTGGGCACCACAATCGACCAGACCAAAACCACGCTGTCCGGCACGCAGGAATCCCTGAACCAGCTCGCCACGGACGTCGAAACCGTGCGCGCGGACATCGGCGCGCTCGACAGCTCCGCCGCATACAAGAAAATCCGTGACACCCTGCACCTCGACGACAAGGAATTCGGCGAGTTTATGAGCTCGCCCGTCAGCCTCGACGAAAAGATCGTGTATCCGGTCGACAACTACGGTTCCGCCGTCACGCCGTTCTACACGAACCTCGCGCTGTGGGTCGGCGGCTTCGTGCTCATCGCCATCTACAAGCTCGAAGTGGACCGCGAGGGGCTTGAGAAGCTCGGCCGCATCTCCGCCTCGCAGGCGTACCTCGGCCGCTGGCTGCTGCTGCTTGTTGTCGGATTCCTGCAGGCGCTCATCGCCACGGTCGGCGACATCGCGCTCGGCATTCAGATGACCCATCCGGTCCTGTTCATCCTCGCCGGACTGTTCTGCTCGTTCGTCTACATCAACATCATCTACGCGCTGGCCGTCGCGTTCCGCCACATCGGCAAGGCGGTCGCGGTCGTGCTCGTCATCATGCAGATCCCGGGCGCGTCCGGCCTGTACCCGATCGAAATGATGCCCGACTTCTTCCGCAAGCTGCACCCGTGGCTGCCGTTCACGTACGGCATCAACGCGATGCGCGGGCCGATCGCCGGCACGTACGCGAACCATTACTGGCTCGACATGGGCCATCTGGCACTGTACCTGCCGGCCGCGCTGTTCGTCGGCCTCGTCGTGCGCCGCTACGCGATGAACCTCAACGCGCTGTTCGACCGCCGACTCGGCGACACGGACCTGATGATCACCGAACACAATTCGATGGTCAACGAACGCGTGAGCCTCAACGCGCTGTTCGGCCGCGTCGAGGAGGGCAGCGAACTGCACGCGATGGTCAAGCGGCGTGCGCACCGGTTCTTCATGCGCTATCCGAAGCTCATCATCTCCGGCCTCGCGCTGCTCGCGGTGCTGCCGTTCATCTTCCTCGTGCTGCTGTTCGTGCTCACCAACAAAATCGCCATGCTCACCGCGTGGATCGCCTCGATCATCCTGATCGACACGTATCTGATCGTTGTCGAATACACGCGCGAAAGCTACGCGCGACAGCTCGGCGTGAGCGCGATGAGCGCCGACGAATTCCGCAACGTGATGCTCAACGGCTACGTGTGGCTGCGGCCGGGCGGGCGCGGCGGCGCAGGCCGTCACGCGAAACATGCGCCGTGGCGCGTGCCGAACGCGGACGTCGCGCTCGACGACAGTCCGGACATCGGCGAAGTGACGGAGGAGCTGCCGGCGTTCCATTCGGCGGACGCGGCGGACGCTGGTACGACGGGCGAAACAGGCCGTGCGACGACGGAAGGAGACGCACGATGAGGAACATCTGGCGCATCTTCGTACGCGACGTCCGCCAGTCGACGCGCAACGTGATCGCGATCATCGTCGCGATGGGACTCGTGATCGTGCCGTCGCTGTACGCGTGGTACAACATCGCCGCAAGCTGGGATCCGTACGGCAACACGAAATCGCTCAAAGTCGCCGTCGCGAACGTCGACAAGGGCTACAAGTCGGACCTGATGCCGGTCAAGATCAACGTGGGCGAGACGGTGACGAGCGCGCTGCGCGCCAACCACCAGCTCGACTGGCAGTTCGTCGACAAGGCGCAGGCTATCGACGGCGTGAACTCGGGCGAATACTATGCGGCGCTCATCATTCCGAAAAGCTTCAGCGCGGACATGATGACCGTCTTCTCCCCCAACATCAAGCACGCGAAGCTCGAATACTACCTCAACGAAAAAGTCAACCCGATCGCCCCGCACATCACCGACGCGGGCGCGACCACCGTGGCCACCACCATCGACCAGACGTTCGTGAAAACCGTGGGCGAAGTCGCGCTCGACCTCGCCTCTAGCGTCATGGACTACGCGCAAAGCCCGCAGGTCGGCCAGTACGTGGACAACGCGACCGGGCACATCGGCACGCTCGCTTCGCAGCTGACCTCCACGGCCAAGCAGGTCGACTCGTATTCGGCGCTGCTCGGC
The DNA here is from genome assembly GCF_000741165.1 of Bifidobacterium biavatii DSM 23969. GTDB lineage: Bacteria > Actinomycetota > Actinomycetes > Actinomycetales > Bifidobacteriaceae > Bifidobacterium > Bifidobacterium biavatii. The sequence goes on along the minus strand of NZ_JGYN01000030.1, from coordinate 358,408 downwards.
GCGGCCGGCAGCATCATCGACTCCACCGACAAGCTGCTCGGCTCGGTCAAATCGAGCGGTGACTCGGCCAAAACGGCCATATCGCAAGGAAAATCCGGACTGTCGAGTCTGGAGAAGGCGCTGTCCGGCGCGTCCGGCGGCGTGAGCGAGGCGCTCAAGCAGGCGGCCGGATCGTACGACGACATCGAACGGCAGGTCGACGCGGCGTTCACCGACATCGACTCGCAGGCCGGGCAGGTCGCCGACAAGCTCACCGACATGCAGGGCAAGGTGCAGAAGCAGTCCGACGCGTTCGGATCGTACGCGTCCGCGCTGCGCACGCTCGCCGACGAGACGGACGAGACGCTGCTGCCGGACGTCAAAGGCGCGCTCAACCGCGCCGCCGATCGCGCTGAATCCGCGCAGACCAAGCTCGCCGATGCGGCCGACGCGTTGGGTGACGCAGCGACCCGCATCAACGACGGTACGGCCGACGCGGCAACCGTGCGTACGGAGCTCAAGCAGAAGATCGCTGACGCGAAGACGACTGTCACCGACGCGTCCGACACGTACCGCACCACGCTCAAACCGCAGCTCGACGCGCTCTCGTCGTCCGTGAGCGACGTGGCCGCGCAGATCGGCAGCGTGTCGAACGGGCTGAACGACACGATCAACGACGTGTCCGGCCTGTCCGGCGGCATCGCCACGCAAATCGGCGACATCCAATCCACGCTCGGCAAGGCGTCCGCCGCGCTCAACAAGTCCGCGGCGAAACTCACGACGCTCAAGGACAAGCTCACGTCGCTGGCCAGCGGCGGCAGCATCGACCTGTCGCAGCTCACCGACGCCGACCCGGACGCGATCGCCACGCTCATCTCCGCGCCGGTCGCGCTCGACCGCACGGCCGTGTACCCGATCGCCAACTACGGTTCGGCCATGGCCCCGTTCTACACGATCCTGTCCATCTGGGTGGGCGCGATCATTCTCGTGGCCATGCTCAAGGTGACGATCTCCGACCACGAGAAGGCCCGCATTCTCGGACTCGGCAACTCGCTGCCGCTCGGCGAGGAAATGGGCCTGCGCGACGCGATCGTGGCCGGGCGCGCGGCCGGGCCGGTGGCGGCGCTCGACGTGCTCATGAAACCGCGCGCCGAATCCCCCGGCAACGCGCGTCGGTTCGGCCTGCGCCTGCACGAGGAGTATTTCGGCCGGTACATGCTGTTTGGCGTGCTCGCGCTGCTGCAAAGCACGCTGCTGTGCCTCGGCGACCTGCTGTACCTCGGCATCCAGTGCGAGCACCCGTTCCTGTTCCTGCTCACCGGCTGGCTCGCGTCGATCGTGTTCTCGAACCTCATCTACACGCTCACCGTCTCGTTCGGCGACATCGGCAAGGCCATCGCCGTGGTACTGCTCGTCATGCAGGTGGCCGGCTCGGGCGGCACGTTCCCGATCGAAACCCTGCCGCCGTTCTTCCAGGCCGTTTCGCACTGGCTGCTGTTCCCGTATGCGGTGGATGCGATGCATTCCGCGATGGCGGGCGCCTACGGCATGGAATACTGGGTGGCGATGGGCAAACTGGCCCTGTTCCTCGTCCCGTCCCTGCTGCTCGGCTTGGTGCTGCGCAAGCCGGTGATCCGCCTCAACGACTGGATCATCCGCAACCTCGAAAGCACCAAGGTGATGTGACGGTTGGCGGGGCCGGCTGAACGGCCGTCAGCCGAAAGGCTTCCAGGTGACGGTGCCGTTGTTGATGCCCCAGCCGTTGGCGGCCAGGCAGGACTGGGCCGAGACGTTGGTGAAATCGAGCGTGGTGTCGCCTGATTGCTGCAGGTACCGTTCCTTGTCCTGCTGGTATTGGCGTTTGGTGTAGGTCCTGTCGACCGCGTCGGAGCGTATCAGGCAGTCCACCACCGACTGGTCGCCGTCGTTCAGCAGCTCCGGGTTGCCGACCTGTATGGAATACACGCCGGTGACATAGAGCGCGGTGTCGGTGAAGCAGCGGTCGTAGTCGTCGGAGAATTTCGACCGCTGATCGTCCGTTGACTTGCCGCCGTCGATCGTCGCCTGCATGTATATGCCGTTCGAGTATTTGACCAGCACCGGCGCGGCATATCCGCTGTCGACCATGCATTGCTTGTAGTCTGACCATGCCTGCTCGTAGTCGGCGGCGGACACTTCGCCGTCATGCTCCAGCGCGCGTTCCAGCATGGCGCGCTGCGTATCGGACATCTTTTGTTCAGCCTTTGCGTCGTCCTTCAGCAGCGAATCGACGTATTCGGACAGTGACGACGCAAATCCGCCCGCCGGCTGGGAGGAACGAACCTCCGCATCGCTGGACGACGTTGCGCCGTCGTCGCCGCCGGCGTTTGCACCGGCGTTTGGATCGGAGGAACAACCGGCGCAGACAAGAAGCAGCCATATCAGCATTGCCGTTGCGCCTGCAGCGATTCGTTTGCCACGCGTCATATCCGTTCCCCCGATCCGTGATACCTGATTTTCTTATACGAAAAACGGTGCTGGGCAATCGCAGCCTTATGTCGTCGGGTCCCACAGCTCATCCGACTGGTTCGACAGCGTGCTGCCGTTGGCTGCAAGACAACCACGAACCGACATGTCATCGAAATTCAATACCGTTTCGCCTTTGCCTCGATTATTGAAATCCTTCTGGTACTGATCGGCGTCGTATTCCTTGGAAACCAGATTGTTCTTATGCAGGCAGTCCACGATCGCCTGATCGAGATCCTGCCACAGTGAGGGATTGCCCACCTGCATGCCGTATACGGCGTCCACTCCCACGGTGTACAGATTCGAGCATTCGATCACGTCCTGCATGACCTGCTTATGCTGCTGCTCGGTCAAGCCGCCGAGATTCATTCCCGAATTGTCGATAATTCCGTTGGGAAAATGATTCAGCACTGGCTTCGACCATCCGCGGTCCATGATGCATTGCGAGTAGTCGCTCCATGATCGCTCGTAATCGGAAGTGGATATTTTGCCGTCGTTGTTCAATGCGCGCTTGAGCATTTCCAGTTGGGAATCCGCCATCGGATACGTGGCTTTGTCGTTTTCCTGAAGCAGCTGTTCGATATAGTCCGACCGCGACGAAGCGATTCTGGCGCCGCCGGCACTGGTTTCATTGGTTGCAGCCTGCTTCGCATCCTGTGCGTCGGAGCAGGCAGCCGTTGCGGAGACGACAACAAGCACGAATGCAACGGACAATATGCGGAGACGCTTTCTCATAATCTCTCTGACGCTCATGGCCGTGTCCCCTCGTCTCGACTAAGTGCAACTCAGCGCTGGGTGCAAGTCCGACATTGCTGCGCCCGGCGAGAGCATGTCTCCGGGTCTGCTTCCAGCGTACGGCTGGATGGCGGTGTCGGCCGCCAAAATAAGCGAAAACAGTACATATGTACTGCAAAACAGTACAACGTGCGGCGTGTCCCGTCGGAATACTGCCAGCAGCAAGAAGGAGTGCGTAGATCGGCGGCGGTATGCAAACGATGCCAATGTTGGTGATACACTAGCGTCATTGGTATTTTCGACGGCCTGAGCAGGGAAGTGGTCGGCATGGATTGCAAAGGTTTGCTTGCCATTGTGGACAACGATCCGATGGTACTTCGACTACTGCGATCGGAACTGCGCAAAGCACTCCCCCAATGCCCCGTCATCTGGACCGAGGAAAACGGGACCCTCGCCGTCGCCCGCACACAAAACCCCGCAACATGCCCCGACTTGCTCCTGCTCGACATGTCGCTGGCCGGAATCCAAGGGCCAACCGTCTGCCGCCAAATCCGCATCTCCGGCAGCAAGCCGGCAGTCCTCGCCATCACGTCGTTCTCGCTCTCCTACTACGCCGAACGCATCGCGGACGCCGGCGCGCAGGGCATCATCGCCAAGCACGCCAGCATGCAGGACATTGCGCGGGCCATCACCGACATTCTCGACCCGAATATCGGCCACTACGCCAACACCGAGGTCGACGTGCCGTTCGAAACCGCCGCAGCCGCCCACGCGCGGGTCAAGCTCGCCAAACCATCCGGCCTGGCGCTGCTGACCCCCGCGGAAAGCCAAGTGGTCGACATGGCGGCGCACGGCGAATCCTCCCAGCGCATCGCCGCAACGCTCGGCAAATCAAAAGGCACCGTCGACACGCTGTTCCGCCGCGCCATCGACAAAACCAAGTCGAACGGCCGACTCGACCTCATCCTTGCGTGGCTCCGCGAGCGCGGCGGCGAACAGTAGACGCAAAAACCGCCGGTTGGAACGCATGTTGCCCAATTTCGGGCGTCTGATCGTTGGGTAGCATGGTGGCATGAACGTGAAACTGATCGACGAAGCCGACTACGCGTCGACTATGGAACGCACGATCCTGCCGGCCCTCGCGCAATGCCGCGTCGAAGGGTGGATGGAACCGGCCGAGGTGGACGGATTGCCGTCGCTGCCTGCTCCCGGATCGGCCGGTGCGTCCTGCGAGCGTGACGCGTCCGGCGTCGGCAACGGCACTGGCAACGACGAACTGGCCGCCCACGCCGGCAAGCTGCACTATGTGTGCTACGACTCGGCCAAATTCGACGCGCTGCGCGAGGACGGCGCGACCGGCATCTTCCGCGGCGCGATCGTGATCTCGCACGGATTCACCGAATTCACGCGCAAATACGCTGAACTCATCTGGTACTTCCTGCTGTCCGGCTATTCGGTGTGCATGATGGAGCATCGCGGCCACGGCTACTCCGCGCGCGACGTCGACCAGAACTGGCTCGTGTGGATCGACGACTGGCATCGCTACGTGGCCGATCTCGCGAAATTCGCGGACACGATCGGCAAGCAGTACGCCGACGGGCAGCCGCTCAACCTGTTCTGCCATTCGATGGGCGGCGGCATCGGTGCGGCCGTGCTCGAACAGCATCCCACCCTCTTCGACAAGGCCGTGCTCTCCTGCCCGATGATCGCGCCCGCCACCGGCATACCGAACTGGCTGGCCCGCGCGCTCGCCGAAGTGATGTGCGGCGTGGGCCTCGGCCGTCACGCCGTGTTCGGCCAGGGGCCGTTCGAGCCGACGTTCAAGCCGGAGGATCATCCCGGCGCGTCCGACGCGCGCGTGCGCTGGTTCCACCGGTGCCGCTGCGACGACGCGCATTACCAGACCAACGCGGCCGCGTTCGAATGGGTTCGTCAGGCGCTGCGCCTGTCGCACGCCGTGCTGCGGCCGAGCGCCTGCGCGAACATCGAAACGCCGATCCTGCTGTTTCAGGCCGGGCGCGACGTGTGGGTACTCAACGAGCCGCAGAACCGGTTCGTCGAACGCGTCAGGGAAGGCGGCGGCAACATTCAGCTCGTGCGGTTCCCCGATTCGCTGCACGAGATCTTCAGCATGCCGAACGGCACGATCGCCCCGTATCTCAAGCAGATCCTCGACTTCTACGGTTCGTCCGAAATCGCCGTCGCCGACTGAGCTGCGCGGTGGTGCCGGCCGGTGACGGCGTGGCGCAGCGCGCAGGTTACTAAGCTACCTATCGTTTTGCGCTCGATTCAATGCAGGATCGGGCCGGCCGTACGACGCGCAGCGCGCGCAATGCGCGGCGAGCGGCGAACAGGGCAGAGCGACGAAAGGACGAGCATGACGACCTACGACTTCACCACGATCATGGACCGCCACGGCAAGGACGCCATCGCGGTCGACGGTCTCGGCCAGGACCCGGGTTTCGCGCCGGAACCGCCCAAGCCCGGCTTCGACGTGATCCCGATGTGGGTCGCCGACATGAACTTTCCGACCGTGCCGACCATCACCGAAGCGATCATCGAACGCGCGAAGCACCCCGCGTTCGGCTATTTCACGCCGACCGACGAATACTACGACGCGATCATCGACTGGCAGCGCGACCGCAACGGCGTGACCGGACTCGCCAAGGAGCACATCGGCTACGAAAACGGCGTACTGGGCGGCGTCATCTCCACGCTCACGTCGTTCGCCGCACCCGGCGACGCGGTGCTGCTGCACAGCCCGACCTACATCGGCTTCACGCACTGCATCGAAAACAACGGCTACCGCATCGTCCACAGCCCGCTCAAACGCGACGCCGACGGCGTGTGGCGCATGGACTTCGACGACATGGACCGGCGCATCAAAGCGAACAACATACACGTCGCCGTGTTCTGCAGCCCGCACAACCCGACCGGCCGCGTATGGGAACGTTGGGAGATCGAACACGCGATGGAGGTGTACCAAGCGAACGATTGCGTCGTGATCTCCGACGAAATCTGGTCCGACATCATCCTCGCCGGCCACAAGCACATCCCCACGCAGTCGGTCAGCGACGACGCGCGCAACCGCACGGCCGCGTTCTACGCGCCGAGCAAGACGTTCAACCTCGCCGGACTCGTTGGCAGCTACCACATCATCTACAGCAAGTATCTGCGCGACCGCATCGTCGCCAAGGGCACCAAGCCGCACTACAACGACATGAACGTGCTGTCGATGCACGCGCTCATCGGCGCGTACAAGCCGGAGGGCCGCGTCTGGTGCGACGAACTGCGCGAGACGATCACTGCGAACGTTGACTATGCATACGATTACATCACGTCGCACTTCGACGGCGTGACGCTCGCCAAGCCGCAGGGCACGTACATGCTGTTCCTCGACTGCTCGCAGTGGTGCGCACGCCACGGCGTGACGCTGTCCGCACTGGAAAAGCGCGGCTGGGATGTGGGCGTCGCCTGGCAGGACGGCACGATGTTCAAAGTCCCGAACACGATCCGCATGAACCTCGCGCTGCCGCTCAGCCGCGTGCAGGAGGCCATGCGCCGCCTGAGCGAATACGTGTTCGTCGACTGAGTGCGACGGCGACCGAGCGACTAACGTGACTGATATGCCTGACATGCAAAAACGCAATATCCGCGATGCCGATCTCGCCGATGGCGCCGACCGCCGTGCCGATCGTCGTGCGGGCCAGTCCGGCAAGACCGGCGGAACCGGCGCGGCCAAACCGTCCCCGACTTTCGAACGTACGCCGAAAGACCTGCTCGTCGGCGCGGCGCTCGTGCTCGTCGGCGGCATCATGTGGGGCACGAACGCGACCATTTCCAAAATGCTCATGGGCACGTACCACGCCGACCCGCTGTGGATCGCATGCGTGCGCGAACTGCTCGCCGGCGCCATGTTCATCGCCTTCGCGGCCGTCTCACCGAAACAGCGTCCGCTGCTCGTCGGCGCGCTGCGCGAACGCCGGTCGTACCCGCAGCTCATCGCAAGTGCGCTTGTGTGCGTGCTGCTCGTGCAGGTCGCCTATCTGTGTTCGATCAACGCGACGAACGCGGGCACGGCGACCGTGCTGCAATCATTGAACCTGCTGTTCGTGCTGGCGTACGTGTGCCTGCGCGGCCGTCGGCTGCCGAACATGCGCGAGGGCGTCGGCGTCGCGCTCGCGTTCGCCGGAGTCGTGCTGCTGGCGACCGGCGGCGACCTGTCGACGTTGAAACTGCCGCCGATCGGCCTGTTCTGGGGGCTCGTGAACGCGTTCGCGACCGCCGCGATGGCGATCATGCCGATCAAGCTGATCGCGCGGTGGGGCAACATGACGGTGAACGGGATCATGTTCGTGATTTCCGGCATCGTGCTGCTGCCGATCGTGCGGCCGTGGGTCACCGCGCCGCAGCTCGACTGGTTCGGCCTGCTGCTCATGGCGTACACGGTGGTCATCGGCACGTTCGGCGCGTTCGGCCTGTACCTGGCCGGCATGATGCGCGTCGGGTCGATGCGCGCGACGATGCTCGGCACGAGCGAGCCGGTCGCCGCGACCGTCACGTCCGTGGCATGGACCGGCGAGGTCTTCTCCCCCGCCGATTTCGCCGGCTTCGCCATGATCCTCGCCATGGTCTTCCTCGTGCGCTGACCGAACGGAATCGCGCTATCGCGCGATGCTGGTGTTGCTATGCGCGACTGTGCGCTGCGGTGTGAACGAGCCGGAAATGGTTACTGGGCGCGCATGTCAGGGCTGTACTGCTTGCGCACCGCCTCGCCGCTGATGTTCATGAGTTTGCCGATGGCGTTCCACGATTCGCCGCGTCGGCGCAGCTCATCCACGATGATGCGCGTCTGGCGTTTATTTTCCTGCTCGAAGACCTGCTTCTGGTAGACGAGCCGCTTGAGCCTGGCACCGGGATTGGGATCGTCGGATACATCCACCGGTTCGGGGTAGTCCTGCGATTCCATCTCCTCGCCGATCCGTTCGCCGAGCCGTTCATAGTACGCCCGGTCGAATGGCGATGCGCCGTCCTGCCTGTCGGTTTGCGCTACTGCCATTGGTCACCTCCGAATCGCGTTCCAATACCGTACTTGGTAGCTGTGCCGTGCCGGCATAGCGTGGCAGATCATGATCCTGCCGGTGTCGGCTCCGTAAGGAGCTTCGAAGTAACCGATTTCGTATAACCGGTTGCCTTGCGGATCCGGGCCGACCACCATGTAGGTCGGCGGATCGCGGCGTGCATTCACCCCGACATCTTCGCCGTGCGCATATGCGTGCAGAATCACGTCATCCGGCACGGGCGGAATGATGATTCCCTTGGAGGAATGCGGTTTACGCGCACTGTTGAGGATGATCGGCTGTTCATTATCATAGCTCATGTCGCAACCTTGGTTGTCGTTTGTATGGTCGTATGGCTATATGCGTCGCGATGATCGGTCATTCCGGCTCCTTCGTCGATGGCTTGCGCGCGATGTGCCAAAGCGTAGGCATGTGCATGGTTTGCAGGCAAGCCGTACCGGGGGATGTGGTCGAATGGTCCGAGTTATCCACATTCGGAGTGTCTATCCACAATTTTTGTGGATAGTTTTGGGATGCGGCGACGTTGTTGGCGACGAAACGTAATGGATTGTTCACCATGCGTTCAGGTGTTGGCGGTTGCGGGGATGAACCGGTATTCCACAATGGTGTTATGAGTGGAATATGCGAGGGCTCGCAGGACAACGTAGTGAATGATGGGGGTCGCGGGAAGGGCCGCGAGCGGCGTTGCGATGCCCGCCGCGCGCCCGGCGTGATGACGGCGGTGCGCCGCGCGTTTGCGGCGGCGGTCGTCACCGTGGCTTCGCTTGGCATGCTGGCCGCCTGCTCGGTCTCGTTCAACGGCAACGGTGCGAACGGCGCCGATTCCGACAAGGTGCAGACGTTCGAGCCGTCCAAGGGCAAAGCCGAAGCCACGCTGAACATCGCGTCCGGCTCGGAGAACAAGGAAGTCGCCGACGCTATCCAGCAGGCCGTCGACGATTCGGGCGTGGCCGTGACCATGAACTACATGGGTTCGCTCGATATCATGTCCGCGCTCAAGAATGGTGGCGACAAATACGACGCGGTTTGGCCGGCCTCGTCCATGTGGATTTCGATGGGCGACACCAAGCACATCGTCAAGGACGCGGCCAGCACGTCCACCACGCCGATTGTGTTCGGCATCGCCAAATCCAAGGCCGAACAGCTCGGCTGGGCGGACGCGAGCGGCAAAACGAAGCCGGTCAAAACCGCCGACATCCTCGCCGCCGTGTCGTCCGGCAAACTCAAGTTCTCGATGACGTCGGCCACGCAGTCGAATTCCGGCGCGTCCGCGTACCTCGCGTTCATGACCGCGCTCACCGGCCGCGACGAACCGCTCACCGCCGCCGACCTCAACGACGCGAAGCTCACGGGCCAGGTCGCCGCGCTGCTCAAGGGCGTGGACCGTTCGTCCGGCTCGTCCGACTGGCTCAAGGACATGGTCGTCGCCAATCCCGACCGCTTCGATTCGATGGTCAACTACGAGTCGCTGGTGATCCAGGCCGACAAGCAGCTGGAGAAGGCCGGCCATGATCCGCTTGTCGCGATCTATCCGGCCGACGGCATCGCCGTGTCCGACTCGCCGCTCGGCTACGTCGATCGCGGGCAGAACCTCGACGATGCGTTCGCGAAATTCCAGAAAGCGTTGTCATCCAAGGATTCCAAGCTGCTGTTCGAACGCGCCGGCCGCCGCACCGGTCTCGGCGGCACGCTCGCGTACGGCAGCGATAACGCGGTCAAGCAGTCGTTCCGCGCCGAATGGGGCATCGATACCAGTGCGGACACGCTGAAAACCATCGCATTGCCCGCCGCCAGCGTGATCGACCAGGCGCTCACCGTGTACCAGACGAAACTGCGCAAGCCCAGCTACACGATCTGGGTCGTCGACTACTCCGGTTCCATGAGCGGCGACGGCAAGGACGGTGTCGTCAACGGCCTCACCTCGGCGCTCGATCCGACCAAATCTGCCCGCTACCACATCGAACCGTCGAGTGAGGACGTCAACGTGCTCATTCCGTTCTCGTCAGCCGCCGAAACGCCCGTCACCGCGCACGGCACCGACACCGGCGACCTGCTCAAGCAGGCCCAGGACCGCGCCGCGACCGGCGGCACGAACATCTACGACGGCCTGAGCTCGGCGCTCAGCGTGCTGCCGAGCAATCTCGACGACTACACGACCGCGATCGTGCTCATGACCGACGGCCAGTCCGAAACGTTCGACAAGTCGTCGTTCGAAAGCCGCTACCATTCGTCCGGCCGCGATCTGCCGATCTTCTCGATCATGTTCGGCGACGCCGATCCGGCCCAGCTCAACGAACTCGCCAAACTGAGCAACGCGAAGGTGTTCGACGGCCGCAGCGGCGACCTTGCGGCCGTGTTCCGTCAAGTCAAGGGATTCAACTGATGATCGGCGTGATTGCGGGATTCGTGATCGGGCTCGGTTTGGCCGGCCTTGCGTTCTGGCTGGCCGGCGGCGGGCTGATCGGACTCGGATTGGGCACGGTGTGCGCTGTGCTCGGCTACGTCGCCGGATCGACGCTGCTGCAGCCGGAACGCCGGCTCGGCAAGGTCGTCGTGTCTGCGCTGCCGAACGGGCAGAAAGCCGCGGCCGCGATCGACGACGCGAACACGATGCTCAACCGCATCGGCATGCTCGCGCGGCAGGTGCGTGACCCGCAGGTGCGTTCCGAAGCCGACGATTTCATCGCCGCGACCCGCGATCTGACGCGCTATGTGAGCACCGACACGGGCGCGTACGCGACGCTGCGGCACTACACGAACGTGTACGGCGACCAGACCGCCAAACTGCTCAAATCGTACGTTGACGTCGAACAGTCCGGCGCGCGCGACCAGCTGGCAGTCGCGCAGCGGGAGACCGTCGAGGCGCTGCAGGTGCTCGAACGCACGGCTGCGGGCGAACTGTCGCGCGCGGTGTCGTCCAAAACGCTCGGCATCGCCGCCGATTCCGAAGCGATCCAACGACTCGCAAGCATGGACGGCTATGCGACGCCGGACGAGCATGACGGCGGCACGGGGGCGGACGCAGAAACGGGGAAGAGGAAGCCATGAAACCGACCAAAGCGAAAATCATCGGACTGATCGCGCTGCTCGCGGTCGTCGCCATCATCGGCGGCACGCTCGTCTGGCGTCAGGCCCAGCCCAAGCCGGTCGAAATCCAGCAGGTCAACGGCTATCTCGGCGGCGAGAAAATCGGCCTGTTCGACGACGACAAGTTCGCCGCGCTGGCGGAACAGTCCGGGCTCAAAGTCAACTATCGCAAGGCCGGATCGCTCGCCATGATGGACGCCGACCGCAAGGGCATGGACTATCTGTTCCCGTCGTCGCGCGCCGCCGTCGAATACGGCAAGGCGCAAGGCGTGGACACGTCGAACTCGGACATCGTGTTCAACTCGCCGATCGTGATCTACACGCACAAGGCCGTCGCCGACGCGCTCACTGGCAGCGGCATCGTCAGCAAGGACGGCGGCGCGTATCACATGGACATGGCCAAGGCCGTCGACGCGATGGTCAACAACAAAACGTGGGCCGACGTCGGTTACAAAAACGGCTACGGACAGTTCCGCATCGACTCGACCGACCCGGTCAAATCGAACTCCGGCAACGAATACGCGGCGCTCGTCGCGACCGTGCTCAACGGCGGCCAGCCGGCCACCGTCGACTCGGTGTCGCGCGACACCGACAAGATCCGCGCGATCTTCGCAAAATCCGGCTGGATGGAAACCAGTTCTGAAGACAGCTTCAACCAATTCCTCACGCTCGGCGTCGGTTCCAAACCCATGATGATCGGCTACGAATCGCAGCTGCTCGACCTCGCGGTGAACCAGCCGGACGCGTTCAAGCAGGTTAAGGACGACGTGGTGATGATGTACCCCACGCCGACCGTGTGGAGCACCCACACGTTCATCGCGCTCGACGACAAGGGACAGCAGCTGCTGAAACTCCTCAAATCCAAGGACGTGCAGAAGCTCGCCTGGGAGCGCCACGGCTTCCGCGCCGCCAACTTCGCCGGCACCGACTCCATCAAGCGGTTCAACGTGCCCGGCACGCTCGAACAGGTGACCGCCGTGACTGAACTGCCCAACAACACGGCCATGCAGGCCATCATCAAACTGCTCGACTCGACCCGGGGGTAACTGGGGGAACCGGCAACCGGGCAACGAAAAGGCAACGAAAGAAAGGAAACTAACCATGACCAAGCAGATCACGCTCGCCGACCTGGCCGGCGGTAACAGCGCAACCGCATCGTCCGCGTCCGTCGCAACCACGCTCGCCGATCCGAACGGCTCGCTCGTGCCGACCGCCGACCAGGCCAAGGCCGAAGCCGCGCTCACGCCCGACCAGCAGATCGCCAAACTGCCGCCCGCGGACCAGCAGCAGATCGCCCAGCTCGCCGGCAACATCGACTTTACGCGCGATGGCATCGAATCGTCGTACGGCAAGGACGTGCAGCGCGCCACCTCCACGTTCGCCGACGAAATCCTCTCCGAAACGCGCTCCAAGGACACTGGCGAGGCCGGCGACCTGCTCGCGACCATGCTCACCACCATCGACGAGGCCGAACTCGGCGGCTTCCGCAAGATTCCGATCCTCGGCCAGGTCGCCGTGTCCATCGACAAATTGCGCCGCCGCTACCAGAAAGTCGACGCGCAGATCGACGAGATCATCACCAAACTCGAAAAGGCGCAGGCCAAGCTCGTCGCCGACATCTCCATGTACAACACCATGTACGAGCAGAACGCGCAGCAGTACCGCGAACTCAAGCTCACCGTGCTCGCCGGCAAGAAGGCGCTCGCCGACTTCAACGCGAACCAGCTGCCCGCGCTGGAGGCCGAGGCGGCCAAGAGCGGCGACGCGATGCAGGCGCAGGTGCTCAAAGACTTCAAGTCGAAGCTCGACCGGTTCGCCAAGCGGCTCGACGACCTCGACCGCGTGAGCGTCGTCACGCTGCAGACCGCGCCGCAGATCAAGATCATCCAGAACGCCGATCAGACCATCGTCGACAAGATCGACACGACCATCTCCACCACGATCCCCGTGTGGAAGTCGCAGATGGTGATCGCTCTCGGCCTGTCGAACCAGCGGGCCGCGCTCGACCTGCAGAACAAGGCCGACGACGTGACCAACAAGCTGCTCTCGCGCAACGCCGAGGCGCTGCACCGCGGGGCCGTGGACGCCGAGAAGGCGAACCAGCGGTCGGTGATCGAGATCGACACGTTGGAGAAGATCAACTCCGAGCTCATCGCCACGCTGCGCGAAACCGTGCAGATCCAGAAGGAAGGCAAGGCGAACCGCGAGGCCGCGCAGGTCAAGATGCGGCAGATCGAGTCCGACCTCAAGGCCGCGCTCATCGACAACGCGCGGCAGATGTGAGCGCGTTCGCGTCGCGTGCGCTTGTTCGCGCGGCAACTTGCGCCAAACCCCGCAGAACATAGGGGGTGCGGCGTAGACTGGGGGCGTTGGAGCAGAGACGCCCCCTGCGCGCGGGGCGAATGCGAAAGAGTGAAGCAAGGGAACGATGAAGACTACTATGACCGACGCTCGGGCCGGCAAATGCAGCGTCAGACGCAGTGCATGGAGCTTGACGCGCGCTGCATGACCGGCATCGTCGCCATGATCTGCTCGCTGGCACTGGCGTTCGGCAGCTGCCTGCTGACGATGATGCCGTTGACCGCGGCCGCCGATGAACTGTCCGAAACCGGCTCGATTACGACCGTGTACAAGAACGGCGATACGCCGGTCGCCGGCGTCGACGTGAACGTGTATCACGTTGCCGACTGGGGAGAGAAAGCGTTCGCGCCTACCGCCGATTTCAAGGATGCTGCGGTCGACTGGAACGTGTTCAACGCTTCCGCCGACACGTATCGCAAGCTTGCGGAGACGCTGTCCGTGTACATCGATCAGCAGAACATTGCCGCGGATCCCACCGGCGTCACGGGGGTGGCTGGAACGGCGTCATTCTCCGGTCTCGCTAAGGGCCTGTACCTGATCGTGTTTGGCAAGTACGACGACGGTACGCTCACCTGCCGCGCCGCGGCTTCGCTGATCTCGCTGCCCGCTGCCGTCAACAGCAACGACGGCGGTGCATCGCAGACGATGGACGTCACCATGTACGCGAAGACCGAATGCTCAACCACGCCGACCCCGCCGACCGAAACCGTGAAGAAGAAGGTCGTCAAGGTCTGGAAGAACGATTCCGACAAGGTGCGTCCGTCGAAGATCGTCGTGCAGCTGCTGCAGGACGGCAAGGTGTACGCCGAGGCCGAACTGAACGAGGAGAACGGCTGGGCGCACGAATGGACCGAGCTGCCGGCCGGTTACGATTGGCAGGTCGTCGAGAAGGCCGTGCCGGACGACTACACGGTGCTGATCGATCGCGAGAACGACGTGCTGACGATCACGAACACGTACACGCCGCCGAGCACGCCGCCCGAAACCCCGCCGACCACTCCGCCGACGACGCCTCCGACCAATACGCCGCCGACCAACACTCCGCCGACGAGCACGACGACCACCAACAAGCCGCCGATCGGCAACACCGGCGCCGCCATCATCCTGCCGGCCGTCGTCGCTACCGCGCTTGTGTCGGTCGCGATCATCATCCTCATGCGCCGCCGCAGCCGCTGACCGTTCCATTCGCACGGTCCTCCGTTCCCGCGGGCGCATCGTTGACGGCCTGCCGCGTGGTATGTCGGATGGATTCTCTCCGATGTGCCACGCTGACGCGGTCTCCAGCGAGGTATTTCCACGAAGGTCTATCCGATTTGCCACGCTAAGCATTCTGAGCGTGGTGAATCGGATAGGCCTTCGTTGTTTTGCTTCGCGGAGGGGTCTTCCAGCGTAGCAGTTTGGCGAAGGGCTGCTCATGTTGCCGCGCTGGGGATGCTTGGCATGGCAAATCGGATAGATCTTCGTCACCTTGCCTCGCTGAGAGGACTCCTCGCGGGGCAAGGCGGTGATGGTCTGTCCGTTTTGCCGCGCGAATCATGAGGATCGATTCGGGGCTGAACGCAATACGCGCGCAATGCACCCTGCAATGCGGAACGCAGGGACTTTTGACACTCTCGAACCGGTTCGATACAATGGACTGGCCGTTTGGGGGAGACCAAGGAACGGCACTGAGACCAGTCAATAGAAGGAGGTCCCATGAAGAACAAGGTCCAACTCATCACCTACGCCGATCGCCTTGGCGACGGCACCATCAAGTCGCTCACCGACATTCTGCGCACCCGTTTCCAGGGAGTGTACGAAGGCGTGCACATCCTGCCATTCTTCACCCCGTTCGACGGCGCCGACGCCGGCTTCGACCCGATCGACCACACGCAAGTCGACCCGCGCCTTGGCGACTGGGATGACATCGCCGAACTCGCCAAGACCCACGACATCATGGTCGACACGATCGTCAACCACATGAGCTGGGAATCCAAGCAGTTCCAAGACGTCATGAAGAACGGCGAAAACAGCCCGTACTACCGCATGTTCCTCACCATGAGCACCGTGTTCCCCGACGGTGCCACCGAAGAACAGCTTGCCGGCATCTACCGTCCGCGCCCGGGCCTGCCGTTCACCCACTACACGTGGGCCGGCAAGACGCGCCTCGTGTGGACCACGTTCACGCCGCAGCAGGTCGACATCGACACCGATTCCAAAGAAGGCTGGGACTACCTGCTGTCCATCCTCGACCACCTGTCCGAGAGCCACGTCAAGTCCATCCGACTCGACGCGGTCGGCTACGGTGCCAAGGATAACCATTCCAGCTGTTTCATGACCCCGAAGTCCTTCCAGCTCATCGAACGCATCAAGCAGGAAGGCGAGAGCCGCGGCCTCGAAACGCTCATTGAAGTCCACTCGTACTACAAGAAGCAGGTCGAAATCGCTCACAAGGTCGACCGCGTGTACGACTTCGCCCTGCCGCCGCTGCTCCTGCATTCGATCTTCACCGGCCGCACCGATGCGCTCGCCCACTGGGTCGACGTGCGTCCGAACAACGCCGTCACCGTGCTCGACACGCACGACGGCATCGGCGTGATCGACATCGGCTCCGACCAGCTCGACCGTTCGCTCAAGGGACTCGTGCCCGACGACGACGTCGACAATCTCGTCAACACGATCCACCAGAACACGCACGGCGAATCGCAGGCAGCGACCGGCGCGGCCGCATCCAACCTCGACCTCTATCAGGTCAACAGCACGTACTACTCCGCGCTCGGCCGCAACGACCAGCACTACATCGCCACGCGCGCCGTCCAGTTCTTCCTGCCCGGCGTGCCGCAGGTGTACTACGTTGGTGCGCTCGCCGGCGCGAACGACATGGACCTGCTGCACCGCACGAACGTGGGCCGCGACATCAATCGCCACTATTATTCGACCGCCGAGGTCGACGAGCAGCTCAAACGTCCGGTCGTGCAGTCGCTCAACGCGCTGTGCCGTTTCCGCAACGAACTGCCCGCGTTCGACGGCGAGTTCACGTACGCGGCCGACGGTGATCGTGCGCTGACGATGACGTGGACGCTGACCGGCGACGACGGCGCGGTCGCGTCGCGCGCCGAGCTCGTGTTCGAGCCGGCTCGCGGCGGCGTCGGCGCGGACGTCGACGCGTCGATCGTCACGCTGCGCTGGACGGACGCCGCCGGCGAGCACGAAACCGACGATCTGATCGCGAACCCGCCGGTCGCGGCCTGACGGTCCCCGTAACGGCGGCGATTCGCAGCTCGCCTCGTCCCGAGCGGATTGCGGATCGTCGACCGGTCCGGCGCGCCTGCTCGCACCGATCGCAACGTGGCCGGGATGACCTGACGAGAGCGCTCCGGCGCTGGTCATCCCGGCCGTTTTCCGTTCTTTTAGTCTTGGCTCCCCTTGCCAGGGGAGCTGTCGGCGAAGCCGACTGAGGGGTAGTTGCACCCATTGCCTTAATACAAGTACGGCATCCAATCGGTGTGCCCGGACGGCACATGCACAAGTGAAGGCTAGGATTGACGTATGTCTGATGAATCTCGCAACGGCCGATCGGGCCAGTCGAATCAATCAACCATGACCAAAGTGTTCGACCAGGACAACATGTTCTTCCGCTTCATGGGCGTGGTGTTCGACCTGATCCAGCTCAACCTGCTCACGCTGCTGTGCTGCCTGCCGATCGTGACCGCGGGCGCGTCGCTCACCGCCATGCACACCGTGTTGTGGCGCATGATCCGCCATGAGGAAACGTACATTTCCCGCCAGTTCTTCGCGTCGTTCAAACGGAATTTCAAGCAGGCGACGGCCGTGTGGGCGGTGCTGCTGCTCGCGATCGTCGTGATGACGGTCGACGTGTTCGTCACGCTGCAGATGCCGTCCGGACAGCGCCGCATGATGTTCGCGTTTCTTGCGCTCGTCGGCGTGCTGCTCGTCGGGTTCGCGCAATGGTATTTCCCGATGCTGTCGCGCTACGAGAATACGGTCGGCGGTCATGCGAAGAACGCCGCGTCGCTCGCCGTCGGCTGTTTCCCGCGCACGTTGTGCGAGATCGTGATCCTGGTCGTGTTCGCGCTCGCCTACATGCAGTGGTTCGTGTACGTGATCCCGTTCATCATCATTCTCGGCATCACCTTGCCCGAATACTGCTGCGCCTGGCTCTACAACCCCGTCTTCCAGCGTCTCGACGGCGAAGTCGACGCCAAATACCGCCCCATCCGGCGCGACTGAGGGAACCTGTATTTGCGGAATGCGTTATGAGGCTGCTGCGTCGTTACGGAATCGGCCTACGGTCGATGCAGTATTGCCGACGGTGGCTGTACAGCCGCCGCACCACATTCCCGCGATAGCATGGGAGTCACAGGAGCTCCCTCTGATGAGGGAGCTGTCGAGCGCAGCGAGACTGAGGGAGAGACGCGGCGCGAACGCGCCGCCAACAGCACAGTATCGGCCGCAGGCCGATTCCGATAACGTGCGTTGACGATGCGGGACGCGTTACATCAGGCCACGAAAATCGTGGCGGAGCCGGCGGGGACGGTGAGGGTGCCGTTGGTCCACGTGGCGGAGGCCGCGTTGGCGGGGGAGTGGCTCACGACGTGCAGAACCGCGCCCGGGGCCGATTCCAGCGGGCAGGTCGCGTCCGTGCCGGACGGGTTGATCGCGACGACGATGCGCTCGCCGGCGGCTGCTGTGATGGTGTCGGCGTCTGCGGCACCGTCCGGATTGTCGGCGGCTGCGGTGCCAGCTGCGCAGCCCGCAGCCTGCGCCGTGCGCTCGTAGACGAGCGGATAGGCGTGGTCTTCGACGTACAGGAATCGCACGTCGCTGTCGGCCTGCAGCGCGGGGTGCGCGTGACGCAGCGCGATCAGCGATCGCACGGTTTCCAGCAGCGACGACGGATCGCCGGTCTGCGCGGCCACGTTCGGGCGCGCGGCAGCGGTGCCGACTCGCGTTGCGGCAGCTGCGACGGCGTCGGACGTGGCGTTGGACGTGGCTGCGGTCGCGCTGGTTCCGCCCGCGGTTGCGACCGAGCCGGCGTTCTCGGACGAACCAGCGTTCTCGGTCGAAACGGCACTCGTATCGCCGTCCCGCAGCCGCGCGGCGATGCGCTCGCCGGTGTCGGCGAGATCGGCGTGATCGGTGCCGTCGTCGAGCGGCAGGTACAGGTCGCCGCGGCGGGCGGCGGAGAATCCGGCGTTGGTCGAATCGTCCCACTGCATCGGCGTGCGCGCGCCAGTGCGCTCGTATCCACCCTCCTTCGAACGCAGGCCGTGCACGTACGCCATGCCGATCTCGTCGCCGTAGTACACGAACGGGCAGCCGGGCATCGTCATCAGGAACGCGAACGCGAGCTTCATCTCGTCGGGCGTGAGGGTGTCGCGCATGCGAACCATGTCATGGTTGCCGGACGGGATGCAGATGTATCCCTTGCCGGCCGTACCGTCAGCCATCGCGCGGTACGCGTCGACGAACTCGCGCACGTTACCAGTGCCGGCAGCTGCCGCAGCCGCGGAAAACCAAGGATTCTCGCGGAACAGGTCGAGATAGTGCGAGGGGCCGAAGTGCAGCAGGAAGTCCATGTCGAATCCGGCGTGCAGCGCCTCCTGCGGGTTACCCCATTCGGAGACGAGCACCGCGTCCGGGTGCGTCCGGTCAAGATGCTCACGTATGCGCCTCCACAGCAGCGACGTCCATTGGTGGTCGGGGGTGTCCTCCTTGACGAGGCTGGCGGCCATGTCCACGCGGAATCCGTCGCAGCCGAGGCCGAGCCAGAAGTCCATGATGTCCTCGAGCAGCAGCCGGCCGCCTTCCGCCTCGGGCGAGTCGGCGGCGAACTGCCAGTCTTCGGTCACGGTGCCGAAGCCGTAGTTGAGGCACACCTGTGTGGAGAAGCAGTTGACAGCGGCCGCGTCGGGGCGTTCCGCGATGCCGCCCATGAAGCCGCGGATCGACTGATACGGCGAGTTGAGGTCGGGGGACTGGGTCATCGGCCGCCAGATGTACCGGTCGGTCCACGCGTTGCGCTCGTCCTTGCATGATTCAGCGAACCACGGGTTGTCGACGGCCGTGTGCCCGGGCACGAGGTCGAGCAGCACGCGGATGCCGCGGCGGTGCGCTTCGTCGAACAGGTTGCGCAGGTCCGCGTTGCTGCCGTAGCGTGCGGCCGTCTTGTAGTAGTCGCGCACGTCGTAACCGGCGTCGTAGAACGACGAGTCGAAGCACGGGTTGATCCAGATCGCGTTGCAGCCGAGGTTCGCGATATGGTCGAGTCTGCTGACGATGCCGGCGAAGTCGCCGATGCCGTCCGCGTTCGAGTCCTGGAACGACTGCGGATAGACCTCGTAAAACACGGCGTCCTTGAGCCATTCGTGGCGCATGATGATCTCCTTTAATCTGTGTTGACCGGATGGTGGTGTCCGTGGTTCCCAATTGGTAACTACTGGCAATGGTACTGCGTGCCGGGGCCGTGCGCCGCGCTCGGTCGCGCGCGGCGGAGCGGCCGTCCTGCCGCGGTGAGTGTCAAATAACCGTCAAATAACCGTCAAATAAAAAATCGTTGGAAAATCAACGTTTTTGCGGTTCGGAGGCATTTTTGCCGGGTTACTCGTCAAATAAAATCGTCAAATAAACTCCCGTTCTGTGCAGTGCGACGGTCCGCTGGTGCCGGTGCCGGCACCGTGCGGAACTGTGGATATCAGACCCATGCCGGCACGTACTCCATTTTCTTGCGCGGCGCGTTGGGATCGACCGGTTTGATCAACTCGGCGTTCACGGCTTCGCGAATCAGCCTCGAGATCTGGGAAGAATACGAGTCGTCGAGTCCGAATCGCGCGCGCAGGGACGCATTGGTGAGGCTAGCCCCGTCCGCAAACTGTATGCATGCGTGCCAGTAGCACGAATCCATGCGTTCACTGACGCTGAGTTGCGCGTACGGGCGGTATTGGACGAGCCGCACCATGATGCTCGGACTGTCCCCGTCCGACTGCTGTATTTCTGGAGAGGGGAGCTGCGCGGTTTCGCACGCGTCGATGATTTTGTCCCAGCCGGATCCGGCTTCTTCGCACATGTGCAGTCTGCGTGCGAGCGTGGCGAGCTTGGGGTTGCGCGCCGCTGGCGGATCGTTGACGAGACGCTTGATGCTGATCAGCGAGTTGCCCGGATTGGAGAATTCTACGCGATTGTCGAAGATCTCGATCAGCGGTCCTGCACCTCGTATGGTGAGGTCCTGATGGATGAGCATGTTGCCGAGCAATTCGCGTACCGCGATGGGCGGATACGCGAATTGGGTGATGCGCAGCGCCCGCCCGATGGTTTCGCTTTCCGGTAGCCATGGCTGGAGGAATGAGACGATGGAATCCATGTCGGCGTAGCCGTGCTGATAAGTTTGCGTACGGGACGGCGACGATCGGCGGATGCCGTCGTATTTGATCACGCGAAGAGCCTTGCGGCTGACCGTGGGATATTGCTGCATGTCCTCGGCGAACAGCAATGCGCCCAGATTGGTGATGGCGTACTGTCCGCTGTCCAGCATGTTCACCAGGTGATCGGTTTCCAGATAGCGCAGGATCGATTCCTGAGTGGAGGGCATCGGCGTATTGGTCTGCGTAAAGTACGTCTTCCACTGCAGCTGGGCGAGTACTTCGTCGGCGGTCAGCCAGGGGAGTGCGATTTGCTCTTCGAACGATTCCGATTTGGTGACTTCCCACAGTCGGCGTTCCCTCTGCGAGTTCTTTGCCAGCGGCTGCGTGGACGTTCCCGATCGTACGTATTCGGTGCCGTCGAACGATACGGGATAGCCTGTCGCCGGCCAAATGCGTAGGATCACGAGGTTTTTGCCGTCAAGGTCGAGCGGAATGAACCGGAATTCCGTGTTCTTGGACAGCTTGAGCCTGAGCCAGAGTTCCAGCTCCTGTCCCTTGTGTTTTTCCGCCAGAGGGTTGAATGCGGTGCCGATGATGTCGTGCGTGCGATCGTCGACGCCCCAGAGCATGTAGGCGTAGTCCGTGCCTTCCATGGCCGCCGCATTGGCGAGGGCTGAGATGTCCTTGCCGATCATGAAGGCATCGTTGTTGGATTCCTTGAACTCGATCGTCTGAGACTCGGTAGGGCGGGCGATGAGATTGCGGACGAGTTGGATGAAGTCTTCGGGCACGGTCTCTCCGTTTGTGTGCGTTGCTGTTTCGTAAGGAGTGGCGAAGCGGTATTTCCTCGTGACCACTTTAGGCGGAAGTCGCGGCAATCGTCAAATAACCGTCAAATAACCGTCAAATAAAAAATCGTTGGAAAATCAACGTTTTTACGATTTGTAGACGTTTGCGCCGGGTTACTCGTCAAATAAAATCAGGCGCGCTCTGCTGGACGGGGCGGCTGAGCAACAGTAGACCGGCCGAGTCGGCTACCCGATGCAGACCTTGCGCAAGTAAGGGAAAATCTGTTCCGATGGAGCACCGTCATCGGTCAAATGACGCGTGTGACAGAACTCCTGAGTCCTGGTAACTAATGTAATTGAGTCCTGGCAACTAATGTAATTCTGCTGGAATTACATTAGTTTGATGCAGAAATTACATTAGTTGGTCGAGCTGGCTGACGATGCCGTGCGTTCGGGCTTGGCGGAAACGTGCGGTGTGTGGCGGAACGCACGTTTCCGCCACACACCGGATCGTCACTTGCCGCGGTCCGCTGCCTAGCGCAGTCCGACGGCGAGCGAGATGTTGGACAGCGTCGCCGATCCGTCGGTGACGTAGAAGCCGATCGCGTCGCCGTGATGCTCGCAGACGCGCGTGTTGAGCGCGACGTCGTTGACATACAACGTGGCGACGGTGTCGTCGACGATGAGCCGCAGATGGTACGTCTCGCCGGCGTTGAGCGCGATCGGGCGCTCCAGTCCGATATTCATGAACGAGAACCAGATGTAGTTCGGGTTCTTTTCGGAGATGAAGCGGTTCTCGGCCACCGGGAAGTGGAACTGGTAGGACTCCTTGGTGGTGGCGTTCTCATAGAAGCGGATGCCGAAGTTGCGCGTGCCGGCGGCGAACGTCACGTCCGCTTCGAGCGAGAACAGGCGTCCGTCGTTATTGGACGGGTTGCTGGACGGATTGACGGACGGGTCGACGGTGGCGATGATCCGCTCCTCACGGCCGTCCGCGGTCAGCGCGCAGTCGTCGATCGGCTGTCGTTCGGCGAAGGCGGCCCACAGCGTGTCCGGCGTCTTGACGCCGAGCGATCCGTCTTCGTGCTGGATGATCTCGTGTGGCACGAACGTGCCGGCCCATTCGAAGTTCTTGCGGTCGTCGTTGTCTTCGCGCGTGCCGACCCAGCCGAACAGGATGCGGTGGCCGTTGAGCTCGAACGTGCGCCCCGCGTAGTAGTCGCTGCCGTCGAACGCATCGTCGGCGGGTGCGGTCCACGGGCCTTCGAGGCTGCGGGACATGCGGTAAACCATCTTCTTCTTGTCGCTGTATTCGGTGACGATGTGGTACCACCAGTCGCCCATGCGGAACAGGTCGGGCATTTCGTGCATGGTGTAGATGTTCGGAGTCCAGAAGTCGCCTTGGAATTCCCAATGTTCGAGGTCGGTGGAGGTGAACCAGACGGTGCAGCCGGTTTGTTCCTCCTTGGGGCCGGCTTTGCGCGTGCCGAGCACGAGCACGTACCGGTTGTGCTCGTCATCGCGGATGATCCATGGGTCGCGCCATTCGTCCGGATCGTACCCGGGCTGCGGCGGCAGTTCGACCTTATCGCCGGTTTTCTCCCAGTGGTACAGGTCGTCGCTGACCGCGTGCAGGAGCACCTGCGCGGCTTTGCCTTGGGCGGAGTAGTCGCGGTTGTAACCGGTGTAGAAGATGTGGTAGCGGCCTTCGCCTTCGAATACGGAGCCGGCGAAGATGAATTGGTCCTGCGCGTCGTAGTCGCCGCGGGGGATGGCCACGCCGTGATCCTCGTAGGTCACGAAGTCTTTGGTGGTGGCCAGATCCCAGCCAAACGGTTCGCCGAACGGCCCGGGATTGCGATTGTCGCGCTGGTGGAACAGGAAGTAGGTGTCGTCCTTGCCGAACGGCATGCAGTCGCCGAACCAGGTGCCGGGGAACTGATAGTACAACGTGTTCATTGGGTCAATCTCTCCTTTGCAATTGTGCTGTGCCGGTTGGGTTGGAGCGTTTCGGGCCGTGCCGATGCGTTCGTCCGACTGCCGTGCGACTC
Organism: Bifidobacterium biavatii DSM 23969; assembly: GCF_000741165.1. Classification (GTDB taxonomy): domain Bacteria; phylum Actinomycetota; class Actinomycetes; order Actinomycetales; family Bifidobacteriaceae; genus Bifidobacterium; species Bifidobacterium biavatii. The sequence continues at coordinate 334,460 of NZ_JGYN01000030.1, read as the reverse complement.
GTCAATCGTTTGACGTCTGTCTGTGCTCATTGTAGTTGCCGGATGGTACGTAAGCGATGGCAGGTGCGTCGTGATGGCGTGGCGCGGGCGTGATGCCGATGCGTCCGGCGCATGTGATGCGCTACGGTACGGGTTCGGCGGACTTGGCGCGTTCGATATGTGCGATGAGCGCGTCGCGTCCGGCAGCCGCGTCCGGTGGGCGCGGTGCGTTTGACGGGGTGTGATGTGTGTTTCGGCGTGTCGCGGTGGCGATGGTCGGGCGCGAGGCGGGGTGACGACGGATGTGTGTGGTGCTGCTACGACGGATTTTCGTTGCAAGACTGTAGTTGTGAGCGTTCACTGGATTTTCGTTGGAATGATGCGGTTTTACGTGTAGCACACGGTATCGAACGGCGTGTCGAACAGCGTGTCGAACCGGTTCGACACGCCGGGGCGTCAATGGTTTGACGAACCGGTTCGACGGCGTTATATTAGACGCAGTTCTTCTCGAACCGGTTCGATTCGAGGGGACGGGGAAAAGGTTCAACGGAAGACACAGTGGGTGTTCCGGGGAATTGTTTGCCCGAATAACACCTTCGCGAGCAAGGTTGCCGCGAACAGTGGAAGGAAAGGAAAGACAATGGCACATTCGTGGATGAAGCTCGGCGCCGCCGCTACCGCCGCCGTCCTGTCCCTGAGCATGCTGGGCGCCTGCGGCAGCAGCACCAACAGCAATGCGACCACTATCACTCTCTTCAACTCCAAGGTCGAGATCGAGGACCAGATGGAGGAGATGGCCAAGCAGTATTCCAAGGAAAAGGGCGTCAACCTCAAGGTCTACTACTCCAACGACACCGTCGCCGCCCACCTCGCCACCAAGTACGCTTCCAAGCAGCCGTACACCATTTCCATGGTGGACGATAAGGACATCTACTCCCTCGCCAAGGAGCACGCCGTCGACCTGTCCGACGAGGACTGGGTCAAGGACACCGACTACGCGCTGTCCGTGGACGGCAAGGTCTACGGCTTCCCGACCACCGTCGAGGCCCGCGGCCTGATCTACAACGCCGACGCCATCAAGAAGTACACCGGCAAGGACTTCGATCCCTCCACCGTCAAGACCACCGACGACCTGAAGGCCATCATCAAGGAGCTTAAGGCCGGCGGCATGGAATCCCCGGTCGGCGTGCTCAAGGAAGACTGGTCCCTGGCTGGTCACTACCTGCCGCAGGTCTATGAGGAGCAGACCGACGTCGACGCTTTCGTCGACACCCTGCTGAAGGGCACTGCCGATCTGCAGAACAACGAGAAGTGGAACTCCCTGATGGACACCTTCGATGTCCTCAAGGACAACAACTACGCCAAGTCCTCCGCTGTCTCCGCAGAGCGCGAGGTCACCGAGCAGAAGCTGGCCGAAGGCGAGATCGCCTTCATGTTCGGCGGCAACTGGGATTGGTCCGTGCTCAACCAGTACGACTACTCCGAGAACATGGGCATGATGCCGGTTCCGCAGAACATGGATGACGGCGCGAACGAGAAGCTCGTCGGCGGCGGTTCCAAGTTCATGTTCATCGATTCTTCCGACCAGACCACCGACGCCCAGCGCGAAGCTGCCAAGGACTTCCTGAACTGGCTCGCCAACGACGAGGAAGGCCAGAAGTTCATCGTTGATGACTGCTCGCTCGTCTCCCCGTTCAAGACCAACACCCTCGAGGTCAAGGATCCGCTGAGCAAGTCCGTCAAGCAGTACGCCGACGATGGCAACCTGATCCCGAACTACAGCCACCTGCCCGATGACCACTACTCCGTCCTCGGCGCCGAGATGCAGAAGTACCTCGCCGATCAGGAGGACCGCGACGCCCTCGCCACGAACATCCAGACCTACTGGAAGACCGCGACGCTCTCGGGCGCAACTGCCTGATCCGTTTCCCTCCGGAAACATCCCATAACCACTGTCAACACAGATTGAGGGCACCGCACCGTAGCGGTGCCCTCAATCACCGGACATGAATGGAATTGTTATGAAACAGAGCAAGTTTTCATACAAGTTAGGGCAGTTCCTGATGTTCGCCGGCCCGGCTGGAATCCTCTTCTGCGCCGTCGTCGTGCTGCCGTTCATCTATGGCATCTACCTGACCTTCACCAGCTGGGACGGCGTCGCCACCGAGAAGCCGTTCGTCGGTCTCAGCAACTATCAGCAGGCGTTCACCGATGCCGCATACTGGGCCGCACTGGGGCGGACCGTTGTCTACTCGGTCATTTCCGTCGTGCTCGTCAACATCGTCGCCTTCCTGCTCGCCTACGCGGTGACCAGCGGCATCAAGGGCCAGAACTTCTTCCGCGCCGGCTTCTTCATCCCGAACCTGATCGGCGGCATCGTCCTCGGCTACATCTGGAAGTTCGTTTTCAACCGCGCGTTCGTCTCCATCGGCGACCTGATCACCGGTTCCAAGCCTGACTCGCTGCTCGGTAGTCCAAGCGGCGCGATGTTCGCCCTCATCCTCGTGTCGGTCTGGCAGTACGCCGGCTACATGATGCTGATCTACGTGGCAGGCTTCATGAGCGTTGACCAGAGCCTCAAGGAAGCCGCGATGATCGACGGCTGCAACTCCACCCAGGCTATGTGGCACGTCATCGTCCCGCTCATGCGTTCCTCCTTCGTGCAGTGCATCTTCCTGAGCACCACCCGCTGCTTCATGGTGTACGATCTGAACCTCTCCCTCACCAAGGGCGAGCCGTTCAACCAGTCGGTGCTCGCCGCAATGCACGTCTACAACCAGGCATTCGTCTACAAGAACTACGGCACCGGCCAGGCCGAGGCGCTGATCCTGTTCGTCATCTGCGCCATCATCGGTGTGCTGCAGGTGTACGTTGGCAAGAAGGGTGAGGTGGCAGCATAATGGAAACCGCACAGCAAAGCACCCGCACCAAGGTCGTCCACGCCATCGTGCTGGTGGTGCTGGTCATCGCCCTGATCGCATTCATCTTCCCGTTCCTGCTGGTGGTCATCAACGTCTTCAAGGAGAAGGCGGACATCAACACCGCCCCGCTCGCCCTGATCGGCAAGCGAGGGTTCACGCTGGACAACTTCCCGGATGCCATGGAGAAGATGAACTTCTGGACGGTGTTCGGTAACTCCGCGATCATCACCATCTCCGCCACGCTGCTCACCGTGCTCGTCTCCGCGATGGCCGCGTACGTGATCGTGCGCAACCCTTCGTGGAAGGCCTGCTCGATCTTCTTTGCCGCGATGGTGGCCTCCATGGTCATCCCGTTCCAGGTCCTCATGGTCCCGCTGGTCTCCGTCTACGGCGGCCTGCTGGGCGTCCTGAACCACCGCCTCACGCTGATCCTCATGCACGTCGGCTTCTCCGTTTCGCTGGCCGCGTTCATGTTCCACGGCGCGATCAAGACCAACGTTCCGGTCGAACTCGAAGAGGCCGCCGGCATGGATGGCTGCTCGACGTGGCGCACCTTCTGGACCATCGTGTTCCCGCTGCTCAAGCCGACGATCGCGACCATCACGATCATCGACGCGATGGCCTTCTGGAACGACTACCTCCTGCCGTCCCTGGTCCTCGGCGAGCGTGAGCTGTACACGATCCCGATCGCCACGCAGATCTTCTACGGCACCTACTCCAACGACATCGGCCTGATCATGGCGGCCCTGCTGCTCGCCATGCTCCCGATCCTCATCATGTACCTGTTCCTCCAGCGCTTCATCGTCGAGGGTGTCACCTCCGGCGCCGTTAAGGGCTGAGTCAGATACGGATCCCGCACTCGCAATGCCCGCTGTCATCCGTCCCCCGGTGGCGGCGGGCATTGCTATACCTGCTCCCGTTCGGGAGTCAACAATCACAGACGAAAGGAACCGCCAGATGAGCTGGGATGCAACCGCACTCGAATCGCTCGGCCACGCGCAGCGCTACGAAAGCCGCGCGATCACCGCGGAGAACCGCACCGGAGCCAAGGGCAACGGCGGCAAGGCGGCCAGTCCGCTCGGCGTCTCGCGCAAGGGATCCCCCTGCCTGCAGAACGTGGCCAGCGGCGAAACCGTCACGCTCGCCGACATCGAAGGCCACGGCGCGATCACGCACATCTGGTTCACCGTCGACGAGAAAACTAGCGAATCTGACTGCTTTGTACTACGTGACCTCGTGCTGCGCATGTACTGGGACGACGAGGACACCCCCAGCGTGGAAGTGCCGCTAGGCGACTTCTTCTGCTGCGGCTTCGCCCGCGCCTGCCTCGTCAACTCGGCTCCCGTGGCCGTGGTGCCGAACCGCGGATTCAACTGCTACTGGAAGATGCCGTTCCGCTCGCACGCGCGCATCACCCTCGAAAACCAGCACGCGAACCCGATCCCGGCGCTCTTCTACCAGATTGACTACCGGCTCGACGACGATCCGCCAGCGGACGATCTCGCCCACTTCCATGCACAGTGGCGGCGCCAGCCTATCACCGAACTCGGGCACGACTACGTGGTGCTTGACGGGGTGAAGGGCCGTGGTCACTACGTCGGCACCTATCTGGCGCTTTCCACGCTGGAACGGTACTGGTGGGGCGAAGGCGAGATGAAGTTCTACATCGACGGCGACGACGAGTATCCGACGATCTGTGGCACCGGCACCGAAGACTACTTCGGCGGCTCGTGGAGCTTCGCGCACCAAGAGAATGGCCGAACCGTAGAACAGACATACTGCACGCCGTACCTCGGCTATCCGTACTATTCGCGGCACGACGAGCTCATCCACAACGACTACCACAACGACGACGTTCCGCCACAGCGCGGATTCTACCGTTGGCACATTCCCGACCCGATCACGTTCCGGCACGATCTCAAGGTCACGCTGCAGCAGATCGGCGTAGGTTACCGCGGCCTGTTCGAACGCCGCGACGACGTGACGACCGTTGCCTACTGGTATCAGGTTGAGCCGCACGCCCCGTTCCCCGCGCTGCCCGCCGCTCCGGCCCGTTGGCCCAGGTAGGTGGGACAGCGAGATTCCGACTCATGAAAGGCACGCTCAATGGTTGGTATGCGCGATGTGGCTAAGCAAGCCGGTGTATCCCTGAGCACGGTGTCTTTGGTGGTTAATGATGCCGGCTACGTGTCCGAAGGCAAGCGCGAGCGGGTTGTCGAGGCAATGCGGTTGCTCAACTACGTTCCCAACGAACTCGCTCGCAACCTGTACCGGGATCGTACGAACACGATCGGCGTGATCGTGCCGACGATCCGTCACCCATTCTTCGCAACGTTCACGTCCGTCCTGCAACGCGAATTTTCCGCGCGCGGCCTGCGCACGATGCTGTGCTCGACCGAGGACTCGGACAAAGGCGAATCCGAATACGTCGATATGCTGCGCCGGCACATGATGGACGGCATCGTCATGTCCTCGCACACGATGCATCCGGTCGACTACTGGACGTCGATCAGCCGGCCGATCGTCGCTTTCGACCGCTACCTCGGTCCGGGCATTCCGCTGGTCGGATCCGATCACGAGAGCGGAGGCCACATGGTCGCCGATCTGCTGATCCGCTCCGGCGCGCGGCATGTCGCGATGATCGGCGGCCTGCGCTCGCAGTTCCATGATCTTGCGATGCGAGGCGCGCCGGGAACAGGAGAACGTGACACCACGTTCCCGACCGCATGCTATTACCTGACGCTGGAACAGGATCTGCGCGCAGCCGGCGTGCGTTACGACTACGTCGAGGCCGGCGGAGTCGGCGATTTTGAGGGATACGCGATTGCTGTGCACAATGCGCTCGAATGGTTCGGCAATGATCACGCTGTTGATGCCGGATGTTTCGACGATGACGATGCGGTCGATGCGATCGTCAGTTCGGATATCGGCGCGTCCTATGCCGTGCAGGCTGCGTTGCGCTGCGGACTGCGCGTGCCGGATGACGTGCAGATCATCGCGTATGACGGCACGTATTTGACCGGTACGGCGGGCGTGCGTCTGACTGCGGTAAGGCAGGATTTCAACGCCATTGCTACGGCCGTCGTCGCCCGCATGATCGCCCTGATCGAAGGCGAAGACGCGCCATCCGAGTCTTCCGCCGAAGACGCCGCGCCGCAACCCGTCGATCTCATCCCGGTGTCCCTGCACCTCGGCGACTCCACTCGCTAAATGCGAAGAACTAGTACTTTGTCGGACTTAATGTGATGGGTTCTGACTACCCCTCAGTCACTTCGTGACAGCTCCCCTGACAAGGGGGGAGCTAAGGAAAAAGGAATGCAGCAATATAAGCCCGACAAAGTACTAGATAAAGGAGTTGAACGACGGGACGGTTTCTTTGGGAATATGAGGTGTTCATATGCCTTGTATTCCAACCTTTGTCGTCTTCTACGCTGCACTCGTCGGAATCTAGAAACCCCTAAAATCGACACTCGTCGGAATTTAAGAACCCCCAAAATCGGCACTCGTCGCGATTTTGGGGGTTGCTGGCAAGGGTGCACCGCCACGCGTGCATCACTGACGCCGCGGCGGAAGGGAATCACCCGACGAGGGGGAGCATGACGCGCTCGTGCAGTTCGTGGCGGACGGTGGTTTCCCAGCCGTCGCCCTCCGGGCACTGGATTGCGACGACCAGACCCTGCTCCGGAAGGACGGTCGTGATCTGGCCGTACGCGCCGTCGGCGCGGTACGCGCGCGGATACGGCGACATCCACCACTGGTAGCCGTAGCCGTTCGACCAGCCGTCGTCGTCCGTGCGGATTGGGGTGTCGATCTGCCTGACCGTCGCCTGCGCGATCCACTCGGGATCGACGATCCGCGTGCCGGTCGGCGCCCACACGCCGTCGTTCAGGAACACCTGGCCGAGCTTCATCATCTCGGTCAGTCGCATTTCGATGCTGCTGCCGCCGAGCGGATGGCCCTGCGGGTCGTTCTCCCACACCGGCCAGCCCTGGCCGAGCGGCTCGAACACGTGCCGCCACAGGTATTCGCCCATGCGCATGCCCACGGCCTGCTCGAGCATGCGGCCCGCCAGATACGAGTCGGCCGACGAATAGCAGAAGCCCGAACCCGGGTCGACCTGCACCGGCTTGCTCAGCATGTACTGCAGATAGTTCGGGCAGCCCTCGCCTTCGCGACGGCCGCGGATCATCAGAAACGCGCCGTTGAAGCCGCTCGACATCGTCAGCAGGTCGCGCAGCGTGATCTCGCCCAGCCGCGGATCCGCGTCGGCTGGCAGCTCGCCAGCGAACGAATCAGCCAGACGATCGTCCAACGAAAGAAGACCCTCGCCGATCGCGATGCCGACGGCGGTAGACATGTAGCTCTTCGTGTGCGAGTAGATGCAGCGCGGCTTGTCTGCGACGAAATGATGCTCCGCGATGACGCGGGATTCGTCGCCGACCGCGATCGCCTCGATCGGCAGGTCGCGATCCTGCGCGTAACGCACGAAATCATCGATAAGGACGGTAACGGATTGATCGGTCATGACCAGTGCTCCTTACAAGACGAACCGCGGCAGGCGCGCCATTGCGTGACCGAAGCGGCATCGTCGCATAAAACGATTGACGTCATATGTACTCTATCACGGCGGCGCCACGCAACATCACGACAACGTCACGGCGGCCACGCGGCTTCGCGGCTATCCCGCACGACACGCAACGGTTGAAACAACGCGCGGCAGGCATCACCGCAGACGTCATCGCAAACATCACACAGGCGTCGGCGCGGGCATCATCGCAAACGGCCTGACTGCGTCGCGCGCGCACGCGACCGCCCCGGCCGCGCGGGACACGCACGGAGCTGCGCCGATACCTCGCTAATATGGGAAGCGATTACGGGAAACGGTACATCCCGACAACGAATCCGACGCGGTTCCGGCGGTATTGCGAGCGGCGATTGGAGCATGTTCGATCCGGACACAAAAGGAGTGCACGATGGTAGGAATGCGCGACGTGGCCAAACAGGCCGGCGTTTCGCTGAGCACGGTATCGCTGGTGGTCAACAAGAACGGATACGTCTCCGACGACATGCGCGAACGCGTCGAAGACGCCATGAAAACGCTCAACTACATCCCCAACGAACTCGCCCGCAACCTGTACCGCGGCCGCACCAACCTCGTCGGCGTGATCGTGCCGACCGTCCGGCACCCGTTCTTCTCTGCCATGACCGCGGCCATCCAGGGCGCACTCGCCAAACGCGGGCTGCGCACCATGCTGTGCTCCACCGTCGACGCCGACCAAAGCGAAACCGACTGCGTCGACATGCTGCGCCGGCACATGATGGACGGTCTCATCATGGCCGCGCACACCGCGCACGAACCGATCTACTGGACGTCCATCGGCCGGCCCATCGTCGCCTTTGACCGCTACCTCGGCGCCGGCATCCCGTCCGTCGGCTCCGACCACGACAGCGGCGGCCATCTCGTCGCCGAACGCCTCATCGCCACCGGTGCCAAGCACGTCGTCTCCATCGGCGGCCCGCGCTCGCAGTTCATCGACTACGGCGGTGGCATGGGCACCACGTTCCCGACCGTCCGCCTGCACGCCGCGCTTGAAGGCCTGCTTAACGAGGCCGGCATTCGCTATGACTACGTTGAAGCTGGCGAGGTCGCGAACCTCGAGCACCAGCGCGACGTCGCGCTGCACGTGATCGACGAATACCCGGACGCGGACGCGTTCGTCGGCTCCGACTACATCACTGCGTACGTTGTCCAAGAAGCGCTGCGACAGGGCCGGCGCATCCCCGACGACCTGCAGATCGTTGCGTACGATGGCACCGGTATGGCCGACGCGGCCGGCATACGACTCACCTGCGTGCGGCAGGACTTCGACGCGCTCGCCGAACAGATCGTCACGCGGCTGATCCAGGCGTGCGAAACGGCCGACGGCAAGCTCGACGCAGACCACGTTGGCGTGATCGACATGGGCCACGACGAGACCGCATCGCCGCACGACGTGGCCGAGGCGATGGACCTCGTGCCAGTCTCCTTCCACCAGGGCGAAAGCACGAGGCGGTGACCCTTCCCCAATTCCGGGCTTCGCAGTATTCTTGAGACGTGAAGTGAGCCGCCCGGAACGCGCTGATGCCAGTGCGTCCCGGGCGGTTTCTGTTGCCTTCAGGAAGAAACAGAAGAAAGAAGAAGCCATGACTGACGACAACGAGCAGGAGAACCTGCCCAAGCCGCCGCCGCTGCCCGGTCAGATCTACATCCGCCCCGGCATCGACGACCGCCCCGACCTCGACAAGGCCCTCACCCCGGAAGACAAGTCCGCCATCGCGCGCCTCGCCGTGCACATCGAACGCGAGCAGCCCTCCGATTCGGCTGAACGCGCCGAAACGCAGGCCGTGCGCATGAGCGACGCCGGCTCCCCGGCCGTCGCCACCGCCGTGCCGCCCACGCCCATCGCCGACGCGTCTAGCGCGTTCCTCGACATGCGCGACCCGATGGTCGCCGCCGACGGCACCAAGCCCGACAAGGCGCAGATCAAGCGCCTCAACGCCGGCTTCACGCTCGCCGCCGTGCTGCGCACCCTGCCGTGGGCCATGCTCAACATGGTCGCCCTGCCCGCGATCATCGACCGCCTGTTCGGCAATCCGCTCCACGCCGGCCACGTCACGCAGATGAGCGTCGAGGCGGCACGCGTCGCCGGCGCTGCGCCCGCCCCGTGGCTGGCGCTCGTCGTCATCGTCGGTGCAATCGTTGGACTGGTTGCCAACGTGGTCGTCGGCGTCATGTCGGACCACACGCGCACGCCGCACGGCCGCCGCACGCCGTGGATCATCGCCGGCGGCCTGCTCAGCGCACTGTTCACGCTGCCGCTCGGCGCACTCGGCAACGTCGGCGCGATCCTGTTCTTCTGGATCCTGCTGCAGATCACGTACGCGATGCTGGCCGCGCCGCTCGCCGCCGCGTTCGGCGAACGCTACCCGGACAAGTTCCGCGAGCACGCGATGCGCTGGCGCGGTATCGGCCTCATGCTCGGCCAGCTGCTCGGCGTGGCGCTGGGCGCGGGCGGACTCGTGCTCGGCGGCGAGCTGCCGTTCGCCGCGACCGCCGTCGTATTCGTGCTGGCCGCCGTCGTGCCGGTGCTCGTGTGGCCGAAGGAGCCGTCCAGCGAGTGGATCGCCAACGTCAAGTACAGCACGGAGCCTGCGTTTGCGCAGATGAAGCTGCCGTCCGGCGACGACAACGCCTCGTTCCGTCGCGCGTACGTCGCTCGCATTTTCATGATGGCCGGCGTCGGCGTGATGACCGTGTTCCAGTGGCTGATCGTGCGCCACTACGTGCTCGCCGAATGGTATCTGGACGCGCGTTCGGCCGCCCAGTCGTCGCCGCAGATCTGGGCGACGTGCATCGCGATGCTCATGATCGCGGTCGGCGCGGCCGTCGGCGCGGCGTGCGCGGCCGGTTGCGCGGGGCGGTTCGGCGAATGGTGCGAAGTGAAGAACGTGCCTAGCCGCGTCGTCGTGATCGCGGCGTGCGTTGTGTACGCGGCGGCGATCGTGCTGCCGGTCGCGCTCGCGCTGTTCCTGTCGACGCCGGTGATCGACGCCGGACTGTTCGTGTACGGCATCGTGTCCGGATTCGCGTTCGGCCTGTACGACGTGTTCAACCAGGACGTCGTCGCCGCGACGATCCCCGACCCGCGCGACAACGCGCGCTACCTGAACGCGTTCAACGTGGCGAGCGTGATCGGCACGGTCGTCGCCGGCTGCCTCGGCGTCGTCGCGGTGCTCTCGCTCGGCTACATCGCGCTGCTCGTCGCCGCAATCGTCGTCGTGCTGGTCGGCGCCGCGCTCACGCCGAAGGACTGATCTCGGTCCGCCGATCGGGGTTCACATAGTGAACACCCGCTGGTCGCGACGAGACGCCGGCTCCTATGGTGTGGCATCAGTCGAGCACCAAGCTCGGCGGAAACGTTCGATACCGAAAGGAGGTTCGCCACGATGACTGGATACACTGCAACGACTGAGTCCGCACTCCGCGCTCTGCTGTCCGCACGAATTATTATTCCGTCTTCGTTGGCGGACTGATTCGGCAATGCAGCTTGAACCCCGCCAACGAAGGCAGGGCGCAAGCAAGAGTCGCGATCTTCGCAACAAGCCCTGCCTGAACGGCGGGGCTTTTTTGTTGCGCCCCACAAGGTCACCGGAACACACGCAAGCAACGAACGTCACCGCAGATACGCATCAATCGCACGCGCGAATCGCATGCAGCATATGCCGCACGCATCGCGCGTCAACAGCACAGCCGGTCGGACACCGATCGCCACGATCGCACGGCCGGCGAAACAGGAGAGACAGACAATGTCAGAAGCAGTCGAAAGTACTGCCGGAGCCGTCGCCGGCAAGGCGCAGGCGCTGGTTCGCGACTCGGTCAAAACCGTGATCGCGGCGTCCATGGTCGGCACGGCCATCGAATTCTACGACTTCTACGCCTACGGCACCGCCGCGGCGAACTATTTCCCGCACATCTTCTTCGACAAGACCGACCCGACCGTCGCACTGCTCGCCAGCCTGCTGACGTTCGCCATCGCGTTCATTGCACGCCCGCTCGGCTCGCTCGTCTTCGGCCACTTCGGCGATCGCATGGGGCGCAAGACCACGCTGGTCGTCTCGCTGATGACCATGGGCGTCGGCACGTTCCTGATCGGCTGTCTGCCGACCTATGACCAGTGGGGCGTCGCGGCGGTCGCGCTGCTGTGCTTGCTGCGATTCGTGCAGGGCATCGGCCTCGGCGGCGAATGGTCCGGCGCGGCGTTGGTCGCCACCGAAAACGCGCCTGAAGACAAGCGCGCACTCTACGGCTCCTTCCCGGAGCTGGGCGCGCCGATCGGCTTCTTCCTGTCCAACGGCACCTACTTCCTGCTCGAAACGTTCAACGATTCCGATGCGATGCTCGCATGGGGCTGGCGCGTGCCGTTCCTGCTGAGCGCGGTGCTCGTGATCATCGGCCTCGTCGTGCGAGTGCACATGGAGGAGACCCCGATCTTCCGCATGGCGCAGGAGAAGAAGCAGGTCGTCAAGGCCCCGATCGTCGAAGTGTTCCGCAAGAGCTGGGTGCAGGTGCTGCAGGCCACGTTCCTCGTCGCCGTCACGTACACGCTGTTCTACACGCTCGCCACCTGGTCGCTCGCATGGGGCACCAAGGCGCAGGGCGAGGGCGGCGGCGGCCTCGGCTTCACCAACCAGGAATACCTGCTCATGCTCATGATCGCCATCTGCGTGTTCGCCGCGTTCATCGTGATCTCCTGCGTGAACGCCGACAAGTTCGGCCGCAAGCGCGTGATCATCACCTCGTCCGTGCTGCTCGTCGTGTTCTCCGCGCTCTTCCCGTTCCTGCTGAACGGCGAAGTCGTCGGCCAGCGCAACTTCCTCGCCAACATGGTGTTCCTGTGCGTCGGCTTCGCGCTCATGGGCACCGCGTTCGGCCCGATCGGCGCGTTCCTGCCCGAGCTGTTCGACGCGAACGTGCGCTACTCCGGCTCCGGCATCGGTTACAACCTCGCCGCGATCGTCGGCGCCGCGTTCGTGCCGACCATCGCCACCTGGCTGTCGTCCCACTGGGGCGTGCACTCTGTGGGCATCTACCTCGGCGTGATGGCCGTGTGCTGCCTCGTCGCGGTGCTGAGCTGCCATGAGACGAAGGACGTTGATTTCACCAAGTGAAATCAACGGCTGGTCGTCGGCTTCGCGATTGCCTGTCTTGCAATCGCTCACTTCGCCTACGGAAGCCCACTGGGCTTCCGCTTGACGGCTCAGCACGGACGTTGACTTTACGAAGTGACGCTTGACATGCGAGCGTAGCGAGCCTCGGCCCCCTCGGCTGAGGGGGCTGTCAGCGTAGCTGACTGGGGGAGCGTACACGGGATGGCATTGATAGCTCATGAATGCTCAGATGCCCGCGTTCCCCCAGCGTCGTCGCTCGTCAATTCACGCAAAAATTACCGCACAAAACAATCATTCAGTATTTGGACGTGAGCAATCACGTCGACTCTCGCCGGACTAGAACAGTGCGGCAGGAGACGAACGGCTCGCCGCGCGGACACAATCCTCAACGCCTCAAGCCTCATCAATCTCACCGATTGTCGGGCGCCTTACCAACGCCCAACGAAACAACATAAAGGAGTGCCTATCATGGCAGCAACTATCTGGTACGAAAAGGACGCCGATCTCTCCGTGTTCGATGGCAAGAAGGTCGCCATCCTCGGTTACGGCTCGCAGGGCCACGCTCACGCGCTGAACCTGCGTGACTCGGGTGTCGACGTGGTCGTCGGCCTGCGTCCTACCTCCAAGTCCGTGGAGTTCGCCAAGGAGCAGGGCCTCGAGGTCAAGCCGGTGCCGGAAGCGGTCGCCGAGGCCGACGTCGTGATGATCCTGCTGCCTGACCAGTACCAGGCCAAGGTCTACAAGGAGGACGTCGAGCCGAACCTGAAGCCGGGTGCCGCTCTGGCCTTCGCTCATGGCTTCAACATCCACTACGGCTACATCAAGCCGTCGGCCGATCACCCGGTGTTCATGGTTGCCCCGAAGGGCCCGGGCCACATCGTGCGTCGTGAGTACGCCGCCGGCCGTGGTGTCCCGGTCGTCGTGGCTGTCGAGCAGGACCCGGACGGCAAGACCTGGCCGCTGTGCCTCGCCTACGCGAAGGCTCTGGGCGCCCTGCGCGCCGGCGCCATCAAGACGACCTTCACCGAGGAGACCGAGACCGATCTGTTCGGCGAGCAGGACGTGCTGATGGGCGGCATCAACCACCTGTGCGACATGGGCTTCGACGTGCTGACCGAGGCCGGCTACCAGCCGGAGATCGCCTACTTCGAGGTGTTCCACGAGCTGAAGATGCTGGTCGACCTCGCCAACGAGGGTGGTCTGAACAAGGCCCGTTGGTCCTGCTCTGACACCGCCCAGTACGGCGACTACACCTCCACGGTCATCACCGAGGAGACCAAGAAGCGCATGCAGTACCAGCTGAAGCGCATTCAGGACGGCTCCTTCGCCAAGGAGTTCATGGACGATCAGGCCGCCGGCGCCCCGAAGTTCAAGAAGCTGCAGGAGGAGTACTCGCACCCGCACCTCGAGACCGTCGGCCCGAAGCTGCGCGCCATGTTCTCTTGGAACAACGGCCCGGCCAAGGATCAGGACGAGGCCGAGTCCTTCAACGGCAAGATCGCTCGTACCCAGGTTCAGTGATTGCGCCCGCGGTTGCACCAACCGCGCATAGCCGATAGCAAAACGGCTTTCGTAACAGCCGCCGCTCCATTCATCCGGAGCGGCGGCTGTTTGCGTTGCGGGCTGTCAGCGGACCGTCAATGAATCGTCACCCAGTGCGCGCAACCGTGTGCTCGGCGTGCACTCAGTGATGTTTCGGAGCGCAGAATCATCACTATGCGCGCGCCGTTCGATTGCGCGCGCATAGTGACGACGGCGTGGCGGACGCCGCCGGAATGTCCATGTTTGAAGAGTGACGTGGCTCACGTTGTGGACGATGACCGGATGGCGACGGGGTTATCGGTAGGATGGGGAGCAGTTTCGAGGACAAAATCCTCACGCTTGAGACCGCTCGGGAAACCCATCCCGAACCCCCAAACGCGCAGAATGTTGTACATCAGTACACAAAAGCATAATGCGCAACCACACAACACCGTGTGCCGGCAAACGCTGACGGCACGCAAGTACAAGGAGTGCTTACATGGCTGCACAGATCTGGTATGAAAACGACGGCGATCTTTCCGTGCTCGAAGGCAAGAAGGTCGCGATCATCGGCTACGGTTCCCAGGGTCACGCTCACGCGCTGAACCTGCGCGATTCGGGCGTCGACGTGGTCGTCGGCCTGCGTCCGACCTCCAAGTCGGTCGAGTTCGCCAAGGAGCAGGGCCTCGAAGTGAAGTCCGTTCCGGAAGCCGCCGCCGAGGCCGACGTCATCATGATCCTCGCCCCCGACCAGTACCAGCGCACCATTTGGGCCAACGACATCGAGCCCAACATCAAGCCGGGCGCGGCCGTCGCGTTCGCTCACGGCTTTAACATCCACTACGGCTACATCAAGCCGTCCGAGGATCACCCGGTGTTCATGGTCGCGCCGAAGGGCCCGGGCCACATCGTTCGTCGTGAGTACGCCGCTGGCCGTGGCGTCCCGGTCGTCGTGGCTGTCGAGCAGGACCCGCGCGGCGACGGCTGGGCGCTGACCCTGGCCTACGCGAAGGCTCTGGGCGCCCTGCGCGCTGGCGCCATCAAGACCACCTTCAAGGAGGAGACCGAGACCGATCTCTTCGGCGAGCAGAACGTCCTCATGGGTGGCGTGAACAAGCTCGTCGAAATGGGCTTCGAGGTCCTCACCGACGCCGGCTACCAGCCGGAGATCGCCTACTTCGAGGTCTGCCACGAGCTCAAGATGCTCGTCGACCTGATGAACGAGGGTGGTCTGAACAAGGCCCGTTGGTCCTGCTCTGACACCGCCCAGTACGGCGACTACACCAACACCGTCATCAACGAGGACTGCCGCAAGCGCATGGAATACCACCTGCAGCGCATCCAGGACGGCTCCTTCGCTAAGGAGTTCATCGACGATCAGGATGCCGGCGCCCCGCACTTCAAGGAGCTGCAGGAGAAGTACTCCAACGAGCGCATCGAGACCGTCGGCCCGAAGCTGCGCGCCATGTTCTCTTGGAACAAGGACGGCGTCAAGGACGCCGACGAGGCCAACTCCTTCACCGGCAAGATCGCCCGCGCCCAGGTGCAGTGACATTACGCCATTAGGCTAGGCAGCATACGGCAAGCCGTCGTTTTCCGTTCATACGGAAGCGGCGGCTTCGTCGTATTCAGGCACGCCGGACAGCACATGATGGTAGCGTTATCAGCGATACCGTCCAGTCGAGCCCAAAGGAGCGCAGCACCGCATGTTCATCCCACGGTATTACGAAGACCTCACCACCCTGCACGTCGGCACCGAGCCGAACCGCGCCTACTACGTCCCCGCGTCGCGGCGCATGGACACGGTCGGCGAGAAGCGCGCGAACTCCGACCGTTTCCAGCTGCTCAACGGCGACTGGGACTTCAAGTACTACAAGAGCATCTACGATCTTGACGCCGACGTGGAAGCCGCCCGCGCCGCCGGCCGCCCGGCGTTCTGCGACGACGGCTTCGATGGCACCGGCGCCCCCGCCGACCTGGAGTCGTGGGAGCATCGCGCCGCCGTCAGCCACGGCCGCGAAGCCGCCGGCTTCACCGCGATCCCGGTGCCGAGCGTCTGGCAGAACCACGGATTCGACGGCCACGAGTACACGAACGTCAACTATCCGTACCCGCTCGACCCGCCGTACGTGCCGCAGGACGATCCGTGCGGCGTCTACATCCACGAGTTCGAGCACACGCCGAACCCGGATGCCCCGCGCACCTTCCTGAATTTCGAGGGTGTGGACTCGTGCTTCTACGTGTGGCTGAACGGCCGGTTCATCGGCTACTCGCAGGTCTCCCACTCCACGAGCGAATTTGATGTGACCGACGCGCTCGACAACGGCATGAACATCCTCGCCGTACTTGTGCTCAAGTGGTGCGACGGCAGCTATCAGGAAGATCAGGACAAGTTCCGCATGTCCGGTATCTTCCGCGACGTCTACCTGCTTGACCGTCCGGAGGACGCGGTCCGCGACTACTTCGCGCACACGGCGATCTGGCGCAACGTCGACCCGCGCCTGCTCGACGATCTGACCGACGCCGAATACGACGCGTCGCCGGTTGACCATGCGACGATCGACGTCGATTTCGCGTTCTACGACGACGTGGACGTGCCCGTGACCGTGCAGCTGTTCGACGCGGACGGCGAGCTCGTCGCCGAAACGCAGGCCGAGCCGATCGACGACGTTGCGGCCGATGACGCGACTGCCGACGACGATCTCGAGGAAGGCGAGATCGAGTCGATCGACGAGATCGCCGACGTCGACGACGGCGAGCCGAGCGACGCGGAAAACGCGCTGCACGTCGCGATCGCGACCGGCACCGCGTCCCCGACGATCGTCGACACGGACTCCGCCGCCGGCGACAGCGCGTTCCTGCCGACCGCGCATGCGCGGCTCGTCGTCGACGACCCGCAGCTGTGGACCGCCGAAACGCCGTATCTGTACACGATCGTCTACACCACGGCGAACGAGGTCATCACCGACCACGTTGGCATTCGCGAGGTCAGCGTCGACGGCAACGTGGTCAAGGTCAACGGCAAGCCGATCAAGATCCACGGCGTCAACCGCCACGACTCCGACCCCGTGACCGGCCCGGTCATCAGCGAGGCGCAGATCATGCGCGACCTGACGCTGATGAAGGAGCACAACGTCAACGCGATCCGCACCAGCCACTATCCGAACGCGCCGCACTTCTACGACCTGTACGACAAGCTCGGCTTCTACGTGATCGGCGAGGCCGACGACGAAAGCCACGGCACCGACGTTGCGATCGCCAAGGACGACAGCTGGGACGCGCACGCTCAGCGCTGGCCGCGTCTGATCGCCGACAATCCGGCGTGGATCGCGCCCACCGTCGACCGCGTGCAGCGCTGCGTCGAGCGCGACAAGAACCACGCGTCGATCATCTTCTGGTCGATGGGCAACGAGTGCGCGTACGGCTGCACGTTCGAGGCTGCGCTCGAATGGACGCATGCGTTCGACCCGAGCCGCCTGACCCACTACGAATCCGCGCGCTACGTGACCGCCGACCGTGAATACGATTTCAGCCATCTTGACGTGCACTCGCGCATGTACCCGTCGCTCGAGGACATCGACCAGTACTTCTCCGAGGAGGGCCCGCGCACTCCGGACGGCAAGCGCGACGGCACCTTCGGCGGCGACGATGGCGACAACGGCGTCAAGCCGTACTTCATGTGCGAGTTCTGCCACGCGATGGGCAACGGCCCGGGCGACCTCGAGGACTACTTCGACCGCATCCAGCGCTATGACGGCCTGGTCGGCGGCTGCATCTGGGAGTGGTGCGACCATGCGATCGACCGCGGCACGAACGCGGCCGGCAAGCGCGAGTATGCGTACGGCGGCGACTCGGGCGAGTATCCGCACGACGGCAACTTCTGCATGGATGGCCTCGTCTACCCCGACCGCACGCCGCACACCGGCCTGCTCGAGTTCAAGAACGTGTACCGCCCGGTGCGCGTCGCCGGATTCGACCCGGCCGCGGGCACGGTCACGCTGCACAACTACTACGACTTCCTCAACACCGCCGACGCCGGCCTGTTCCTCGACTTCACGCTCGTGGTCGACGGCCAGCCGGTCGTGAACGCTTCGTGGGAGGAGGATCCGGCCGCGGGCGACGCGTTCCGCATGGAGCATCCCGGCAATTACACGCCGGCCATGCCCGCGATCGAACCGCACGGCGAGACGACGGTCGAGTTGCCGACCGAGATCCGCGCGGCCATCGCCGAACTGGGCGAGCGTGGCGCGGGCAAGGCGACGCTGCTCGTGCGCACGTATCGCCTGACCGACGACGGCGTGCTGCTCGCCGGCTTCCCGCTCGGCTTCGACGAGGTCGCAGTGCCGACGGCCGATCCGCGCAACCAGACCGTGGTCGCGCTGCTCGAGGCGGCGCGCGACGAGTCCGGTGCGGCTGGTGCCGAGGACGGTTGTTGCGGCGGTCGTGATGCCGGCAAGGGCTGCTGCGGCGGCGCGTGCGACGACTGCGGCGATGACGAGGCGTGCGGCAAGTCGCCGTGCGACGGTGCGTGCGCCGACGCGCATGTCGGGTCTGCGATTCCGGCGCTGCTCACCGTCAGCGAGACGTCCGCTGAAATCACCGTCGAGTCTCCCGACTTCCGTTACGCGATCGACAAGCGCACGGGTCTGTTCTCGTCGATGACGTACGCGAACCGCTCGCTGCTCGACCGTCCGATGGAGCTCAACATCTGGCGCGCGCCCACCGACAACGATCGCAACGTGCGTCACGAGTGGGAGCGCGCGCAGTTCGACCGCGCCTACGCACGTGCATACGCTGTCGACGTGCTGGTCGACGAGGACGATCTGGTCTCCGCCCAGCCCGGCGCCGAATCGTCCGTCGTCTCCGACATGGACATGGTCGCGCCGGAGATCGCCGCGCAGACCGAAGGCGAGCCAGAGCTCGTCGCGTCGTTCGGCGACGCGGGCGGCGCGCATGCGGCCGACGCCGGATTCGGCGGCTTCGACGACGGCACGGTGGCCGTGGCCGGCGACGTGACGGTCCAGGCCCGCATCGGCCTGGTCGCGCCGATCGTGCAACGCATCGCCACCGTCGACGCGACGTGGACGATCCATCCGAACGGCGCGATCGAACTGACCATGGACGTGACGCGCGATCCGGCGTTCCCGTTCCTGCCGCGCTTCGGCCTGCGCCTGTTCGTGCCCAAGGCGCTGCACGACGTGACGTACTGCGGCCTCGGCCCGATCGAGAGCTACGTCGACAAGCGCCGCGCCAGTTGGCACGGCGTGTTCGCCGGCACGCCGCAGACGCTGTTCGAGCCGTACATCAAGCCGCAGGAGAACGGCAACCACCACGATTGCGACTGGGCGAGCGTGGCCGGCGACGGCATGGCGCTCACTGTGTTCGGCGGGGTTGCTGCCAACGCTGCGGCGGATGCTGCGGACGGCGCGGCGGACGAGGTTGCGGCCGATGCCTCGCCGTCCACGTTCGATTTCCAGGCGCTGCCGTACACGGCCGAGGAGCTGACGCGCAAGATGCACAACAGCGAGCTCGAGGAAGCCGCTTCGACCGTGGTGTGCGTGGACTACGCGCAGTCCGGCATCGGCTCCAACAGCTGCGGCCCGGCCCTGATCAAGCAGTACCGCCTCGACGCGGAGCGCTTCACCTTCGCCGTCGGCTTCGTGCCCTCGGTTCGCTGATCCGGACGCTATAAGCCAAGTGCCATAAACCAACGAAAGCCGGTTGCCACACCTCACGTGGCAACCGGCTTTCGTTTATGCAGTCCGATGGTCTACCGCAGGGAGCGGCGGAATGGGGGAGCGGGGAGGCCGGACTCGTTGAAGAGGGGCGCGGGGCCCCAGCTGCGCCACGCGTAACGCACGGCCGTTGGATGGGCGACGGCGGGGGAGCGCAGCGTGACCGTGCCGCCGTGATGTTCGTCCCCGCACGCGATGACCGCGTCGGCCGGGTGGAAGACGCCGTCCTCGCCGGCCAGTTCGAAGCCGGAGTCGCCGGCGTCGCGGTGAGCCGGCTCGTCGTTTGCCGTGTTGTTGCCGGGATCGCGTCCGTACGTGCCGGGAACCGTACCGTCGAAATGCAGCCTGTTCGCGTGATCGAGCCGTAGCGTGACGGTGCCTGTGACGGTATTGACGACCGTCGCATCGACCGGCGTCGGCCCGTCCACGGCGATGTCGTCGCGCCCATACACGTTGCGCAGCGCGCAGTCGGCGAGGCGTTCGCCAGGCGTGCGCTTGTTGGTTGGATGGATGTTGTCGAATTCGCCGCAGTCGATAGTCGTCACGGTGAACACGTTCGCAATCGTGCACGCCGCGTCCCACTGGGCCTCGCGGATGACCGGCCAGTGCAGCGGGTCGGCATGCGCGGCGGCCGTGTTTTTGTCGATCCACTGCGGCAGCTGCACGATCAGGAACGGCAGCGGCGCACCATATCCACAGCCGTCGGTACGGTGCGTGCAGTCGGTGCCACGCCCGTAGGCGCAGTCATCCGAGCGGTTCCACAATCCGCGCCACTCGTCGATCATCAGTCCCAGCAGTTCACGGTACGACTCGCAGTGCGCCTCGTCCTCCTCTCCCTGATACCACAGGAATCCGGCCACGCCGTACGGCGCGACGCGTTCGACCATCGTGCCGAACGGTCCGGTCGGCCGGTACTGGGAGGTCGGCGTAACCGGCGGCGGCCACGGGCACTCGCCGTACCGCGCGTTCAGCGTGTCCCACGTGATGTCCGGCTCCGCCGCGCGCGCGGCTCCGATAGCGTCGTTCCACGCGTCGAACTTTGTCTGCCACGCCGTCGTTTCCGCGGCGAACTGCGCGTCCGTCTTGCCGGCGATCGCCGCGTCGAACCGCGCGAGATACCCGCGTCCGGCCTCGCACGTCTCCAGCGTGGCGCGGCTCATCCACGAGGTGATCGATGTGCCGCCGATATAGCAGTCGATGATGCCGACCGGCATGTCCGGGCCGAGTTCGGCGCGCAGTTTCCGTGCGAAGTGGTATGCCACAGCGGACATATAGCCGCTGGTTTCCGGACTGCTCGTCACCCAGCCGGACTGCGCTTCCGTGGCCGGATCGACGACGCCGGTTTTCGGCGTGTTGTAGAAACGCAGCAGCGGGTCGGCGCTCGCCGCGACGGCCGTATCCGCATGTCCGCTGTTGCGCAGTTCGAGTTCCATGTTGCTCTGTCCGCCGGCGAGCCAGACTTCGCCGACAACGACGTCGACGAACGTGAGGGTCTCGCATGGCGGTTCGTGCGTTGCGTCGCGTGGTGTTTCACGTGAAACAAGCAATGTGTAGGTACCGCCGGCCGGTACCGCCGGCAACTCGACCAGCCAATGCTCGCTCGCGGTGACGATGGACGCCGCGCGCAGAGTCTCGGTTTGTGAGCCTCCGTTTGTGCTCTGCAGTTCGACGTGGATGACCGATCCGGCCGGTGCCGTGCCGAAAACAGGAATGGGTCGATTGCGCTGCATCACCATGTGATCGCTAAACACGGCGGCCACGCGCAGCGATCCGCTGACGGTGCGGTCCTTCGCGCCGGAGGAGGCGGTTTTGGTGCTGGCGTCCGATCCCGGTGCGGGGCCGGTGGCAATGGGTTTGCTCATGATGCTTCCTTGATAGGTCGTATGGGGGTGTCCGATGGGTGCCGGTCAGTCGTTCCAGACGGACGGGCCGAGCGATTCGATGAAGGCGGCGAGTTCGCGAGCCATTTCCTCGTGCTCCGCGACGCGCGGATGGCCCGGAGTGGCCACTCCGTTGCGCGAGTAGAGGAAATGGTAGGCCACGGGTGCATGACCGACCGAAGCGGACGGTCCGGCCGGACGATTTCCGGCAGAGGCGGCGTGTTCCGCGGCGGCCCCCATGCCCAGTTGGCACAATGCAGCCAAATCCTGCGCTTCGGCGGCCAGATCGGCGTTGAACGTGTACACGGCCTCGTCGATTGCCCGGTCCCATGCCGGGTCGTGCCGCAGCACAGTGGTGGTGCAGATGATCGTCGCATGCGGATACCGTTCGTGCAGCGACCGCAGGAAGTCCACGTACCGTGAACGCCAGTGCGCCGCCTGCTCGCCGTGATAGTCGCGCGCCATGAAATCGTCCGGATGCGCATCGTTCTGGCCGATCGCGATCACCACGACCTGCGGCGTGTACCGCGCGAAATCCCACGGCTTGGTCTCGCCGAGCGTTGGGTTGTATTCGACGCGGTCCCAGATGCTCTCCTGCCCGATATAGTCCGGTCCGCGGAACCAGCCGATGCCATCGATCAGCGACGCGCCGCCCTGCGACACGTCGTGCAGCGCGGCGCCGAGCCTGCGCGCCGCGATCGCGCCGTACGACATCCACGCGTTGCTGTACGAACTCAGATCGACGTCCGGATCGAGCTTGCCGACATACAGCGCGGCTTCGTTGCGCTCGCCGCAGGACACCGAATCGCCGAAGATCTCCATGCGCCGGACGGGCGCGGGGTCGAGCGGCGGCAGCACACGCGCGCCGGCGTCGAGCCCGAAGCCGAACAGCTGCACGTAATGCTGACCGTCCTGCCGTTTGCACACGATTGCCGTGTGTTCGATGTTCGGCAGATTGTCGGCGAGAGTGACAGTGACCGGCGTCACCGTCGCGTCGGAGGAAGAGTTGGGAAGTGCGTTCGTCCAGCCGGTGCCGAACGGCGTGCGCGGACTGGCTGGTGCGGGGAGTGCGACTGATGTCTCGGGTTGCATGTCGTCGGTCGGATCGTGCGATGCGGTGCTGCTGTTGGGCATGTCGTTGAGTCCGACGAATCCGGACGGGATGCGTACTTTGGCGGTCACGCCGTCGATGATGACTTCGAGATGGCTGTCGCCGTAGTTCCAGTAGTTGATGAGATCCGCGGTCAGCGACGTGCCGGTAAAGCGGAATGCGACCTGCGTGTACGGGTAGACCCAGATCGGTCGGGGCGGATCGGCGTCGTCGATGCGGCCCATCGTGCGCAGTGCCGGATCGTTGGGGGCGATGATGACTCGTGCGTCGTTGCTGTCTATCATGACTTGTCCTTTGCGTTGTTATCTGCTGAACAGCTGTCCAGCCGGTGTATTCGATGCCGCGACGCGCCGTCGCACAACACCTTAACCGGTTCATAAAAACATGATACACTCGTCGTGGACGTTATCAACTACCAATCGGTCGCTAACGGAATCGACCGATGCGTACCAATGCAGAGAAAGGAATCATCGATGACTCTCCCCATCGTCCCCGACGCCTTCATGTTCGGCACCGCCACAGCCTCCTACCAGATCGAAGGTGCAGCAACCGAAGACGGCCGCTGCCCGTCCATCTGGGACACCTTCTCCCACACCCCTGGCCGTACGTTCAACGGCGACACTGGCGACGTGGCCACCGACTCGTACCACCGCTACAAGGAAGACATCGCGCTGCTCAAGGAGCTCGGTGTCGACGCCTACCGCTTCTCCATCGCCATGCCTCGCATCGTGCCCACGGAGGGCGGCCCGACCAACGAGAAGGGCCTTGATTTTTACGAGCGCGTCGTCGACGAACTGCTCGCCAACGGCATCAAGCCGTGCGCCACGCTGTACCACTGGGATCTGCCGCAGTATCTCGGCGACAAGGGCGGCTGGCTGAATCGCGACACCGCCTATCGCGTGGCCGACTACACGCGCCGCGTGGCCGAACGTCTCGGCGACCGCGTCGACACGTGGATCACGCTCAACGAGCCGTGGTGCTCCTCCTACCTGAGCTACGGCGGCACCGAGCACGCCCCGGGCATGGGCGGCGGCCCGGTCGCATTCGAGGCGGTCCACCACCTCAACCTCGCCCACGGCCTCATGGTGCAGGCGCTGCGCGGCACGATCAAGGACGACGCGCGCGTCGCCGTCACCCTCAACCTCCAGTTCAACCGCGGCGACGCGGACGCCGTGCACCGCACCGACCTGATCGGCAACCGTGTCTTCCTCGACCCGATGCTGCGCGGATACTACCCGGACGAGCTGTTCGCGGTCACCAAGGGCATCTGCGACTGGTCGTTCATCAAGGACGGCGATCTCGAGCAGATCCACCAGCCGATCGACCTGCTCGGCATCAACTACTACTCGACTAGCCTGGTCAAGATGAGCGACCGCCCGCAGTTCCCGCAGTCCACCGAGGCAAGCACGTTCCCCGGCTGCAGCGACATCGACTGGCTGCCGACCCCGGGCGAGCACACCGAAATGGGCTGGAACATCGATCCGAACGGCCTGTACGACCTGCTCGTGCGCGTGCACAACGACTACCCGGAGCTTCCGCTGTTCATCACCGAGAACGGCATCGCGTGCGCCGACGAGCTCGTCACCGAGGCCGACGGCACCAAGGCCGTGCACGACGACAAGCGCATCTCCTACCTCACCAAGCACTTCGACGCGGCCCGTCGCGCGATCGAGGCCGGCGTGGACCTGCGCGGCTACTTCGTGTGGTCGATGCTCGACAACTTCGAGTGGGCGTTCGGCTACACCAAGCGCTTCGGCATCACCTACGTGAACTACGAGACGCAGGAGCGCACCCCGAAGGACAGCTTCAAGTGGTACCAGAAGCTCATCGCCTCGCGCGAGCTGCCGGTGCTGTGACGGGTCGCTGATCCGATATCCTGCAACCGCAGTGGCGGAAAACGCTCGCTCGGCACCGGCTGAGCGAGCGTTTTCCGCCACTGCGGTATGCGCGTGCAACGCACACATGACACACATGGCAAGGAGCTAATAATCATGACGATGACAACGGTGTCAGCAGCTGACGGGCGCATGCTCTACGGCGGCGACTACAACCCGGAACAGTGGCCCGAGGAGATCTGGGCCAAGGACATGGAACTGTTCCACGAGGCCGGCATCAACGAGGTCACGCTCAACGTGTTCTCGTGGGCCAGCCTGCAGCCCAGTGAACATGAATACGATTTCAGCCGCCTCGACCGCATCGTCGACACGGTCACCAAGGCCGGCATGAGCATCATCATGGCCACGTCCACCGGCGCGCTGCCGTCATGGCTGTCGCTCCAGTACCCCGAAGTCGAACGCGTCGACTTCTTCGGTCGCAAGCATCGGCAGGGCGAACGCCACGACGCCTGCCCGAACAGTCCCGTCTACCGGCGGCTGTCGGCCGCGCTTGCCGGCAAACTTGCTGAACGATACGGTCATCTTGCCAACGTTGTCGGCTGGCACATCAGCAACGAGTACGGCGGATACTGCTACTGCGAACGGTGTACTCAAGCGTTTCAGCAGTGGCTGCGCAAGCACTACGCGACGATCGACGATCTCAACGCGGCCTGGAACACGGCGTTCTGGAGCGGTACGTTCCAGTCGTTCGACCAGATCGGCCTGCCGGACTTCGCCGGCGACGGCATCGACGGCAACCGCGCCGTGCTGCCCGGCTACACGATCGACTACCGCCGCTTCTTCAGCGACTCGATCCGCGAGGCGTACCACCTCGAGAAACTCGCCATCCGCGAGCACGACGCGGCGACGCCCGTCACCACGAACTTCATGTGGCGCTTCGACAACTACGACTATCAGGCGTGGGGCGACGACCTCGACATCGCCTCGTGGGACTGCTACCCGCAGCGCGACACCAAGCCGTCGAGCACCGCGTTCTGGCACGAGGTGATCCGCGGCCTCAAGCACGGCCAGCCGTTCCTGCTCATGGAACAAACGCCGAGCCGGCAAAACTGGCAGGAATACTGCTATCTCAAAGCTCCAGGACAGATGCGCGAGATGAGCTGGCATGCGGTGGCGCACGGCGCCGACTCGGTGCAGTTCTTCCAGTTGCGGCGTTCACGCGGCGGTTGCGAGAAGTTCCACGGTGCGGTGATCGACATCGACGGGTCGAACCGGACGCGTGTGTTCCGCGAGGTCGCGCAGCTCGGTGGTGAACTGAAGCGGTTCGGTTCGCGGCTGCTCGGATCGCGCAGTGCGGCGCGCGTGGCCGTGATGTTCGACTTCCAGAACTGGTGGGGGCTCGAGGCGTGCGTCGGGCCGACCCGCGGCCTTGACTACGTGGACGAGTGCGAACGGTACTTCGCCGAGTTCGCGCGGCGCAACATCGCCGTGGATGTGGTGTCTGCGAACGTTGACATCAATGCGTACGATATCGTGCTCGCGCCGTGCCTGTACATGCTGCGCGGCGATATGGCCGATCGACTGCGTGCATACGTTCGCGGCGGCGGCCGACTGCTGCTGACGACCATGAGCGCGCTCGTGGACGAGCATGACAACCTGTTCCAGGGCGAGTGCCCGGTGCCGCTGCGCGACGTGGCCGGCGTATGGGCGGAGGAGACCGACGCGTTGCCGCCGAATATGGCCGTGCCGCTGATGCGCGGGGATGTGCCGGCGCCGGCGGATGGAGACGATGTGTTCGGCGCGTGCGGACTGCTGTGCGACATCATGCATCCCGACGACGATACGCGCGTGCTCGCGCGGTACGGCGGCGACGCGTTCTACGCCGGTACGCCGGCGATCACCGCGCATGACTTCGGCGATGGATGTTGCTGGTACGTCGGCACGATGCCGAACGGTACGGCCGCTCGTGCGATCGTCGACGACCTGCTGGACGGCACCGGCATCAGCGAGACGCCCAGCCCCGCCGGCACCGAGATCACGGTGCGCATCGCTGCCGACGGCACGCGGTATACGTTCCTGCTCAACCACACCGCGCAGTCGCAGGCTGTCGTCGTTCCTTGTGACGGCGTTGATCTGCTGGGGGACGGCGGCGCGGCGGACACTCCGGCCGAGGTCTCGATCGGAACGGAGATCACGCTCGCCCCTTACGGCGTCCGCCTGATCGAAACCAGGGCCTAGGCCATCTAACGGACATACAGCCGATTCGGGCACGCAAATCGGCTGTATGTCCGTTAGAGAGAAGCGAGATTGCGCATTGGGACGTTCCCAAGTCCTTATTCGTTTCCCTTTCAACGGACATACAGCCGATTTCCCCACCCGAATCGGCTGTATGTCCGTTGAGGGGAGGGGCGATCAAGGAGAGGAATCGGACCGAGGAAGGAGACTTTGCTCTGCGCGAGCGCGTTTCGGGGGGCGCCTCAACCTTTCAACGGACATACGGCCGATTAGCGGGGTGAAATCGGCTGTATGTCCGTCAGCAAAGAGGAAGAGACGAGAAACGCAACGGAACGTGTCTTCGCTGTCTTATCGTTTTATCGTTGCCGTTGCAGGTATTCGCGCAGGAACGGCACCGCAAAGTCAACCTCTCCACGCTCGGTTTCCTTGATGACATAGGCATCGAGCAGCCGCTTCCGATACGTAGCGGCGTAATTATTCGTCTTACCCATTCTCCTTGCGATGTCGCTGGTGGCTGATGGCGTATCGGATTGGGCCATCGCCTCCAGATAGGCCCTGTCGTTGCGGGACAATCCGTGCAGTTCCGGAATGCATACGGCATTGTCGAGATCGATTCGCGCCTCGGCGAGGCCATCGTGAACGTCCCGATCCGACACGATGTCCGAGTCTCGCATGTCGGCAACATCCCAGATGTGGTATCCCACGAGCTGGATCATGTAAGGGTACCCCTCCGTCGCCTGCGCAGCCGTATGAAGTTGATCCTCGCTGATGGTCATACCGGAGGTCCGGAAGGTGCGTCCGAGCGCATCCTGTACGTCAGCGATCGGAATATCGGTGAGTACGTTGGTTTTCGCGCGACGCAGGAACGTGATGACATCGTCATTGAACAAGTCCGAGACCATCTGCGGCAGCCCTGCGAATACGATGGCGATGTCTCGTCGTTCTCGTATCTGATGCTGAATCGCTGTAGCTAGGGCGATGAGGTCAGAACGTTGCGCAGCCTGCGTTTCATCGATGGAGATCAACAGTCCGGCATGATGCTTGCCGAGTAGGTCGAGTCGTTCGGACATGGCGTTGCGTAGTGTCTCGGGCATGCGTTTCGGCGACAGCTCGGCTTCGCCAAGACTTATGCTTGCTCCGCTGAGACTGATTGATGGCCGTATGCTGAGTCGGTCGAGTAGACGGTCTTTGTTGCGCAGTTCGTTGACCAGACGTTCGCAGAGGCCTTCGGATGCCGTTTCTTCGATGACGTCCCATTTTCTGTCACGGGCCTTGTCTCCGAAGACCGTCAACAATACTGTCTTGCCGGTTCCTCGTGGACCGGTGATCAACATGATTCGCCCTGGTGCCCCTACGCCGTTGTCGAGTCCTTTTTCGAAATCTCGGATGATTTTGGAACGGCCGATGAGCAGCGGTGGTTCCCCTCCTGCCGTGGGTTTGAACGGATTCGCCGTCGCCCGCATGAGGCCTCCTTAGCGTTGAGTGTAGCCAAATCAAAAATATCAAAAATATCAAAAATATCAAAAGATAAGGGGAGGGTCTGCCAACGGACATACAGCCGATTTCCCCACCCGAATCGGCTGTATGTCCGTTGAGGGGAGAAGCGATCAGGGAGAGGAATCGGACCGAGGAAGGAGACTTTGCTCTGCGCGACTTGCTCTGCGCAAGATTGCTCTGCGCGAGCGCGTTTCGGGAGCGCCTCAACCTTTCAACAGACATACGGCCGATTGATGGGGCGAGATCGGCTGTATGTCCGTTAGAGAGAGAAGCGAGACTGCGCGTTGGGACGTTCCCAAGTCCTTATTCGTTTCCCTTTCAACGGACATACGGCCGATTAGCGGGGTGAGATCGGCTGTATGTCGTTGAAGGGGAAAGGGGTGCGTGCCCGGCGCCATGCGGGCGTCCCCTATTCCTGCAGGGTTTTGAGGCGGTAGAACTTGCCGCGGGCGGCCATGAGGTCGTCGTAGGAGCCGGACTCGACGGCGCGCCCGTGCTCCATCACCACGATCCGATCGGCGTTGCGGATCGTGGACAGGCGGTGCGCCACCATGAACGTCGTGCACTGGCCCATCATGTGGTCGATCGCGGCCTGCACCTTGTGCTCCGACGCCGAGTCGAGCGCGCTCGTCGCCTCGTCGAAGATGATGATGCGCGGATGCCGGATCAGCGCCCGTGCGATCGCGATCCGCTGCCGCTGCCCGCCCGAGAGCGTCCCGCCGTGCTCGCCGAGCTGCGTATCCAATCCCTCCGGCAGTTCGGCCACCACGTCGTCCAGCCCGACCTCGCGCACCACGCGCTCCACCTCGGCGTCGTCCACGTCGCCGAGCCCGTAGATGATGTTGTCGCGCAGCGTGCCCGAGAACAGGATCGTGTTCTGCGGCACCACGGCGATCTGCCGCCGGTACGCGTCGAGGTCCATCTCCTTCAAATCGATCCCGTCCACGAGCACCGATCCGGCCTGCGGCACGCCGAACCCGATGAGCAGCTTGAGCAGCGTCGACTTGCCCGACCCCGAATCGCCCACGAACGCGAGCGACTGCCCGGCTGGCACCGTGAGCGAGAAGTCGCGTAGCACCATCGGATAGTCCGGACTGTAGCGGAAGTCCACATGCCGGAACTCCACGTCGCCGCGCAACCGCGCCGGCTCCACGTCGCGCGCGTTGCGCTCCACGTCCGTCTCCTGCAGGATCTCGCCGATCGACGACACCGACTCCATGCCCTTGGTGAGCACCGGGTACAGGTTGATCAGCGATGAGATCGAGTTGACGATCTGCGCGAAGTACGTCTGGAACAGCACCACGTCGCCGATCTGGATGCGTCCGTTGAGCGCGAGGTACGACGTGAACGCGAGGCACCCGAGCTGGAACACCTGGAACACGACCCAGCTCGTCGCGCCGAACAGCCCGTTGACGACGTCGAGCCGCAGGCCGGTGTCGTGGATGTGGTTGAGTCGCTTGCTCATGTGGTCGATCTCGACGTGCTGCAGGCCGTGCGCGCGCGTGACGGGGATCATCTCGATCATTTCGGCGACGGCGGCCTGCGTCTGTTCCATCTGGGAGCGGAAGTCGTGGTTTGACTGGCGGATCGGCTTGCGGAAGCAGTAGATCGCGATGACGGCGGCCGGCACGGTGAGCGCGAAGAACAGCAGCACGGTGGGGCTGTGCATGGCGGTGACCACGATGGCGATGGTGATGTCGAGCGCGATGATCGGCAGGCTGCGGTAGGTCTGGTCGATGAGGACCTCGACGTTTTCGACGTCGCGCATGACCTTCGACAGCAGGCGACCGGACTGCGTTTCGTTGTGGAAGCGGATGGACAGCTGCTGCAGTTTGACGACGAGGCTGCCGCGCAGCTTGCGTTCGATGTTGCGGTTGACGCGGCCGAACTGCAGGGCGACGGTCCAGGTACTCAGTACGTTCTGCAGGACGAAGACGAGCGCGACGGTAAGGTTGACCCATAGTTCGCTGAGGTCGTGCTGGTCACGGTAGGTGATGATGTTGATGATGTTGCTGGTGACGATCGGCAGCACCCAGCACGGCGACTGTTTGGCGACGAGCGCGAGCGTGGCGATGGCGAGCCGGCCGCCGGAGCCGCGGAAGAAGCTCAGGAGGATGTGGACGGGGTGGCCGGCGTTGCGTCGGTAGGCGTTGATGTATTCGGTGAACGACCACGGTGTGTCCGGCGGGACGTCGGCGGTCCAGCGGTCGTCGCCGTCGCTGCGTGTGTTTCCTACGGTTGCCGCGGCCGATGATGTGGCCGATGCCGCGGAGGATGATGTGGCGGTATCGGCGGGCGTTGCATCGGTGGGCGATGCGGCAGTATCCGCAATCGTTGTGGATGTCGCGGCTGAGGTCCGGGCGGGGGGACTGCAGATCGTCGGGGGTGGGTTCGTCAGTCGGTGCGGACATTGACTCTCCTCGCGTGCTTCGTTGCGGTGTTTGCGGTAACAGACTAATAAATGCAAGGGATAACGTAACCGGTTCAGTAAATGGCATACATTACTGAAGAAAGTTAAGGTAATGGCGACGCGCTTTGCGGGCGTAAGCCGCGCGACACGCCGGGAAAACGGCCGGATAAACTTATGGATTCAGTTAAGTACGAACGTACCTATCGGCTATGAACGTACGCACAAGATCAATGATTGCAACGATTGTGAAGCATCGACATCAGTCTGAACCGATACTGTTGCGATCGCTGGTCGTCGGTATGTTTAACGGAGTTACTTAACCGGTTGACAAAACCAAAAGTGCGGTGTTATATTGATACCAACAACGCAAACCCAGTAAACGCAAGGATTTGCGAAGTATTCGCCGCTAAAGTTCATTGCTGAGCGACGGCGGAAACCACAAAAGGGACTGAAGGCTTTTACCTATTCAGTTACTGAAATGGCAAAGGAGACAGGAATGAAAGCACTCAAGAAGATCGTGACCGCGGCCACCGCCGCCGTCTGCGCCATCAGCATGGCGGCCTGCGGCAGCAGCACCGGTTCCGACGGCGCCACCGACCTGACCTACGACAAGATCGAGCTCGGCACCACCGGCAAGGACATCAAGACCACCATCAACCTGTTCACCCAGCGCACCGACATGCTGCAGGACTCCTACAACGGCACCACGTGGAAGCAGTACCTCAAGGAGTTCAACAAGCTGTATCCGGGCATCACCGTCAAGGTCGAAGGCGGTACCAACTACGGCGACGCCGCGCTAACCCGCCTGCAGGGCGGCGACTGGGGCGACATGATGATGATCCCGACCGTCGACGCCTCCGAGCTGCAGAACTACTTCCTGCCCTACGGCACCGTCGACACCCTGAAGGATCAAGTGCACTACGTGTACGGCCAGCAGTACGACGGCAAGGTCTACGGCATCTCCTCCACCGGCAACGCGGTCGGCATCGTCTACAACAAGAAGGTCTTCAAGGACGCCGGCATCACCGAGAACCCGAAGACCCCGGAGGAGTTCATCAACGACCTCAAGCTCATCAAGGAGAAGACCGACGCCATCCCGCTGTACACCAACTACGCGGCCGGCTGGACCATGGGCGCCTGGGACGCCTACATCGGCGGCACTGCCACCGGCGACCCGAAGTACATGAGCCAGGAGCTGCTGCACACCCAGGATCCGTTCTCCGATCCGGGCGACGGCACCCACGCCTACAACGTCTACAAGATCCTCTACGACGCCGTGGCCGACGGCCTGATCGAGGACGACTTCTCCACCACCGACTGGGAAGGCTCCAAGTCCCAGATGAACTCCGGCAAGATCGCCACCATGGTGCTCGGCTCCTGGGCCGTTTCCCAGATCAAGTCGGTCGGCGCGAACGCTGATGACATCGCCTACATGCCGTTCCCGATCACCGTCGACGGCAAGCAGTACACCTCCTCCACCGGCGACTACGCCTACGGCATCAACAAGGACTCCTCCAAGGAGAATCAGGAAGCCTCGATGATCTTCGTCAAGTGGATGACCGAGAAGTCCAACTTCTCCACCAACGAGGGCGGCCTGCCGGTCGCCAAGAGCCTCGATGGCGAACTGCCTGACGTCTACTCCGAGTTCAAGGACGTGACTTTCGTCGAGGACGAGCCGGCCGTCGAAGGCGAAGAGGACCTCTTCAACGACCTCAACTCCGACTCCGAGCTCAACATCAACGCTGCAGGCGACGCCCGCGTCCAGTCCATCGTCGAGAACGCGGCCAACAAGACCAAGTCCTACGACGATCTGGTCAAGGAGTGGAACGAGAAGTGGAACGCCGCGCTGAAGACCGAGAACGTGGACGTCAAGTACACCACGGTCGTCAAGTAAGCCTCCGCTTGCCCAACCCATAACCCAACTTCATCTCCAACCTTCCTCCATCCCGATCGGGCAGTCGTCAGCGGCAACGCCGGGGACTGCCCGTTCCCATCTCCACACTTTCCCAACCATCGCACATCACCAACCCCGTCCGGCACACGTCAACGCACGGCATCACACGTCAGCTAACAGAGCGCGCACCGAACGCGGAAACCACACGAAGAGAGGGACCCATGGCCTCGTCAACAGCGGGAACGGCAGTCGCCGAGATTCCCGACAACATTCAGCCGAAGGACTGGCGCAAGACAGGGATCATCGTTGCGTTCTCCGCGATTCCGCTCGCCCTGCTCGTCTTCTTCACCTACCTGCCGTTCTTCAACATGGTGGGTTACAGCTTCTACAAGATGAAGTACATCGGCACCCCGAAGTGGGTCGGCCTGCAGAACTACATCGAGGTCTTCACACGCCCGGATACGCTGTCGTCCCTCAAGCTGAGCCTCTACTACATGGCCGGCGCGCTCATCCAGGTCGCCATCGCGCTCTACCTGTCCACCATGCTCGCGTTCAAGGTGCGCGGCGGCGGCTTCTTCAAGGCCGTCTACTTCTTCCCGTACCTCATCAACGGCATCGCGGTCGGCTTCATCTTCAAGTTCTTCTACACCCGCGGCTACGTGTTCGACACCGTGCTGCAATGGTGCGGCTTCCAGCTCGACTCCCTGCCCTACTGGCTCAAGGATCAGCGCATCAACAACTGGTCGCTGGTGGGAGCGTCCATCTGGCGCTACCTCGGCCAGAACGTCATCCTGTTCATCGGCGCGATCATGTCGGTCGACAAGACGCTGTACGAGGCGGCCGAAATCGACGGTGCGAACAAGTGGCAGCAGTTCAAGCACATCATCCTGCCGGGCATCCAGACGATCCTCGTGCTCAACATCATCCTGTCGATCACCGGTTCGCTCTCCGCCTTCGAAGGCCCGTACGTCATCACCACCGGTGCGAACGGCACCGCGACGTACTTCGTCCTCATGGACCAGCTCGCCCACGGCAGCCAGAAGGTCGGCCTCGCGTCCGCCATGGCCGTGGTCCTGCTCATGATCATCCTGATCTGTGCGGTCCTGCAGCAGATGTTCTTCAAGTACGTGTTCCGCGATGCCGACGACGGTGTCGCCAAGGCAAAGAAGAAGGCCGCGAAGATCGAGAAGCAGCGCCGCAAGATGGCGCTCAAGAACGCTCCGATCGTTCGCAACGGCTCCCGTAACAACAAGGAAAAGGCGGTGGCATGATGACTGACGTCGTCGCACAGGCCAAGGCGCGCAGCGCGGCCCGCAGCAACTCGTTCTGGTACAAGGCGAAGAACGGCCTGCTGGTCTTCATCAAGTACTTCTCGCTCATCTTCGTGGCGTTCTGGATGATCGTCCCGCTGGTCAGCTGCTTCGTGACCGCGGCCAAGACCACCAAGGAATACCAGAGCACCTCGGTGATGACCATGCCGAGCAACTGGTTCAACTTCGCGAACTACGTGCAGGCGTTCAAGGCGTCGAACATGGCGATCGCGTTCCGCAACTCGCTCACCGTGCTCGTGGTCGTGCTCGTCATCACCACGCTCATCGGCACCATGCTCGCCTACGTGCTCTCCCGCTTCACGTTCCCCGGCAACGCCGTCATCCGCGGCCTGTTCACCGTCGCCGCGCTGCTCCCGGGCATCGCGATGCAGGTCCCGATGTACAAGATGATGGTCCAGATGCACGCCGTCAACACGATGTGGGGCTACATCCTCATGATGTGCGGCACCGACGTCATCTCGATCTACGTGTTCATCCAGTACTTCGAGAACATCTCCACCTCGCTCGACGAGGCGGCCATCATGGACGGCGCCTCCTACTGGACGATCTACTCGCGTATCCTGCTGCCGCTGCTCAAGCCGGCCATCGTCACCTGCATGATTCTGAAGGGCGTGGGCGTGTACAACGAGTACTATGCCTCGAACCTCTACCTGCAGAAGGAAAGCCTGAAGACCGTCGCCATCGCGCTGTACTCCTTCACCGGCCCGATGGGCAGCCAGTACAACCTGATCTGCGCCGGCGTGGTCATCACGCTGCTGCCGATGCTGATCCTGTTCCTCATCTTCCAGAAGCAGATCTACAACGGCGTCGCGGCCGGCGCCGTCAAGGAATAATCCGCCGTGTATCGCCTTGGCTCCCCTCTCTGAGGGGAGCTGTCAGCGCAGCTGACTGAGGGGAGTAAGGAGTCGACGCTCCCGCTCCCCTCAAGTCGCATCATCACGTAACGTACACCATCCCACCCCAACCCGTCATCACAACAAGGACGTTCATCATGACCCACACCCCTGAAACCTTCCGCTCCCTGACCGAAGGCTGGACAGTCCGCGCGCTCAACCCGCAGGTCGCCCCGGCCGAAGTCCGCGAGGCTATCGCCGCCGGCATTCCGGCCACCGTCCCCGGCGAAGTCACCCTCGACCTGCTCAACGCAGGGCTCATCGACGAGCCGTTCGACGGCGACAACGAAAACCATCAGCAGTGGATCGGCGACGTCGACTGGCAGTTCGAGACAACGTTCGCATGGCATGCGAACGGTCGCACCCGCCACGACCTCGTCGCGTACGGACTTGACACCGTCGCCACCGTCGCGCTCAACGGACAGTTCGTCGGCTACGCGCAGAACTACCACCGCTCCTACCGCTGGGACGCGCGCGGCCAGCTGCGCGACGGCGAGAACACGCTCACCGTCACGTTCGCATCGTCCGTACGTGAATCCGACCGTCGCGAACGCGTGCTTGGCTACTATCCGCACACCGAACACCACGCGTTCAACCAGCTGCGCAAGCCGAGCTACCAGTTCGGCTGGGACTGGGGCATCGACGTGGCGAACGCCGGCATGTGGCGCGAGATCGGCATCGACTCGTGGTCCGGCGTGCGGTTCAAGGCCGTGCGCCCGCTCGTCGACGTGCGCCCCGACGGTTCCGGCGTGCTCACCACCACCGTCGAGATCGAACGCGAGGGCGAAGGCCGCGTCATGACCTCGGCCGACGCGCACGCGCAGCAGAAGCCGGTGCCGGTGAGTGTGACCGTGGCCGGGTTCGGTGCCAACGTTACTGTTTCCGGCGAGGTCGAGTACGGACGCGACACCGCGACGCTGACCGCCGTCGTGCCGGACGTGCGCCGCTGGTGGCCGCTCGGCTACGGCGAGCAGCCGCTGTACGACGTGACCGTCGCCTCTACTGCCTCCGCGGACGCCAAGTGGACTGGCCGCGTCGGCTTCCGCACCGTCCATGTCGACACGCGCGCCGACGAGATCGGCCGTCCGTTCCAGATCTACGTCAACGACGTGCCGGTGCACGCGCGCGGCTACAACTGGGTGCCGGTCGACGCGTTCCTGTCCCGCGGTGACCGCGCGTTCTATGCGGCGCGGTTCAAGGATCTCGTCGAGTCGAACTCGAACATGGTGCGCGCCTGGGGCGGCAGCATCTACGAGGCCGATGAATTCTACGACCTCGCCGACGAGCTCGGTGTGATGGTCTGGCAGGACTTCATGCTCGCCTGCGCCGCCTATCCGGAGGATGCCGACACCAAGGCCGAGATCGAGGCCGAGGCTCGCGAGCACATCACGCGACTCTCCTCTCACCCGAGCCTGACCGTGTGGAACGGCTCGAACGAGAACTACGTGGCCTACTCCGAGTGGGGTGGCTTCAAGCAGGCGCTGCGCGACGACGACAAGCCCGTGAACGAGTACGGCTACGGCGAAAAGGGCTGGGGCGACTACTACTACGCCGACCTGTTCCCGAAGCTGCTCGCCGAGCTCGACCCGACGCACGTCTACCTGCCGAGCTCGCCGATGAGCTTCACCAAGTTCGTCGACGCGAACAAGGACATCGACGGCACCATGCACATCTGGGACGTGTGGAACCGTGTCGACTACCGCAAGTACGCCGACTACACGCCGCGCTTCGCCGACGAGTTCGGCTACCAGGCGCCGCCGGCGTTCAGCACGCTCACCCGCGTCGTGCACGATGAGAAGCTCGAGCCGTTCGGCAAGCAGATGCTCGTGCACCAGAAGGCCATGGGCGGCAACATCAAGCTCGCCCGCGGCATGCGCTCGCACCTGACGCCGGGCAACATCAACGACGTGAGCTACGGCGGCGTGGTGAACGGCAAGCCGTCCGACGGCGAGCACAGCTGGCTCATCCCGACCGACGAATGGGCGTCGATCGAGGACTGGCACTGGGCATGCCAGCTGCAGCAGGCGCAGGCGATCCGCTTCGGCGTCGAGCATATGCGTTCGCTCGAGCCGGTCAACGCGGGCGCGCTGATCTGGCAGCTCAACGACGACTGGCCGGTCGTCTCGTGGGCGGCCGTCGACTACTACGGCCACCGCAAGCCCTTGTGGTACGCGTCGCGCGACTTCTTCGCGCCGCGCTTCGCCACGATCCAGCCGCGCACGAGCGAACAGTACCGCGAGGATCACAGCTGGGAGGGCGTGCCGACCGCGACCGATCATCTTGCGCTTGTCGTGGCGAACGACACGCGTGAGGCGTGGAGCGGCACGTGGACGGTGGAACGCCGCGGATTCGACGGCACGGTGCTCGCGTCGCAGTCGTTCGACGTGACGTTCGAGGCCGGCAAGCCGGGTCACGTGACGCTCGCGCTCGACGAGACGGTCGCGACGTTCGGCGATCCGACGAACGAGATCCTCGTGGCGACGCCGGTCGTGGCTTCGGCCGACGGCGTGGACGAGTTCGCGCGCGTGATCTACAACCCGGCCGACGTGATCGACCAGCAGCTCGACCGTACGCCGATCGACGCGAGCGTCGTCGCCGGTGCGGACGGCGGCTACGACTTGACCGTCACCGCCCGCGCCTATGTGCGCGACGTGTTCTGCATGGTCGACAAGGTCGACCAGGATGCGCGCATCGACGGCGGCATGGTCACGCTGCTGCCCGGCGAATCGGTGACGTGGCACGTCACGGCCGCCGCCGGACTCGACCCGGCCGCGTTCGCCGCACCGAACGTGCTGCGCAGCGCCAACGATCTCAAGCGCTGACCTTTCCGCTCTCGGCTCCCCTCTCCGAGGGGAGCTGTCAGCGAAGCTGACTGAGGGGAGCAATGCGACCGCCTTCTCGCCCCTTCAGTCAGCTTCGCTGACAGCCCTCCGTCCAGGGAGCCAAGACCGTCATATCCCATGACACACAGTCATTCCACGTCATATCGTCGGTAGAATAAATACCTGCGGCCGTCCCGCCACTGAACCGATGAAGTACGTGAAACAAGAAAGGAGAACGGAACCATGCTGAAGTCAAAGGTGACCATTTCCGACGTGGCCAAAGCGGCCGGCGTCTCCAGCAGCGCCGTCTCCTACGCATTGAACGACAAGCCCGGCGTCTCCGCGGCCACGCGAGACAAGGTGCTCAAGGTGGCCGACAAGATGGGCTGGCGACCCAACAGCGCCGCCAAATCGCTCTCCGACGCCAGCACCCGGTCCATCGGCCTCGTGCTGACCTACGACACGCAGGTGCTGTCCGTCGAGACCTACACGATGGAGCTCATTTCCGGCCTGACCGCCGAACTGGAGGCCGAGGGGTACTCACTGCTCGTCCGTTCCGCGCATAGCGCGCGTTCCGAGATGGATGTGCTCAAGGAGTGGATCGCGACCGGCGCGGTCGACGGCGTGCTGCTGCTGAACATCGAGCTCGGCGACCCGCGCGTCGAACTGTTCTCCGCGCACCCCGAGATGCCGGTGCTGCTGCTATGCGACACGTCCATGTCCGGCGGCCTGACCGCGCTGGCCGACGACGAACAAGGCTCCGCGCACCTGCTCGTCGACTACTGCCACGAGCTCGGCCACCAGCGCATCGCCCGCGTGGCCGGTCCGGAACGGTTCGGCCACACGTTCACCCGCGACAACGCCTTCATGGAGGAGACGGCCGAACTCGACCTGCAGTACAGCTGCTTCCACACCGATTATTCGCCGGAGGAAGGCCGCCGGTGCACGGAACGTCTGCTGTCGTTGCCCAAGCCGCCGACCGCGATCATCTACGACAACGACGTCATGGCCGTCGCCGCGCTGCAGACCGCCGCGAAGCTCGGCGTGAGCGTGCCCGACCAGCTGTCGATCATCTCCTGGGACGACTCGTTCCTGTGCAACGTGAGCTCTCCAAGCGTCACCGCGCTCAGCCGCAACGTCGTCCGGCGAGGCCACCAGTCCGCGCGCATGCTGCTCGACATGATCGACGGCGAGGACGTCGAATCCATGATCGACGCCCCCAGCGAACTCGTCTTCCGCGATTCCAGCGGCCCTCTCGCCGGGTAGCTTTGCGGCGGCGTCTTTGGGTGGTGTCTGGGTGACTTTGCCAGGCGGCGTCGCGTTCGCTGTCCCCGCATAACGTTCCGCTCCTCTTCTCGCGCCTCCCTCTCCCTTAACGGACAACCAGCCGATTCAGGTACCCAAATCGGCTGGTTATCCGTTAAGGAAGAAGGCATCAGTGCGTCGGATCCAGCCATCCGATCGCATAGATCGGCAGATATTCAATGCCGATGTGACCGTCGCTGGCATGAGTCGCCTCGACGTTGCCATCATGGAACACGTAGGCGTGTGCGAAATCGTAGTTGCCGGTGGCGAGTAGGTTGTTCATCGCACGGTGCCGCGTGTAATCCTTGCCGGACTTGATTTCGACGAGCGAGACGGCATCCAAGCCGTGCTGGATGACGAAATCCACTTCGCCGATCCTGCTGCGGTTGTAGTAATGCAGGCCGAATCCCTGCGCGAACAGTTCCTGCGCGGCGGCGTTCTCGAAAATCGAACCGTAGTTCATGGTTGAACGGTGATTGATGATATCGAGATCGACACTGCGCATCAACCGTGACGTGAGCAGCCCGACATCGTTGAGATACAGTTTGAACGAGCTGAGATCGTCGTGTGCGTCGAGCGGATATTCCGGGTCCTGTACTCGCGGCGTCGGCAGTGCGATCCCTGCGTTCGCAAGCCAGTCGAACGCGGTCTGCATGTGCGCGAACCGTACGTTTTCACCGAGCTTGGAGAACTTGAACCGTTTGTTTTCGGCATTGAGCTGACCGGGAATCATCTCGTAGATGGTTTTGATGTGCCGCCGTTCGACCGGACTGTCGACGTATTTGGTGATGTCGTATTCGTAGGTGTCGAAGATGGCCTGCTGCGTGTTGCGCACCGTGGTGATATCGGACGAATCGATGAAGGACTGCACGGCGTCGGGCATGCCGCCGATCAGCAGGTATTTGTACCACAGGTCAGTCAGCTTGTCATGCAGGAAGTCGGGGATGGGGCGGCGATCACGCAGGCAGTCGGCGACGGCATCCATCGCCGAATCCGGCAGGGAGCACGCGGTGCAGAACTCTCGGAAATCCAGCGGATACATGCGTACGGTCTGCAGAAAGCCGACGGGAATCGAGCGTACGTTGAACACGTCGATACCGAGCAATGATCCGGAGACGATGACGTCCAGTCCTTTGGCTCCGGACAGGAATTTCAGCCAAGTGAGCATGTCCTCGCACGCCTGGATTTCGTCAAGGAACAGCAGCGTTTCTCCTGGCGTGATCTGCACTCCGGACAGCACCGACAGCCGTAGCAGCAGGTCGTTTGTGTCGGTAGCTCTGCTGACGGTTTCCACGGCCTGCGGCGTTTCGATGAAGTTGATCTCCGCGACGCGGCGGTAGTTGTCGGCACCGAATTGTCTGATGAGCGTCGTCTTTCCTACCTGTCTCGCGCCGGTGACGAGGAGTCCTTGGCGGGTTTTCCGACGCTTCCATTCCGCGAGTTCCGCGTATGCTTTGCGTGTGATCATGAGAGCGTCCTTCAGGCGTTGAAAAATGTGGACAATTACAGAAAAACACATCAATGTATGCTTTTCTATTCCCGTTTTTACATAAGTATAGCGGTTTTGTGTTCACGTTTTTCATCTCAACGGACATGCAGCCGATTTAGGTGGGTGCATCGGCTGGTTGTCCGTTGGGGAGATTCGGGCTGTGGGCTGTAGTGCTATGCCTCCGGGGCGGCGGACTTGGCGGGGAGGGCGATGATGCCGGCGCCGAGCATGAGCCGGATGATGAGCCACGCGCTGGCGGCGGTGAGCAGCAGCCCCCAGAAGAACACGACCGGGAACAGGCCTCCCGGCACGAACGTCGCGATCACGACCGGCAGCAGGTTCAGCGCGAGCGTCTCCAGCGCGACCGCCGGATGCGCCAGCGCCACGCGGAACGACTGCGCGATCTGCGCGCCCACCGTCAGCTTCGAGCGCGACGTGACCGGGAATACGAACCCCGCGCCGGCCGCCACGATCAGCCCGATCGCGATGATCACGCCGTACGCGACGGACGCGAACTGCGTGTTGGCCTCCACCTTGGTCAGATACCACAGATCGAACGTGCCGAGCCCGAGGAACGCGGCCGCGATCAGCTCCAGCGCGAGCGAGGCGCCGAACCGCCGCGTGAACGCGCGGGCGAACCGCCGGAGCACGGGCGCGTCGTCGTCCTCGTGCAGGCCGCGCACCACCTCGTACATCGCCGCCGTCGACGCGCCGATCGTCACGACCGGCAGGCAGCACACCGCCCACGCGATGTTGACGAGCGCGAGGTCGCCGACGCGCGACATGAACGCGTTGAACGGGTTGTCCTGCTGTGCGATTCTCATGATGCCTGCCTTGCTTGTTGTGCTGTTGCCGTGCCGTTGATGGTGTGCCGCCACCGGTCGATGACGCCGCGATGGCGCGACGGCAGAGGCGCCGTCGCGGCGCGCCCGCCGCGCCTACCAGAACAGATAGTCGATGAACCGTTGCGCGTTGCCGTCGTTCTTCGTGTCGACGATGACACCGGCCAGCGCGTCCTCGTCGGCCGAGCCGAGCGCATCCCAGTCCTTCGCGCCGGCGAGCTTGAGCCCGTACTGCTCGCTCGCGCCCTTGCCCGACCCGTCGTAGTCGATGTCGGTGTCGCCGGAGTCGTCGTAGCCGCGGAACGAGGCGAACGCGTCCTTGAGCGTGGATCGCTGTTTCTCGGTGAGCGCCTTCGTGATCGGCTGGAAGTAGCCGAATCCGGCGAGCTTGGCGAAATCGGAGGCCGGGGCGACGATCATGTCGATCTCGTTGGCGGACAGCCTGGTCTGCAGTTTCGTCAGGCTGTTGTTGTCGGTCAGGTCGTATCCGGCGTCGATGGTGACGCCGCCCTCGCGCCCCTCCGGCAACTTAAGCGATTGAGCCACCTGTGCCTGCAGGCTGGTCGCGTCCTGGTCGTTGAGCGCGCCGCGCACGACGGCGACGGTGAGCTGCGGCGCGGCCACGGGCGTGAGGACCTGCACGGCCAGATAGACGACGATGACGACGGCCGCCGCAACGGCGAGCGTGCGGGCGAGCAGTTGGTCGCGGAAATACGGCCATTTGCGATCGGCGGGCAGTGCGAGCAGCGTCGCGACGCGCGACTTGCCGCGGTAGGCGATGCCGCCGGAGAGCGTGCCGATCGCGTCGGCTTGGGTTTCGGTGATGCCGACGCCACGCATGTCGCCCTGCATGTCCCGTGAGTCTTGTGCGGCGGTCTGATCCTGCGTATCGTTGGTATTCCGCCGATTCTCAGTCATGATCACACCCTTGCCGCGTTGCCGTCATGTATGTGGACGCATCCAGTATAACAAACGAAC
Source organism: Bifidobacterium biavatii DSM 23969 (assembly GCF_000741165.1). GTDB lineage: Bacteria > Actinomycetota > Actinomycetes > Actinomycetales > Bifidobacteriaceae > Bifidobacterium > Bifidobacterium biavatii. Next base: position 292,074 of record NZ_JGYN01000030.1, on the reverse strand, counting down.
CGCGTGTTGCTTAACCGATTAAGATATGCTGGTGTCACCGTAATAGTTCTACCGGAAAACTTACGGTTCGCGGACATGGCAGACGCGAACCCGATCATCCGCGATGATCACAGGCAAAGGAGCGACGATGAAATTCACCGATGGATACTGGTGCGTCCGTCCGCACGTGCAGCGCGCGGCGAGCGAGGAGATCTACCGGATCACGACCACGGCGTCCGGCGACGGAGCCGCGGATTCCGCATTGCGCGCGCTGGTGCCAAGCGTGCGGATCGCATCGCTCGGCCACACCATGAACCTCGCCTCGTTCACCGTCACCGTGTCGTCGCCGATGGAAGGCGTCGCGCGCGTCAACATCGAACGCTGGCGCGGCGAATCCGTCGGCCGGGGCTTCCCGATCATCCCCGGCGACGGCGCGTCCGTCGGCACGGCCGCCATCGACGAGGCGACCGGCGACGGCACGTTGACCACCGGCGACCTCAAAGTCGCCATCGCCAAGGGCGCGCCGTTCTCGATGCGCTTCCTCGGCCTCGACCCGAGCGACCCGGCCGATTCGTCAGTCCCGACCGGCTCGCCGATCACCGAAACCCCGCTCACCGCCGCCATCGGCCGCGCCATCGCCCACTTCACGCTCGACCCCGACGCGCCCGTCGCCAGCGAGCCGGTCGGCGAGTTCGGCGCGAGCGAGACCGGCCGTGCCGCCGACGAGTCCGACCGGTACATGCGCGTCCAACTGCATCTCGGCGTCGGCGAGAACGTGTACGGCTTCGGCGAGCACTTCGGCCCGTTCGTCAAGAACGGCCAGACCATCGACGTATGGAACTCGGACGGCGGCACCCAAAGCGAGCAGGCCTACAAGAACGTCCCGTTCTACTTCACCAACCACGGCTATGGCGTCCTCGTCAACCACCGCGGCCACGTCTCGTTCGAGGTCGGCACCGAAAACGCGGCCGCCGTGCAGTTCTCCGTTCCCGGCGAATCGATCGAGTTCTTCGTCATCCGCGGACGCAGCCCCAAGCAGATCCTCGACCGCTACACCGCACTCACCGGCCGTCCGCCGATCGTGCCCGAATGGAGCTACGGCCTGTGGCTGTCCACGTCGTTCACCACGAACTACGACGAGGCGACCGTCTCCGAGATGGTCACCCGCATGCGCGACCTCGACATCCCGCTCAACGCTTTCCATTACGACTGCTTCTGGATGAAGCCGTTCCAGCTGTGCGACTTCACGTGGGACGAGGATCAGTTCCCGAACCCGACCGCCATGCTCAAGCGCTTCCACGACGAGTTCGGCCTGCACATCTGCGTGTGGACGAACCCGTACATCGGCCAGGAATCGGCCGTCTACGACGAGGCCGCGGCCGCTGGCTACCTGCTCAAGCGCACCGACGGCAAGGTCTGGCGCACCGACATGTGGGAGTCCGGCATGGGCATCATCGACGTGACCAACCCGGCCGCGCGCGAATGGTACAAAGGCAAGATCAAGGGACTGCTGCGGCAGGGCGTCGACGCTATCAAGACCGACTTCGGCGAACGCATCCCGTCGCGCGGCGTCGTCTGGCACGACGGCACCGACCCGGCGCTCATGCACAACTGGTTCACGCAGCTGTACAACCAGATCGTGTTCGAGGCGATCACCGAGGAACGCGGCGAAGGCGAGGCGGTGCTGTACGCGCGCTCGGCCACGGTCGGTGGCCAGATGGAGCCCGTGCACTGGGGCGGCGACTGCGAGTCCACGTTCGAGGCGATGGCGCAGAGCCTGCGCGGCGGACTGTCGCTGCTGAGCTCCGGCTTCGGCTACTGGAGCCACGACATCGGCGGCTTCGAGGACACCGTGCCCGACTCCGACGTGTACAAGCGCTGGGTGGCGTTTGGCCTGCTCAGCTCGCACTCGCGCCTGCACGGCTCGCGCCTGTACCGCGTGCCGTGGCTGTTCGACGACTGGGATCGCGAGCACGGCCGCGAGATCCCGGCCGGGCAGAGCGCGGTCGAGGTGCTGCGCGAGTTCACCAAGCTCAAGCAGCGGCTCTTGCCGTACCTCGTGCGCTGCGGCGAGGAGGCGCACGAGCACGGCACGCCGATCATGCGCCCGATGTTCATGGAGTTCCCCGACGACCCGGCCGCATGGCAGCTCGACCGGCAGTACATGTTCGGCCCCGACCTGCTCGTCGCGCCCGTGTTCTCGCGCGAGGGCGACGTGGAGTACTACCTGCCGGCGGGCAAGTGGACGAACTGGTTCACCGGCGAGACCGTGGAGCTTGCGGCCGGCGCGTGGCGGCGCGAGACGGGCGTCGGGTTCGACTACGTGCCGCTGTGGGTGCGTGGGGACGCGCGGTTCTGAGCGTGCGATCGGCGGTCGGTCGCGGTCGGCCGGTGGCCGCTGCCGACCGTCCGCCGGTGGCCGAGTGAATACCTAACCGATAAGGAGACAATGATGTTTGATCAGAGACCCCACGCCGTGCTGCGTGGCGGCGGCGTATGCGTGATACTCAAGACCCCCGCGGACGACATGCCGCAGGTGGAATACTGGGGGAGCGATATCGTCGGGTCGACGGACGACTGCGGCCGCGCGCTCGGCAACGGCAGTTGCGCCGGCTGCGCGACCGCCGGCTCGCCCGCATGCCCGCTCAACGAATCCGCGCTCGCGGCGCTCGACGCGATGACGCTCAAGGACACCCCGCCGAACAAGCCCGACGCGGCATGGCGCCCGTCGCTCATCCCGCAGGGCGCGGAAGGCTGGGCTGGCCGCGCCGGGCTCGAAGCGAACCGCGGCGGCCGTCCGGTCTACGCGCGCTGGACGCACGTCGAAACCGCCGCAGACCCGTCGTCGATCACCGTCACCGCGACCGACGACGTCAACGGGCTCAAGCTCGCCGCGACGCTGCGCATCACCGCATCCGGTCTGGTCATCGCACGGCACACGATCACCAACACGGACGATCCGTCAGCCGATCCAACCGCTGATCCGGCCGTGCATCCCATCGCGAACGCAACCGAACCGCTGTCCGTCAACTGGCTCGACGCCACCCTGCCCATGCCGAAACGCGTCGATACGCTCACCCAGTTCACCGGCCGCTGGCCGCTCGAAAAGCAGCCCGCCACCGCCGCGCTGCCCGTCGGATCGGTCACGCGCGACTGCCGCCGCGGCAAGACCGGCCACGACAGCCCGTGGATGTTCATCGCGTCCATCGGCACGCCGCGCTCGCAGTCCGGCGAGATCTGGGCATGTCACCTCGCATGGAGCGGCAACCAGACGTACCGCATCGACAACCTGCCCGCGCACGAACCGGTACTGGGCGCCGGCGAACTGCTTGGACCGGGCGAGGTGCGCCTCGCGCCCGGCGAATCGTACACCACGCCGGAAGTGTGCTTCTCCTACTCTTCGCGCGGATTGGACGGCGTCGCCGACCGGTTCCACGGCTGGCTGCGCTCGCTGCCCGGCCATGTGGACGTCACCGCCAAGCCGCGCCCGTTCACGCTCAACACGTGGGAGGCCGTGTACTTCAACCACGATGAGGCGACGCTCAAGCGTCTCGCCGACCGTGCGGCCGAAGTCGGCGTGGAACGATTCGTGCTCGACGACGGCTGGTTCCACGAGCGGCGCGACGACACGCGCGGTCTTGGTGACTGGGTGGTCGACCCGGAGGTCTGGCCGGCCGGGCTCGACGGGCTGGCCGCGCACGTACACGGGCTCGGCATGGAATTCGGCCTGTGGTTCGAGCCGGAGATGGTCAACCTCGACTCCGACCTGGCGCGCGAGCACCCGGACTGGATCCTCGCCGCGCCCGAAGCGGTGCCGTATCGCGAGGATCTGTCGTACCGTACGCAGTACGTGCTCGACCTCGCTGATCCGGACGCGTACGCGCATGTGCGCGACCAGATGGCCGCGCTCGTCGAACGGCTTGGCGTGGACTACATCAAGTGGGATCACAACCGCGAGGTCACCGAGCCGATGCACGACGGACGGTTCGGCCTGCATGAGCAGACCGAAGCCTGCTACCGACTGTTCGACGAGCTGAAGACGCGCTTCCCGGGACTCGAGATCGAAAGCTGCTCGTCCGGCGGCGCGCGCACCGACGCGGGCATCCTGCAGCACGCCGACCGCATCTGGGCGTCCGACTCCAACGATCCGCGCGACCGCGTCGATATCCAGCGCTGGACCGAACTCATCGTGCCGCCTGAGATGATCGGCGCGCACGTCGGCCCGTCGCCCGCGCACTCCACGTGGCGCGCCACTGATCTGAGCTACCGTGCGGCCATCTCGCTCACCGGCTGCTCCGGGTTCGAGTGGAACATCCTCGAATGCACGGACGCCGAGATCGCCGTGCTGAAGTCGTTCGTCGCGCTCTACAAAGAGCTGCGCGGACTGCTGCACACCGGCCGCGTGATGCACGCCGACCTCAAGGATCCATCGCTGCGGGCGCGCGGCGTGGTGAACGCCGACCGCACGCACGCCGTGTGGGTCGTCGCCACCACCGACAACATCCGCGACTGGCTGGCCGAGCGTCTGCTCGTGACCGGGCTTGACCCGGCGCGCTCGTACCGCGTGCGGATGCGCCGTGAGATCGGCGAATCGCACTGGGGGTGGGTGACGCCGCAGTGGCTCACCTCCGCGCAGGAGGACGGCGGATTCGTCGCGCCCGGACTGCTGCTCGGCACGGTCGGGCTGCAGCTGCCGAACCTGTGGCCGATGCAGGCGATCGTGCTCGAGTTCGAGGCGATCTGACGGGCGTGCTGCGCGCGTCTCGACGGTGACGCAGATGAGATATGGTCACGATGACGGATTGCTCATGAGGATTTCGTCATCGTGACCATATTCGCGGGTCACGATGACGCGCTGCCGCCGATATGATGTCATCGTGACCATCACGTTCGGTGCCGCTTTGGCGACCTTCCATCGTGACGCTTGGAATATCAACGATCTGTGACCTTCGCGGTGAGTCACGATATCGGATCAGCCGTCCCGCTGCGTCATCGTGACCATCGGACAAGTCACGATGACCGAACTTCATCGGCGTACCGTCATCGTGACCATCAACAGGCTCCGTCGAGAGTCACGATGACGGCGGTGCCCACGTACATCAGTCATCATGACCATGCGACGCCGCAATGCGCCGCCAAACCAAGGAAAGGCAAAGCCATGGCCATCCCGGTCGACCCGAACCTCACCCCTCGCGCCCGCGCGCTGTTCGACGCCCTGCACGCGCACACCGGCGAATTCGCCATGTTCGGCCATCAAGGCGACACGTTCGCCCGTCACACCGCCGACGCGGACTCCGACACGTTCGCCGTGACCGGCGCCTATCCGGCCGTGTGGGGCATCGACCTCGGCCGCATCGAACTCGGCTGGGACGAGAACATCGACCACATGCCGTTCGACGACATCCGCCGGGAATCCCGCCGAGCCTACGAGATGGGCGCGATCGTCACGTTCAGCTGGCACTCGGTCAACCCGATCACCGAAGGCGGCTACGGCGAGAACCTCGCGCCCGGCTCGGTCGCCGCGGTGCTGCCCGGCGGATCGCATCACGACCAGTACATCGGCTGGCTCGACCGTCTCGCCGACTTCCTGCTGAGCGTGCGTGACGCGAACGGCGAGCCGATCCCGGTCGTGTTCCGCCCGTTCCACGAGCACACCGGCGACTGGTTCTGGTGGTGCTCCGGCTCGCCCGCGCAGCCGACCGACACCACGCCGGAACAGTTCGCCTCGCTGTGGCGCATGACCGTCGAATACCTGCGCGACGCGCGCGGCGTGCATCATGTGCTGTATGCGTATTCGCCCGACCGCAGCCGCATCGACATGACCGACGACGCGACGCTCGAGGCCGGCTATCTGCGTGGCTATCCGGGCGACGAGTACGTCGACGTGCTCGGTCTCGACGACTACTGGGACATCGACCGCCCGCTTTCCGGCCCGGAGGCGGCCGACCCGCACGAACGGCACGACAAGCTCGTGCGCATCCTCACGTTGATCGGCCGGCTCGGCGAGGAGCGCGGGCGGCTTGCGGCGGTCACCGAGGTCGGGTCGCCGCGCGAGTTTGCGGCCGCGTACGGCGATGATCCGAACACGCCGTGGACGACGTTCCTACTGAGCGCCGCGAAGGCGAACCGATACACGCGTCGTGCGCTGTGGTATCTGCCGTGGAGCAATTTCGCCGGGGCGGAAGACACCGGCGCATACGGCACGCCGACCGTGGACTCGCCGTATGCCGAGGATTTCCGGCGGTTCGTGCGCGATGATTTCATGCGCATGGCGGATACGCTGCCGAACATGTACGCGTGACCGGCAGTCCGATAGGCTGGTTGATGAGCTGATCGGCGGCTCCGCTCGTCAGGGGAGAAGCCGTAGTCATCGCCGCAGTGATCGCAGAGGGGGAAACAATGGCAGACGCACAGCAGCTGATCCAGGATGCATTGGATCGTGCGGTGGATCGTGGCGAGGTGGCCGGTGCGAACATGCTGGCCATCCAGCATGGCGAGGAACGTTGGTACGCCGAGACCGGCGCGCGCGGCATCACCGTGCCGCGGCCGATGACCCGCGACACGATCTTCCGCCTGTACTCGCAGACCAAGCCGATCACCGGCACGGCCGCGATGATCCTCGTGGAACGCGGACTGATCGACCTCGCGCAGCCGGTCAGTGACTTTCTGCCCGGGTTCAAGGGGCAGCGCGTCACCACCGAATTCGTGCCCGGCGGACGGGTCGCCGGCGCTGCCGGTGCCGGTGTCGCCGTTCACGACCGCGACGGACAGCCCGACGGTGAAACCGCCTTCCTCACCAACGATATCCCGACCGACATGGCCGGCACGATCGGCTCGGTGGCCGGCGACGGCGAACGCACCGTGCCGCTCGAACGCGACCTGACCGTCAAGGATCTGCTCACGATGACATCGGGTCTGCCGTACCCCGATCCGCAGTTCGAGGCCGGGCGGCTGGTCGGCAAGGTCTTCGACGAGCTCGGCGCCCGGCTGCACGGCGACGATCCGATGGACACCGTCGAACTCGCGAACCGGCTCGGCGGCTGTCCGCTGCGGTTCCAGCCCGGATCGCACTGGATGTACGGCACGAGCGCGGACGTGGTGGGTGCGATCGTCGAGGTCGTGTCGGGCAAGCGGTTCGGCGACTTCCTGCACGACGAGATCTTCGAGCCGCTCGGCATGCGCGACACCGCGTTCTACGTGCCCGCCGGCAAGCTCGACCGCCTCGCCGAGATCGCCGACAGCCCGGACTTCCCGATCGATCCGACGAATGCGGGCAAGCCGCTGCGCGAGATCGTCACCGACCATCTCGGCGTCGCGTATGCGGCGACGTCCGATCCCGCGTATCAGGCCGGCGGCGCCGGTCTCAAGTCCACGATCGACGACTACGCGCGGTTCGCGCGGATGCTGCTGAACGGCGGCGAGCTGGACGGCGTGCGCATCCTGCAGCCGCTCACCGTGCGCACGATGACCTCGGGCGCGCTGTTCGCGCGGCATTACCCGGACTACGAAGGCTGGCAGCCGGGCTGCAGCTACAACACGTTCATGCGCATCGTCGAAGAGCCGGGCAAGTCGCTCATGCTTTCGCACCGGGGTGAATACGGTTGGGACGGCTGGCTCGGCACGTATTTCTGCAACGATCCGGCGGCCGATGCGACGTTCCTGTTCAACATCCAGCTCGCCAATGCGGGCACCGTGCCGCTCACCCGCAAGGTTAAGAACATCGTCAACACGCATCTGGAGTAGACGGGCGGCTTCGTCACGCTCCGTTGCGTTGCGACCGTCCGCCGGCGGCCGTGTCGCAGTCAGTCGTCCGCCTGCAGGCCGTAACTCAGCAATATCGCGTTCCTCCCATTGAGTTACGGTCGTTCTGCGGCCTGTGGGCGGCCGTAACTCAGCAGGAACGTGCGTTTCTTGTTGAGTTACGGTCGTTTCCGGGCGCGAAAAAGGCCGTAACCCAATGGGATCGTTGTGATCCTGCTGAGTTACGGCCTTGCGATTGCGGCTCGCTTGTCGCGGCCGACCGGCGCGTGACCTACCGCCGCGCCTGCGTGAGCTGATACGCTCCGAGCAGGATCGCCAGCCAGATCACGCCGGCGACCACGGCCACGCGGTAGCTCGGCGAGAAGCACATGAGCACCACGACGAGCGCGAGGAACGCGAGCACGGCGTACGGCATCATGCGCGCGAACGGCAGTTTGAAATGGATCGCGTCCAACGCCTCGGAACCGTGCAGTCCGGCGAGTTCGGCCGGACCGTCGCCCGCCGCGACCACGCGACGGAAATGCATTTCCGTGACCATGATCATCGACCAGTTAATCACGCCGGCGATCGTCGCGATCGACATGAGATAGTTGAACGCGAACTCCGGCCACAGGAACACGACGACCACGGCCAGCGCCGTGATGATCGCGGACGTGACCACGCCCGCCACCGGCACGCCGTGCGAGTTCAGCTTGCCCAAGTATGCGGGCGCGTTGCCCTGCTTGGCGAGCGAGTACAGCATGCGCGAGTTCGCGTACAGGCCGGAGTTGTAGACGCTCATCACGGCGGTCAGGCACACGAAGTTGAGGATGCCGGCGGCCGCGTGCACGCCCACCGAGTCGAAGATCTGCACGAACGGGCTGGACTTGCCGTCGATCGTGTTCCACGGCACCACGGCCATGATCACGCCGAGCGCGCCGATGTAGAACACGAGAATACGCCAGATAATGCCGTTCGTGGCCTTCGGGATCGTGACGCGCGGATCTTCGGTTTCGCCTGCGGTGATGCCGATCAGCTCGGTGCCGCCGAAGCTGAACATCACGACGCACAGGGCCATGAGGAGGCCCGTCCACTGGCCGTCGGCCGTGCGCTGCATGAGGCCGTGCGGGAAGAAGCCGCCGTCGATCGCGAACCAGTTCGCGAAGCTGGCCTTGATGCCCGAGTCGGTCGGAAGCCCCGCGACGAGCACGGCGAGGCCGCCGAGGATCATCGCGACGACGGCCACGATCTTGATGATCGCGAACCAGAACTCGAATTCGCCGAACTTGCTCACGCCGAGCAGGTTCGCGGCGGCGATCACGACGAGGAACACGGCCGCGGACACCCATTGCGGGATGTTCGGGAACCAGTAGTTGACGAAGCTGCCGACGACCGACAGTTCGACCATCGACACGAGGATGTAGTTGAACCAGTAGTTCCAGCCGCTCACGAATCCGGCGCGCTTCGACCAGTAGCGGGTCGCGTAGTAGCTGAACGCGCCGGCTTTCGGATCCTCGACCGACATTTCGCTCAGCGCGCGCACGATCATGAAGATCGCCAGACCGCCGACCAGATACGCGAGCAGAATCGACGGTCCGGCCAGCGAAATCGACTCGCTCGAACCGTAGAACAGGCCCGTGCCGATCGCGCCGCCCAGCGCGATGAGCTGGATATGACGGTTTTTCAGTGACTTGCGCAGCGTCGCCGGCACCGGCACGTCGTCCGTTTCGCGCGGCTTGCGCGCCGGCGCGGTGGTCTTGTCGACCATATGCTCTCCAATCTCTCGCATGCGGCAGGCCGTGCAGCCACACTGCATGCATACCTATGCAACGAGGGTATTGTAAGGCAAACCGCGTTTCGGGCCTTCGTCGCGTCCAATCGCTCGGATCCGCATGGGGAATCGACGTTCCGGTTGGCCGGTTCGTACCCGCGACTTCGGGAGAAACTGTGGGAGAATAAGGGGAGTGGAATGACGCGGCTGGCCGCGTGTGCCGGCGGCGAAGTGGCACGGTGGTGCGATAAGCCGTGTAGGGATCGTACGGTGCCACAGCGGGCGCGGCGGCAGGAGCGACGAAGGGGTGCGCGATGACGTATATCGAGTTCGACGAGGTGACCAAGGAGTACCCGGCCGGCGAAACGGTGATCCGCGCGCTCGACGGCGCCAGCTTCACCGCGGACGCGGGCGAACTGACCGTCATCCTCGGCCAGTCCGGCGCGGGCAAGACCACGGCGCTCAACATCCTCGGCGGCATGGACACGGCCACGTCCGGCCGCGTGATCGTCGGCGGCCGCGACATCACCGGCCTGCGCAAACGCGACCTGATCGCCTACCGCCGCACCGACATCGGCTTCGTCTTCCAGTTCTACAATCTCGTGCCGAACCTGACCGCGCTGGAAAACGTTGAACTCGCCAGCCAGATCTGCCCCGACCATTTCGACCCGGCCGACACGTTGCGCAAAGTCGGCCTGGCCGATCGCCTGAACAACTTCCCCGCGCAGCTGAGCGGCGGCGAGCAGCAGCGCGTCTCCATCGCGCGCGCGATTGCGAAAAAGCCGAAACTGCTGCTGTGCGACGAGCCGACCGGCGCGCTCGACTACGAAACCGGCAAGGAGGTGCTGCAGCTGCTGCAGACCATCTGCCACGAGGAGGGCATGACGGTCATGATCATCACGCACAACTCCGCGCTCGCGCCCATGGCGCACAAGGTGATCCGCTTCCGTTCCGGCAAGGTGACGAGCGAGGAGACGAACCCCGCGCCCACGCCGATCGCCGACATCGAATGGTAGGTGCTGCGATGGTTCGTAAACAGCGGTATGGCAAGGTCGGCGGCGAGGCCGGCGGCGAGTCGCGATATGACGCGGACGGTGTTGACGCGGCGGATGCGAACGATGCCGACAGCATGCATGCGTCGACGAACGTCGCGTACAAGGACGCGCTCGCGTCCATGCCGGATGACGATGCGCCGCGCTACGCCGTGCACGTCGGCCGTTCGGCCGCGAACGATGGCGACGAGGCTGCCGCCGCGAACGCCGCGTACGAGGATGAACTGGCATCCGTGTCGGACGATGTGGTGACCGACCGGGGTGCGTACGATGCGTCGGCGAACGACGCGTCCGGGGATGCTGCGGATCGCGCCGCGGCCGGTCGCGGCATGTCCGCCGCGTTCGCGAAGGACACGCTGCGCTGCTGGCTGCGCGGATGGAAGCGGTTCGTGTCGATCGCCGTGATATCGCTGCTCGGCGTGGCCGTGCTCACCGGCATTTACGCCGGTTGTCGTGACATGTTCCTTGCGGCCGATCGGTTTTACGACGCGCAGGGACTGCACGACATTCAGGTGATGTCCACGCTCGGTCTGACCGACGACGACGTGGCCGCGCTCAAGTCGATCGACGGCGTCGCTGTCGTGCAACCCGAGCGCAGCCAGAGCGTCGAAACCAAGGTGGACGGCACGGCCAAAACCGTGACGCTCACCGAAATCGGTACGGCCGGACTCGACCAGCCGTATCTGCAGGACGGCCGCATGCCGGCCAAATCCGGCGAAATCGCGGTCACGAAGAAGTTCCTGATGGACAGCGGGCTGGCGATCGGCGATAAGCTCACCGTCACGCCGGCCGATGAAACGACCGACGAGGCGACGGATGCGTCCGACGACAACGACGCGACTGATTCCGCCAACGGCGCCGCAGCGGACGCGACCGGCGAACAGGCCCCGCGATTCCCGACCAAGCTCACGATCGTCGGCGAAGTCCTCGACCCGAAGGATGTGAGCAACCCCGACGGCATCGGCAGCAAGGCATTCCGGCAAACGCTCGCATCCGACTACACATTCTTCGCACCCAGCGACGGCGTGACCGGCGACATCTACACCGCCATCAGCATCACTGTCACGGGCGCGGCCGACACAAGCTCGTTCGGCAGCGATTACGACGACATGGTCCGAACAGTCGCCGAACGCATCGAACACAAGGTGCAAACCAGCCGGCAGCAGGCCCGTCGCCAACAGCTTGTCGACACGGCCCAAGCCAAGCTCGACGACGCAAAAACCAAGGCCGCCAAGCAATTCGCCGACGCGCAGGCCAAGCTCGACAAAAACTCCGCCGACCTGCTCACAGGCCGCAACGAGCTGGAAACCAACCGCCGCAAGCTCGACGAGAACGACGCCACAATCAAGGACGGCGAACAGCAAATCAAAGACGCGCGCGAGCAGATCGCGCAGGCCAAACAGCAGATCGACGACGGTCGCGCGCAGATCAAAACGGCCCGCGCGCAACTCGACGCCGGCAACGCGCAGCTCACATCCGCACGCGCCAAACTCAACGCGGCGCAGGCCGAGCTGACCGACAAGCGCAAGCCGATCGACGCTGGCATTGCGCAGACGAAACAGGGCATCGCGACGATCGACGGTACGGTCGCGACGATCGGTTCGCTGACGGACGCGCTCAACGCACTGCCGTCCGTCAACGGCAGCGGATCCGCGCACGATGACGACAGCGATTCCGTCAGCGACTCCGGCAAGTCCGGTGCCGCCGACGACGCGGGCCGCGACACAGTCGTCGCCACCCGCTCCAACGGCACATCCAACAGCCAGTGGACGCAGCTGCGCAAGCAACTCGCCGCGTTCGGCATCAACGCGCCGCAAGCGCAGCCCGACCAGGCCGGCATCGCCGCAATCATCGGCCAACTGGACGCCCAACGTTCCAGCCTCGCCACGCAACGCGCGCAGCTCGCGCAGCAGCGGGACCAACTCGCCGCCACGCTGAACAACACCATCATTCCCGCGCAAACCCAACTCGACCAGCAGAACGAGCAGCTCGTTTCGCAGGAACTCAAAGCCGCCGACAGCAACGCCAAACTCAACCAGCAAAGCAAGCAGCTCGACGCGAACGAGGCCAAACTCGACGAACAATCCAAAGAACTCGACAAGCAGGAAACCGAGCTCAAGGACGGTCGCAAACAACTCGAAGACGGCCGCAAACAGCTCAAAGCCGCGGAAACCAAGCTCGCCGACGGTGAGAAACAGCTCACCGCCGCGCAGGCCAAACTCGACCGCAGCAAGCAGCAGGCCAGCGACGAATTCGACCGGCAGCAGCAGCGCGTCGACGATATCGCCGAAGCGCGCTGGTACGTGCAGACTCGTTCCGCGATCGGCGGATTCAGCGCGATCAAATCGGACCTGAGTTCGATCGAATCGATCGGCCGCGCGTTCCCCGTTGTGTTCCTGCTCGTCGCCGTGCTCATGAGCCTGACGACCATGACGCGCATGGTCGAGGAGGAACGCGGCCTGATCGGCACGTACGTCGGGCTCGGGTACGGGCCGGTCGCGATCGGCGCGCGCTACGTGCTGTTCGCTGCGCTCGCCTGTCTGATCGGCGGCGGACTCGGCCTGATCGCCGGATTCATCGGCATTCCGGCGTTCCTGCTCGTTGTGCTGCAGGGCCTGTACACCGTGCCCGGCGTGCGGTTCGAATACGACTGGCTGTACGGTTCGGCCGGCATCGCGCTGTTCGTGGTCGGCATCGTCGCGGCCACGGCGGTCGCGTGCGCGGGCGAACTGCGGCTCACGCCGGCCGAACTCATGCGGCCGAAAGCGCCGCGGGCCGGCTCGCGCGTGCTGCTCGAACGGATCGGGCCGCTGTGGCGGCGCATGAAATTCCTCAACAAGGTCACCGTGCGCAACCTCGTGCGGTTCAAGTCGCGGCTGATCATGACGGTCGGCGGCGTGGCCGGTTGCACCGCGCTCATCGTGTGCGGGCTGGCGATCAGCGACACGGTCGACGCGCTGCCGGTCACGCAGTACCGGGACGTGTACCGCTACGACCTGATGGTCGTGACCGATCACGATCACGTTGCGTCGATGCTGGAACGGCTGAACGACGACGGGACGATTGGCGGCGCCGGTGCGTCCAGTTCAGCTGATTCGGCTGATTCGTCTGACGGTTCGTCTGACGGTTCGGCTGAAGCGTCAGACGCGTCCGGTGCGGTCGCGCTGGCGCGGATCGAAAACGGCGAGATCACGACCGGCATGGACGAAACGGAAACCGTGCAGATCGTCACCGTACCGGACGAAGCCGCGCTCAACCGGATCGTCGACCTGCGCTCGGCCGCGGACGGCTCGCCGATACGCCTGTCCGCGTTCGAACACGGCCGGCCGGACGGCGTGATTGTCGCGCAAAGCGCTGCGAACGCGCTCGGCGTGCGCGCCGGCGACCAGATCACGCTCAAAAACGGTGAAGCGCAGCGCAAGCAGGTGCGCGTCGCCGCGGTCAGCCGGTCGGTGATCGGCTCGGACGTGTACGTGACGGCCGGCGACTACGCGCGGTTCTTCGGCGGAACCGCGGACGGCGGGGATGCTGTGGGAACCGCGACGGATGCGACCGCAAGCGGCGGTGCGTCGGCGGATTCGGCTCAGGATTCGACCGCGGATTCGACGAACGGCGACGGTGATTCCTCGGAAGACGTGACAAGTGCCGATTCGCTGGACACCGTGGTCGACGGCGTGCAGATGAACGCGATTTTCGCGCAATACGATGGCTCCGACGACGAGCAGATCGCGTATGCGGAGCGGCTCGGCAAGGATGCGAACGTGCTCAGCGTGGCCAGTACGGCCGATCTGCAACGCAGCTTCAGCTTCGACCTGATGGGCGCGGTGGTGGCGCTCATCGTGGCATTGGCCGGCGGTCTCGCGCTCGTGGTGCTGTTCACGCTCGCCAACACGAACGTGTCCGAGCGTGTGCGCGAAATGGCTACGCTCAAGGTGCTTGGATTCTTCGACCGCGAGGTGCACCGGTACGTGAACCGTGAAATGCTGATCCTGACCGTGCTCGGTGTGGTCGTCGGTCTGCCGGTCGGGCGCTGGGTCGGCGGGCTGCTCACGGCGGCGCTGGCCATGCCCGGCATCTACTTCGAGGTCAGCGTACGTTGGCAAAGCTACGCGATCGCCGCGGCTGTGACCATGGTGTTCGCGCTGCTCGTGCAGTTCTTCACCAATCCGGTTCTCGACCGCATCGACCCGGTCAGTTCCCCCAAATCCGTCGAGTAGTGAATCGACATGCTGCCGATGCCATGCCATTCGAACCTTCTCGGTAGGGCATCGGGATGTGTCATTTCGACCGAGCGAAGCGAGCGGAGAAATCTCTCCGCCACGGTATTCGGACGATCTGCCCACCGCAGCTTCGCCGTTGGATGCAATGATAGACGGCTATTTCATCCGCAAAGTTCAACGAATTGAACTTTTGGCCGAAATGCGCACGATATTGTCACGCAAAGTCGTTGAACCAACCCTGTTTCCGTAACATGCGCGATGCTACAGTTTGAACCTGTTATCGAAAGAGCAGGTAGAACATGAGCAACACCCAGAGCGCCAAGCCAAACGGTTCATCCTCCGACGGCACCGGCACCCTCACGTCCGTCGAAAGCCTCGACAAGGACAACCAGATGGCCCGCGGCCTGAACAACCGCCACGTCCAGTTCATCGCCATCGGCGGCACCATCGGCACGGGCCTGTTCCTCGGCTCCGGCAAGTCGATCGCGTTGACCGGCCCGAGCATCGTCTTCGTATACATCGCCGTCGGCATCATCATGTTCCTGCTGATGCGCGCCATCGGCGAACTCATGTACCGCGACCCCAGCCAGCACACGTTCATCAACTTCATTCGCCGCTATCTCGGCAACGGCTGGGGCAAGTTCGCGGGCTGGTCGTACTGGATCGTGCTCGTGCTCATCGGCATGAGCGAAATCACGGCCGTTTCCACGTACTTCATCACGTTCTTCGAGACGTTTGGCATCGATCTGGCCCACTGGAAATGGCTGATCGAACTGTGCTTCCTCGCCGCGCTCGTCACGATCAACCTGATCGCCGTCAAGGCGTTCGGCGAGGCGGAATTCTGGTTCTCGATGATCAAGATCACGCTCATCTGCGCGATGATCGCCACCGCGGTCGTCATGGTCGTGATCGGCTACCACTACGATTCCGTGCAGATCACCGGACAGGACGGCGTCTCGCCCGGCGGCCACGCGGGGCTCGACAACATCACGAACAACTTCTCCATCGCGCCGAACGGCTGGCTCGCGTTCCTCATGAGCTTCCAGATGGTGTTCTACGCATACGAGATGATCGAATTCGTGGGCGTTACCGTCTCCGAAACGCAGAACCCGCGCAAGGTGCTGCCGAAGGCCGTCAACGAGATCATCGTGCGCGTGCTCATCTTCTACGTGGGTGCGCTGCTCGCGATCATGGCAATCGTGCCGTGGACCACGTTTAAGCCGAACGCGGACGGCTCGTTCGCCTCGCCGTTCATCATGGTGTTCCAGTATGCGGGACTTAAGTGGGCGGCTGCGCTCGTGTTCTTCGTGGTCATCACGGCCGCGTCCTCGGCGTTGAACTCGCTGCTGTATTCGGCCGGACGCCACCTGTACCAGCTGGCCGTCGAGTCCGAGTCGCCGACGTTCCAGAAGCTCGGCGTCGTCTCCAAGCGTCAGGTGCCGGCGCGCGCGATCCTCGCGTCTGCCGCGCTGATCCTGCTCTCGCCGGTCATCAACGCGCTGCCGGGCGTGTCCGGCGCGTTCGTGCTGTTCGCGTCCGCGTCGTCGGCCGTGATCATCTTCATCTACACGCTGACGATGATCGCGCACCGCCGCTACCGTCGTTCCGCCGACTTCATCCCGGACGGATTCGTGATGCCGGCGTGGCGTTTTACCAACACGCTGGCGATCGCGTTCTTCGTATTCGTCTACTGCACCCTGTTTCTGGCCGACGACACGCGCGGCTCCGCCATCGCGGGCCTGGTGTGGCTGGCCGTGTTCGGCGGCTACTGCCTGCTGCACGAGCGCTTCGAATCTCGCGACCTCAAGGCGGCGCTGGGGCGGTAGCGGCCGTAGGCTGTTTCCGTGCGGTCGGGCGTGGTTGGACGTGGTTGGGCGCGGACGCCATGGCCGGTCGGCGTACTATGACAATCTGTGAAGGACGTCCGCTCGGAGCGGGTACGCGGCGGCCAAGCGGGAAGGATCGATGATGGTTGATGAGGAAGCGGACAACGCTGTGAACAGCGTCACGGACACCAGGAAGGAATACCAGGAATTCCTGAAGCGGCTTACGCTGTTCGTCAGCAAGAATCCCGATCTGATGACCATGACGCTGGGCAACATTTTCACCATGCGTCTGATCGGCAACAAGACGCACGGAGATATGGCTGAAATCGCGATTTCCGAATTCATCAACCAGTACATGTACGATTTTTCGTCCAAGCACGTCGGGAAGGATCTGTTCCGGGCCAAGGAGCACGAAGAAGACATCACCGTCGTCGAAGCGCTGACGAAGAAGGAAATTCCGATAAGCCTGAAGGCATACGGCGTGGGTCCGCTGCAGCTGTCAACCGATAAGAACGAGAGGATGTTCCCCCGGCTTGAACAAGAAGGGGATGACATCCGCGACCGAGACGTGATCGACGCGATTTTCAGCGACGACAGTTTCACCTCCTTCCAGTCGGTGAACGTGATGCCGTTGATCTACGACGAGAAGCACAAGCGCTGCAACATCATGATTTTCGACTATGACAAGGCCAAGCGCGACACGGCGTTCATCGTCAAGGAAACCGCGGGTTCGGGGCGACTGCATCCGGTATATCGTTTCTTTGACGCGAATTCGCAGTACATCTGCGAAGTCAGGTATGGCGGGGCGTCCGCGAACGCGCTGCAGCGCGGGCTGTGGACGAATACGAAAACGGCATCGCAGTATTTTACGAGCATCACTGGCGGATGGATCACGTATGCCGAGAACATGACGCTGCTCGAATTGTTCTCTCACGCGTTGGTTTCGTCGCAGACGGGCCACCAGAAGGCGCTGGAGGCCGTTGAAGCCGATATTCAGCGATTGAAGAAGGCGGAATAGCCGGTTGATTCAGGGCGCACTGTTTGACGATCCACGCATTGACGTTGAGACGGAAGGCATCAAATACGCCGGGTCCAAGCTGAAACTGCTGCCGGACATTCTCGCCTTGGCGCGGGATACCGGCGGTTCGACCGTCTGGGACGCCTTCGCCGGAACCACGCGCGTATCGCAGGCGTTCGCCAAGACCGGATATCGCGTGGTCTCTTCCGACAAGGCGGTGTGGTCCAAGGTATTCGCCACTTGCTATTTGAAGAATGACCGGCCGCCGGAATCATATCGGGAGCTTATCGACCACCTGAATGCCCTGCCTCCGGTGAGGGGCTGGTTCACGGAGCATTATGGCGGTGACCGGTGTTTTACCGACGGCGGGGAAAAGCGGCCGTGGCAGACGAAAAACGCAATGAGGCTTGACGCCATCCGCGACGAGATCGACCGGCTGCATCTGACGGAACTGGAACGCTGCATCGCCTTGACGAGCCTGATTCTGGCTTTGGACAAGGTTGACAATACTCTGGGCCATTACGTGTCGTATTTGAAGACCTGGTCCAAGAGATCCTACAACGATCTGCGATTGGAGATTCCGAAGGTCTGCGTGCAGGATCCGGCAAGGCATACCGTATTGAGCGGCGACGTGTTCTCCCTGGTCGACGACGTCGAGACGGACATCGCCTATTTCGACCCTCCATACGGGTCCAACAACGAAAAAATGCCGCCCTCGCGGGTACGGTACGGTTCGTATTATCACATTTGGACCACCGTGTGCCTGAACGATCGTCCTGAACTGTTCGGCAAGGCCAACAGGCGCAAGGACTCGTCCGACAAGGTGGCCGCATCCGTGTTCGAAGAATATCGGAAGGGACCAGACGGCCGGTATATCGCGGTCGACGCCATTGAACGGTTGATCCGTTCCGTGCGGGCCCGCTGGGTGTTGCTGTCCTACAGTTCGGGCGGCAGGGCCACCGCCGACGAGCTCGTCGACGTACTGTCCGCGAACGGGCGCATCGTGACCGTGCGCGAGATCGACTACAAGCGAAACGTCATGGCGGATATGAGATGGACCGACGAGTGGGCCCGGAGTTTGGACGAGCCGAACAGGGAGTTCATTTTCGTCGTCGATAAAGGCTGACCCGGCGGTTGCGGGCCGGGTCCGTGTCGCAGCATGCGGACTCACTTACGGCTGTTGTCCATCTGATAACGACCGCAAGCGAGGCAGGTCGGGTAAACAAGGATTCAGTTATGGTCGTTGTGAGAGGAATAACGACCATAACTGGGACGGGACTATCGAACGCGGACTCGGTTGCGGCCGGTGGGATCGGGATGGAAGCCCGTCGAGCCGATTACTTGCTGGGGGAGAGGTAGTCGGCGGCGTTGGTTGGGCTGGACGGGACGGCGTGGCCTTCGGTCACGGTGCCGAGGCCCGCAAGATACGCTTCGCGGCCGGCCTCGATCGCGTGCTTGAACGCGCGTGCCATCACCGGAATGTTGCCAGCGGAGGCGATCGCCGTGTAGGCCATCACCGCGTCTGCGCCCATCTCCATCGCCTCCGCGGCCTGGCTCGGCCGGCCGATGCCCGCGTCGATGATGACCGGCACGTGCGCGTTCGCGATAATCACCTCGATGAAATCGCGCATGCGCAGGCCCTTGTTCGAGCCGATCAGCGAGCCGAGCGGCATCACGCACGCCGCGCCCGCATCCTCGAGCTGCCGCGCCGCGATCGGATCCGGGAACATGTACGGCATCACCACGAATCCCTC
The DNA here is from genome assembly GCF_000741165.1 of Bifidobacterium biavatii DSM 23969. GTDB lineage: Bacteria > Actinomycetota > Actinomycetes > Actinomycetales > Bifidobacteriaceae > Bifidobacterium > Bifidobacterium biavatii. Next base: position 272,714 of record NZ_JGYN01000030.1, on the reverse strand, counting down.
CTTCGCGAGCATCTCGGTCGCGCGAATCGTCTCCGCGTTGTCCGGCAGCAGATACTTCGTCTCGTGCTCGATCTCGACCTTCACGAAATCGGTTTCGCACACTTCGCGGGCGAGCCGCGCGATGCGCACCGCCTCCTCCGCGTTGCGCGCGCCCGACGTGTTCGGCAGCATCGTGATGCCCTTCGGAATGTAGTCGAGCAGGTTGTTTTCGGTGGTGCGGCAGCGGCGCAGCGCCATCGTGACGATCTGCGTGCCCGCGTTCTCGATCGTGGCCTTGATGAGGTTCAGATCATAGCGGCCCGAACCGAGGATGAAGCGGCTCGTGAATTTGTGCCCGCCGAGGATGAGCGGGTCTGCCTCGCCCGTGGCGATTGCGTCGTAGGCGTGCGCGTCCGGCTCGGGCAGCAGCGCGGTGTTCGTCGCGGTGCCGACAAGTTCGTCGAGGGTGGGCTCGCTGGTGGATTCGTTCGTGGTCATGATTACTCCTTTGTATTGATGCCTGTATTGAGACATTGATATTGCCGGTCGCCTGTCTGCCGTTCGGTCGTCATTTCGTTGTCATTCGCCGTCGGCATCCGTCGCCTGTCCGGCGGCGCGCGGTTTCAGCCGCCCTGCACGAACGTGACGATCTCCAGGGTGTCGGTGCCCTTGAGCATCGTCTCCGCGCGCTTGGCCCGCGGTACGATCGCCCCGTTCAGTTCGACGGCGACGCGCGCCGCCCTGAGTCCCTTGCGCTCGAGCAGATCGGCGACGCTGATCGGTTCGTCGAGCGTCTCTTCCTGACCGTTGACGATCATCGGTTCCCCTTCCTGGTATGCCGGATTGGTTTTTCTGGGTATGCCTCCGGGCGTTTCGCCTACGTGACGCGTCGGTCTCGGCCGCGAGGGCGCGAAACCGCAGGCGCGTCGGCCGCCACGAAAAAAGGGTCGCTGAAGCAGCCGTACCCTGTAAGGTGGTGCGCCCCTTCATGACCCTTGTGCAAGTACCACTAGTTGTTGTTCTGTTGTTCTTCAGTTGTCGTCGCAGCCTGCCGGAATCCCACGCGCCTGCTGGTCGGTCGCGTCGCGGACGACGCGTCTGCTGACACGTTGCCGCGCCTGCCGTCGGATCCGTGCGCGCGTCGGTGACGAGTCCGCGCGCGTCGGAAATCGCACGCATGCCGCGTCCGATCGGTCGGGCAAACGGTCGTGGTCGAATGAGCTGCTGGAGATATCGCGAACCGCCGCGCTGTTGCGGCGAAACAACCCGTTTCCTTACGGCGGCATTACCCGCATCAAGTTGACGGTCGAAGTTCGCGACTTCCTCTCAGCCCATCCGGGCTCCCGTTCGGTTGCATGTCCATCATAGGCCCCGGGGTGTGACATGATGGGCGGTATGACGGCATTGCAGCATAGTACTGATTCCGCCGGTTCCACCGGTTTTGCGAACACGGTTGATTTCGCGGGGCATCGGATCCCGCGGCTCGGCATGGGCACGATGGCGCTCGCGATCGAGGGTCGCCCGGACCGTGCGACCGCGATCGGCACGATTCACGCCGCGCTCGACGCGGGCGTGCGCTATCTCGACACCGCGTGGTCGTACTACCTGCCGACCGCGCCTGGTATGGGTGGTACCGGAGTCCCGGCCGATTTCGGCTACGGCGAGACATTGGTGCGCGACGCGATCGCCAGCTGGGACGGCCCGCGTGACGAGGTGCTGGTTGCGACGAAAACGGGCTACCGTCGCACGATCGACGTTGCTGAGGTGACTGAGCCGGTTGCGTCCGATGCGTCCGACACGACCGCTCGCCAACGATTGCAGGCGGAAGGCAGCCGGTACGGCTGGATGGCCGATTCGCGCCCGGAAACGATGATTCGCGACGCGAAGGAGTCGGCGATGCGGCTCGGCGTCGACGCGCTCGACCTGCTGTATTCGCACGGTCCTGATCCGGCCGTGCCTTATGAGGATCAAATGGGTGCGCTCAAGACCCTGTTGGACGAGGGTGTGATCCACTACGCCGGTATTTCCCGCGTGGATAACGCGCAGATCGACACGGCCCGGGAGATTCTGGGGGATGGGCTGATCGCCGTGCAGAACCAGTTCTCCCCGTCACATCCCGACCCGGAGCATACAATGGCGCACTGCGCCGAACTCGGACTCGATTTTGTGTGCTGGTCGCCGCTTGGCGGCTTCCTCGACCCGTTCGATCAGGCGGCCTACGATCCGTTCCGCAAGGTGGCGGCCGCCCGCGGTGTTTCCTACCAGCGCGTCGTGCTCGCGTGGGAGCTGACCCGTTATGATCGGCTCTTGACGATCCCCAGCGCTCGCAACCCGCGCGAAATCAACGATTCCTTCGCTGCCACCGAACTGAGTCTCACTCCCGATGAACTCGCCGCGCTCGGCGCGCGCGCCTAGCGATGCGATGTCACGCAAAACGGCGGCTGCCGACCGGGTGTCATGTTTCCGATCGGCAGCCGCCGTTGTCAAAGAATGGGTTGCGGTTCAGTGATGCAGTGGGCGTGCGTTGGTGTGGTGGTACTGAAATGCCCCGTGCACCAGAGCGGAGGTGAAATGCTCGCCGCACATGCCGTATTCCTCGGCTTCGTGTCCGCATCCAGCGATGCTGCATAGACTGCGTATCGGTATTCCTATCGTGTTCATTATCGTTCCCCTTCTCTGGGCCTTCTTCTGAGGCGTCGCCGCCGGCGCTAACTGCTTTGCCAACGTCACTATTTAGTATATCGGTCATATGCTGAGATGCCCAGCGATACAGCTGTTACTGTAACGCGTGTCACATTTTTCCGGTCGTGGCGTTAGCGCAAACATGAGAAACTGGATAATTTACTTGAGTCAGCTCGGGTCAAGTTTTGGTACGATCGTCCCATTATTGCTCTCGGAAGGGGTGGACGGCCGGAGAGCTCGATCCCCGTTGTGTGATACGGCATCCGTGTGGCGGAAGACAGCGCGGGGCTCTTTTCGCGTTGTGTTGCGGTCGTGTTTGAGATGATCGGAGAGGGTGCGACTCAATGCGTCCGGCTTGGACGGGTGCCCGTCATGTGCTTGGATGGATGGCGGTGTTGCCGATCGTGGCCTTGGGTGGGTTGTGGACGGGCTGTTGGTGATGATCGCATTGATGAAACTCGCCGAAATAGCTTACAGTGATGAATTGTTTATAGTGTGAGATATTATATCGTGTGGCGTTGCGAGACGTCATTCGTTATTGCCGTATGTGGCGAAGGAAGTGCGCATGGGATTCGAACAGGAGGCCGTCGACGAGCTGTGGCGCACCGCATGGTGCCACCGTTCCGATATGCAGCGCGAATTGTCGCGCGGCGCGCAGGGCGAGATGTTCGCGATTCGGCAGCTCGCGCATCACGGCACGATGACGCCGTCGCAGCTGGCCGTCGCGCTCAATGCGACCACCGGCCGCGTCTCCACGCTGCTGTCTGCGATGGAGAAAAAGGGCCTGATCACGCGCGAAGTCGACTCCAATGATCGTCGCGTGGTGCTCGTGAACCTGACTGACGAAGGCCGCAAGCGCGGCCAGCTGGACATGCAGGAGGCGCGCGACGCGATCTGCTGGATCTTCTCGCAGATGGGCGAGCGCCGCACGCGTGAGTTCGTCGATCTGACGCGCGAGTTCATGACCTACATGTCGATTTGCCGTCCCGGCAAGCCGCGCCCGACCCCCGAGGAGGTCCGCAAAGCGTTCGAGGACGGCGGGAGCAAGTCGTAACGTCCGCCCGTCCCGTCTCACGGACTCCGGACCCAGCCGCCCCGCGCGGCGGAAGGCTCTCCGAGCGGTGTGGCGGCGGGTGAAAATCGCCGCACGGGGGTCGGATTCTCAGGAAACACGCAGATTCATATGCAATACCTTACACTGTAAGTAATTTAAGACTAGAAACTAATTCACCAACCAAAACCAACAAACCAACCACAAGGGGAACCGCAATGCTTCGCATCATGAAATACCTCTCCAAAGCGGAGATAGGCCAGATGCTCATCGCCCTGGTGACCATCGTCGGCCAGATCTGGTTCGACCTCGAACTGCCCGACTATATGTCTGACATCACCACGCTCGTAGAAACGCCCGGCAGTGAGATGCGCGACATCTGGATCGCCGGCGGCAAGATGCTGCTCGTCTCGCTCGGCTCGGTCGCCTGCGCGGTCGTGACCGGCTACATCGCCGCTCGCGTCGCCTCCAGCTTCGGCCAGCGTCTGCGCTCGCTCGAATTCCGCAAGGTCGAATCGTTCGGCCCGGCCGAAATGAGCCGTTTCTCGACCGCCAGCCTCATTACGCGCTCGACCAACGACATCACGCAGATTCAGATGTTCATCACCATGGGCCTGCAGCTCATCGTTAAATCGCCGATCATGGCCGTCTGGGCGATCATGAAAATCGCCGGCGACGGCTTCGAATGGACGCTTGCCACGGCCATCGCCACCGTGATCCTGCTCATTGCGATCGCCGTGCTTATGGCGCTCGTTATGCCGAAATTCAAGGCGATGCAGCAGCTCACCGACAACATCAACCTCGTCGCCCGCGAGAACCTGACCGGCCTGCGCGTCGTGCGCGCCTACAACGCCGAGGACTATCAGGAAGCCAAGTTCACCAAGGCCAACAAGGACCTCACCGACACGCAGCTGTTCACCAACCGCGCGATGGCCGTGATGATGCCGCTCATGAACACCGTGATGAACGGCCTCATGCTCGCCGTCTACTGGATCGGCGCCAGCCTGATCGACGCGGCCGCGCTCACCGACAAACTCACCGTGTTCTCGAACATGGTCGTCTTCTCCAGCTACTCCGTGCAGGTCATCATGAGCTTCCTCATGATGAGCATGGTGTTCGTGCTCTGGCCGCGCGCCGACGTCTCCGCGCAGCGCGTGCTCGAAGTGCTCGACACCGACCCGCTCGTCACGAACGGCCGCGACACGGCCGCCGACGTGGCGCGCATCGGCGGCAACCAGACCGGCACCGTCGAATTCCGCGACGTGAGCTTCACGTACCCCGACTCGCGCGAGCCGATCCTCGAACACGTCTCGTTCGAAGCCAAGCGCGGCCAGACCGTCGCGTTCATCGGCGCGACCGGATCCGGCAAGACGAGCCTGATCAACCTCGTGCCGCGACTGTACGACGTGTCCGCCGGGCAGGTGCTCGTCGACGGCGTGGACGTGCGCGACTGGAACCTGACCGCACTGCGCGACCGCATCGGCTATGTGCCACAGAAGTCAGTGCTGTTCAAGGGCACGGTCACGAGCAACGTCAGCTACGGCGACAGGCCGGGGAAGTCCGGCACGGACGATGCGACCGTCGCGCTCGCCGACACGTCCACCGCGGCCGGACGTCGGCGCGAAGCCGCGCAGCTCGCGGCCGACGCGGCGAACGACGGCAAACTGACCGACGACGAACGCCGACGCGTGCGCGAAGCGGCCGACGTCGCGCAGGCGACGGAGTTCGTCGAGCGCATGGACGACGGGTTCGACTCGGCGATCGCGCAGGGCGGATCGAACGTGTCCGGCGGCCAGAAGCAGCGCCTGTCCATCGCGCGCGCTGTCTACCGCAATCCGGAAATTCTGATCTTCGACGACTCGTTCAGCGCGCTCGACTTCGCGACCGACCGCAACGTGCGCGACGCGCTTGCCGAGCACGCGAAAGACGCGACCAAGCTGATCGTCGCGCAGCGCATCGGCACGATCATGAACGCGGACCGGATCGTCGTGCTCGACGACGGACGCGTGGTCGGCCAGGGCACGCACCGCGAACTGCTCGACACGTGCGACGTCTACCGCCAGATCGCCGAATCCCAGCTCAGCAAGGCGGAACTCACTGCGTAACACACAACTCCGTCATTTTGACCGAGTGCGAGCGCGATGTTGTCATTTCGACCGAGCGCAAGCGAGTGGAGAAATCTTGAGAGGCAATGGGTCTGAAAGATTTCTCGACTCGGCTTCGCCTCGCTCGAAATGACATAGGGCTAGCAGTGGCTTCGGCTGAAAGATGCTGGGCAACTACTCTCGCTCGAAATGACATACAGGAAAGGACTTATATCATGCCAGGACCAATGGGACGCGGGCCGCACGGCCCGGCGGGAAACGGACCCGCAGAAAAACCGCAGGACTTCGGCAAGACCATGGGCAAACTCGTCCACTACTGCCGCAAGTACATCCCCGTCATCGTCATCGCGCTCGTCCTCGGCGCGGCCGGCACGATCTTCCAGATCGTCGGACCGGACAAACTCAAGGACATGACCAACGAAATCACCAAGGGCCTGCCCGCCGTCGTCCACGGTAAGCCGGTCGCCGGCGCGATCGACTTCGACGCCGTCGGCCGCATCGGCTGGCTGCTCGTCGCGCTGTACGTCGGCTATGCGCTGCTCAGCTACCTGCAGAGCTGGCTCATGGCGAACGTCACGCAGCGCACCGCCCAGCAGCTGCGCGAGTCGATCAGCGTGAAGATTAACAAGCTGCCGCTCAGCTACTTCGACAAGGTCAGCTACGGCGACGTGCTGTCGCGCATCACCAACGACGTCGACGCGATCGGACAGACGCTCGGCCAGTCGCTCGGCTCGCTCATCACGTCCGTCACGCTGTTCGTTGGCGCGCTCGTCATGATGTTCTGGAACAACTGGATTATGGCGCTGTGCGCGATCGGCTCCAGCCTGCTCGGACTCGTGCTCATGGGCGCGATCATGAAGGCCTCGCAGCAGTACTTCGCGCGCCAGCAGGCCGCGCTCGGCGACGTTAACGGACACGTCGAGGAAATGTACGCAGGCCACCTGATCGTCAAGGCGTACAACGGTGAAGCCGATTCGATCCGCCGGTTCGAACGCTATAACGCCGACCTGTACGACTCCGGCTGGAAATCGCAGTTCCTGTCCGGCCTGATGATGCCGCTCATGCAGTTCGTCGGCAACTTCGGCTACGTGGTCGTGTGCGTCGTCGGCGCGGCGCTCGCGATGGACGGGCAGATCGAATTCGGCGTGATCGTCGCGTTCATGATGTACATCCGCCTGTTCACGCAGCCGCTCAGCCAGTTCGCGCAGGCGTTCCAGAACCTGCAGCGGTGCGCGGCCGCGTCCGAGCGCGTGTTCGGCTTCCTCGAGGAGCCGGAGATGGCCGACGAGTCCGACAAGCCGGCGTTGCTCGGCGCTGACCGTGCAAACGGGACGGGGCAGCCGGTGCGCGGCGACGTCGAGTTCGACCATGTGCGCTTCGAATACGAGCCTGGCAAGCCGATCATCAACGACTTCTCCGCGACCGTCAAGGCCGGGCAGAAGGTCGCGATCGTCGGTCCGACCGGCGCGGGCAAAACCACGATGGTCAACCTGCTCATGCGCTTCTACGAGATCGCCGGCGGACGCATCACCATCGACGGCGTGGACACCAAGAGCGTGCCGCGCTGGAACGTGCACGACCAGTTCTCCATGGTCCTGCAGGACACGTGGGTGTTCCGCGGCACCGTGCGCGAGAACATCGCGTACTCGAAGCCGGGTGTGACCGACGAGCAGATTCGCGAGGCGTGCCGTGCGGTCGGACTCGACCATTACATCCAGTCACTGCCGAACGGCTACGACACGGTGCTCGACGAGAACACGTCGCTGTCGGCCGGCCAGAAGCAGCTGCTCACGATTGCAAGGGCCATGGTGCAGGACGCACCGATCCTGATTCTCGACGAGGCGACATCCTCGGTCGACACGCGCACGGAGGAACTCATCCAGAAGGCGATGGACGCGCTCACCGTCGGTCGTACGAGCTTTGTGATCGCGCATCGCCTCTCCACGATTCGCGACGCCGACATGATCCTCGTCATGAACCACGGCGACGTGATCGAACGCGGCACCCACGAGCAGCTCCTCGCTGCCGGCGGGTTCTACGCCAACCTCTACAACAGCCAGTTCACGCTCACCAGCTGACGGATGGAGTGCTTGGATTGCGGGGAGAGTGAGTCACGCGATGGCAGAACGGAGGATTTTGCCATCGCGTGACTTTGGAATTGGTCACGGGATGGGAGATTGGGATGGCATTGCCATCCTGTGCCCGCGTAAAGCGCGAAAATTGCCGGTGTGAGTGTGATTCTGCTATGCCTTGAGAAAACGGGATGGAAAATTCGGTCATTATTCCATCGCGTGACCACCGGGACGTCGATTGCGGCGGGCGATGGCGGCCGCACAGCATCGCGCGCAGCGCGATTCCGATTATTGGTGCGTGAAGAACGTGCCGGGGAAGTTGCGGGATGCGGCGAGGGTGCGGTCGGCGTTGAGGATTGCGCAATCGAACAAGCCGGGGAAACGGGCGGCCAGATGGTTCGGATCGGCGACGAACAGGGCCGTCGCCAGCCCGTCGGCCAGTGCGGTGGGGTGCGTGCGTGCGTCGAAGTCGCGACTGCCGATTGACGGGTCGATGACGTTGTCTGTGCAATCCGATGCGCTCGCGGCAGTGCGATGATCGTCGTCGACAATGCCGACCGACGTCCACGTGGCGGCGACGTTGCGTACAGGCAGACCGTCGATCGCGTTGAGCAGATGATGGACTATCGTATTGGTTCCCGGAATGCCGCCGTTTTCCGAGTGCTGTTCCCAACGCCGACGGCTGGGCGCGCTCGCGCAGAACGCGCCGGACGATACGCTCGCCGTGCCGATCGCGCGGGATGTGTTGGCGGGATCTTCCAGCGCGATCGTGATCGGCTGCGACGATCGGACCAGTAGGTCGCCGCCCACGTCGATTACGAATTCCAAGGGTTCGGATCCCGTTGTCGTTGTGCTCGACGCGCCATTACTGTTGTCGTGCTGGGCTGTGGCCAGACCTTCATCGATTGTTGTATCGGAGTGATTGGCGGAACTCTTGATGTTGTCCGACGAATCCGCAAGGAACCGCTGGGCCAGCAGATCGACCAGATATCCCTTGCCGCAGGCGCCGAAATCGAGGTGTACAGGCCGGTGCGTGGCCAGCGTCGCGCCGCCCGCGCCGCGTCGCTCGACGTCGCTGCGCCACGTCGGTCGGCCGTGAATCGCGCCGAGCCGGCCGTCCGCACCGGGCTCGACCGTGAACGAATAGTCCGCGCCGTAGCCGAGCCGGATCAGATCCTCCCCGACGCACGGGTCGATCGCGCCATCCGTCGCGTCGCACAGCGCGTCGTACAGATCGAACAATGCGATAGTCCATGCGGGGAAGTCGAACGTGCCGCCGTGTGCGGCCTGCCCCATCGCGGCGACTGTCGAATCGTTGCGGAACCGCGACAGCGTGCGTTCGTAATCGTCGATGAACGACGACATGGCCGCGTGCAGATCGTCGCAGATCGGTCGCGACGTCCGCACGATCATCCCCGTGCCCAGCGCGCGCGGAAACGCCGTCACGTACGGCATGCGTTCGTTCAGTTCGCTCATGTCGCCCATCGTAGCGACTGTTTCGCACGATCATTGCGCGCGCTCGTTCTTCGCGCGCGTTTCACGCAACGCAGTGTTTCACGTGAAACTCGCGCGTGAAACCACAACCGTGAAACGCGCGTGAGGGGCCAACACGGTCATACGTCATGAGCGAGGGACGAACGGGGATAGCGCGCGCGGTCAAGCGCGACCCCGTTGCCCGTCTGTCGGTCAGTCGGACAACCGTTGTCCGTGAATGACGCGCGAAGACGGGGCGCGACCGCGAGGCCTATCCCGCCATGCGGGCGGGAACGGGGGAATCGCGCCGCCGGGGTAGAGGGCGTAGGGTAACCTAATCGACGGCGGAAATTGGCGATGTGGCGGAGGTAAGTTATGCCTGGAATCGTGTTGATCGGCGCTCAGTGGGGCGACGAAGGCAAGGGTAAGGCTACCGATCTGATCGGTACGAAGGTCGATTATGTCGCGCGTTTCAACGGCGGCAACAACGCGGGCCACAGCGTGGTCGTCGGCAACGAGTCGTACGCGCTGCACCTGCTGCCGTCCGGCATCATCAGTCCGAACGTCACCCCGGTGATCGGCAACGGCGTCGTCGTCGATCCGGAAGTCCTGTTCGAGGAGATCGACGGCCTGCAGTCGCGCGGCGTCGACTGCTCGCGCCTGCTCGTCTCCGAGGCGGCGCACGTCATCGCGCCGTACCATCGCGTGCTCGACAAGGTCACCGAACGCTTCCTCGGCAAGCACAAGATCGGCACCACCGGCCGCGGCATCGGCCCGGCCTACGCGGACAAGATCAACCGCGTCGGCATTCGCGTGCACGACCTGTTCAACGCCGATCACCTGCACGACAAGGTCGAGGCCAGCCTGCACCAGAAGAACCAGATCCTGGTCAAGCTGTACAACCGCCGCGCCATCGACGTGGACCAGACCACCGACGAGCTGCTCAAGCTCGGCGAGCGTCTCAAGCCATACGTCGCCAACACCGGGCTCATTCTGAACAAGGCGCTCGACGAGGGCAAGACCGTCCTGTTCGAGGGCGCGCAGGCCACCATGCTCGACGTGGACCACGGCACGTATCCGTTCGTCACGTCCTCCAACCCGACCACGGGCGGCGCGTGCACCGGCACCGGCGTCGGCCCGACCAAGATCAACCGCGTGATCGGTGTCGCCAAGGCGTACGTGACGCGTGTGGGCGAAGGCCCGTTCCCGACCGAGCTGTTCGACGAGTCCGGCGACTGGCTGCGCGCGCAGGGTCACGAATACGGCGTGACCACCGGCCGTCCGCGCCGCTGCGGCTGGTTCGACGCGGTCGTCAACCGCTACGCGAGCCAGGTCAACGGTCTGACCGACATCGTCCTGACTAAGCTGGACGTGCTCACCGGCCTCAAGGAGATCCCGATCTGCGTTGCGTACGACGTGGACGGCGAGCGTTTCGACGACATGCCGACCGATCAGGCTGCGTTCGCCGTCGCCAAGCCGATCTACGAGATGATGCCGGGCTGGAGCGAGGACATTTCGTCCGTGCACGACTTCAACGATCTGCCGGCCACCTGCCAGGCGTACGTCAAGCGCCTCGAGGAGCTGTCGAACTGCCGCATCTCCGCGATCGGCACCGGCCCGCAGCGCGACCACATCATCTCCGTCCACTCGTTGATCGACTGACGGACGCATTGACGGCCGGCCGGATGCCAAGGTTGCTTCGGGCCGGCCGTTCTGTTATTGTCCTGCGCGTTGTCGCCTACGCCTGCCGCGAGCGCTGCGTGCGCGGCGCGAGTACCGAAGTGCCGATGACTGTGACGTTGGGGGAGAGATTGACATGTCCGAGGAAGACGTTCCGTCGCTGGAACTGCCGATTCTGAATACGGCGGTGCCGCCGAAACTGTCCGATATACCGCTGCCGCCGGATGCGGCCACGGCCGTCGACGATGCCGCGGTCGCGCACGCCGTGGGCGATGCGGATGTCGCCGACGATGTCGATGCCGTGCTGACTGGAAGCGCTTCGTCTGTCTCGTCTGTCTCGTCTGTTGCTGAAGTCGCGCAGAATTCGGCTGCGCATGATGATGTCGCGAATGACGATGATGCCGAGGGGACGACATCGTTGGCATCGGACGGCGTTGTGCCAACGGTTGCTTCCGTTGATGTCGCGTCCGACGCGTCCGGTGACGCCTCTGCCGAGCCGCTCGCGCCGCCGGCCACGCCGCTCGCCAAGCTGGCGTCGAACGACATCGACCCGCCCACCATGGAAATGTCCGCGGCGAAGATCAACGCCGCGTCCGGTCGTCCGATCGCGGCGCTCCTCGGCGAAGGCCAGCCCGCGCCGCCGAAAATCCCGCTCGCGCCCATGAAACGCATGCAAGCGAGATTCAATCCGCTCGCCGACGGCATGATCTATCTCGTCGTTTTCCTCGGCGGCTTCGTCGGCACCGGCCTGCGCTACGGCCTGAACCTGGCCCTGCCGAACCCCATCGCGGCGGGCGGCTTCTTCAGCGCGTTCCACCCGTCCACGTTCATCGCGAACATGTGCGCCTGCTTCATCTTCGCGGCGCTCAGCGCCTACATGTCGCAGGCGTCGTGGATTCGCAAGCGTGCGCGCGAGCTGACCAGCCGCGGCGTCGGCATGGGCATGTGCGGCGGCTTCTCCACGCTGTCCGCCATGGCGATCGAGGACCTGACCTCGCTGCAGGCTAGCGAAATCGGCGGATTCGCGTTCTACACGCTGCTCAGCTTCGCATGCGGCCTGTTCGTCGCATGGGGTGGCACGATGCTCGCCCTGCACGCGGCCGAAAAACACTCGCGCAAGGCGATCCACGATGCGATCGATCGCGGCGACGGTGCCAATGTCGCACGTTCGCAGGCTCCCGCCGGCGACTACGGCCAGCCGGTCGCACGCGACGGCGTGCGCACCGCCGTATCGTCGAACGGCGCGGCGGCGAACGGCCAGTCCGCGGCATCACATGACGGCAACGGCAACGCCGCACAGTCGGGCGGGCCGACCGTCGTGCGCGCCGACGGCACCACGGTCCAACTGGACGCGTTGACCGCGTCCAAGCTCGTGCCGTCGTTCGAACCCGATCCGGTGACCGACGAAATCCCGATGGTCGCCGATCCGCTGCGAGGGGAGGCCCGCGAACAATGAGCGCATTCACCACATTCCTCTTGGTCGCCTCGTGCGGCGGTCTGGGCGCCGTGACCCGCTTCGTGCTCAACACGTCCATCCAGCGCCTATGGAACAAGGCGTTCCCGCTCTCCACGTTCGTGATCAACGTGATCGCCACATTCTGCGCGGGCATCGCCGCGGCCGCCTACGCCTACCAGACCGTCGACCACGGCACCTACCTGCTGTTCGTCACCGGCTTTCTCGGCGGCTTCTCCACGTTCTCCACGGCGATCAACGAAATGGTCTCGCTCGCCCGCAAGGAGCGCTTCGGCATGGCCGCGGCCTACTGCGCCGCCACGATCGTCGTCCCGCTCATCTGCGTGACGCTCGGCTGGCTGTGCATCGCCGCTGCCCAGTAGCATCCGCCCATCTCCGTCCGATTATTATTTTGGTTAGGTTCGGCGGGGAGTGTTCATGAGTTGTATATGATCGTATACAATAAGTGTTGTATACGATCATATACAACATGTGGGGGTGCCGATCATGAAGATACGAACCATGTATGATGTCGGGCTTGCTATTCGGTCGGGGCGCGAACGGGCTGGGCTGAGCCAGCAGCAGTTGGCCGATCGTGCGATGGTGTCCCGTAGCTGGCTTGCAAAGGTGGAAACGGGTAAGGCATCTTTCGACTTGAGAAAGGTGCTGATGGTCGCTCAGACTCTTGGCATGACGGTGGAGATCTCCTATGGCGAATGAACGTGGCTCTTCGCATTTTGGCGGTACGAGTCGTGTGGTCCGGGGTATCGGTATCGCGCTGTCGCGCGATGCTGTGCTGTCGGCGGCAGCGGTAGCTGCCGCCAGGGCACGTGTTCAACGCTTGTGATGCTGGCGGTAGCCTCGGCCCCCTCGGCCTATCCGAGGGGGCCGAGGCTACCGCCAGCATCAGAGTGCGTTGAACACGTGCCGAAGCAGCGGTTTGGACGTCACCGGGAACATAGTATTGCGCGTGAGCGCAATGCCGGTTTCATCGCGCCGTCGCGCCCGCATGTATTCAACGCACTGCGATATTGCGCGTGGAATGGGGGTTTCGCGCGTGAATTCGCAGGGTTTTACGCGGGGGTAATACGGGCCCGGATGCGGTAACGGGCGGGAAACCTGAGTGCAACCGTTGGACGCGTTTTTCTGTTTAGGTTGAAGGCAATCTAAGAGAAGGACGAGATATGACAGCCGCAACCATCCGGTGTCGGCGTCATCGTTCGGTATTGCCTCCGCTGACCGCACTGGCCGCCGCTCTCATCGCAATACTGATGACGCTGACCATCAGCCAACCCACGCCCGCTATCGCGGCCGAATCGGTCGCCACCTGCAATCCGACGGCCCAGAACGGCTGCGTCAACGGCATTCTGCAGGACGCGTCCAAGAAACCGATCGCCGGCGTGACCGTCACGCTGTCCGGCGCCGAGTCGGCGACCACGCAGACCGACGCGAACGGCAAATGGGCGTTCAGCGTCACCGCCGACGGCACCTACACGGTCACAATCGACGAATCCGTCGCCAAAAAGCACGGCCTCGGCACGAACACGGCCGACGTGGAGATCGTCAAGAACAGTTTCGACAAGCAGCGCGGCGTCGTACGATTCGACCAGAGCGCAGGATCGGCGGGCGGCTCGTCCGACTCTTCGAACGGATCGTCCGGCACATCGGACGGATCGTCGTCCGGCGATGACGGCGGTACGGCCGGTACGAACGGTTCGTCCGGTGAACGCGGCTCGTCATCCGCGCACGATACCGCCGACGCGACCGACAAACTGAGCGCCACGCTCGCGAACATCGGCGCGCGATTCTGGCAACAGCTCTACTCCGGCGTGATCTTCGGCCTCATGCTCGGTCTCATGTCCGTCGGCATGAACCTCGTGTACGGCACCACGCGGCTCAGCTCGTTCTCGCACGGCGAGCAGGTCACGCTCGGCGGCCTCATGGCCTACGTGGGCACGCAGCTGCTGCACTGGCCGCTCGTCATATCTGCCGTGTTCGCCGTCGCGGTCGGCGCGCTCACCGGCTGGATCCAAAACGAACTCGTGTGGGCGCCCCTGCGACGCAAGCACGTCGGCCCCATGCAGCAGATGATCGTCACGATCGGCCTGTCAATGGCCCTGCAATACCTGTTCCAGTTCTTCTTCGGCGGCGACATCAAAGGCATCACCAAATCCGTGCCCGACAGCTTCGCGCTCGGACCGATCACCACCGACGCACCCACGCTCATCTCCGCCGGACTTGCGATCGTCGTGATCATCGGCATCACACTGTTCCTGTACAAGACGCGCCTCGGACGCGCCACGCGAGCCGTCTCCGACAACGCGGCGCTCGCCGCGGCGTCCGGCATCAACGTCGAACAGGTTGTGCGAATCGTCTGGATCCTCTCCTGCGCGATGGCAGCGTTGTCAGGCGTGCTGCTCGGCATCTACCTCAACGGCATCTCGTGGAACACCGGCGCGACCCTGCTGCTGCTCATGTTCGCAGCCGTCACGCTCGGCGGCCTTGGCACCGCGAACGGCGCGCTCGTCGGATCGCTCGTCATCGGCATCGTCGCGGACATGAGCTCGCTCATCATCCCCAACGACATGCGCTACGCCAGCGCGCTCGCAATCCTTATCATCGTCCTGCTCGTCCGACCGCAGGGCATTTTCGGCAAAGCGCAGAGAGTGGGCTGAAACATCATGGACATCCTTACGATTATCTCGAACGCGGCCGGCGAACTCATCGCGCCGACCACCGCCGCATACGTGCTCGCCGCCATCGGCCTCAACATCCACTTCGGTATGACCGGACTCATGAACATGGGCCAGGCCGGATTCATGCTGCTCGGTGCATACGGTTTCGCCGTCACGCAGTCGATGGGCGCGAACCTGTTCGCCTCCATCTGCGCGGCTGTCGCGCTCGCCGTCATCTACGCGCTGCTGCTCGGCATCCCCACGCTCAAGCTCGGCCCGGACTATCTGTCGATGGTTACGTTGGCAGCGGCTGAAATCATTCGCATCATCGGCCGCTCCACGTCCATGACGAACCTGACCGGCGGCTCGGCCGGCATCTCGCCGCAGGACTTCACCACGCAGTTCGAGAATCTCTCGCCGCTGCCGGACGGCTCGACCACGTTCCTGCTGTGGACGTACAGCAACAACATCGCAAACTCGTGGTGGCTGCGCATCGTCGCATGGGCGCTCGTGATCGTCGCCACGCTGCTCGTGTGGCGCTGGTTCCACTCGCCGTGGGGGCGTGTGCTCAAGGGCATCCGCGAAGACGAGAACGCGATCCGATCGCTCGGCAAGAACGTGACCAAATACAAGATGGAATCGCTGATCCTGGGCGGCATCTTTGGCGCGTTCGCGGGCATCATCTTCGTGCTGCCGCGCTCCGTGCAGCCGGATTCGCTCGGCCGCACGGTCACGTTCTACACGTGGACGATCCTGCTGCTGGGCGGCGCGGCCACGATCTTCGGCCCGATCCTCGGCTCGTGCCTGTTGTGGGTGCTGCTCACGTTCGTCAAGGAGACGATGCGTGGCACGATCCCGGAAACGCTGATCTCGTCGAATCAGGTGGAGGCGCTCGGCTGGGTGATCGTGGGCGTCGCGCTCATGTGTCTAGTGATATTCAGACCACAGGGACTGCTGGGAGACAGGAAGGAGCTGGCGTTCAATGCGTAGGACAATGCGTACGAATGATGACGCCGCCGCGCGCGGCGGCGTGCGTGACACGGAGCGTGACGGGGCGCGTGACGGGGCGCGTGACGCGGACGTTGCGGACGCGAAGGAAACCGTGGCCGGCGTGACGCCGACCAACCTGCCCTCCGGCGACGACCGCCCCGGCAAGCCGTTCCACGACCTCGCCAAATGGGCCACCAAAGCGCCCGAAGGCGAGAAGCTCATCTCCACCGCCTACGGCGACAAGGTGAGCGAGGACCTGCGGTTCGTCAAGAACGAGCCCGGCGTGCACAAGCCCGACCCGATTCTCGTGGCCGACAAGGTGACGCGCAAATTCGGCGGCATGACCGCCGTGAACGTCGACCACTTCGAAATCGAACGGCACGGCATCACTGCGCTCATCGGTCCGAACGGCGCCGGCAAAACCACGTTCTTCAACCTCATGACCGGCTTCGACACCCCCAACACCGGCTCGTGGACCTTCGACGGGCACGACCTCGAACACGTGCGCCCCGAACGGGTGGCGCGCATGGGCATGGTCCGCACGTTCCAGCTCACCAAAGTGATGAGCCGACTCACCGTGCTCGACAACATGCTGCTCGGCGCGCCCGTGCAGCTCGGCGAAGGCATGTTCCGCGCGCTCGTGCCCGGACTGTGGCGGAAGCAGGAGGCTGCGAACCGGGAGAAGGCCGAGGCGCTGCTCGAACGGTTCCTGCTCATCAAAAAGAAGGACGACTTCGCCGGCGCGCTCTCCGGCGGACAGCGCAAGCTGCTCGAAATGGCCCGCGCGCTCATGTCCGACCCGCAGCTGGTCATGCTCGACGAGCCGATGGCAGGCGTCAACCCTGCGCTCAAACAGTCGCTACTCGACCACATCATGGCGCTGCGCGAGGAGGGCACCACCGTGCTGTTCGTCGAACACGACATCAACATGGTCCGGCACATCGCCGACTGGGTGACCGTGATGGCCGAAGGGCGCATCGTCGCCGAAGGCCAGCCGAAAAGCGTGATGAACGATCCCGCCGTGATCGACGCGTACCTCGGCGCGCACGCGAACATCGACCTTGGCGACGACTCGGTATTGGAGGGACTCGAATGACTGACACTGCAATCGCGGCGGGTTCATCCGCCACCGCACCGGCGGCAGACACGCGCCCGCGTTCGGAAATCCACGTCGGCGAGCCGGCCGGCGAACCGCTGCTCGACGCCGTCGACCTCGTCGCCGGCTATCTGCCCGGCGTCAACATCCTCAACGGAGCGTCCCTCACCCTGCACAAGGGCGAAATCGTCGGCATCATCGGCCCGAACGGCGCCGGCAAATCAACGCTGCTCAAATCGCTGTTCGGCCTCGTGCACATCCACTCCGGCAAGCTCACGCTCGACGGGCGCGACATCACCAACCTGCGCGCCGACAAGCTCGTCTCGCTCGGCGTCGGATTCGTGCCGCAAACCGAAAACGTGTTCCCGTCGCTCACCATCGCCGAAAACATGCACATGGGCGCATATCAGGCGCCCAGCAAATTCGACGAACGCTTCGACTACGTGTGCTCGATCTTTCCCAAGCTCGGCGCCCGCCGCAACCAGCTCGCCGGCTCGCTCTCCGGCGGCGAACGGCAGATGGTCGCCATGGCCCGCGCGCTCATGATGCAGCCGTCCGTGCTCCTACTCGACGAGCCGAGCGCCGGCCTCTCGCCGATGCTGCAGGACGAAACATTCATCCGCGTGCGCCAGGTCAACAAAGCCGGCGTCTCCGTGATCATCGTCGAACAGAACGCCCGCCGCTGCCTGCAGATCTGCGACCGCGGCTACGTCCTCGACCAGGGCCGCAACGCCTACTCCGGCCGCGGGCGAGACCTGCTGGGCGACCCCAAGGTCATCTCCCTTTATTTGGGCAACCTCGAAGAGGAAGTCCAAGAAGAAGGTAAATAAACGATCGAACGGAATTCGTGGCGCTGCGGCTCCCAGACGATGAGCATCGCAGAAAACGCTCGTGGAAATGAGTGGATCCGCAGTGCGGCGAAGTGCGCAAAACCGCATGTTTCCAACGGTTTTCGGGCGTCACCGGCCGGTTACACAAGAGGACAGAAACCGAATCAACTGGCCCGTACAGTCAATCCCAAGATTCGAGAACAGACAACGATCGACGAGATCGAAGCAAACGTCTCGCATCCCGCATCACCGCCCGAACCGGACGTCCGCCGGAATCGCCGCAATCCCGCATCAACGGGGTCGCCGGAACCGGACCGACCTGACCAATCAACCCAGCCGATCCAACTGATCCGGCTGAACCGTACCGCCACGGACATCCGCACGGGGAAACAAGAGAGAGGAACAGGTGATTCGTATGAACAGCACCATCAGCAACAACGGCAGTGACCGCATGAGCAGCATCGTCGGCGGCGACGCCGGCCGAGGTCCCAGCCACGGCAGCCGCGGCATCCGTGGCACCGGACGCAGGAACATGGCCACGATCGTCACCGCGGCGATCGCGGCCGGCGTGCTCGCACTGTCCGGCTGCGGCTCGACGAGCGCGACCGCCAAGGACGGCAGCTCGTCCGGCACATCCGGATCAACGTCGGTATCCGCATCGTCCGGCACGTTCACCGCCGCCGGCCTGTTCCCGCAGACCGGCTCGTGGGCGTACATCGGCCCGTCCAACGTCGCCTCGCTCAAGCTCGCAGCTAAGGACATCAACGCGGCCGGCGGCGTGCTCGGCAAGGATATCGAAACCGTCACGGCCGACACGTCCGACGCGGACCACGCCGACCAGAACTCGTCCGCCGCGCAATCCGTGCTGTCGAAGAACCCGTCCGTCGTGATCGGCCCGCCGTCCAGCTCCGTCGTCAAGAACTCGTACAAGCAGGTCGTCGCGGCCGGCGTGCCGATGATCTCGAACGGCGCCACGTCCACCGCATTCAGCGGCATGGACGACCTGTTCTTCCGCACGATCCCGCCGGACACCGTGCAGGGGGCCGTGCTCGGCCAGATCATCGCGCAGGATGGCGTGCAGAATCTCGCGATCGCCGTGTTCAACGACGAGTACGGCACGTCGCTGCGTGACGTGGTCGTCAAAACCGTTGAGGACGCCGGTCTGAACGTCGTCTACGGCGCGAAGGACACGTTCGACCCGACCGAAACGAACTTCTCGTCGATCGCGACCGCGATCAAGGCCGCCAAGCCGGACGCCGTGCTCGTCATCGCGTTCGACCAGACCAAGTCGCTCGTCAAGGCACTCAAGAGCGCCGGCATCGACACGCACAAGCTGTACATGACCGACGGCAACACGGTCGACCATTCCGCCGACTTCGACGCGGGCCTGCTCGAAGGTTCGACCGGCACGATCCCGGGCGCGCACCCGACCGAGGAATTCCAGAGCAAGGTTAAGGCGATCGATCCGAAGGTCGTGGACTTCACGTACGCGGCCGAAACGTACGACGCGACCGTGCTGGCCGCGCTCGCCGCGCAGAAGGGTGGTGCGACCGACGGGGCGACCGTGGCGAAGAACCTGCCTGCCGTCTCCGGCGTGAACGGCGGCGAGGAATGCTCGTCGTACGCGGACTGCCTGGCGCTGCTCAAGGACGGCAAGGACATCAAGTACAAGGGACAGGCCGGCATCGGCCCGTTCAACGACGACCACGACCCGTCCACCGCGGCGATCGGCGTGTACAAGTTCGACAAGGACAACAAGCCGGTGTTCGACCACGCGCAGGAAGGCGCGGTCCCGACCAAGTGATCGGTTGAGTGACTGGTCGGGTGGTCGGTCAGACTGATCGGGTGGTCGGTTGGCCGGGTGGTCGGTCAGACTGATCGGGTGGTCGGTTGGCCGGGTGGTCGGTCAGACTGACCGGGTGGTTGATTTGCCCGACCGGTCTAGTATTCGGAAGACCGCAAGGATCGGTTGCGGATCGGCTACGGTCATCGGCCGACAACATTCGTGGGCATAGACGGACCCTCTCATCACGACTGTGGGCATGAACGGTACATTCCCGAGCGAAAATCGGCTCTCAATGTACCGTCCATGCCCACAGTTGCGTAAATGTACGGTCCATGCCCACGATTGGCGCGCCCGCGTGTACCGTCTATGCCCACAGTCGAATTGTCTGAGAACCGAAGCCCCGTGACCGATGGATAAATGTACCGTCTATGCCCACAACCGCTTTCGGAACGCCGGTGTCTACGCCTTGCCGTTCATGACGGCGGCGAGGGAGCGCACGCGGGGGTTGTCGAAGATCTCGTCGGTGTGCATGACGTGCCCGGCCGCGTCGGTGAGCGGGATGCGCCAGTTCGGATACTGGTCCGATGTGCCCGGCTGGTTGACCGCGCGATGCTGGCCGACGCCGTCCATGAGCGTCGCCTGCCGCAGCACGCTCGGCGTGTCCGTGAGCATGCGGTGCATCGCCTCGACGATCTGCTGCTCGTACGCCGGCACGTCGGCGGCGATGTCGGCGGCGGACAGATACGTGCCGGATGCGGTTGTGCTGGTTGCATCGACTGTGCCCGCAGCGTCGGATGCGGTCCCTGCGGCGGTTGCGTCGACCGTGCCGGCCGCGTCCGCAACGGGCACACGCAGCCATCCGCCGCTCACCAGCAGCTCGAGCATCGCGCGGCGTTCGGCTTCGGCCGATGCGCGGAATTCGTCGGCCGACGACGCGAGCAGTCCCAGTTCCTCGCGGATCTTGACGTGCTCGAATTCGAGATAACCGGCGGTCGGCGGCAGGTCGTGCGTGGTGACCGACGCGAGCGCCTGGCGGCGGTACGTGCTGGGCGGCGCGTACGGGTCGCCCGCGGTGGCCGAATCGTCGACGCGCGAGAACCATTCGACGTCGGTGCCGAGCACGCCGTGGTCGGCGAGCACCTTGCGCACGTAGTCGGGCACGGTGCCGAGGTCTTCGCCCACGACCACGCCGTTCGCGCGCGTCGCCTCGATGGCGAGCACGGCCAGCATCGCCTCGTGGTCGTACGCGACGTATGCGCCGCCCTTCGCGCCGCGTCCCTGCGGGATCCACCACAGGCGGAACAGGCCGAGCACGTGGTCGATGCGCACCGCGCCGGCGTGCTCGAAGATGGCGTGCACCATTTCGCGGTACACGCGGTAGCCGGTGTCGGCCAGATACCGCGGGTTGAATGGCGGCTGCCCCCAGTCCTGGCCCTGCTGGTTGTAGAAGTCCGGCGGGCAGCCGACCGTGACCGAGCCGACCGCGAAGCGTTCCGGATTCCACCATGCGTCCGCGCCGAGCATGTGCACGCCCACGGCCATGTCGAGCATGAGGCCGAGCGCCATGCCGGAGTCCTTGGCGGCGGTCTGCGCGGCGGTCACCTGCTCGTCTGCAATCCATTGCAGCCAACGGTTGAACTCGAACAGGTCGTGGTGGTCGCGCACCAGGGCGGCAACCTCCGGCGACTCGCGGTTGTACCGTTTGAACCACGAATCCGCCTCCCACGGCGCGCCCCACACCTCGAACGCGAGGCACCACGTCGCGAATGCGTCCAAATCCGGGCCTGCGGCGGCCACGAACGACTGGAACGCGGCCTCGCGTTCGGCCGAGCGCGGCTGGTCGAAGATAATGCGCAGCGCGCGCCGCTTCGCGTCCCAGCTTGCGTTGAGGTCAAGCGGCTCGGCGCTGTCGTTCGCGGCGGCGACGGTCGCGTGCAGCGCGCCGATCGCGGTCCGGTCGTCGGCTGACAACGTTGCGTATTCGGGAATGTCCTGCGGGCGGATGTACGTGACGTTGAGGAATCGGCGTGATTCGGGCAGGTACGGCGACGGTTCGAGCGGCGGTACCGGCGCGGTCGCGTGGATCGGGTTGATGAGCATGAAGTCGGCGCCGGATTTGGCGCCCGCGTCGGCCGCGAGCCGGCGCAGGTCGCCGTAGTCGCCCACGCCCCACGAATCGTGCGAACGTTCGGCATACAGCTGCGTCATCCAGCCCCAGCGCGGGTGCTCCTCGATGGCGGCGGGCAGCGGGATGCGCTCCGGCGCGACCAGCAGCGTCGCCTCGTCCTGCCGTTCGCCGGTGTCGACGCGCAGCGTGTGGTAGCCGATCGGCAGGTCGTCGGGCAGGATGAGGAACTGGTCGGTGCTGCTCACGCTCGGCAGTATGTCGCCGAGGTCGCTGCGGCATTCCGTGCCGTCTTCCAGCGTGATGGTCGCCGTCGGCTGCTCCGATTCGGTGCAGTGCAGCGTGACGGACGTCTCCTTGCCGGCGGTGACGACGATCGTGTGGCTGGGCAGGAGCCGTTCGTCGCGTTCGCGTTCGAGCCGTGCGAGCGATTGCATGATTGCCGCGTCGCTGCCTGCGTCGATGCCGAGTGCGGCGAGCACGTTGACGAGCACGTCGTCGTCGATTTCGACGTACGTGCCGACCTGGTCGATGTACGACGTGGCCACGCCGCCGGCTTTGGCGAGGCGGATGAGCGGACGGGCGAGTCGTTCGGCCGATTCGGTGGTTTGGGCTGGTTTGGCCGTTGCGGTTGCTGCGGCGGGGGTAGCGGTTGCGTCTGTGGCGGTTGCGGGCGTGGCGTCGGTCATGGACTCTCCTTCGATGTCTGCGGTGTGGTGCTGGCGCGTCGTTGCGATCGTATGCCGCCAAGTTGGGCCGGTCTATGCGATAAGAGGCTCCAACTTGGCGAAAAACGTTGCTTCGCCCAGCATACAATGTCTTGACATCGTTTGCAATCCCGGTGTTTCTTCGGGCGACTGCCGAACCGTCTGCCGAGTGGAACCGCCGAGCCGACTGCCGAGTGGGATTGCCGAGTGGAACCGCTGAGCCGACTGCCGAGTGGGATTGCCGAGTGGAACCGCTGAGCCGATTGCCGAGTGGAACTGCCGATGAACGTGCCCGATCTGGTCGACACGTGGCCGGAATAGATCCCCCTCCGACCATGGGCGACATATGTCGCTGCCGAAATCAGCCTGCCGACCGTCATCGATCTCCCCCGACCATGGGCGACATATGGGTGTGGGCATAGACGGTACATATACGGGGCCGAAAAGCCCTCGTAATGGACCGTCCATGCCCACGATCAGCTAGATATACCGCCTATGCCCACAATTCTGCATGCATAATGTACCGATTATGCCCACACGTCAACGGAGGATCACGAACGACTGCGCCGGAAGCGTGAGCGCGGCGCCGTCCAGTGACGGGGCACCGACGGCGAACGCAAGATCGCGGCCGGCCGCGTCGGCGGGCAGGCCGAGCGTGGTTGTTTCGCGGCCCGGGTTCATCGCCACGATCACCGAATCGCCGGTCATCGAATCGTCGCCAGTCACCGTGCCGCCGACCGAGGCCGCGGCTGTGCGCCGATATGCGAACGCGCGTCCGCCGTCGCGCCCGGCCAGCACGTCGAAATCGGCGTCGGCGTGCAGCGCGGGCGTCGCGTGACGCAGTGCGAGCAGCGTACGGATCGTCGACAGCAGCGAATCCGGATCGGCCTCGGCTGCGGCGACCGTAGGCGCATCGTCGGCCGGGTCGACCGGCAGATACAGCGCTTCGGCCGGCGCGTCGGAGAAGCCGAGGTTCGGCAGTGCGGCGTCCCACTGCATCGGCGTGCGGCTGCCGGTGCGCGTGTAGCCGCCCTCCTTGGTGGGCAGCGGACGGTACCGCATGCCGATTTCGTCGCCGTAATACAGGAACGGGCAGCCGGGCATGGTCATGAGCGTCGCGTACGCGATCGTGCGCTCGCGTTCGGTCAGGCGCTGGGCGGTGCGCAGCGTGTCGTGGTTGCATGTGATGAGGTCGAAGTAGCCGCCGGCCCGGTGTGCGTCGGCCAGCTGCGGCAGGTACTGGTCGAGGAACGGCTTGATCGATGTGCCCGAATCGGCGTTGAAGTAGCTCAGATCGCCGTCGTGCGCGAGCGGCGTGTCGGTGTTGCGCAGCAGCATGTTGTAGCCGTTCGGATTGCCGTCCCAGCGCCAGTCGAGGTAGAAGTCCATGTCGAATCCGGCCTGCATCGACTCGTGCGGGCGGCCCCATTCGGCCACGAACGCGGCGTTCGGGAATTCGGTGCGGATCTTGGAGAACATGTACTGCCACGTGCGGATGGTGAACGGCTTGCCGTTCTCGTCGTGCTTGACGAGGCTGTCGGCCATGTCCACGCGGAAGCCGTCGGCGCCGCGGGAGAGCCAGAAGCGCATCACGTCGACCATCGCGTCGCAGGTGGCCAGCGCGTCCGGGCCGAGCGCCGGCTTCTGCCATGGCTGGTGGGGGTGCGCGAATCCGTAGTTGAGTGCGGGCTGGCATTTGAAGAAGTTCAGGATATAGGTGCCGTCGCGGTCGGTTTCGCCGCCGATGAACGGCAGCCCGTCGCCGCCGGCGATCCACGAGTCGGTCCAGATGTAGCGTTCGGACAAGCTGGGGGAGCCGGTATTCGAGGCGTTGTTAGGTGTGACGCTCCCCCAGTCAGCTGCGCTGACAGATCCTGCAATTGCGGAGCCTTCGGCCGTTTTGTTGACTCGGCTGTCGCCTCGTCCTCGCCTAAAAACGCCTCCGGCGTTTTCTGTACGGTTCGGCCCCTCAGCCGAGGGGGCCGAGGCTGTGCGTTGCGCGGCGGGCAGGTGTCGATCGGCGGGGTCGGGCTGGGCGGAGGCGCGGAACCAGGCGTGCTCCTCGCTGGTGTGACCGGGGACGAGGTCGAGCAGGACGCGGATGCCGCGTTCGTGCGCGGCGGCGAACAGTGCGATCAGGTCGTCGTTGGTGCCGTAGCGGTCGGCGACGCGCGTGTAGTCGCGCACGTCGTAGCCCGCGTCCTTGAACGGCGAGTCGTAGCACGGGTTGATCCACAGCGCGTTGCAGCCGAGGCCGGCGATGTAGTCGAGCTTGCCGATGATGCCTTGGATGTCGCCGATGCCGTCGCTGTTGGAGTCGGCGTAGCTCTGCGGATAGATTTCGTAGAATACGGCGTCTGCCAGCCAGGAGGGGTGCGTGTCGGGATGATTTTCTTCGGTGTGTCGCGTGTCTGCCATGACTCAGAATCCTTGTGTTTTGAACGTTTTGCCGCGGTGTACGGCAGTCGTTTGCAATTGTACTTGCAACAGCGGAAGTTGCCAACGTTTGCAGGTCGGTGCTATAGTAAGAACCACTGATGCGCTGCAAGGAAATGCATAAGCGATCATTGGACGTGAAGGTCACGCTGGTGTGAACGTATGCAGGAACGGATCTCGCAAGGGGTCTGCAACGTATGCAGTGCAGAACAGAAATCAGCGTCGAAACGCGCTGAAGCGTCTTCACAGGAAAGGAAGATCGATGAAGATCAATTGGAAGAAGGCTATCGGCCTCACTGCTGCCGCCGCCATGCTGCTCCCGCTCGCCGCCTGCGGTTCCGACACCGCCAGCAAGGGTGGTTCCTCCACCACCTCCGGCGGCACCGAGGATGTCACCCTGAGCGTGTGGGCCTCGCAGGAAGACCAGGCCAAGGGCGCGGACGGTTCCGATTCCTGGCTGGCCCAGGTTGAGGCCGCGTTCGAGAAGGCGCACCCGGACTACAAGATCACGTGGAAGAACGACGTCGTCTCCGAGGCCGAAGCTTCCAAGACCGTGACCGCCGATCCGGCCGCCGCCGCCGACGTCTACATGTTCGCGAACGACCAGCTGGGCGCGCTGGTCAAGGCTGGCGCCATCGGCGAGCTGGGCGAGAACGAGGCCAATCAGGTCAAGGAACAGAACTCCCAGGTCCTCGTCGACTCCGTGACCGGCACCGACGGCAAGCTCTACGGTGTGCCGTACACCGCCAACACCTGGTTCATGTACTACGACTCCTCCGTCTTCTCCGCGGACGACGTCAAGAACTGGGACACCATGCTGTCCAAGGCCGCCGTCTCCTTCCCGATGACCAACGGCTGGAACATGGCCTCCTGGTTCACCAAGTCCGCCGACCTGACCTTCTTCGGCGACAACTCCAACCCGACCGACGCCTCCAAGGGCATCACCATCGACGTCGATAAGCTGACCGCCACCACTAAGTATCTCGTCAAGATGGCTAACAACGCCAACTTCATCAACGACGACGACACCTCCGGCCTCGACAACCTGACCAACGGCAAGGTCCACGCCTACTTCTCCGGCACGTGGAACGCCGCCGCCGTCAAGAAGGTCCTGGGCGACAACTACGCCGCCGCGCAGCTGCCGAAGTTCACCGTGGACGGCCAGGAGTACCAGATGGACTCCTTCGCCGGCTCCAAGGCCGCCGCCTACAACCCGAACGCCAAGAACTCCAAGGTTGCCGCCCAGTTCGCCGCCTTCCTCGGCTCCTCCGACGCTCAGAAGCTCCACTGGGATCTGCGCGGCGTGGTGCCGTCCGACAACTCCCTCGCCGACTATGAGGGCAACGGTTCCGACTTCGGCTCCATCGCCAAGGATCCGGCCGCCCAGGCTCAGATCAACACCATCGCCAATACCTCCATCCTGCAGCCGTCCATCGCGGCCATGGGTGACTGGTGGGATCCGGCCAAGGCCTACGGCGCTTCCATCGTGAACAAGGAAACCACCGAAGCCAACGCCGCCCAGAAGGCCCAGGACTTCGCCAAGCTGCTCGCCGCGATGACGAAGACCGAGTGAGTCCGGTCCCGACTGCGGATCAGACCGCATGACTTCATAATTGAATATCGATTCCATATCCACTTGAGGGTCCGATAAGGTACGCCACTGCCGGGCGGTTGCTCCGAAACCGCGCTTCCGCCCGGCAGCCTCACCAACACCGCGGTTTCACCATTCTTACCTCTCCTTCTCCTCCTTCATTGCCCGTAGAGTTCGGGTGCCGGAAATCCTCCGGCGCCCGGGCTTTGCGCGGTTTAAGGCCCATGCAGGCCGGCGCGGGGAACGACGCGGAGGCAGGAAATCGCAATCGGGGAGTGCAGGGAAGCACCCGACAAGACAACGATTGCAACAATTCAGTTTTTTGGAATAGGAAAGCAAGTTCAGAGAGGCGGTAGGGTTTCATGACAACGACAACCCTTTCTCCGCGAGAGATCAGGCGCAGCAAAGCAATGGGCGCCGATTACGTGGCTCCCTCGCCATATTCGGTGAAGGCCGCGCTGACCAAGGGCGATACGCTGACCAAGCTGTCCGCGGTCGTGTTCGGCTTGGGCAATCTCGCGCGCAAGCAAATCGTCAAGGGCCTGCTGCTGCTGGCCGGCGAGATCGCGTTCATCGCGTTCATGGTCACCAGCGGCGCGGGCTATCTCAGCAAGCTGCCCAGCCTCGGCACGCAGAAGCAGGGCAAGGTGCTCGTCGACGGTTACTGGGAATACACCGCCGGCGACAACTCGGTCATTATCCTGCTGTACGGCGTGTGCACGATCGTCGCGATCATCGCGTTCGTCTACCTGTGGACGCTGTCCCTGCGCTGCGCGTACAAGGCCGAATGCCTCGCCAAGGCCAACGGCAAGGCGCCGAGCCTGCACGACGACATCAACACGCTGATGGACGCCAAGGCCCACGAACTGCTCATGTTCCTGCCGACGCTCGGCATTCTCGTCTTCACCGTGCTGCCGCTGATCTTCATGATCTCCATGGCGTTCACCAACTACGACCACAGCCACGTCGTGCTCTTCGACTGGGTCGGCTTCGACACGTTCAAGCAGGTGTTCGCGGGCGGCGCGGGCGCCACCGTCAACGCGCAGCTGTTCGTGCAGGTGCTCATCTGGACGCTCGTGTGGGCGTTCTTCGCCACCTTCCTGAACTTCTTCTTCGGCATGTTCTTCGCCATGATCATCAACCGCAAGACCACCCGCTTCAAGGGCTTCTGGCGCGCGATGTTCTCGATGTCGATCGCCGTGCCGCAGTTCGTCTCGCTGCTGGTCATGCGCACCATGCTCCGCCAGCAGGGCATCATCAACCGCATGCTCGAATCCGCAGGCCTGATCGACGGACCGCTGCCGTTCCTGACCGACGCGACGTGGGCGCGAGTCACCGTCATCGTCATCAATCTGTGGATCGGCATCCCGTACACGATCATGCAGATCACCGGCATCCTGCAGAACATCCCGGCCGATCTGTACGAGGCGGCGCGCATCGACGGCGCGAACTGGTGGCAGATCTTCGTCAAGATCACCATGCCGTACATCTTCTTCGTGCTCACGCCGTACCTGATCACCACGTTCACCGGCAACGTGAACAACTTCAACGTCATCTACCTGCTCACGGCAGGCGACCCGGTTCCGGTCGGCGCGTCCGCCGGCAAGACCGACCTGCTCATCACCTGGCTGTACAAGCTGACCGTCGACAAGGGCGACTACAACCTCGGCGCCGTCATCGGCATCATGACCTTCATCGTGCTCGCGGTGGTGTCGCTCATCACCTACCGCAGCTCCGGTTCCTACAAGAATGAGGAGGGATTCCGGTGAGTAATCACAGCATTCAGAAGGCCCAGTCGCACGGCCTGCTCCACGACGCGCACAAGCGCCGCATCCTGGGCGACGTGTTCGCCCACCTGTTCCTCGCCGTCATGGCGATCATCTGGATCATCCCGGTGGTGTGGGTGTTCGCCGAAAGCTTCAACAAGAACACGGCCCCCTCGCAGAGCACGTTCTTCCCGAAGGAGTACACGCTCAACAACTACATCCAGCTGCTCACCGACCGCACGGTCATGAACTTCCCGCGCATGTACATGAACACGCTCGTCGTCGCCTGCTTCGTGTGCGTCATCTCGATGTTCTTCGTGCTCTCCGTCGCGTACTGCATGAGCCGCCTGCGCTTCCGCACCCGCAAGACGTTCATGA
This sequence comes from Bifidobacterium biavatii DSM 23969, assembly GCF_000741165.1. Taxonomy (GTDB): domain Bacteria; phylum Actinomycetota; class Actinomycetes; order Actinomycetales; family Bifidobacteriaceae; genus Bifidobacterium; species Bifidobacterium biavatii. Next base: position 243,839 of record NZ_JGYN01000030.1, on the reverse strand, counting down.
ACGTGGTCCTGATCCTCGGCATGTTCCCGGGCATCATGGCCGTGACCGCCATCTACTTCATCCTCAAGGCCATGGGCCTGACCGAGGGCAACACGTCGATCATCGCGCTGATCCTCGTCTACTCCGCCGGCTCCGGCGCAGGCTTCTACGTGATGAAGGGCTTCATGGACACCATCCCGACCTCGCTCGACGAGGCCGCCATGCTCGACGGATGCACTCGCTTCCAGGTGTTCTACAAGATCATCATCCCGATCTGCAAGCCCATGATCGTCTACCAGGCCATCATCGGCTTCCTGACCCCGTGGCTTGACTTCGTGATGGCGAAGGTGATCTGCCGCACGCAGACCAACTACACCGTCTCGCTCGGCCTGTGGCTCATGCTGCAGAAGGAGTACATCAACAACTGGTTCGCGAAGTTCGCGGCCGGCGCCGTGCTCGTCTCCATCCCGATCGCGATCCTGTTCATCGTCATGCAGCGCTTCTACCAGGAGTCGATGGCGGGCTCGGTTAAGGGCTAGTCAAGGACCGAGCGACACAACGCTCAACAAGCCAAACCAATTTCACTAGGGACACGGCAGGGGCAGTCAAGAGGGCATAAGAGGTGTGGCCTCTTGGCTGCCCCTCGCTGCGTCCAAAAACAGCGCACAACACACGTACTTCCTACCGAACATGAATAGGAGCATGCAAGGGAGGAGTCCAGCACAACCAGGTGAGGACTCCCCCGCGAGAAGGGGAGTCAGGTGAGGAAAGGAACCATGATGACATCACCAGTTCCCGCACCGGCGGCGGTCGAGTCGACCCCCGCCGACATGGCCATGCCGTGCCCCGACTATCCGGTCTACACCGACACGGACCTTGGCGCATTCCCCGACGAGAAGGGCGCCACGTTCCGCGTGTGGGCGCCTACGGCCAGCGGCGTGACATTGCGCCTGTTTGCCGCCGGATCCGACGAGGAGGCTGAGGATCCGGAGGAGATCCACGACATGACCCCGGGCGCCGACGGCACGTGGCTCGTCCGTTGCGACGGCATCGGCCACGGCGTCTACTACGACTACATCGTGCGCTTCCCCGACGGCTCGTCCGCGCGCACGGCCGATCCGTGGGCGCGCGCGGCCGGCGTGAACGGCCGACGCAGCATGGTCGTCGACCTCGCGCTCACCGATCCGGCCGGCTGGTCGAAGGACCGCCGTCCGCGCGTCAACGGCAGCGATCTGGTCATCTGGGAGACGCACATCGGCGACTTCAGCAACGATCCGCACAGCGGCATCCCGGACGAGCATCGCGGCACGTACCTCGCGTTCACGCACCCCGACTCCAGCGTCGACGGCAAGGGCGAATTCCCGACCTGCGTCGCGTATCTCAAGCGTCTCGGCGTCACCGCAGTGCAGCTCATGCCGTTCTACGACTACGGCTCCATCGACGAGACCGTCTCGCGCCGCTCGCCCGAACGCAAGTTCAACTGGGGCTACGATCCGCTCAACTACAACGTGCCGGAAGGCTCGTACAGCACCGACCCGTTCGACGGCGCGACCCGCATCCGCGAATGCAAGCAGATGATCCAGGCACTGCACGCGGCCGGCATCAAGGTCATCATGGACGTGGTCTACAACCACATGTTCTCCACCGACAACTGGTTCGAGCGCATGATCCCCGGCTACTGCCTGCGCCGCAAGGCCGACGGCACGTTCTCCGACGGCTCCGCGTGCTCGAACGACGTGGCCAGCGAGCATCCGATGATGCGCAAGTACATCGTCGACTCAGTCACGTACTGGGCGCGCGAATACCACATCGACGGCTTCCGCTTCGACCTCATGGGCCTCATCGACACGGACACCATGAATGCGGTGCGCGCCTCGCTCGACTCGCTGCCGGGCGGCGCGACCATCCTCATGCACGGCGAACCGTGGGCGGCCCGCGAAACCGCGCTCGACCCCAAGTCCGGCGCCGTGCTCGCCGACAAGCGCGGCCTGAACCGCCTGAGCACGCGCATCGGTGCGTTCTGCGACTCGACGCGCGACGCCGTGCGCGGCCACATCTTCTACAACTGGGTGCCCGGCTATCTGACCGGCGCGGCCGCCGACTACGCCGACGACATCCGCCACGCCGTGGACGCGTGGCGCGGCACGATGCGCGAATCCGCGAGCGTCGGACAGGTCATCCAGTACGTTTCCGCGCACGATGACCTGACCCTGTGGGACAAGCTGTGCGCCGTCCTGCGCCGCATGCCGTCCGAAACCGACTATTCGGCCGACGATCCGTCGTGCGACGACCTGATGCGCGCCAACCGTCTCGCCGCGGGCATCGTGTTCTCGGCCGCCGGCGTGCCGTTCCTGCTCGGTGGCGAGGAGTTCGCGCGCACCAAGCACGGCGACTCCGACTCGTACTCCAGCTCCGTCGAACTCAACCAGCTCGATTGGCGGCGCGCGCAGCGGCTGTCGTCGCTTGTCGACCATTACGGCGCGCTCATCGCGCTGCGCCGCGGCAATCCGGCGTACTACGGCGGTGCGCGCATGATCGTGCCGCGCACGGACGAAACGGTCGTGTTCCGCGTCGGCTACGACTGCATCGCCATCAACCCGACCGGCGAGACACAGTACCAGCCGACCGTCGACCTGGAATTGCCTGGACCGTACGGCGAGGTCGCGAAGATCGCGCCGAACGGTTGGCAGTGCGTGTACTGGTCGGTCGGCGCGAGCGGCGCGGACGGGATCGACGAGCCCGGCGACGCGCCCGCGCCCGCGGTCGCCGATCGTCGGCTGCCGCTGCCGCCGTACAGCTTTACGGTGTGGCGCAGGGCGTGACGGCTGCCGCGACGGCCGTTCGGCGTGTGCCGCGATAGGCGGTGCAACGTGCGGCGCAACATGTGACGCGATGATACCGATTGCCGCGGTACGTACGTTTGCCGCGGCAATCTGTGCGATTGGGCCGACCGGTCGCGGCCGGTCGCGGACCAGGAAAGGATGAGATGACGATGCGCTACGACGCCGTGTTCTTCGACCTGTACGGTACGCTGATCGACATTCGCACGGACGAATCGTCCGACGCGGCGTGGGACGCGTTGCGGGACGCGCTTGCCGGATACGGCGTCGCGTACGACGACGATTGCGGCGATGGCCGCTACGGCGGTTGCGATGATGGCTGCGATGATGGTCGTGTTGATGATTGCACCGATTGCGCCGATCGCAATGCCGGGTTGCGTGCGCGGTTCGACGCGGCTGCGCGGCCGATCGTCGACGCGGCGCGCGCCGAACGCGGCGAGTGGGCCGAACCTGACCTGCTGCCCGCGTATGCAGCGCTGCTGGACGGCGGCGATCTCGATGACGGTCACGGTGATGGCCGCGGTGATGACGGTCGAGACGGTGCAAACGATCGCGCCGCCGCGGCCCGCGCGCTCGCGTGGGCGTTCCGGCAGGGGAGCACGAGCCTGCTGCGCCTGTATCCGGGAGCGTTGGAATTCCTGCAGACGCTGCACGAGGCGGGTTTGCGCGTTGTCCTCGTCAGCAACGCGCAGACCTGCTACACGCGGCCGGAACTCGAACGGCTCGGACTGGACGCGGCGCTCGACCGCATCGTCATCTCCAGCGACGAGGGCGTGCGCAAGCCGGGAGCCGAGATCTTCCGCCGCGCGCTCGCGTATGAGGGACTGGATGCGGACCGCGTGCTCATGGTCGGCAACGACTCGCGCTGCGACATCGGCGGCGCGCGTTCGGCCGGCATCGACGGTGCATACCTGCGCACTGAGATTTCCCCGGCCGACGATCCGGCCGTGTGCGAGTCGGCGGTGCTGTCGCTGGCCGGCGCCGACTATGCCGGAATCCTACGGTTCCTCAATCTCTGATTTTGGCGTCCGGCCGGATCGGGCCGGGGACGATGTGCCAGTGCAAACGTTATTGGACAGGGGGAGTTGAGCGTTCGGTGACGGCTCGGTGGACAGTCGCTGGTTGTTGTCGACTGCTATTTTGCCGAACTTGTGGCGATGGGTTGGATGGGTTGTGACGTCCCCTCAGCCACCGTGCGACAGCTTCCTGACAAGGGGAGCTAGGACAATAAGGGCAAGCGGCTCAAGCCCGGCACAGGCCAAGAAGCAGAAACGGAGTGACCATGAACGAGATCGAGATGGCGAAGGTTCGCAAGGCTGCGGAGCGCGCGGACGCCGGAGGGTACCGGCGCGGGGGACTGAGCGCGTTCCGGCTCAAGGTGATCGGCGCCGTGTTCATGGCGCTGTCGGTCGCGTCCGTCACGCTCGTGCCGCTGATCTTCGGCGTTCCCACGGCCGACAACATGACCTCGCTCACCGTGGCCGTGGTGTGCGAGATCGCGTCGTGGTGCGCCGTGCCGATCTACGCGTGGCTGCTGTTCGACGGATGGCGTCACACGCGCAACCGTTGGCGGTACTGGGCGCAGCTGTTCGTCGCCGCGTCCGTGGCCGGCCTGCCGTACGACAAAATCATGACCGGTCAGTGGTTCGACGCGCGCACGCACAATCCGATGTGGGGACTCGTGTTCGCGTACATCGTGCTCGTCGCGGTCGACTGGATCGGGCGCAAGTACGCGGGCGCCGCGCGCTGGACGCTCACCGCGCTGGTGATTGTGGCCGGCGTGCTGTGGAATCTGCTGCTGCGTATCGGCGTGAGCCAGCAGGTGATGTACTCGGGCGTGATCACGCTTGCATTCGTGATGGTGTTCTATTTCCTGAACCAGCACGAGAACACGATGATGTTCACGGCCGGCCTGCTCGGCGCGGTTTCCTGCATCACGCCGGGCATCGGCGTCGCGTTCCTGCACTACCGCAACGGCCGCCTCGGTTATGCACGCCCGTGGACCAAGTGGGTGTTCTACGCGCTCTACCCCGCCATGCTGCTGGCGGGGGCGTTGCTGGTCTGACGCTCCGGCCTTGATGATCTGGTCTGATGATCCAGGTCGGTCTCTAGGAACTTGCGGACTGCAATCCCATTGATATGGAAGGCGGGCCGTTACCGGTGGTAAGCCGGTGACAACAAGACCGGTGCCGAGAATATCGAGCTTTGTTGTGGGCATAGACGGTACACTGCCGGGATTCGTGGGCATAGATGGTACATGAACGGACTGGAATGGGCCTGTTTGTGTACCGTCTATGCCCACGATCCGGCAAATGGCCCGTTTATACCCACGACTGGTGGGCGGTAATGGTCGGTCTATGCCCACGATTGGAATTCGTCTGTCGTCAAAGCCGGCAGACCGCCGGTATTATCCCGTCCATGCCCACACCGGCATTTTCGGCTGGGACCTTTCAGTGTTGTCTAGTCGTAGCGGATAGTTGACGCATGTGTCGGGGCATGGTTGACGGGACCTCTCAGTGTCCGTCGGACTCATTGTGGGCATACGCGGTACATCGGCCGGACGACCGCAAGTGGTGGGATCCCCGCATGGAGGCTCCCGCTCTTTTTCTGGTGGTGGCATCGCTTGTAATGGAATCGCGCTTTGCACGATGCTGTGCTTGTCGGCGGCTGCGCCGCGGACGCTCCCCCAGTCAGCCTGCGGCTGACAGCCCCCTCAGCCGAGGGGGCTTGCAAGGCGTGTTATAGGTTTCTACTTCAAGACCGTAGAACCACATGATGCTGGCGGAGCCTCGGCCCCCTCGGTTGAGGGGGCTGTCGACCGAAGGTCGACTGGGGGAGCGTCGCGGCACGTTAGTGCCGCTGACCAACACGGCATCGCGCGATAGCGCGATTCCGATACGACGGACATGCCAGTACATGCGCACCACAATGCGAAGAGATCACAAACGGGGCTTGCGGCGGATGGTTTCCGCCGCAAGCCCCGTTTCGCGTTGTTGGGAACGCTCAGTCGTCCAGATCGTAGGGGCGTCGGTGCCGCGCGGGACGAGCTGCGCCTCGACGATCTCGTATGGGTCGTCGAGCGTCTTGCCGTTGATGAGCTTGATCGCCTTGTTGGCGGCGGCGCGGCCCATCGCGTACGGATCCTGGCGCATGGTGGTCAGGTTGATCGTGTCGGCGTACGGGCTGTCGTCGAAGCCGATGATCGAATAGTCGCGCGGCGTGCGGTGGCCGTAGCGTTCGAGCTTGAGCACGAGCGGGATGGCCATCATGTCCATCTGGCAGCAGATTGCGTCCGGGAATTCGTCGAGCGAGAGCAGCGCGGACAGCGCGGAGTCGGCGAACGCCGGACCGCGCGGCACGGACAGGACCTCCCAGTTGAGGTCGTCGCGTTTCTTTTCGGCGTCCTGGCAGGCCAGCATGAAGCCGCGCGTGCGCGAATCGATGGAGGAGTCGAGGTTCGCGACGGCTTCGGAGCACGGGTAGACGATGTGTTTGTGGCCGAGGTTGATGAGATGCTGCGTCGCCTTGTACATGCCCTTTTCGTCGTCGATGCTGATCGTCGCGTCGAAGCCGTCGGACGAAGGCGTGTTGATGCCGATGATCGGCACCTTGAGTCGCTTGAGCTGGTCGACTTCGTGCGGGTCGATGGCGAACGATGCGACGAAGATTGCGTCGACGTTGCGTCGCACCGGCAGCTCGGTGAAGAACTCGTGGCGGTTCTGCGCGGTGTCGATGTGCTGGTACAGGGAGATGTCGTAGCCGTCGGGGTGCATGACGGATTCGATACCGGCGAACACCTGCGTGTTGAACCAGCTGGTGATCTCTTCGTTCATGAGCAGGGCGACGCGGTACGACTGGCCGGATTTGAGCGCGGTGGCGGAGCGGGAGATGTTGAAGTCGAGCTTGTCGGCGATTTCGAGGACCTTGCGGCGGGTCTTGATGGACACCAGCTCCGGACGCGTGAACGCTCGCGAAACGGTGGAAATGGAGACGCCCGCCTCCTTGGCGACGTCGTAAATGTCTGCTTGGGTCATAGTGCTCCTTTGAGGTTGTGAGCGCGTCCGCTCGGGCGGCAACGATGCTGTTCCAACTGCAAGATTGGTTCCATCATAGTGCATACGTTGGCAGATTGGTTGCCGTACAACGATTTTATTGCGCAAAAACCGTGAAAAATCGGGAAACGTGGGCGCGTCGCAGCCGGTTGTGCATGGCTTGGGCGGCCGATTTGCGCCGGTCGGCGGTGCGCCGGCGGTGTGCCGATGATGTGCTGATGATGTGCCAGCGGTCGGCCGGAGATGCTGCGGAATGCCGCGTAACGTCGCGTCGGCGCGGGTACCAGCACAGGTCCGACGTCGCGGAGACGCGTGCGGATACGTCGCGAAGACGGGCCGGCGATGATGCGCGGAAGGCGGCGTTGTGTGTGCGTTATCGCGGCTCGCGCGGGACGCCGATCCCGTTGCCGGATACGCCCTCGACGTGATATCCTTGGCATCGACTGCGAGATGCGAACGTAAGCAAGGGGCCTCGATGATAACGATGGCTTCTTTGCTGCCATGCGCGCAAACGTTGTCAAAGCAGGATGCTCAATGACGACATGACTCATCGAGCTCAAGGGCGAGAGTGAAAGGACACATATGGTCGTACGACAATTCAGTTCGTTCGCCAAACGCGTGGCCGCGACCGGCATCGCATTCGCGATGACCGCGGCCGGGCTCACCGCGCTGCCAGCGCAGGCCCAGCAGGCGGACGGCACGACCGCATCGACGGCAAACAGCACGACGGCCGCCGCGCAAGGCGGCGACGTCATCGCCATCGCGTTCCAGACCAACTGGAACTCCGTGGCCAAGGAGTGCACCGAAGTATACGGCCCCGAAGGCGTGAGCTACGTGCAGATCTCCCCGCCGATGGAAACCATCCAGGGCACCGAATGGTGGACCTCGTACCAACCGGTGAGCTACAAGTTCGACTCCAAGCTGGGCACCGAGGCTGAACTCAAGAACATGATCAAGGTGTGCAACGCGGCCGGCGTGCAGATCATCGCCGACGCGGTCATCAACCACACCACGGGCGTCGACCGCGGCGAGGGCACCGGCGTGGCCGGCAGCAAATTCGACGCGAACGGCGACTTCCCCGCAATTCCGTACACCAAAGAGAACTTCCACGACTGCGACAAGAACATCGGCGACTACACCAACGCCGACGAGGTCCAGAACTGCCGCCTGACCGGCCTGCAGGACCTCGACACCAGCCAGGAATACGTGCAGGACAAGCTCGCCGACTACATGAACCGTCTGCTCCAGCTCGGCGTCTACGGCTTCCGCGTCGACGCGGTCAAGCACATCGCCGCCGCCGACGTGGCCGCCATCAAGGCCAAGCTGGCCGAAAAGTCCGGCCGCAACGTCGACGACATCTTCTTCGAGCAGGAAGTCATCGGCAACGCGAGCGAGGCCGCCGCGATCCAGCCGATCAACTACGTCGGCAACGGCAAGGTCTCCGAATTCAACTACAACGCGCACCTGTCCGCCGCGTTCGCATCCGACATCACCAGCGACAGCAAGGGACTCGGCAAAATCGGCGGCACCGGCTGGCTCGACTCCGACCAGGCCGCAGTGTGGGTGACCAACTGGGACACCGAACGCAACTCGTCCGCGATCACGTACAAGAAGGGCTCCAAGTATCTGCTCGCGAACGCGTTCATGCTCGCGTACAACTACGGCCAGCCGCACATCTACTCCGGCTACTACTTCGACAATAACGACGACGGCGCGCCCGGCGCGACCGCGACCAGCGTGCCCGACATGACCTGCCCGACCGACGGCAAGATGACGCCGGGCACGTGGCAGTGCGCCGACCGCTGGACCGCGATCCGCGGCATGATCGGCTTCCACAACGCCGTCGCCGGCACCAGCGTGACCGACTGGAAGGCGTACGACAGCAACGTGCTCGGCTTCGGCCGCGGCAACGTCGGCTACCTCGCGCTCAACAACAGCGCCAAGGACTCCAAGCAGACGTTCAAGACGTCGCTGCCCGCCGGTGAATACTGCAACGTGTACGCGACCGGCGACTGCTCCGCAACCGTCACGGTCAAGGACGACGGCACGTTCGACGCGACGCTCGGCAAGAACTCGGCCATCGCGATCTACGCGGGTGCGACCAAGGACAAGTGGACCGGCACCGCCAAGTCCGACCCGTCCGACCCCGACCTGACCGTCAACGACGAGGCCGCCAAGGCCGCGACCGACACGAGCCGCACGATCTACTACAAGCTCCCCGACGGCTGGAAGCAGGCGTACCTGCACTACGGCATCAACAACTGGGCCGAACAGGGCCACGAGCTGATGGAAGACGCGGGCAACGGCTGGGTCAAGTACACGGTCGACCCGAAGGGCCAGTCGTTTGAATACGTGTTCACCGACGGCGGCTCCAACTGGGACAACCCGAACGGCGGCGGCAACTACACCGCGCAGGGCCACTGGACCGCGGTCGCGGACCACGAGGCCAGCGCCGGCGTGCCCTCCGACGTGCAGCAGTACCAGCCCAAGACCAAGGTCGTCGTGCACTACAAGCCCGCCGAAGGCGACAAGGTCGCCGATCGCGGCGTGTACATGTGGGGCACCGACAAGGACGGCAAGTCGCTCGCGGCCGGCTGGCACGCGTTCACCGGCGAGGACTCCTACGGCAAGGTGTTCGAAACCACCGTCGACGGTGCGTACGAGGCCGACAAGATCGGCGTGATCGTCACCACCGAAGGCTGGGACAAGGTCGGAGGCGACCGCCTGATTGACGGCTCCACCGGCACGGCCGAAATCTGGGTCGACGGATCCAAGCCCGACGAGACGCTCACCGCGGCTCCGGAAGGTTACAAGAAGACCGCAGACAAGATCAACGTGACCATCCACTACCATCGCCTCGCCGACGACTACACGAGCGAGGACGGCATGAAGGCATGGGACATCTGGGGCTGGGCCGACGGCGTCAACGGCGCCGCCTACCCGTTCACCGAGCACGACGACTACGGCCTGACCGCCAAGTACACGCTCAACGGCGGCGGCATGAGCGTGCCGCAGTTCATCGTCCGCTACGGCGGCGACGGCTGGGAAGCCAAGGACCCGGACGACAACAACCGCACCATCCCGCAGTCCGCCATCACCATGAACGACGACGGCACGGCCAACGCCGAAATCTGGCTCGTCCAGGGCGATCCGAAGATCTACACCAACGGCACGCTGTACGACGCCAAGGGCACGATCGTCTCCGCGCAGATGAGCGACTTCACGACCATCACCGCCAAGCTCAACAAGTCCATCGCGGCCGACGACCTCGCCTCCAAGGTGAGCGTCGGCGGCGCCGACGTCAAGGACGTGAAGGCCGACGGCAACACGCTGACCATCACCGTCAAGGGCGAGCTCGACGTGACCAAGGCGTACCAGGTGAGCGTTGACGGCTACGGCACGCAGAACGTCTCGCTCGGCGCGGTTGTGCGCTCCGACGCGTTCGACAAGAAGTACGCGTACGACGGCGACGACCTGGGCGCGAACTACACGGCCGAGAAGACCACGTTCAAGCTGTGGGCGCCGACCGCGACCAAGGTCACGCTGCGCCTGTACCAGGATTCGTCCAAGACCGACGCCGCCGCGACCAAGTCCGAAACGCTGGAGAAGTCCGGCGACAAGGGCGTGTGGTCGTTCGGCGTCAAGGGCGATCTCAAGGACTACGCCTACGACTACGAGCTCACGTTCGCCGACGGCACGGTCAACACGTCCCCCGACCCGTACGCGACCGCCGCTGTGGCCAACGGCGAGCGCTCCGTCGTGCTGTCCGAATCCGAGCAGGGCGACGCAGGCAAGCGCATGAAGTCGTTCAGCAAGCCGACCGACGCGATCGTCACCGAAGCGAACGTTCGCGACATGACGATCTCGCCGACCTCCGGCGTCTCCGCCGACAAGCGCGGCAAGTACCTCGGCTTCGTCGAGGAGGGCACCACGGTCGACGGCAAGAAGGGCGCGGCGTCCACCGGCATCGACTATCTCAAGTCGCTCGGCGTGACGCACGTGCAGATCATGCCCGTCTACGACTACGGTTCCGTCGACGAGACCGGCGACCTGAGCTACGGCGCCGACGGCGCGCAGAACTGGGGCTACGACCCGGTCAACTACAACGTGCCGGAAGGCTCCTACTCCTCCGATCCGAGCAACCCGAGCGCCCGCGTCAAGGAAATGAAGGAAATGGTCAAGGGCCTGCACAAGAACGGCCTGTACGTGGTGATGGACGTGGTGTACAACCACGTGTACAACGCCTCCACGCACGCGTTCGGCAAGACCGTCCCCGGCTACTACTTCCGCTACGACGCAAACGGCAACCTGACCAACGGCTCCGGCTGCGGCAACGACGTGGCCTCCGAACGCGCGATGGCCCGCAAGTACATCGTCGACTCGGTGACCTACTGGGCGAAGACGTACAACGTCGACGGCTTCCGCTTCGACCTCATGGGCCTGCTTGACCAGACCACCATGAAGCAGGTGCGCGCGGCGCTGGACAAGATCGATCCGAGCATCCTCGTCATCGGCGAAGGCTGGGACATGACCGACGCGATCGGCGACCAGGAGACCACTCAGCCCAACGCCAGCAAGGTGCCGGGCGTGGCGTTCTTCAACGACTCGCTGCGCGATGCGATCAAGGGTAGCGTGTTCTCCGACGAGGACACCGGTTTCGTGACCGGCAAGGCCGGCAAGGAGAACCTCATCGCGACCAACCTGCTCGGCTGCAACAACAAGCGCGACGGCATCGACGACACCGGACACTGCAACAACGGGTCCTCTGACACCGCGTACGCGGGCGCCGACCAGGTGGTGCAGTACGTCGAGATCCACGACAACCTCACGCTGTACGACAAGCTCGTCAAGAGCGCGGCCGGTGACAGCGAGGCGGTGCGTCTGGCGCGCGCCAAGCTCGCCGACTCGCTGATCCTGCTGTCGCAGGGCATCACCGACATGCAGTTCGGCCAGGAGTTCCTGCGCACCAAGGGCGGCAACGGCAACAGCTACAACGCGGGCGACAAGGTCAACGCGATCGACTGGAACCGCACCGTCGAGCAGGCCGACTCCGTCGCGTACGTGAAGGGCCTGATCAAGCTGCGCAAGTCGATCGCCGCGCTGCACCTGTCCGACTACGACGAGATCGCTAAGCACATGACCGTGCTGCAGCAGTCCGACGGCGTGGTCGCGTACCAGCTGACCGACGGCGACGACACGTACGTGGTCGCGTTCAACGCGAACGATGCCGCGGCGGCCGTGTCGGGCGTGCCGGAAGGCGCGTACGAGACGCTCGTCGCCGACGGCAAGGTCACGACGGACGGCGGCGCGAAGGTGACGGTCGGCGCGGACGGCAAGGCGAACGTCGGCGCGCTGTCGACGACCGTGCTCAAGAAGGCCGCGGCCGAGCCGACGCCGGATCCTGATCCGACGCCGACCCCCGACCCGGATCCGAACCCGACTCCGGAGCCGGACGAGCCGTCTGAACCCTCCAAGCCGTCCAAGCCGGCGGCCAAGACCGTGTCCGTGTACCGTCTGTACAACCCGCACTCCGGACTGCACCACTACACGGCCAACGCCAACGAAAAGAACCATCTGGTCAAGATCGGATGGAACTACGAGGGCGTCGCGTTCAAGCAGGCCGACAAGGGCACCCCGGTGTACCGCGCGTACAACCCGAATAACGGCAACCACCACTGGACCGCGAACAAGGGCGAATACACGATCCTGACCACCCGCTACGGCTGGCGTGCCGAGGGCATCGCCTGGTACCAGCCGAGCGATGGACAGACCACGGTGTATCGTGCATATAACCCTTCTAATGGGGAACATCTGTACACGACCAGCAAGTATGAGTACGACGTGATCACGTCCGCTCATCGCGGCTGGCGAGCCGAAGGCATCGCGTGGTACGGCCTGTGAGCTGACCTGATCGATGCCTGAAAGGGGCGCCCGGTTTCATCTGCCGGGCGCCCCTTTCGTATTTTCTGCGTGTTGCCGCGGTCTGCTGTGGACTGATGGGTTCTGACGCGCGGTTCTGAAAAAAGTTTGAAGAAGCGGGAATAAAAAGTTGCGTCGAAAAGTTGAGTGGTGTAGGCTCAAGTTTTGGAAAGCAAAACAGAGCGTCCTCGAGACGAGGGCGCCGGGCGGCCAACCGGGAAGTGCCGGCGGGCGGTTCGGGGTCCGAGACTTGAGCAAGAAACGTACAACGAACCAACTCAACAAAGGAGCAACATTATGGGACGTGCAGTAGGCATTGATCTGGGTACTACGAATTCCTGCATCGCCACGCTTGAAGGCGGCGAGCCGACCGTCATCGTCAACGCGGAAGGCGCGCGCACCACGCCGTCCGTGGTGGCGTTCAGCAAGTCCGGCGAAATCCTCGTCGGCGAGGTCGCGAAGCGTCAGGCCGTCACCAACGTCGAGCGCACCATCTCCTCCGTCAAGCGTCACATGGGCACCGACTGGACCGTCGAAATCGACGGCAAGAAGTGGACCCCGCAGGAGATCTCCGCGCAGATCCTCATGAAGCTGAAGAGGGACGCCGAGGCCTACCTCGGCGAGCCCGTCACCGACGCCGTCATCACCTGCCCGGCATACTTCAACGATGCTCAGCGTCAGGCCACTAAGGACGCCGGCAAGATCGCAGGCCTGAACGTTCTGCGTATCATCAACGAGCCGACCGCAGCAGCACTGGCCTACGGCCTCGAAAAGGGCAAGGAAGACGAGCGCATCCTGGTCTTCGACCTTGGTGGTGGCACCTTCGACGTGTCCCTGCTGGAGATCGGCAAGGACGACGACGGCTTCTCCACCATTCAGGTGCAGGCCACCAACGGCGACAACCACCTGGGCGGCGACGATTGGGATCAGAAGATCATCGACTGGCTGGTCTCCGAAGTCAAGAACAAGTACGGCGTTGATCTGAGCAAGGACAAGATCGCGCTGCAGCGTCTGAAGGAAGCCTCCGAGCAGGCGAAGAAGGAACTGTCTTCGTCCACCTCGACCTCCATCAACATGCAGTACTTGGCCATGACCCCCGACGGCACCCCGGTGCACCTCGACGAGACGCTCACCCGCGCCCACTTCGAGGAAATGACCTCCGACCTGCTCGGCCGCTGCCGCACGCCGTTCAACAACGTGCTGCGCGACGCGAACATCTCCGTGTCCGACATCGATCACGTGGTGCTCGTCGGTGGTTCTACTCGTATGCCGGCCGTCAAGGAGCTCGTCAAGGAGCTCACCGGCGGTAAGGAAGCTAACCAGTCCGTGAACCCGGACGAGGTCGTGGCCGTCGGCGCTGCTGTGCAGTCCGGCGTTATCAAGGGCGACCGTAAGGACGTCCTGCTGATTGATGTGACCCCGCTGTCTCTGGGCATTGAGACCAAGGGCGGCATCATGACCAAGCTCATCGACCGCAACACCGCCATCCCGACCAAGCGTTCCGAGGTCTTCTCCACGGCCGAGGACAACCAGCCGTCCGTGCTCATCCAGGTCTACCAGGGCGAGCGCGAGTTCGCTCGCGACAACAAGCCGCTGGGCACCTTCGAGCTGACCGGCATCGCACCGGCGCCGCGTGGCGTCCCGCAGATCGAGGTCACTTTCGACATCGACGCCAACGGCATCGTGCACGTGTCTGCCAAGGATAAGGGCACCGGCAAGGAGCAGTCGATGACCATCACCGGCGGCTCGGGCCTGCCGAAGGACGAGATCGACCGCATGGTCAAGGAGGCCGAAGCCCACGAGGCCGAGGACAAGAAGCGCAAGGAGGAGGCCGAGACCCGCAACCAGGCCGAGGCGTTCGCCTACCAGACCGAGAAGCTCGTCAACGACAACAAGGACAAGATTTCCGATGAGATCGCCAAGGAGGTCACCGACAAGGTCAACGCCCTGAAGGAGGCCCTGAAGGGTGAGGACATCGAGAAGATCAAGACCGCGCAGAGCGAGCTGATGACCGCCGCGCAGAAGATCGGCGAGGCCCTGTACTCGCAGCAGGGCGCGGCCGGCGCCGCGGGCGCTGCGTCCGGTGCCGGTGCGTCGGGCGCCGCCTCCAACGGTGGCGACGACGACGTGGTGGACGCCGAAGTCGTGGATGACGACGACAAGGACAACAAGTAAGGTTCCGTCCGATGGCTGAGTTCAACAAGGACGATTACCTGAACGACCTGCCGGACGCGGACGACTTGGCTGCTGGTGCGGCCAAGTCCGCCGCGGCCGGCTCGGCCGCCTCGACGGAGGGTTCGGCGAAGGCCGAGCAGCCGTCCTCGGCTCCCTCGACCGAGGAAGCGAAGCAGGCGGCCCCCTCCGAGTCTTCGAAGCCGGAGTCGACCGACAAGTCCGAGGATTCCAAGGATTCCGCCGCTTCCGCCGCTTCCGCCGACGCCGGCAAGTCCGCCGACGATACACTCACCCCGCTTGGCAAGGCCAAGAAGGAAGCCGCCGACTACCTCGAGGCGCTCCAGCGCGAGCGCGCCGAGTTCGTCAACTACCGCAACCGCGCCCAGCGCGAGCAGGAACGCTTCCGCCAGCACGGCATCATCGACGTGTTGACCGCGCTGCTGCCGGCCCTCGACGACATCGACCGCATCCGCGAGCACAGTGAGATGGACGATTCGTTCAAGGCCGTGGCCGCGAAGATCGACAAGGCGTTCGAGAAGTTCGGCGTCGAGAAGTTCGGCGAAAAGGGCGAGGAGTTCGACCCCACCAAGCACGAGGCGATCCTGCACAAGCCGGACGATTCGGCCGACAAGGACACCGTCGACACCGTGGTGGAAGCCGGCTACCGCATCGGCGACCGCGTCATCCGCGCCGCCCGCGTAGTCGTCGCCTCCCCCAAGAACTAATGCATATCGGCTCCCCCGCAAAACGGGGAGCCGACTTATATCAAGACTTTGAAAGGAGACATGAATGGCTGAGAATGAATGGCTGAGCAAAGACTTCTACAAAGTCCTTGGTGTCTCCAAGGACGCCAGCGACGCCGACATCACCAAGGCCTACCGCAAGCTGGCCCGCAAATACCATCCTGATCTGAACAAGACCAAGGAAGCCGAGGAGAAGTTCAAGGACATCTCCGAAGCGTACGACGTGCTCAACAACAAGGAAACCCGCCAGAAGTACGACGCGATCCGCCAGTTCGGCATGGGCGGCGCGCGCTTCGCCGGCGGCTCCGGCAACGGCGGATTCGACGCGTCCGGCTTCTCCGACGTGTTCGGTTCGATGTTCGGCAACGGCAACGGCGGCAACATCCGCTTTAGCACGAACGGCGGCGGCCCGACCAATCTCAACGACATCTTCTCCATGTTCGGCGGCGCGGCGGGCGCCGGCGCGGGCCGCGGCTACGCGCAGGGTAATCCGTACGCCGACTATCAGGCGGCTCCCGAACCGGAGAACGGCGAGGACCGCACGTCGAAGATCCGCCTGACGTTCCGCCAGGCCGTCAAGGGCGCCACCGTGTCCCTGAGCGTCGACGGCAAGAAGTTCAAGACGCATGTTCCGGCCGGCGTGAAGGACGGTCAGAAGATCCGCCTAGCTGGCAAGGGCAAGCCGGGTCGCAACGGCGGCAAGCCGGGCGACCTGTACCTGCACGTGAACGTCGCGGAGGACCCGAAGTTCACGATGAGCGGCCACGACCTGATCGTGGACCTGCCGGTGACGGTCGGCGAGGCCGTGGCCGGCGCGAAGGTCGAGATGAAGGATATCGACGGCGAACCGGTCACGTTCAAGGTGCCGGCCGGCTCGTCGAGCGGCACGGAGGTGCACGTCGCCGGCAAGGGCGTGAAGAACGGCAACGCGTTCGGCGACCTGATCGGCCGCGTGCAGATTCACGTCCCGGCCAAGCCCGGTCTGGGCCTGAAGCACGCCGCGAAGGAGTTCGACAAAGCGTCGGGCGATTTCGCGGCTGAGCTGGCCGAACAGCGGTGACTCATCCGTGAGGGAACGCCTTTCGTGGCGCTCCCGTGCGACGTGGAGCGTGACAGGGAGCGGTATGCTCCCTGTCACGCAAGGTGCAAACCTTTGGAATTTCAACGATTGTGGGGGGAGTGTCATAGAGGTGCATCTGCTCCCGGTCACGCTCCCGGTCACATTTATTGAGGGAACAATCGAACAAGGAGATGAGTGCTATGGCAAGAATCGCGCAGGAAGTTAAGCGCGCGTATGCCGCATGCGCGGCGGCGCTCGTCTCCAACCGGGCCGATCTTGATGCCGTGGATTCGCTGGGATTGAATGTGGAGCTGCCCGTGTTCGCCGTCGGTCAGGCGGCCGAACTCGCGGGCGTCCACCCGCAGACGTTGCGGCAGTACGATCGGCTTGGCCTGGTCGTGCCCAAGCGCACGGAAGGCGGTGCTCGCCGGTATACGCTGCGCGACATCGACCGGCTTGCGCAGGCGCAGCGGCTGAGCCAGGAGGAAGGCATCAATCTGGCCGGCATCACGCGCATCCTCTCGCTGCAGGAGGAGAACCGCCAGCTGCGCCGGCAGAACAAGCATCTGCGCCGTCGTCTCGAGGGCGACAGCGTGTTCGAGGCCGGCATGGACGGCGAGGTCGTCGAGGTGCGTCAGGCGAAGTCGCGCTTCTATCGCATTTGGCGTCGCGGCAGCGGCAAACCGCTGCAGATCACGGCCGGCCCGGCCGACGATGCCGAGCTCGTCCCCTCCGAAATCGTGCTTCTCGGCGACTGATTCCTCACCCCCTCGCCTCTCGCCTCCTTGCCGCCTCTTTTCACTGGAGGCAAATCACAGATTGAGCGGTGAATCGCGGTTGCGGCGACGGTTTTTCTTCGTATTGAGCGGTGAACTTTCCTCAATAATGGTCGATTATCGATTCGATAAACCCCGTTGCCGCCTGTTGTCGGCCGAACGCGGGGGCAGGGCGCCGCTCAATGTGCAGAAAGCCCTCGGCGGGCTGCCATATTCACCGCTCGATTTACGAAAAGACTTCCAAAATGACTGGTTCTGACTGGTTCGATGTTGCAACAAAGCTGCACGGAAACGACATCGTGCGCGGTGCGCTCGTCCGCAAGGTTTGATGTGATAGATGCGGATATCAAACCGGTTATCGGCAGGCCGGGCCGGTCGCCGAACTGACGGAAAGGCATGTGACGATGCTGCTCAAAGCTGTGTTCTGGGATATGGATGGCACGCTGATCGACTCCGAACCGTATTGGCATCAGGGTGAACTGGAGATCGCCAAGGCGCACGGCGGCTACTGGGATCTGGACCTCGCATGGGCCGGCTCTGGCACTCCGGTTCCGCAGGTCGCTCAGCGCATGGTCGAGCACGGCTGCCAGCTATCGGTCGAGGAGATCGGCAAGGGCATGATCGACTATGTCGCGAAGGCCGAGGCCGCGCACATGCCGTGGATCGACGGCGTGACCGACGTGCTCGAATCGCTCGTCGCGGCCGGCATCCCGTCCGTTCTGGTCACCACGTCGCCGCGTCACCTGGCGCAGGGGCTGGTCGATCAGGCGCCGAAGGGCGCGTTCGCGGGCTTTATCTGCGGCGACGACGACGTGGAGAAGAAGCCGTCCCCGGAACCGTATCTGGCCGCGGCCAAGCTGTTGGGCATTGCACCGGAGGACATGAAGTACTGCGTGGCGCTCGAGGATTCGATGAGCGGCCTCAAGTCGGCGGCCGCGTCGGGCGCGACGCTGATCGCGCAGACCGGCTACATCAACACGGACACGTCGAACGGCCCGCAGTTCGCGTCGATCAGCTCGTACGCGGGCGTGACTGCCGAGACGCTCGACGGTTACGTGCGCCAGCGCGTGGGGGAGTGATTCCACGGCGGCGGACGCCGGTTGTACATGTTGCGGGTGTGACGCTCTCCCAGTCATGCTTCGTGTGACAGCCCCCTCAGCCGAGGGGTCGAAGTCTTTAAAAGTGTGTCTTGGCCGCTGATTTGCCGCTGGTTTCTACCGGCGGGGGAGTAGGCTGGGTAGGGAACATACCCCACGTCACAGGGAGGCGTATCATGGCTGGTTTCGATCTGGGCGACGGCCTGCGCAAGGTATTTCTGGCGGGCGTCGGCGCCCTTGCCACCACGGTGGAGAAGAGCCAGGAGATCGTTGACGATCTCGTCAAGAAGGGCGAACTGACCGTCGAACAGGGCAAGGCGCTGAACACCGAGCTCAAGCGCAAGGCGGCCGAAGTCAAGGAGGAGTCCGAGAAGAAGGACGCCGCCGCGACCGGTTCCGCCGACGGTGAGGCCAAGGCCGAGTAAGGCCGAATAGTTGGCCAACACCACCACGGACACGGGAGCCGAATGGTCGGGGGAGCGTCTGGAAACCCTCGACCTGTTCGGTCCCCGTCGTGATGTTTTTTCCGAGCGCTATCACCTGACCCGGTGGGGCAAGGCGAAGCGTCTCGCCCAAATCGCCGGCATTGCGCGCCAATTCGACGTGGCGCACGGGCTCACGCCGGTCAAGATGCGCCTCATGCTCGAGGCGCTCGGCCCGACCTTTGTGAAGGTCGGCCAGATTCTGTCGATGCGCTCCGAAATGCTGCCGCAGTCGTTCTGCGACGAGCTGGCGAAGCTGCGCGCCGACGCCGACCCGATGCCGTACGAGACCGTGCTGGAAACGCTGTCGCACGAGTACGGCCGTCCGGTCGAGGAGATATTCGAGCACATCGACGCGACGCCGCTTGGTTCCGCGTCGCTCGCGCAGGTGCACCGGGCCACGCTCGTCACCGGCGAGGACGTTGCGGTCAAGGTGCAGCGGCCGGGCGTGCGCGAGACGATGGCGCAGGACGTGTCGATCATGCGCTCGATCGCCAAGGTTGCGACGAAGGTCGTATCGACCGCGCAGGTCGTCGATCTCGGCGGCGTGGTCGAGGAACTGTGGGACACGTTCGAATCGGAGACGGACTTTCTCGTCGAAGCGCGCAATCTGGCCGAATTCAAGCGGTTCTGCGCGCCGTACAAGTACATGGACTGCCCCAAGCCGTACATGGACCTGTGCACCGAGCACGTGGTCGTCATGGACTACGTCGAGGGCATTTCCGTGTCCCATCCGGACCGTCTGATCGCGGCCGGCTACGATCTCAAGGAGATCGGCACCAAGCTCGTCGACAACTACGCGACGCAGGTGCTCGACGTCGGTTTTTTCCACGCCGACCCGCACCCCGGCAACATCATGGTTTCGGGCGGGCAGATCGTGCTGCTTGATCTCGGCATGACCGGCCGGCTCAACTCGACCACTCGTTCGGTCATGAAGCAGATGATCTTCGCCGTCGCCAAACAGGACTCCCCGTCGCTGGCGGACGGCCTGCTGCGCTTCGCCGGCGCGGACG
Source organism: Bifidobacterium biavatii DSM 23969 (assembly GCF_000741165.1). Lineage (GTDB taxonomy): Bacteria > Actinomycetota > Actinomycetes > Actinomycetales > Bifidobacteriaceae > Bifidobacterium > Bifidobacterium biavatii. The sequence goes on along the minus strand of NZ_JGYN01000030.1, from coordinate 223,703 downwards.
CGGATCCGGCCGACTATCCGGCGCTGCTCGCCGATCTGGACACGATCGTCGCCGAATACGGCAACGTCGACCTGTCCGATCTGGACATCGCCGCATTCATCACCGCGCTCACGCAGCTCGCGCAGCGGCACGGGATCGAAGTGCCGAGCACGGTCACGACGGTCGGCCGCGCGCTCGTCACGCTCGAGGGTCTACTTGACGAGTTCATCCCCGACGTGAACATGATCGAGATCATTTCGAAGCATATCGCGACGAGCAAATCGCCCAAGCAGGCGGCGCGCGACGAGATCGAAACGCTCGGCATCGAGGGGCATCAGGCGCTGCACGGCCTGCTCAACGCGCTCACCGAGTCGAAGACGGCGGCGCGCATGCTCACGCGTGGCCAGCTGCGCGTGAACGTGGAGCTGATCGGCGCGGAGGAGCCGATGAACAAGCTTTCCGACATGGTGAACCGCCTGACGATGGCGCTGATCGTGGTTGGCCTGTTCGTCGGTTCGTCGATCGTGTACTTCGCCGGCATGAAGCCGATCATCTTCGGCATTCCGGTGGTCGGTTTCATGGGCTACGTGGTCGCGTTCGTGCTGTCCGTGTGGATCGTGTTCGACATCAACTTCAAGGGCCGCAAGAAGAAGCGGTGAGCGGCCGGCTCAGCCGCTCTGGCGCTCGAAGATGCGGCCGGAGCTTTCGAGCGGGGTGCGGCGGGCTTCCTCGGTGGACTCGCGCACGATCATCGGGCATTCGATCGTGGTGACGCCGTGGTGCGGGCGTCCGGCCAGTGCGTCGAGCAGGAACTGCGCGGCCGTCTTGCCGATCATGGCGATGTTGTTGTCGAACGTGGTGAGCGTCGGGTGCGCGTTCGCGGCGAACACGTACCAGTTGTCGTGGCCGATGACGGCGACGTCCTGTGGCACGCGTTTGCCGGCGGCGAGCAGTCCGCGCACGGCCCCGCGCGCGATTTCGTCGCTGAGCGCGTAGATCGCGTCCAGATGCGGGTGCCGGTCGAGCAGCACCCGCGCCGCGCGCTCGCCCCACTCCTCGCTCCACGCGTCGAACAGCACGTCGACCGGGCTGAAATCGTAGATCGAGAACGTCTGCCAGGCGCCGCGCGCGCGGTCCTTCGCGGCTTGGAAATCCTCCGGTCCGGCGATGATCGCGATGTAGCGCCGGCCGAGGCTGAGCAGGTATTCGATCGCCTGCGCGCCCGCGCCGACGTTGTCGCACACAATGCTGCAGTCGTTCGGATCGCGCGACGGATCGTACGTGTAGATGACCGGCAGTCCCATCGTCGTCTGCGGGTCGAGCGGCGGGCGCGCGTTGGTCGTGTTGCCGACGACGATCAGCCCGTCCACGCCGTGTGCGGCGAGCCGGTCGATATGGCTTTTTTCGAGCGCGGGCCGACCGTGCGAGCTCATAAGCAACGCGGCGTGGTTCGATGCGCCGAGCGTGCTTTCCGCGCCGGTGAGCAGTGGCAGCGAGAAGCGGCCGTTGTAGTCGGACGTGATGAGGCCGACGAGTCCGGAGCGTTGGCGCTGCTGCCGGCCGCGTTCGGTCGGGGTGCGATAGCCGAGACGCTCGGCCGCGTCGATGACCGCGCGCTGCGTGGCTGCGGAGACGCGGTCGGTGCGATTGAGCGCTTTTGACGCGGTGGCGATGGATACGTTGGCAATGCGTGCCACGTCGGAGAGCGTCGGTTTGGTCGTGGTTCGCGACGAGGTCGGCGCTGTGTGTGCGGCGCGGCGTGTCGGTTGCGATTGCTGCGTTGACGCGGTGTCCATGATACGAAAGTGTATGCGAAATTTTCGCATTCGCAAGACCTTGAATCGGGTCAAGCAGTGGTTTTTTAGTATTGCTGTGCAATCGATCAAGGAGTCGCGCGGGACGCGATCGCATTGCAGCAGGTCCCGCCGCTCCGCATAAGAGAACACGAAGCCAGCAGCCAATCAGTGTGGAAAGGAAGAGCCATGAGCCAGCATGTCACGGTTACTTCGCCGTTCTGGAAGCGTTACCGTGAGAACGTTGCCAAAGAGGTGATCCCGTACCAGTGGGCCGTCATCAACGACGAGCAGAAGATCGACATCCCGCGCGACCCGTCCGGCGCGAAGCAGGACATCGACTACCACTACAGCCGCGCCGTGCGCAACCTGCGCATCGCCGCCGGCGACGAGGAAGGCGAGTTCAAGGGCTTCGTCTTCCAGGATTCCGATGTGTACAAGTGGCTCGAGGAAGCCGCGTACGCGCTCGCCTACGAGCCGGACGAGCAGCTCAAGGAACTCTGCGATAAGCTCGTCGACCTGATCGCCCGCGCCCAGCGCGAGGACGGCTACCTCGATACCCCGTACATCATCAAGTCGGGCGCGTTCGCCAACCGCGAGCGCTTCACGCAGATCCAGCAGTCCCACGAAATGTACGTGATGGGCCACTACATCGAGGCCGCCGTCGCGTACTTCGAAGTCACCGGCAACCAGCAGGCGCTCGAAGTCGCCGAAAAGATGGCCGGCTGCCTCGCCGCCAACTTCGGCGAGGAGGACGGCAAGATCCCCGGTGCCGACGGCCATCCGGAGATCGAGCTCGCGCTCTCTCGCCTGTACGAGGTCACGCACAAGCAGCAGTACCTCGACCTCGCCAAGTTCTTCATCGACGTGCGCGGCAAGGATCCGAGCTTCTACGACAAGCAGAACGCGAAGATCGGCGACGGCTCGACCGACATCTTCCCGCAGATGCGCGGCTGGACGCACGAGTACACGCAGACCGCGCGTCCGATCCGCCAGCAGCAGACCGCCGAAGGCCACGCCGTGCGCGTCGGCTACATGCTCACCGGCGTCGCGCACGTAGCGCGCCTGACCGGCGACAAGGAACTCGAGGAAACCGCCAAGCGCCTGTGGCACAACATCGTCACCAAGCGCATGTACATCACCGGCGGCGTCGGCTCCACGCACGTCGGCGAGGCGTTCACCTACGACTACGACCTGCCGAGCGACACCATGTACGGCGAAACCTGCGCGTCCGTCGCCATGAGCTTCCTCGCGCGCCAGATGCTCGAGCTCGAGACGCGCGGCGAGTATGCTGACGTGCTCGAGAAGGAGCTGTTCAACGGCTCTATCGCCGGCATCGCGCTCGACGGCAAGCACTTCTACTACGTGAACGCGCTCGAGGCCGACCCGGAGGCCACCGAGCACAACCCCGACCGCTACCACGTGCTCATGCACCGCGCCGAATGGTTCGGCTGCGCCTGCTGCCCGGCCAATATTGCCCGTCTCATCGCATCTGTGGACCGCTACCTGTACACCGTGCACGAGGACCGCCGCGAGATCGTCGCCCACCAGTTCATCGCGAACGACGCCGAGTTCTTCGACGGCGTGAAGGTCTCGCAGAAGTCGAACTTCCCGTGGGACGGCCACATCGAATTCACCGTGACCGTGCCGGAAGGCGTCGACCCGGTGAAGTTCCTCGTGCGCATCCCGAGCTGGTCCGCCTCCAAGCATGAGATGACCGTGAACGGCGAGGACGCGCGCCGCCTGCCGGTCGTCGACGGATTCGTGACGGTCGCCGCGGCCGCCGGCGAGACGACGACCGTGACGCTCGACCTCGACATGGCCGTCAAGTTCATGCGCTCGAAGACGCTGGTCCGCCACGACATCGGCAAGATCGCCGTGATGCGCGGCCCGATCGTGTTCTGCGCCGAGGAGACCGACAACACGGCACCGCTGTGGAACTACCACATCGCCAGCCACGACGCATCCCGCGCCAAGGCCGAATACCACTTCGGCGAGCTCGACGGCGTGGAGGTCATCACGATCCCGGCCACCAAGCGCACGCACGACGGCGAGGACTTCCCGCTGTACGCGGACGTCGAGGAGCATCCGGTCGGGGAGAAGTCCTACGACCTGAAGCTCATCCCGTACTACGCGTGGGCCAACCGCGAAATCGGCCAGATGCAGGTCTGGTTCGACTCGGACTTCTGATCTTTCCTCTCGGCCACCTCGGCTGAGGGGGCTGTCAGCGAAGCTGACTGGGGGAGCATTGACGCCATGACGTATCGGGTGCGACTACCCCTCAGTCCGCTACGCGGCCAGCTCGTCCTGCAATTACGGACGGGCTAAAGCCCGCGCTTTACCGGCTCGCCTGTCGGCTCGCACGTTGCCTGCAAACAGCTCTGCTGTTTGCTTCACGGCAACGTCCTGACAAGGGGAGCCGAGAGGCTTGCATTTTTCACCAATCAACGAAGAAGGAACAACAATCATGAGTGCTGCAACTCAGGACGCTTCCGCAGTGAAGCTTTCCACGAAGGAGAAGATCGCCTACTCCTTCACCGACATGGCCGGCAACCTGCTGTACGTGACGATTTCGTCGTACATCATGTACTTCTACACCAACGTCTTCCACATCCCGGCGGCCGGCGCGCTGGGCGCGGCGACCATCCTGCTCGTCGCCCGCTTCGCCGACGCGATCTCCGCCATCGTGTGGGGCTCCATCGTCGACCACACCAACACCAAGTGGGGCCAGTCCCGCCCGTGGTTCCTGTGGCTGTGCGTGCCGTTCGCGGTCACCGTGTGGATCGCGTTCACCGCGCCGAGCCTGCCTGAAGGCGCCCCGAAGTTCGCGTACGCGCTGATCACCTACATCCTGGCCGCCGGCGCCGTCTACACCGGCATCCAGACCCCGATCACCGCCATCCTGCCGAACCTCACCTCCGACCCGACCGAGCGTAACAACGCCAACTCCTTCCGCATGGCCGGCGGCCAGATCGGCTCCTTCATCACCTCGTCCTTCACCATCCCGCTGGTCGGCGTCTTCGGTGCCATGGTCGGCGGCGGCGACAAGGCCGGCTTCATGATCGTCACCGCGATCTGGGGCGTTATCGCCATCGCACTGCTCCTGTTCTCCTTCAAGAACCTCAACGAGCGCAACTACCACCCCGAACTCAACAAGCCGATCCCGCTGAAGGACTCCTTCAAGGCCGCCAAGGGCAACTGGCCGTGGATCATCCTCGTCGTCGCGTTCGTGATCTACTGGGTTGCCCAGTCCACCCGTAACGGCGTGTCCACCTACTACGCGCAGTACGTGCTCAACAACCGCAACCTGACCTCGCTGTTCAACGGCGTGCAGGTCCTCGGCCTGCTCGGCACCATCGCCATGCCGATCATCGCCAACAAGACCAAGAACAAGACCCTGACCATGATCATCGGCCTCGTCATCGGCGGCGTCGGCCAGGCCCTCATGCCGCTCGCCGGCACCAACGTCCCGCTGCTCGTCATCTTCTGGACCATAGGCGTCTTCGGCGCGGCCATCGCCATCGGTATGCCGTTCGGCATGCTTGCCGACACCGTCGACTACGGCGAGTGGAAGACCGGCGTGCATGCGGCCGGCTTCCTGACCGCCGTCGGCTCCGCGTTCTGCATCCAGGTCGGCTCCGGCTTCGGCGCGTTCCTGCCGCTCGAAATCATGGGCGCGGCCGGCTACGACGCGACCAAGGACGTGCAGTCCCAGTCCGCTCAGGACGCGATCAGCTTCTGCTTCATCTGGCTGCTGGTCATTGTCTACATCATCGTCGGCGTGATCATGTGCTTCTACCGCAAGTACGAAAAGATGGAGCCGCAGATCAAGGCCGAGCTGGCCGAGCGCCACGCTAAGGCGCTCGCCGCGGAAGGCAGGTGATCGCCCGCTGATCCGATAACGTACCTTCTTTCTTTCTCCTTTCTCCTGTGCGAAGGCCCCTCCCGTTGGTTCGGGAGGGGCCTTCGCTTGTTTGTGTTGTGCGGGGTGCGAATGCTGTGCGGGGTTGTACGGTGATATGGGCTTCGGCGCGGGATCCGGTGCATGAAAGCCGCTATGCGCGGCATGTCAGATGGTTCTTCGGAGAATTTCCCCGCTGAGGGGCTTCTCTGCGGGGTGGTTTTCCGATGTTCTGGCGACTTTGCCTCGCCGAGGGTGCTGAGCGTGGTGAGTTTGGTGTACCTTCGGTGTTTTGCTTTGCTGAGGGGTTGTTCTGCGGGGTGATTCTCCGAAGGACGGGAGGTTTTGCCACGCTGGGGGCGTTTGGCGAGGTAAATGTGTTGGTTCTTCGGAGAATTTCCCCGCTGAGGGGCTTCTCTGCGGGGTGGTTTTCCGATGGTCTGTCGGTTTTGCTGCGCTGGGGGTGCTGGGCGTGGCAAGTTCGTGGGTTCTTCGGAGAATTTCCCCGCTGAGGGGGTTCTCTGCGGGGTGATTCGCCGATGGTCTGTGGTTTTGCTTCGCTGGGGACTCCGATATACGCACAACTGTGAAAACCGGTGTGAAAGTTTGTGCGTGAGTTGCGCAGTAGCTATGTGGCTGTTATCATAACAAGTGTGAAAGCGATTTCACAACAATGATGAACGACGATCGGTGGCGATCGACGGAAGATGCACGGAATCGCAAATCGCAAGAACAAACGCCGGCGGACGGCCGCCGACGAGATCGAAGGAGACTGACATGAGCAAGTACAATGGCACGTCGCGCAGGCCGATGATGGCCGCGGTCGCGATCGCATCCGCCATGACCATGCTGCTGGCCGGCTGCGGCGGCGGCAACGCAAGCGGCCAGACCGACGCGAACGGCAAGCCGATCATCAACGTCGCGGTTATCCATGACACCAACATCCAGCCGAAGATGGCCGACATGGGCTGGGCCAAGGACGTCGAGGCCGGCTGCGACTGCACGATCAAGTGGAGCGACATCGCGACGAGCGCATGGGATTCGCAAAAGGGCCCGTCGCTCGCCTCCGGCGACGTGGCGGACGTGACGATCAGCGGCTTCTCCACCAGCGACGTCGCACAGGCCGACCTGTTCGAGGATCTCAAGCCGCACCTCGACAAGATGCCGAACGTGCAGGCGCTGTTCAAGTCCGAACCGACCTCCGAAAAGATGGTCACTGACCTCGACGGCCACATCTACACGCTGCCCGACAGCTGGGGCGAGGACTTCAAGGGTTCCGGCACTCACCTGATCATCAACAAGACCTGGCTCGACAAGCTCGGCCTCAAGATGCCGACCACCTGGGCCGAATTCGAGAACGTGCTCGAGCAGTTCAAGACCAAGGACCCGAACGGCAACGGCAAGGCCGACGAAATCCCGTTCAACATGCAGAAGCTCGGCTCGTCCGGCTTCGGCATGAACGACGCGGTCGCCTTCCTCAACTCCACCGGCATCGTCACGCAGCTGCAGTCGCAGGCCGGCCAGAACGGCTACTACGTCGAGAACGGCAAGGTGAAGACCTACCTGACCACCGACAACTTCAAGCGCGTCATCACGTGGGTGCACTCCCTTGTCGAGAAGGGCCTCGTGCCGGCCGACTACGTCACCAAGGACTACAGCAAGTACTGGGCCGAAATGCAGCAGGACGACGTGCCCACCGCCGGCGCGGTGCTCGCATGGAACCCGGTCGCCGTGGTTGGCACCAAGTGGCAGGACCAATACGTGTCCGTCCCGCCGCTCAAGGAGACCGCGAGCAGCGACGCCAAGTGGGACTATTCGCAGGACTTCAACCAGTACCACACCGGCAAGGTGTCCGTCTCCAAGGAGGCCGCCAACAAGGACGCCATCTGGAAGCTCATCGACACGCTGTACAGCGAGAAGGTGTCCGTTGAGCAGTACTGGGGCTCCATCCCGAAGTTCGTCAAGGACGAGGGCGACCACAAGTACGTGATCAGCGGCCAGACCGACCCGAAGCTCGAAGTGCTCTCCGGCAACATGGCCGGCTGGATCCGCCCCGACGTCAAGCCCGAGGGCGCCGACGGCTCCACCATCAACTCGCAGGAATTCCGCGCCGCCGACGAGGTGTACCGCCCGACCTACGAGAAGATCTCCGACGGCAAGGACTACATGCCGATCTATGTGGTGCCCGGTTCCTCCGACCTCAACACGCTCGCCAACAACAACACGGTCATCATGACCTACGTGATGCCGAAGGTGGCCGGCTGGATCCAGAAGGGCGGCATCGACAAGGACTGGGACGAGTACGTCAAGAGCCTCGAGAACACCGGCGTCAAGGACAACATCGCCATCTGGCAGAAGTGGTACGACACCTACACCGAGAAGCTCGGCTGATCCGACTGAGAGGCAGCCATACCCGTGTGGTTTCGGTGCGATGCTGACGGGTTGAACGCGCCGATGATTCCGACCACGTGCGCACGGATTCCGGAAACGGACAACGTGCGCACGCTTGATATGCGCGCGGCTTGCATAGTACGCGGATGATGCGCAGATGATGTGCGGGGATGCGCGATGTACGACGGCGCAAACGACCGGCTACGGCGGCTGGTTGCGAACGACTGACTGTAATGACTGACTGCGATGACTGATTGTGACGACTGTTGCCATGATTGATGGCAAGGAAAGGACTGACTGACATGGGCGGCGGACGTATCATCTGGCGCATCGGCGGACTGGACGCGACCTTCGACGCGGAGCGCGCGGCGTGGACGTCGCTGCGCGGCGCGGACGACGCGGACGGCACCGAGTTCCTCGTCACGCCGGAAGAATTTCCCGGTTTCGACGGTCCGGACGCGCGCTGGCTGAGCAACCTGACGATCGACGTCGCCGAGATCGCCGGCGATGCGGCGGGGGAGCGCGATTCCTCTGATGCGACCTCCGCCGCGGGCGGGGTTGCCGATGCGGCGGGTGAGACCATTGCCACCGGCCGTGATGGTGACGCAATCGCTACCGAGCATGTGGACGGTGTTTCCTTGGATCCGTCCGACGAGGTCGGACGATCCGCGCGCACGATCCGTACCGCCGCGCTGGACGGACTGCGCATGGTCGACTATCCGGACGCGTCCACGATCGACGTGCATATCGCGGCCGGCGACGAGACGGCCTGGCTCGCCATCGCCGAGCTTTTCCGCAAGCGCGACGACGACATCGAGTGGACGATCGAGCTGGAGAACGCGTCCGACCGGCCGGTCGCGATCGGCCGGCTCGGCGTGCCGCTGCTCATGAACCAGTTCTTTCGCGGCGATGATGCGTTCAAGTACGAGCAGTGCGTGCTGCGGCATATGTGCCTGATCGGCCGCCACAGCTGGGCCTACTGGCAGAAGTCGAGCGGCGCGATGCCGCTGCTGCTGGTCGCGCTCACTGGCCGCACCGCCGCACACAGCTTCACCGTCGACCACGATCCGCGCTGGCAGCAGGGCGGCGGACCGGGATCCACGTTCGAGGGCGCGTACGAGCTCAATCTGGTCGACCGCCCGTCCGGCGAATTCCCGCACGCATGCGGACCGCTCACGTTGGCAGCCGGCGAACGTGTGCGGTTCACGCTGGCGATCGCGATGCGTGATTCATATGACGAGGCGTGGGACTGGCTGGCCGCGGTCGGTGGATTCATGCTCGAGTCCCGTCCGGGCATGGTCGTGCCGGTCGGGCAGGACGCGGAGATCACGATCCGCAGCGCGACCAGGCCGATGCTCGTCGCCGAATCGGGGGAGGACTATGCGGGTGATGTGACGGAAATCGTGCCGCGTGAGATCGGCCGTGCTGATGACGGTCGCGATGAGGATGGCATGTGCGGCGAGGCGAGCGGCTTCGGCAAGTCCGTTGCCGATGACGTTATTGGCGACGTCGACGGCTTCGGACGTGGCGATGACATCGTGCGCGGCGATGCGAACGTCAGCGGCGTGCGTTGCTGGCGTGCGACCGTGCGGCTCGGCGGATATGGTCGTCGAGTGTTTCACGTGAAACTCGATGGTGACGATCATACGGACGGAAACGAGCGCAATGTTTCACGTGAAACATTCTTCGGCATCGAATCGCCGGAAACCATCTATCGCAAGCAGAACGCGTTCGTTGCGCGCAACCAGTGGGAAACCGACCCGACCGACCCGTGCTGTCACGGCCTGCTCATGTGGGACATGGCCAACCGTCGGCGCATCAACGCGACGTTCAACCCCGACCTGCCGAACTGGATGGCCGGCGGCAGCGACGAAATCGGCCTCGTCTCCGGCCTCATGCTCTCCGAATGGAACGTCTACCGGCCGGACGAGGAGCAGCTGCGCGTGCTCGACGGCTACTGCCGTGACTTCATCGAACAGCGGCTCACCGAACAGCCCGGATACAAGGTGCACCGCATGGTGCCGTGGTTCGAGATGTTCGAACCGTGGGCCGGCCGTGGTGCCGACGACGTGTGGCGCGCGTTCAATTACGTGCACGTCGCCAACACGTTCCTCAACATGTACCGCATCGCCAAGCGCTACCGCGCCGAATACCCGTGGCTCAACGAACCGACGTACTGGCTCGAACGCGCGTACCGCTACTTCACCGCCATGTTCGACTACTGGATGTTCCCCGACGGCGAAGGCGCGGACCGCTACGCCAACATGGGCGAAAGCGCGCTCGCCATGCACTTGGCGGATGCGCTGCTCGCCGAAGGATTCGACGAGGAGGCGGCCCGCGTGCGGGGGCTCGTCGAGAAGAAGGCATGGTACTTCGCCGGCAAGGCGTACCCGTACGGTTCCGAAATGGCGTACGACTCCACCGCGTACGAAGCCGTGTACGGCTACGGCGCGGCCATCGGCGACGAACGCGTCATGGCGTCGTCGATGCGCGTCGCGCTCGCCAACCGCGGCCGCCAGCCCGATTGGGCGCTCGGCATGACCGACCTGCGCGGCTGCGGCGACAGCGGCTGGAACGTCAGCTACATGACCCAGCTCGGCGCATGGACGATCTACGACTGGGCGCTCGAACGCAGGCACTACGATCCCGATCTGCTGCGATCGTTCGCCGCCTCGTACCTCGCCGGCTTCTCGATCTACAATTCCGGCGGCTATCTGAGCGACGATCCTGCCAACGATGGCGCCTCCGCATGGATCCACGTCGCGGAAACCGGCGAACTCACCGGCACTCGGCCCGGCCGGTCGGACGGCAGCGGCTCCAAGCGCATGGTCCGCGGTTTCGTGCCCTACTCCGGCGAAAGCGCGCTCGGCTACTTCGGCGCCCTGCGCTCCGCCGCGTCGTTCGTCATGCGTGATCCGGACGACGCCAGCCTGCGCGGCTACGGCTGCGAGCTGATCGACGACGTGTGCGGTCGCGACTCGAATGACGCTCGTTCCGGTGCCTGGAGTCGCGACGGCGACGTGCTGGCGGCAATCGCCGCAGGACTGTCCGGTGCATCGCACGGCGATGCTGCCGCAGTCGCGAACGGGGAGGAGCATCGCGCCGACGACTATGCGATCCGCCCGACCGACGGCCTGCGCGTGCGCTTCTTCGACACCGTGCACGACTGGGCCGTCAAGCTCGATCGCGACGCGCTCGCCGAAGTACGCTGCGAGACGTGTGTGACGAACGGCGGCGACGCCGAGGGCGACCGTCCGATCATCCGCCAAGTGACGCTCACGATTGACAACGTCACCGGCGATGCGCACGATGGCACGTTCTCCCTGCGCATGCCCGCGGCTGGCATCTATCGGCTGACGGTCAACGGCAACGAGCAGTTGGCGACCGCTGTCCAACTCGACGCCGACTGGCATCGCATCATCGTTCCGTTCTCCGGTGCATCGGCCAATATCGTGTGCATCACGGCGGCATGATGTGCATCGTATGGTAGTGGGCATGACTACCCCTCAGTCACTTCGTGACAGCTCCCCTGACAAGGGGAGCCGAGAATAAATAAAGAGGGCTCGCCTTATCTTTTTGTCCGCGAATCAGCTGCTGAGGGGGAGGGTGGACTCGCGCTGGCTGACGCTGCACGGCAGATAGGTGACACCGTGATGCGGGTGGCCGTCAACCGCGTCGATGATCGTGCGCGCAGCCATGCGGCCGATCTCGTTCGTGCGGTTGCTGATGCTCGTGAGCTTCGGGCTGAGCCCCTGCACGATGTGCGCCCAATCGTCGTGGCCGATCACCGCCACGTCGCCCGGCACGTTCAGCCCGCGCTCCTTGAGCGCGTCCATGCAGCCCCACGCGATCGCGTCGCTCTGGCACACCACGCCGTCGAACTCGACGTGCTGGTCGAGCAGCAGCCGCGTCGCCGCGCGCCCCCAGTCGGCTGACCATCCGCCCGCGCGCACCGGGCCGACCGGCTGCAGTCCGGCCTGCCGCAACGCGGCGCGCGCGCCCTGCACGCGATCGTGCGCGGCCTTGTACGCGTTCTCGCCGGCGATGATTGCGATCCGGCGCTTGCCGCACGAAATCAGATGCTCCACGGCCATGCGTCCGGCGCCGACGTTGTCGCACGTGATCGAACAGTCGGCCGGATCGGACGACGGCGCGTACGCGTACACGACCGGCACCGTCGCATCCACGTCGATCGGCGGCCGCGGATTCGTGTCCTGGCCGACGATGATGAGCCCGTCCACGTTGCGCGACAGCAGGAACTGCGCGTACGTCTTCTCCAGCATCGCGTCGCCGCGCGCGTTGCACAGCATCACCGAATTCGAGCGCACGCCGAGCTCGTCCTCCACGCCCAGCAGGATCGGCGTCGAAAACACGCCCTGAAAATCGGACGTGATCAGGCCGATCGCGTTCGACCGGCCGGTCGCCAGCGACTGCGCGGTGGCGTTCGGCTGGTAGCCCATGTCTTTCGCCGTCTGCTGGACGCGGGCGCGCGTGGCCGCGCTCACCCGCGTCACGTTGTGCATCGCCTTCGACGCGGTCGCCAGCGAGACGCCGGCCGCGCGCGCCACGTCGGCGAGCGTCACCTTACCGTTCGGCAACGCGGACGCTGCCGCCGAACCGTCGTGCGACGACGAGCCGGAACGCGTGCGTTGCGGATGCGCGGACGGCGGCTCGGCCGATTGTGCGGTCGATGGTCCGGGCTGGGCGGACGGCTGGACGGCTCGCCGGCCGTCCGGCTGATCGGCGGCGATTGCTGAACTGGGCATGGTGCGTACCTCTTGGATGGGCGGCCGCGCGCGGATGATCCCGCGCGTGAACGGAACGCAACCCATCATAACGGGCCGAGCGGCGGGCCGGTGAGGCGCTCCCGCGTTTGCCGCGCCCGTGGGATAGGCTCGGAGGCGTCAGCATACGGGTGACGCAAGGGAGGAATGCCATGTCATCCAACAAGTTCCTGAAGAATCTGCTCGTTGGCGGCGCGGTGGCCGCCGGTGCCGCGGCGTGGGCCATCAAGCCGCGCTCGTTCACCGACAAGCAGCGCAATTTCGTGCCGTCCGTGCCGAACGCGTGGTACGCGCACCGCGGCCTGCACGACGCCGGCTCCGGTCTCACCGAACAGTATCTGGTCGAAAGCGGCGAATATGTGGCCCGCGCCCGCCGCATGGCCATGAAGGCCGGCTACGGCGATCCGTCCGTCACCACGTCGATCGCGCCGGAGAACTCGCTCGCCGCGTTCGCTGCGGCCGCCGAGGCCGGCTACGGCATCGAGCTGGATCTGCAGTTGAGCGCCGACGGCCAGGTCATCGTCGTGCATGATCCCGACCTGCTGCGCGTGGCCGGTGATCCGCGCCGCGTCGCCGATCTGACGTACGACGAGCTGACGCGCATCCCGCTGTTTCCGAACGATGCGCCGGGCACGGCCGTCGCGTCCGCACTGCCGGGCGCGGACGATCCGTCGTCCGTCGTGACGCCGGCCAATGCTCCCGCCGGCTACTACCAGCACGTGCCGCTGTTCGCCGACGTGCTGAGCGTGGTCGCCGGCCGCGTGCCGCTGATCGTCGAATACAAGTTCGACGACAACGCCGTGTTCGGTCCGCGCGAGGAAGAGCTCATGGAGAAGGGCGACGCGCTGCTGCAGGCGTACGATGGCCCGTACGTGATCGAATCGTTCAACCCGCGCGCCGTGCAGTGGTACAAGGACCATCGTCCGGAAGTGTGCCGCGGACAGCTTTCGTGGCAGCCGGAGATCAACGGCGAGGGCGGCGTACCTGAGTGGGCGGCCGGTCTGCTCGTGTTTGACTGGCTGTCGCGCCCCGATTTCGTGGCGTACGACTGGACGGGCGGCAGCAGCCCGCAGGTGCGTCTGGCCCGTGCGATGGGCGCTACGGCTGTCTCGTGGACCGTGCGCAGCAGCCACGAGCTCGACCAGTGCGACCAGTGGTTCGACCGCCACATCTTCGAGGCGTTCGTGCCCGAGCGCTGAACTGTCGCGTAATCGCCGGATAGTGGCGGGAAACACTCGCTGAGATATCTCTCAGCGAGTGTTTCCCGCCACTGTTGTTTTCCCGGGCTGCGGGATGGGGCACTAGCGTGTCGTTTGGGGAATGCAAGTCGACGGCGTGTGGACAACGCACGGGCAATGGACGATGGTGTCCCCGTGAAATCGAGATGAACAGCGGGCGACGCGGCCCGGTGGGAGCCTGCGGACTTGTTAAGACAGTATGCGGAAGCCGATCCAAGGCTCCCACCGAATCGCCGCCTTCGTCACAGACCAAGCATCGCTTTGAAAGATTTGAGATATCGGGCCGGCGATCGTCTGAAAGGTCTGAATTATGTCTGCTGCCATCCCCGGTACTGCGTCGGGCGGAACCTGGCAGAACGGGAAGAAACCGTTCGACGTCCGCTCATGGACGCCGCTGCTCTACCTGCTGCCCGCCATCGCCGTATTCGCATGCTTCGTCGTCTACCCGCTGATCCGCACGTTCATCCTGTCCGCCTCCGGCACCGACATCCTCGGCCGGCAAAGCCAGTTCGTCGGCCTGCGCAACTTTCAGCGCGTGTTCACCGACCCCGAATTCGGCAAGATCATGCTCAACACGCTGCTGTTCGCCGTGTACACCGTGGTGCCCACCATCGTGCTGTCGCTGATCATCGCGCTCATGCTCAACAAGGAATCCACCGTCAACCGCGTGTTCCGCACCGTGTTCGCGCTGCCGTTCGCCTACTCGGTGTCGGCCGCGTCCATCATCTTCTCCGCGTTCTTCAACCCGGCGACCGGCCTGTTCAACGCGATCGTGCAGAAGCTCGGCGGCCAGCCGATCGGCTGGCTCACCAGCTCGCAGTTCGCGCTGCCGGCCATCGCCATGACGACCGTGTGGATGAACATCGGCTACAACGTGCTCGTCCTGCTCGCCGGCCTCGGCTCCGTGCCGGACGAGGTCGTCGAAGCGGCGCGTCTGGACGGCGCGTCCGGATTCCGCCTGCAGTGGTTCATCCTGATCCCGATGATCATGTCGCAGGTGTTCTTCCTCATCATCACCGACACCATCCAGTCGCTTGAGAGCTTCGGCCAGATTCACGTGCTCACCAAGGGCGGCCCGGATTCGTCCACCACGACGCTCGTGTACGACATCTACATGCACGGCTTCGCCAACAACAGTTCCAATTTCGGATACGCATCCGCGGAGGCGATCGTGCTGATCGTGGTGGTCGCGATCATCACGCTCATCCAGTTCACCACCGTGGGTAGGAAGGTCGACAACCAATGAGCGTCGCGACAACCACCACCATCCCCGCCAAGCCGAAGGCCATCAAGTCCGCGGCCGCGGCGGACGCCAAGGACACCAAGGAAATCCGCGCCGAGCGGGCCAAGGCCAAAGCCAGCGGTTTCGCCGCGAACTTTTCGCACGCCCGGTACGTCGCGTCGAAGATTTTCGGCCTGCTCGTGCTCGTGCTGCTCGGCATTATCGTCATCTTCCCGGTGTACTACTCGTTCGCCGGCACGCTCATGCAGCAGCAGGACATCGCCGCCTATCCGCCGGCCATCTGGCCGAAGCACGGCATCACGTGGAGCAATCTCGCCACGGCCGCGCAGATCATCCCGCTGTTCCGCCAGTACGTCAACTCGTTCGGCTCGACGCTGATCATCACCGTCGCGCAGGTGCTCACGTCCACGCTCGTCGCGTACGCGCTCGTCGTGCTCAAGGTGCGCGGCGCGAGCGTTTGGTTCACGCTGTTCCTCGGCACGATGATGATCCTGGGCGAGTCCGTGATCATCCCGAACTATCTGACGATCTCGTCGCTAGGCCTGCGCAACACGTTCCTCGCGCTGATCCTGCCGTACCTGGCCAGCGGATTCGGCATCTTCATGATGTACTCGTTCATGCGGCAGTTCCCGATGGAACTGGTCGAGGCCGCGCGCATCGACGGCGCGTCCAACCTGCGCCTGCTGTGGTCGATCGTGCTGCCGCTGAGCCGCCCGGCCATCGCGTCGCTCGCCATCTACACGTTCCTGACTCACTGGAACGGCTTCTTCTGGCCGCTGCTCGTCACCGAAACGCCGGAGATGCAGACCATTCAGATCGGCATCACGCAGCTGCAGTCGCCGGACAACTTTAACCCCGGACTGGTCATGGCCGGCGCGGTGCTCGCCGTCATCCCGACGCTGCTCATCGTCATTCTCGGCCAGCGGCAGATCGTGCGCGGCCTGACCGCCGGCTCGACCAAGTAAGCCGCGCGGCCGTGCGCAAACGGCAGCGCGGCCGCACATCATACGTGACATTTCCCAACCAACAAGAGAGGCAATCATGAACAAGACAATGCGTACGCTGGTGGCCGCCGCCGTGGCCGCCGGATCGCTGCTGGCCGTCGCCGGCTGCGGCAACGCCAATGCGAACGTCGCCACGCCGAAGGACTCCACCGGCGCGGTCGTCGTGAACTTCTGGCATTCGATGTCCGGCACCAACGGACAGGTACTCGACAAGCTCATCAGCAAGTTCAACGACGCGAACAAGGGCAAGATCGTCGTCAAGGGCACGTATCAGGGCCAGTACGACGACGCGATCACCAAGTACAAGTCCGCCGTGCAGTCGCAGTCCACGCCGACGATGATGCAGATCTACGACATCGGCTCGCGCTTCATGATGGACTCCGGCACGATCACGCCGATGCAGGACTTCATCGACAAGGACAACTACGACACGTCCGACCTGCAGCCCAACGTGGCCGGCTACTACACCGTCAACAAGAAGCTGTACTCGATGCCGTTCAACACCTCCATGCCAGTGCTGTACTACAACAAGACCATGTTCAAGCAGGCCGGACTCGACCCGGACAAGGCCCCGGCCACGCTCGACGAGGTCAAGGCCGACGCCGAGAAGCTCTCGAAGAAGAACGGTGGCCCCGCACAGTACGGCTTCAACGCCGCCGTCTACGGCTGGTACCTCGAGCAGGAGATCGCCGCGAACGGCGACCTGTACTGCTCGCCGGACAACGGCCGCGGTTCCGACCGCGCCACCAAGTTCACGTTCGACAACGACGGTGCGGTGACGTTCATGAAGTGGTGGAAGGGCATGATCGATTCCGGCATCTCCGGCAACACCGGCACCGACACCGACGCGGCGGTCAACGCGTTCGAGACCGGCTCGGTCGGCATCACGGTCGAATCCACGGCTGATCTGGCCGGCATCATGGAAGCCGCCAAGCAGAAGGGCTTCGAGGTCGGCGTGGGCAACTATCCGAAGATCAAGAACAACGATTCCGGCCCGATCATCGGCGGCGCGTCGCTGTGGATCTCCAACGTGAAGCACTCCGACGAGGAGCAGCAAGCCGCGTGGAAGTTCATCAAGTTCCTGTCCGAGCCCGAGAACCAGGCCACGTGGCACACCGGCACCGGCTACTTCCCGACCTCGAAGAAGGCGCTGGAGACCGCGACCGACAAGCAGTGGCGCGAACAGTACCCGCAGTTCGATGTGGCCGTCAAGCAGCTTGCTGACACGAAGCTGACCTCCGCCACGCAGGGCTGCTCCGCGGGCGTGATGCCGCAGGCCCGCAAGGCCGTGGAAACCGCCGTCGAGAAGGTGTTCGAGGGCGCCGATCCGAAGACCGCGCTGAGCGATCAGGTCAAGGCCATGCAGACCACGCTCGACGACTACAACAACTCCGTGAAGCAGTGAGCTGAGCGGGGTCCATCTCAACATAACGCGAGTGGCGGGTTGCTTTCACTGAGAATGTTTTCGGTGAAAGCAACCCGCCACTCACGTATTATTCAACGGTTCCTGATAGGGCGGAATCGACTAGCGCGTGCGGCCTCGAGACGCACCGAGGGAAGGCGTACTTCGTACGCCGACCGAGGAGCAACGACGAGGACGCTCCGCTAGTCGATGACGCCGTACAACCTATCGCCGGCGTCGCCCAGCCCCGGCACGATGTAGCACTTGTCGTTGAGCTTTTCGTCGACGGCGCACACGACGACCTTGAAGTCGATGGACGGGTCGATGTGTTCCTGCACGAACTGGATGCCCTCCGGCGCGGCGATGATGCACACCGCGGTGACGTCCTTGGCGCCGCGTTCGGCCAGATAGTGCGTGGCGGCGACGAGCGTGCCGCCGGTGGCGAGCATCGGGTCGATGAGGAAGCACTGGCGGCCGGTCAGATCGTCGGGCAGACGGTTCGCATACGTGATCTGCTGGGTCGGGTGCTCTTCGTCGCGCTTCATGCCGAGGAAGCCGACCTCGGCGGACGGGATCATCTTGGTCATGCCGTCGAGCATGCCGAGGCCGGCGCGCAGCACGGGCACGATGATCGGACGGGGCTCGGCGATGTGCTTGCCGACCATCGGAGCGACCGGCGTTTCGATCGGCTTGTCGACGACGTCGAGATTGCGGGTGGCTTCGTACGCTTCCAGCATGACGAGCTCGGAGACGAGCTCGCGGAAGGTGGCGGAGGAGGTGTTCTTGTCGCGCAGCACGGTGAGCTTGTGCTCGACCAGCGGGTGATTCAAAACAGTGAGTTCCATAGTTACCAAGCGTACCGCGAAACGGGGGAGCACACGTCGTCGCGCGTGGAACGACCGCCGTGCGCGATGGTCGTAGCGCGGCCGTCCGCGTAACGTGTTCGTCACGATCGAGACGCGGACGAAACAAACGGGCAACCGAAAATCAACCATCCGCTGCCATTCTTGCTCTCGCTAACAAACGTAGGTCTTGCGCGAGAGGAAGAGAACGTATGGCCACACTATCTAAGGCGCGTGTGATCGCGCTGCTGTGCGCGGCGGCCGCGGTGCTGTCGACCAGCGGTTGCGGCTGGGGACGCACCGTCGCCGAAAAGGACGCGTTGGACGCGAACAGCACGACCGCGACCAGTGCGAAGTCGTCGTGCGTGGACACGTCCGGCGACACGATCAAGATTGGTTTCGTCAACTCGCTGTCCGGCACGATGGCGATCTCCGAGCAGACCGTCAGCGACTCGCTGCACATGGCCGTCGACGAGATCAACGCGAACGGTGGCGTGCTCGGCAAGCAGCTCAAGGTCGTCCAGCAGGACGGCAAGTCCGAGCCGGCCGTGTTCGCCGAAAAGGCCAAGACGCTGATCGAAAAGGAGTGCGTGGCCGCGGTGTTCGGCGGCTGGACGTCATCCTCGCGCAAGGCTATGCTGCCCGTGTTCGAGGCCGACAACGCGCTGCTGTTCTACCCGCTGCAGTACGAGGGCATGGAATCCAGCCCGAACATCTTCTATTCGGGCGCCGCGCCGAACCAGCAGATCGTGCCCGCGCTCGACTATCTCAAGGAAAAGGGCTACAAGAAGCTGTTCCTGGTCGGCTCCGACTACGTGTTCCCGCAGACCGCGAACCGCGTGGTCAAGGCGTACGCGGCGGGCAACGGCATGGAGGTCGTCGGCGAGGAATACACGCCGATGGGCTCCACCGACTTCACCACGATCGTCAACAAGCTCAAGTTCTCCGGCGCGGACGCGGTGGTCAACACCCTCAACGGCGATTCGAACGTCGCGTTCTTCAAGGAGTACAAGGCGTCCGGTCTCAAGGCCGACACGGTGCCGGTGATCTCCATGTCCATCGCCGAGGAGGAGGTCTCCGCGATCGGCGTGGACAACGTGAAGGGCCAGCTGACCGCGTGGAACTACTACCAGACGCTCGACAGCGCGGAGAACAAGAAGTTCGTCAAGGACTTCAAGGCCAAGTACGGCGAGAACCGACCGACCTCGGACCCGATGGAATCCGCGTACACGTCCGTCTACCTGTGGAAGGGCATGGTCGAGAAGGCCAAGTCGTTCGACGTGGACAAGGTCAAGGCCGCCGCGGACGGCGTCACGTTCGACGCCCCCGAAGGCAAGGTCACGGTCGACGGCGAGAACCACCACATCTACAAGACCTCGTACATCGGCGAAATCGGCGACGACAAGCTCATCCACACCGTCTGGCAGTCCGACGGCCCGATCAAGCCGGACCCGTACCTGAAGACGTACGACTGGGCGAAGAGCCTGAGCGCCTCGAGTGAGAGCAACGAGTAACCGAGAGAGAAGGAACCCGAATCATGGATATGCTATTCCCGCAAATCGTGGCGGGCCTGTCGAACGGCTCGATCCTGCTGCTCGCCGCGCTCGGACTGTCGCTGACATTCGGCCAGATGGGCGTGATCAACAACGCGCACGGCGAGTTCATGATGGCCGGCGCGTACACCGCGTACGTCATGAGCACGCTCATCGGCAACAAGACGGTCGCGCTGATCGTCGCGCTCGTCGTCGGATTCGCCGTCTCCGGCCTGCTCGGCCTGCTGCTTGACGTCGCGCTGCTCGAACGCATGCGCATGCGCCCGCTCGACACGCTGCTCGTCACGTTCGGCGTATCGCTCGTTCTGCAGCAGCTCGCGCGCGACATCTTCGGCGCGACGCCGGTGTACGCGTCCGCGCCGGAAGCGCTCACCAATCCGGTAACCGTGTTCGGCTACAGCTTCTCCGCCGGCCGACTGTTCATCTTCATCCTGTCGATCGTGTGCGTGGCCGCGCTGTACGCCGTGCTCAAGCTCACGCCGCTCGGCCGCCAGATCCGCGCGACGTCCGAAAACCGTGATCTTGCGGAAGTCTCCGGCATCTCGACCCGCACCGTCGACCACGTGACGTTCTTCCTCGGCTCGGGCATCGCCGGCATCGCGGGCGTGGCGCTGAGCCTGCTCAACTCGATCAGCTTCAACTTCGGCACCACGTTCATCGTGCAGGCGTTCCTGGTCGTCGTCGCGGGCGGCGTCGGCCAGCTCAAGGGCGCGGTGATCGCGTCGTTCGTGCTCGGCCTGTGCCAGTCGGCGATCGAACTGCCGACGTCCGCGTCGATTGGTCAGGTGGCCGTATTCCTGATCGTCGTCGTGTTCCTGCAGTTCCGCCCGCAGGGACTGGTCGCGATCCGTTCGAGGAACCTGGCGTAGCGCGCGTTCGTCGTGCTCAGATAGAGACGTTTGGAGACGATTATGGTAAGCAAAAACACTGTTTCCGGCGGTACGTCCGCGTCGGCCGTGGGCGAGTTCTACGCCAAGTACAAGCCGTGGATCGGCACTGCGATCGCGGTCGTGCTGATCCTGCTCGCGCCGAGCGTGATGAGCGTGTACAACCTCGGACTGCTCTCGAAGTACCTGTGCTACGCGATGGTTGCGGTCGGCATCGGGCTCGCGTGGGGCCAGGGCGGCATGCTGACGCTCGGCCAGGGCCTGTTCTTCGGCCTTGGCGCGTACGTGATGGCCATCCACATGAAGCTTTCGGACATCGGCCCCGGTCAGGTGCCGGACTTCATGGCCCAGTACGGCATCACCGAAGTGCCGGGCTTCTGGGAGCTGTTCCGCAACCCGGTCATCGCCGTGATCGGCGTGGCCGCGGTGCCCGGCGCGATCGCCGCGCTGCTGGGCCTGGCGGTGTTCGGACGCGGCGTGCGCGGCGCGTACTTCGCGATCCTGTCGCAGGCGCTCGTCGCCGCGTTCTCCGTGCTGCTTATCGGCCAGTCCAAGACCACCGGCGGCACGAACGGTCTCAACGACTTCAAAGGCTTCTTCGGCTACGACCTGACCGACGACGCGAACAAGCAGATGATCTTCTACATCTGCGCGTTCCTGACGCTCGCCATGGTGCTCGTCGTGTGGTGGATCCGCCGCTCGTTCATGGGCGACCTGATCATCGGCGTGCGCGACCAGGAGAACCGCATGAAGTTCCTCGGCTACAACCCCGCGTCGATCAAGGTGTTCGCGTTCTCGCTCGCCGCGATGTTCGCCGGCATCGGCGGCGCGATGTTCGTGCCGGTCGTCGGCATCATCTCGCCGTCCGACATCGGCGTCACGCCGTCCATCCTCATGCTCGCCGGCGTCGTGATCGGCGGACGCACGACCCTGCTCGGCCCGGTCGTCGGCACGCTGCTCGTGCGCTTCGCCGAAACGCAGCTGTCCGAGGCGTATCCGTCCGCGTGGACGTACATCGAAGGCCTGATCTTCATTCTCGTGATCGCATTCGTGCCGATGGGGCTCGGCCAGTTCAAGGGACTGTGGCCGTGGATCAAGGATCGGCTGGGGATCGGTTCGGTCGGGTCGGCTGCGATTGCCGCCGCGTCCGCGTCCGGTGCGTCTGCGGGCGACGGCGACACCAAGGCTGCGGTTTCCGCGACGGCGACGGCGTGAACGGGTCGGCTCGTGAGAACGAATGAGTGAGGAGCGAAACATGACGAACACTTCAACCACTGCAACCCCGGCCAAGCCGGCGCCGGCCGCCGGCTCGACCCCCGCCTCCAAAGAGGACCTCGAACAGCTGCGCGCCGAAATGGTGCAGATGCGCGACGAAGCCAAGCGCATGCGTGACGAGGCCGCGCAAATGAAAGCCGAAATCGTCGAGGAACGCGCCCGGCTGCACGACCAGCTCGCCGTGCTCGACGACCGCGGCGGCCAGTGGAACGACTACCTCGAAATCAAGGGACTGCACGTCGAATTCGACGGATTCGTCGCCGTCAAAAACCTCGACCTGACCGTCGAGCACGGCGACCTGCGCTTCCTGATCGGCCCGAACGGCGCCGGCAAGACGACCATCATCGACGCGATCACCGGACTCGTGCCGGCCAGCGGATCGGCCACGTTCCGCGGCGAACAGCTGCTCGGCAAGAAACCGAACGAGATCGTCAAACTCGGCGTCGGACGCACGTTCCAGACCGCGTCCGTGGTCGAGGAACTCACCGTGCTCGAAAACCTGCAGCTCGCCGAAGGCTTCCGCAAGAAGGGGCGCGACCTGTTCCGGCCGATGGGTGGCGTGACGCAGAACATCGAATACATGATGGACGTGTGCAACCTGACCGACGACGCTTACAAGCCGGCCGGCATCCTGCCCCACGGCAAGAAGCAGTGGCTCGAAATCGGCATGCTGCTCGTGCAGGACGCGCACCTGCTGCTGCTCGACGAGCCGGTTGCCGGCATGACCCCGGCAGAACGCGTCGCCACCGGTGAACTGCTCAAGCGATGCAGCAAGAACCGCACGGTCATCATCGTCGAACACGACATGGAATTCATGCGCCAGTTCGCCGATTCCGTCACCGTGCTCAACCAGGGCGAGATCCTCGCCCAAGGCTCGGTCGAAGACATCCAGAACAACGACGAAGTCGTACGCATTTATTTGGGCGGTGGTGAATAAACCCGCCCTCGGCCCCCTCTGACGAGCTGAGCCGTTAAGCAAACGCCGGCGGCGTTTGTAGGCGAAGGCGAAACGACAGTTGAGCCAGCAAAATGCAGTCGCAGACTGTCTGCAATTGCGGCTGGGCTGTCAGCGCAGCTGACTGGGGGAGAGAACAACCCATAAGCTGCGACACTCCTGACTACCCCTCAGTCCGACTTCGTCGGCCAGCTCCCCTGACAAGGGGAGCCGAGAATACGCGCACAAGGAAACTCATCATGGCAATGCTTGAAGTGAAGAATCTCAACACCGGCTACGGCAAAGTGACCGTCGTCAACGACATCAGCTTCGACGTCGAAGCCGGCCAATGGGTCAGCATCGTCGGCAACAACGGCGCCGGCAAGACCACGCTGCTCAAGGCCCTGCTCGGCCTGCTGCCGGTCACATCCGGCTCCATCACGTTCGACGGTGCGGACATCACCAAAGTCGCACCGAACCAGCGCATCCGCAAGGGCATGGCGTTCGTGCCGCAGGGCCAGCAGTCGTTCGGCACGATGACCGTCGACGAAAACCTGCACGTGGTCGCCGACCGCTACGGCTCCGAGGCGTCCGCACGCTACGACGAGGCCGTGGCGATGTTCCCCGTGCTCAAGGAGTTCGCCGGGCGCCGCGCGGGCCTGCTCTCCGGCGGCCAGCGCCAGCAGCTCGCCATCGCGCGTGCGCTCATCACCCGGCCGAAGCTGATGATCCTCGACGAGCCGACCGAGGGCATCCAGCCGAACATCGTGGCCGAGATCCAGAAGGCCATCCGCACGATGGCCGAGGACAAGGGCATCGGCGTGGTGTTGGTCGAGCAGAAGGTCCAGTTCGCGGTCGAGCGCGCGGACAAGTATTACGTGCTCGCCTCCGGCCGGTTCATCGCCGCCGGCGAAGGTGGTCCGTCGCAGGTCGAAGCCGCCAAGGAGGCCATGCGCGTCTGACGTGGGCTCCTTGACGCCTCGACTATCGTTCTGCTTGGCGGGGCTGTGAGGTTGTTGCGGCGGTCGGCGCGAACACGGCCAGAACATTCCCCCTATTCGTCATCTGTGAGGCAGATTTTGGCCTGTGCATGGATCTATCTGCAATCTGTGAGGCAGCCATTGATCCAAACCACCCGCTAAGGGGGGTATATTCCCGCCCCGATAGAGGAAGGCAAACGTACGGGCTGCCTCACAGATCACAGATAGAGTCGTGCAATCCGGAAAATCTGCCTCACAGATCGCAAAAAGCGATAAGGCCGGATGACCGATTGGGGTCATCCGGCCTTATCGCTTGCCAGATTCATTGGATTGATGTTTCGGATCCGTTCGCCGCACCGAGGCATCGCGTATGCGTGACGCTGCGAACGGGAAGCGGGCGATCAATCCAAGCCGATTGTTACCGCTTCAATGACGAAGCAGACCATCAGCCTTCGATGGCGATCTGGTGCTTGGCTTCAACCTGCGGCTGAGCCTGCTTCTTCGGAACCTGAATGCACAGTGTGCCGTTCTTGTACGACGCGTGAATGTCAGATTCCTTCACATCGTCGCCCACATAGAAGCTACGAGAGCAGCTGCCCATGTAGCGTTCGCGACGCAGCCACTTGCCGGACTCGTCGGTGCCGCAAGCGCACTTCGTATCGCCCTCGTGAGCGTCGGCCGGGGCATGATCCTCATGCTCGCTGCTGCGGGTGGCGGACACGGTCAAATAACCGTTGTTCAGCTCGAGCTTGATGTCATCCTTCTTGAAGCCAGGCATATCGATGTCCACATCGTAGCCGTTGGCGGTCTCGCGCACATCGGTGTTCATCATGTTTGCCGGCATCACAGCCGCCGCCGAGTTGTCGTCCGTACGCCAGCCCTGGAAGAACGGATCGTCGAACAGATCAGAAAACATCGTGTCATTCATCAAAGCCGGAAGCATAGCCATAATCGGTACTCCTAAACAAAAAAAACTTGCATGGAGTGGAACGGCTTGGCTCGCCGACCCGGCCAACCATCGGAACCCGCCTGTCGCGGCGCGCCCCGAAGATTCGGCCGAACTGGTTATCGTGACCGTTCCCGGAGCCCCTTCCGGAGCTCCTGCCTTGTCCTTTCACCCCACACAATAGGCAATCCCCGGCAACCATTCCCCGGTTTTACTCACAGTGAAAAACTTGAGCCAACAAGACTCAAGTTCTGCTTGAGGTGGTCGGGTCGGGTCGTATGCGGTGCCATGGTCGAGTGCGCCGGATGATCGCGCATTTGTTGGTTACACAATGCCGGCCATGTACAGTGGCATGTCCTTGATGACGCCGTTGTCGGAATGGCGGGTCGCCGAGTAGCGGTAGGCGATCGGGTATCCGTGCTTCTTCTGTGCGTAGATGAGGGACTTCGCCTGCTTGTGGCGTCCGGCTTTCACCTCGACCGGTATGACATGACCGTCCTGCTCGTAGAGAAAGTCGAGTTCGCCGCTGGAGTTCTCCGCCGACCAGTAATAAGGGACTTGTCCGTGCTGTGCGGTGAGCTGCTGGCATACATACTGTTCCGTCAGCGCTCCCTTGAACTCGCGGAACAGGGAGTCTTCGTCGAGCAGTGTACGGGCGTTCAGTCCGCTCATGGCGCCGAGCAGGCCGACGTCGAGGCAGTAGAGCTTGAACGCATTGGGGTCCTCGTATGCGGCCAGCGGATTCAGCGGTGTGCTGACGCGTTTGACGCGTAGGGCGAGGGAGGAATCCACGAGCCATTGGATGGCGATTTCGAAGTCCTTGCCGCGCCCGCCCTCGCGCACGGCGCCGTAGAGGAATTTGCTGTTTTCCCGGGCAAGCTGTGCGGGCAGCGAATCCCACACCTGATTGAGACGCAGTGTGGAAACGACTGGTCTGGGCTGAGAGTCCGTGTGTTTGGAGAAGTCGTCCCGGTAGTCTTCGACGAGAGACGTCTGCACTTGGCGTATCTCATTGAAGTCGACGTTCGGGAACGTGTCGGCGAACGTCGAGACGGCTTCGGGCATGCCGCCCGTGTACATGAAATACCGCAGCCATGTCATGAGCCGCTCATGCATGACATCGATCAGTGCGAAGTCCTGGGATCTCAGCAGCTCGGCCGACGAATCCTGCTGGCACGCGTACAGAAACTCGAGAAATGTCATCGGATAGAGCTTGAGCCGGTTCACCTTGCCCACGGGGAACGCGGAGCCGGGGTGCATGGCGATGCCCAATGCCGAACCGGTGGCGAGCACATCGTATTGCGGTGCGGTCTCGTTGAACATCTTCAACGCCGTCATCGCACGGGGGATCTCTTGGACCTCGTCGAGCACGATCAATGTATTGCCGGGCGTGATCCGGGTGTCGGATTCGAGCGATAATGCCGGGATCAGCCTGTCTGCGGACAGATTCCCTGCAAACACATTTGCCATTGCCGGATTGTCGAACAGCGACACGTATGCGACGTTGTCGTATTGCATGCGGCCAAACTCTCGAGCAAGCCACGTTTTGCCCACCTGGCGTGCGCCCTCGAGCAGCAGCGGCTTGTGATGTGCAGTGTTCTTCCACGCAACGAGCTTGTCCATCAGAAAACGCCTCATTGCAGGATTCCTTCCAAAATCAGGTGGACTTTTATATTATGAATCTACATAATCATGCGGACTTTATGATGACTGATATACATAATCAGGCGCACTTTAAGAACTTGGTGATACATCATCAGACGGAGTCGACTTCCTGTACGCGACTTTTGCGGGCGACTCCTGTGACTTGTGCGCGAACTAAAGACTTGAGTCAATAAGATTCAAGTTCGGCTTGAGGTGGTTGCGATCGCGGATAATTGGCGATGCGGCGTGATGCCCGTTCGCCGCAGCCGGCTGGCGGCCAACGCATAACCGGAATCTATATCCGAACCGCGGGCGCGGAATCTTCCCGATTCGTGTCCCGGCCATAAATAACGCGTATAGCCACGCCGTCCTCAGGCAGCTGTCCGTCCTGTACGTTGGAGTCCAATCGCTGCGATGCGCGGGAACAGGACATGTTGCGGGACCGGTAGGACCGCCCGCTGACGACGCAATGAACCGTGCGATCACGCGAGACGATGCCGGGCGGCGGGGACCGCGCCGGCTGAGACCAAGAAGAGTTCGGGGACACTTGAAGAAGGGAACCATCGCATCATGTCGCTCAACATATCCCGGATACGACGAATCATCGCCACCATTTCCGCCGCCACGCTGCTGGCGGGCGCGCTTGCCGGATGTGGCTCGGCAACCGCTCAGACCACGGCGGGCACCGAGATCGCATACGATCCGGTCAGCATTTCCGGCACCGCACCCGGCGGTGATCTGATCCCGACCAATGCCGGGGCGTCCGGCCGCAAGACGCTGGTCTGGCTGCTGTTCGACACGTTGGTCGATGTTGATCCGGAGACCAACCAGGTCGTCAACGAGGTCGCCGATTCCATCGAATCTGACGATCAGCGGACATGGACGATCACCATTAAGGACGGTCTCACCTTCTCCGACGGCAGCCCGCTGAAAGCGGACAATTTCATCAAGGCGTGGACGTGGGGCGCCGACATCGCCAACGCGCAGGTTTCCTCCGGTGATCTGGCCGTGATCAAGGGCTACGACAAGCTGCATCCCGCCGACGGTTCCAAAGCCACTACGAACGAGTTCGAGGGGTTGAAGAAAGTCGACGATCTGACGTTCACCGTCGAACTGGCCAGCGCCTACTCAGGATTCCGGAACCTGCTCACGTCCACTGCGTTTCTGCCCCTGCCTGACGCGTTCTTCAAGGATCCCGACGCTTGGCGTAAGAACCCGATCGGCAACGGCCCGTACAAACTGCGCAAGCCCGTCGACGAGGCCACCGGCGCGTACTTCGATCTGAACAAGCGCTACAAGGGCAATCGCACGCCGCACAACACCGGCGTGTATGTGAAGTTCTACACCGACACGAGCTCCGCCTATCAGGACGTGCTCGCCGACAATCTCGACATCACGTCTCCCGGCGGCGCCGACCTATTGACCGCCAAGGACGACTTTGGCGACCGTCTCGTCGAGCCGACGCTCACCGGTCCGAACACGACGCTCACGTTCCCGCTGTGGGACTCCTATTGGAACAGCGAACAGGGCTTGAAGGTCCGTCAGGCGATCAGTTTGGCCATCGACCGCGAGGAAATCGTCAACAAGGTCTTCAACGGCTACGCGGTGGCCGCGCGCGATTTTACGGTCAAGGGACTCAATGGCTGGAATGACAGCATTCCCGGCTCCGACATCCTCGACTACAACCCGACCAAGGCGAAGCAGCTGCTGGAAGAGGCGGGCGGCTACGACAAGGAACTGCCCATCTACTACAACTCCGACGGCGGTCACAAGCAGTGGGTTGAAGCCGTGGCCAACCAGCTGAAGAAGAATCTCGGGCTGAACGTCGTTCCCTCGCCCACCACCACGTTCGCGGACTTCCTGCAGAAGCGCGCCGACCACAAGTTCACCGGCCCGTGGCGTGCCGCCGAGATCCCGTTCAATCCGGGTCTTGACGACATGCTTCGTAACGTGTATTCGACGGCCGACGCTTCCGAGTCGAGCTTCGGATGGCATTCCGATGCGTTTGAATCCAAGTTGAAGGAAGGCTGGGCGCAGAAGGATACGGACGAGGCGAACAAGAAGTTCAACGAGGCGCAGGAGATCCTGTTCAAGGAGCTGCCGGCCATTCCGCTGTGGTACGCCGCCACGCCGACCGTCTACTCGACGAAGGTGAGCAACGTGGTTGACGCGTCGTTCGGCAGCGCCGTCTATCTCGTCGAGAAGAAGTAAAGCAATCGGCGTTGCCACGCGGGTCGCATGAACCCGAGAGCAAACGAATTCCGGCGCGGCATCGCCTGTGCGATCGCCGCGCCCATTCGTCGTTTTTCTGTGTTTCAGGGCACATTCGTTCGTCGCACGATGCCGGCCTTGTAGAGTGGCATGGACTGGGACATGCCTGACGAGTGTCTCGTGGGTATGCACGGTATATCAAATCTAGGCAACCGCCGGTGTCGGCATATACGTGCCACCGTACAAAGAGCCGCTTACCGTGCCGTCGGCATCCGTGCTGCGTATGCTGGAATCGGCAACATACCAAGGATGGGGAGGTTGGGATGACACCGATCGAATTGGCCACGCGCAGGCGGGTGACCGGACTGACGTCCGGCGAATTCGCGCGCCTGTTCGTCACGCTGGAACGCAAGGTCGACGGCGAATCGGCCCAGTGGGACGCCTCCGACGTCGAATCATGGGAGATCGTCGGCCCGCCGGCCACCGCCGACCAGCACATCATCGACACGCTCGGCGCGGCCAACGAATTCGTCGCCACGCTGGCCCGCCGGCTCTACCGCATCATCACGCCGGCCGAAGAAGGCACGGTCGTCACCGTGTTCCCCGACGACGCGACGTTCTGGGCCGACCAGCCCGACCTCGGCGGCATCCCGCACGCGCTGTGGAACATCGCCGCCCTGCAGGCCATCGAATGGGTGCGCACCGAAACCGGCATCGTCTGCACCCTCGACTCCCGCGCCCCGCTCATCTGACAATCCATTGCCTTCGTTGCCGTCTCGCCGTGAAACAGCGCAACGAAGAAGCGGCCCGCGACCGGCCGTTACCTGCGGTCCGACGTCGGCATGGCCCGAAACAGGGGGAGGAAACCAACGCACAGCATCAACGCAAGGGGCGCAAGCAGACGCCAGTCGGCAGACATCGCCCAGCCAGCCCACGTGCCGGCGGCGCTGCCGATCGCATAGGCGAAGCGCGCGCGGCCGCTGAAACGAGCGAGATCGCTCCCGCGCAACTGCAACATGCGGGACATGACCACGGCCTGCGCGAGCAAGCCATAGCCCAACTGGTCCAGCAACCAGCCGACGCACGCGGTCGGCAACGTCGGAATCGCCACGAACACGAGCGCCACGGCCATCAGCGCGACGCCGATCATGCCGATGCGGCGCATGCCCAGCTTCGCCGACCAGCGCATGTACGCGAACGATCCGATGATCGCGCCCACGCCGCTGCACGCGTACAGCACGGTCAGTGCAGCGCCGCCATACTCCTTGCCAAGACCAAGCATCGTATAGCTCATCCACAGCGCCGGCACCAGCGCCATCAGCGCGGACGCCGCCAGCAGACGGACTCTGGTCGTACGGTCCGCGTCCGTGCGGTCAGCCGGCTCATGATCGGAGGCCGTATCGTCGCGGAACGGAGCATCGGTCGTCGCATCCGTTGCGGTTTGCTCGGCGGCGTCCGCCGTGTTCATCGTTACGCCGGGCATAAGATCACGTGTGCGGAATCGCGTGAGCGCGCAGCCGAACGACAACAAGGCCGATGTGAACAGCATCGCCTTGACCGACGCGTTGGCGATCGCCGAACCGGCGACCTGACCGAGCAGCGTGCCGGCAACGCTCGAAATCACGCTCACATAGCCGCTGTATTGCACGAGCATGCCGTCGTCGCCCTCCGCGGCGTCGACCTCAAACACTTCGGACGCGACGTCTATCACCTGACCGGTCATCAGCAGCAGGCACGACAGCGCGAGTAGCAGCCACTTCCAATACTCCCAACCGCCGGGCACGAGCGCGACCGTCAGACACAACACGCCCTCAACGCCCTCGGCGCTGGCCAGCGAGCGGAACGAACCGAACCGTTGCACGATCCACGCGGCCGCCGGCGATGCGAAATCCACCGCCAGGCCGAACGTGCGGCGGAACGCCACCACCCACGCCGGCAGCCCGACCACCAGAATCGACGGGATCACCGAACCCTCGAACACCGCGTTGCTCAGCATCGACATGGTCATGCCCACCAGCGCCCAGCGCAACGCCAGACTCAGCTGGCTGATCCGTCCCAACTTGCTCATGGGACGTCAACATAGCAGGGGGGGGCGCCTGGGGGGAGCGGACCGTGCGGCGGAAACGTCGGGATACGCGAAACGGGCGGCGACGGGCATGCGCGGCGGGCGTCCGCGGACAGAACGTTCGGCATTCGGACGGAAATCAACGATGGTCGCAAAGCCGGAAACATGCCGTTTGTATTGCGGCCGTAGAATTGCGACGATTTTGCGATTGTGCGGACGTGCGTCGCCGCGTGCGTCGCGTGCGTCGCGTCCGCCGTGCGTTGCGCGCGCCACGGGTGCCGCGACGCGCGCGATGTGCACGTGACCTGTGCGCACGTCGAACGCAATCGCCGGAACTGACGACGACGATGGGGGCCTGATGAGACTGACACCGCGGGAAACCGACAAACTCATGCTGTATTTGGCGGGGCAGCTCGCCAAGGACCGCAAGTCGCGGGGCGTGAAGCTCAACTACGTGGAGGCGATCGCGCTGATCTCCTCCGAATGCGTGGAACGCGCGCGCGAAGGCGCCACCGTGGCCGAACTCATGCAGTACGGGCGCACATTGCTCAAGCCCGAAGACGTGATGGACGGCGTGGCCGAAATGCTCGACGTGGTCGAAGTCGAAGCGACGTTCCCCGACGGCACCAAACTCGTGTCCATCCACAATCCGATCGAATCGACCGAACGGCTCGTGCCCGGCGAATACCTGTTCGCCGACGGCGACCTGACCATCAACGACGGCAAGGACGCGATCGAACTCGACGTGGTCAACACCGCCGACCGGCCCATCCAGATCGGCTCGCACTTCCACTTCTTCGAAGTCAACAAGTATCTCAAGTTCGACCGCAAGGCCGCCTACGGCAAGCGGCTTGACATCCCCGCTGGCACGGCCGTGCGATTCGAGCCGGGCGAGGCACATCGCGTGCGGCTCATCGACATCGGCGGCACGCGCGAAATCCACGGCTTCAGCGCGCTCGTCGAAGGCCAGCTCGACGACCCGCAGGTGCGCGAGGCCGCGTTCGCCAAGGCGCACGAACAGGGATTCCTAGGCATCTGACATCGGGGGAGCGAGTAAGGAACGATCATGAGCAAGACCATCACACGCAAGGACTACGCGGGCATGTTCGGCCCGACAACCGGCGACCGCGTGCTCCTCGGCGACACGAACCTCATCATCGAAGTCGAACGCGACTGCACGCATTACGGCGACGAACTCAAATTCGGCGGCGGCAAATCGTTCCGCGACGGCATGGGCCAAAGCTCCGTGCAGCTCGACGCGGAATCGCCCGACACTGTCATCACCAACGCGCTCATCGTCGACTGGACCGGCATCTACAAGGCCGACATCGGCATCAAAAACGGCAAGATCAGCGCCATAGGCAAGGCCGGCAACCCGCAGACCATGAACGGCGTCACCCCCGGCCTCGCCGTCGGCTCCGGCACCGAGGCGATCGCCGGCGAAGGCCTCATCGTCACCGCGGGCGGACTCGACACGCACATCCACTTCATCTCCCCGCAGCAGGTGCGCACCGCGCTCGCCGGCGGCGTCACCACTATGGTCGGCGGCGGCACCGGCCCGGCCGACGGCACCAACGCGACCACCTGCAATCCGGGCGCGTTCCATCTGGCGCGGATGATCGAAGCGGCCGAAGCGCTGCCCGTCAACATCGCGTATCTCGGCAAGGGCAATGATTCAAGCCCCGAACCGCTACGCGAGCAGATCCGCGCGGGCGCGGCGGGCCTGAAAATCCACGAGGACTGGGGTTCCACGCCGGCCGTGATCGACACCTGCCTCGGCGTGGCCGACGACATGGACGTGCAGGTCGCCATCCACACCGACACCCTCAACGAGGGCGGCTGCGTGGAGGACACCATCGCCGCGTTCAAGGGGCGCGCGATCCACACGTACCACACGGAAGGCGCAGGTGGCGGCCACGCGCCGGACATCATCCGCGCGGCCGGCTTCCCGAACGTGCTGCCGAGCTCCACGAACCCGACCATGCCGTACACGCGCAACACCATCGACGAGCACCTCGACATGATGATGGTCTGCCACCATCTCGACCGCAACGTGCCCGAGGACATCTCGTTCGCCGACTCGCGCATCCGCCCCGAGACGATCGGCGCGGAGGACGTGCTGCACGACATGGGCATCATCTCGATGATGAGCTCCGACTCGCAGGCGATGGGCCGCGTGGGCGAGGTCATCACGCGCACCATCCAGACCGCCGACAAGATGAAGCGCCAGCGCGGCCCGCTGCCCGAGGATGCGCATGACAACAATCGCAACGACAACTTCCGCGTCAAGCGCTACGTGTCCAAGTTCACCATCAACCCGGCCATCACGCACGGCATCGCCGAATACGTGGGCTCCGTCGAGGTCGGCAAGATGGCCGACCTGGTGCTCTGGCAGCCGGCCATGTTCGGCGCGAAGCCGGAAATGGTCATCAAGGGCGGTTCGATCGCATACGCCCGTATGGGCGACGCGAACGCGTCCATCCCGACCCCGGAGCCGGTTTACTACCGCGACATGTTTGGTGCGCTCGGCCGCGCGCTCGGCTCGTCCTGCGCCACGTTCGTCTCGCAGGCCGCCTACGACGACGACATCAAGGGCAAGCTGGGCCTGCAACGGCAGGTGCTGCCGGTGCATGGCTGCCGCACGGTGGGCAAGAAGGACCTTAAGTTCAACGACGTGCTCGCCGACATCCAGGTCAACCCGGAAACCTTCCAGGTGACGGTCGACGGCGAGCTCGTCCACTCCGACCCGGCGTACGAGCTGCCGCTCACTCAGCGCTACTTCCTGTTCTGAACCGCATTCCGACCGCTCTGGCGGCTGGGAACGTTTTGGATCGTTTCAGTGTGGTTAGGAACGGCTCAGAGGGCTCTTGGTGTCTCAGAGCGGAATGCAGTTTGACGATTCAGAGGCTGATTTCGGTTTCTGTTGAGGTCGGTTTGACGATCGAGAGGCTAACTCAATGCGATGATCCGTTGCGTAACGGCGTCATCGCATCATATGCCGCTGATTCCACGTCTCTTTCTGGTGTCGGGTAGCCTTTCGATCGTCGAACTGACCTGCGCAAAACGTGAAATTAGCCTCTCAATCGTCAAACTGGAGTCAAACTGGAGTGGCAGCGTTGCTAAAAATAGAGATCAGCCGTTCGTGACGATGTCGGCCACGGCCTTGATAAGGTCGAACGCGTCATCGCCGCGGTTCGTGAGCACCCGCAGGCACACGCCGTCGATCGCGCGGCTCACGCCCAGCTCGCCGACGAACCCGATCGAATCCGCATACGAGCGGATGCGATCGATCAGCGCGTCCTCCGCGGCGATGCGCGTCTGCTCGACGCGCGCCGCGACAGCGGCAGGGGACATGTCGGCGGCGGCCGCAGCGCCTGCCGCGGTCGTCCCGGGGTTAGGAGCGGTTTCAGTCGTGCCGATAGCGTCTCCCGTCGTCCCGGCCGCCGGATCAATCTCTGGCACATGCGCGTACAGCACGCCGCAATGCGTGAACGACCGCCACATGCCCATCTCCGTGTAGTCGAACGAGGCCGGCTCCAGCAGCATCCGGTCCGCGAACGCAAGCCGGGTGCGCGGCTCAATCTTCGGCGGTCGGCCACGACGGTGGGCACCCGCGTCAGGAATCGCCACGGTCGGCGCAACCTGCGCGGGAGCGGCTGCGACTGCCGTTTCCGCACCGGTCGCCGCCGTGTTCAGCATGTCCGTCTCCGTACTGGCAGACGACTGCTCGTCCCGTGCCGCCGCAACCGCAACCGGCTCGTCGACGACCACGCGCAGCCGGTTCGCGAACCGGCGCATCGCCCAACGCTCGTCCATGCCGACGCGGCCGCACGTCACCACATCCGCGTACACGAACGTCGACTCGGCCGCAATATGAGCGGTCGTGCGATTCTCGAACGAACTGTTGCGGAACGGGATCACCGGAAACGGCAGAAACACGGCCTTCGCATCGCCTCGCACGGTCAGGTCGATCGTGCGCGACGCCGAACCGTCGGCCGTGTCGAGCACCTTCTCGTAGCTCTGCGTCTTGATCGTCGAATCCGTGCCCGGACCGAAATCAAGCTCGATATGCGCCTCGTCGCCCTTCAAAAAACCCGGCGAGGCGAGCATTACGATGAAATCCGAATGACGGCCGTTCGTGAACGGCGTCATCAGCTTGAACGGCGCCTCGAAGTACACGTCGTCGATTTTTGTACGCCCGTGACGGAACGCGGTGGATAGGCGGAACGTGCTGCTGGACATGAATCGACTCCTGCGGAAAATGTGCGGAATGTGCGGAATATGCGGATGCGCCGCGTCGGCGCGATGATGCGGAACGCGCGTGCGGCCGCCGTGCGTGACTGCACGCCGACTGCACGCTGACTGCACGCGCGCGTTCGATCACATGTCTTCGAACAGGACGGACTTCTTGATCCACGCGATCACGTCGTCCACGCCCGCGCCGCCCATCAGGTCGGTGAAGATGAACGGACGATCGCCGCGCATCTTCTTGGAATCACGTGCCATCACGTCAAGGTCGGCGTGCACGAGCGGCGCCAGATCGGCCTTGTTGATGACCAGCAGATCGGAGCGCGTGACGCCCGGGCCGCCCTTGCGTGGAATCTTGTCGCCCTCGTCGGTGGCGATCACGTAGATCGTCGCATCGGCCAGATCCGGGCTGAACGTGGCGGACAGGTTGTCGCCGCCCGACTCGACGAACATGATCTGCACGTCCGGATGCGTGCGGGCCATCTCCTCGCACGCTTCGAGATTCATCGAGCAGTCCTCGCGGATGGCGGTGTGCGGGCAGCCGCCGGTTTCCACGCCGACGATGCGGTCGGGCGACAGGCGGCTGTGCTCGATGAGGAACTCGGCGTCCTCCTTGGTGTAGATGTCGTTGGTGACGACGCAGATGCTGTATTCGTCGGCCATTTTGCGGGTCAGTCGCTCGATGAGCGCGGTCTTGCCCGAGCCGACCGGTCCGGCGACGCCGATGCGTACGTATGACATGTGTTCTCCTTCGGTTGTTGGTTGGTGCGGATTGTTGCGAGTGCAGTGTTTGGTTAAGGACTGGTTGAGTTTGAACGTTGCATTTTATTTTCTTGGCTCCCCTTGTCAGGGGAGCTGTCACGCAGTGACTGAGGGGTAGTCAGAACCTTCGCATTACTACGGTTGAAGGCCGCTGCGTAAGTGCGGGGTCCGGCGACGGTCGGCATGTACGACGCCCGACACGCTCCGGGCCGCTCGGCCAAGTCATACGGTCGGTCA
This sequence comes from Bifidobacterium biavatii DSM 23969, assembly GCF_000741165.1. Lineage (GTDB taxonomy): Bacteria > Actinomycetota > Actinomycetes > Actinomycetales > Bifidobacteriaceae > Bifidobacterium > Bifidobacterium biavatii. The sequence continues at coordinate 187,384 of NZ_JGYN01000030.1, read as the reverse complement.
TCGCACATGCCGGCCGCAGCCTCGTTTCGTACGGTGAGTCGGGCATCGCATGCGCCGGCCTTCGCCTCGGTTCCGTGTGACTCAGCTCATGTAGAGCCTCGAATACAGGGTTTCGTGCTGCATGGCGGCGATGTCGAGGTAGGCGCCGGAAATGCCGAGATCGTCGGGTTTGAGCGTCATCGCGACGTCGACCGCGTGCACGAGGCGCGGAAACGAGTCGTGCAGCGCGACCTGGCCCGCGTACTGGCTGAGTGGAATCGCCTTCGCCGCGCACATCGTCAGCGCACTGAGCAGAGAATAGCCGTACATGATCGCCGCGTCGCGCACGTCCGGCGCATGGTCGGCCGCGTACAGTCCCATTGCGATCGAATGCAGGCCGCGGCAGCGTCCGTCGCGGATCAGCCCGGCGTACAGGTCGAGCGACGGCGAACGTTGTCCGCAACCGGCGTCCATCTGATCCGCGAGCTTGACCAGTCGCGTGCACATGCGCTCGCTGCCCTCGCGGATCTCGCGCGCCGACTGCAACGCGCTCGCGAGCTCGTCCAATTCAACCAGTTTGGCGGTCAATCCGCGGCTCGACAGGCGCGCGTCGGTCGCGTACCGGCCGGCGATCACCATCTGGCCGATCTCCTTATACGGCGCGACTTCGAGATAGTTCTTCATGTACTGCTCGAAGTCGGGGCCGCGGCGCAGGAAATCGCGCTGCACGAACGTCTCCATGCCGTTCGACAATGCGAACGCTCCCACGGGGAACACACTGTCGCACACCTGCAGCATGGCGAGGCGTCGCGCTTCGGTTTCATTGACGTTCATGTGACGGCTTTCGTGTGTTCGATGTGTACTCAATGCTTGGCTCCCCCTTGTCAGGGGAGCTGTCACGCAGTGACTGAGGGGTAGTCAGAACCCATCGCATTGCGTTCGCGGGGATCCTGGAGACTTGCCGGCGCGGTCAGTGCGTGTGCCAGGTGCGGCCGCCGTCGTGGCTGTGCGAGCCGTCGGGGCGGTGCAGCACGCCGTTCGACTCGTATTCGCCCGGCTTGAGCACATACGGATGCTCGTCGTCGACGCCGGGCTCGGCGTGGACGTGGTCGTGATGATGGCCGTGCGCGTGATCGCCGTGATCGTCGTGATCATGAACGTGGCCGGCCCCGCCCGCACCGCCGTTCGCGGCCTCTTTCGCGGCCCAGTCGGCGTCCGCCTCGGCCTCCTGCTCCTCTTCGGCCACGTCGCCCGTGGTCTTGTTCGTGCCCGGAATGATCGTGCCCGAACCGGCGTGCGCCTTGACGATCAGGAACCCGTCGAACCCGCCCTCGATGATGTGCGGCTCGAACCCGATCTTCTTCGTGTACTCCATCGTCGGATGGTCGTACGGCACGAGCACGCGGTCGTTCTCGACCTTGAGGCTCAGGTGGCGGTTGCCCAGCTCGAAGCACAGGCGGCCCATCTCCTTCATCGAGTTCACCGGGATTTCGATGAGCTGCGCGGTTTTGATGCGCGCGAAATAGCGCTTGTCCTCGGTTTCGGCGAGCACGTCGCCGTCCTTGATCGTGCGCCCGACCATCACGCCGAACTCGGTGCCGTCCTCGGCGACCTTGCGCATGCGCTTCTTGTCCGTTTCGAACCAGTCAAACGCGATCGGCACGTTCAGCTTGCCGTCGTCGTACTGCTGCTCGATGATGTTGCCGGTTATCTCCTTGGCGATCATTCGCGCTCCTTCCGTTGTCTGCGTCGGCGGCCGTTGCCGTCTGCCGATTGCCGTGCCCGTCGGCCGCGTATCGTCGCGATGGTCGGGTCGTATCGGTTGAACTGAGGGACAGTGTACGAGCGCCGTTGTGGCCGTTTGTAACGAACGGTCGCGCGTCGTCGCGCGCATCGTCCGTGGTCGTCGCGCGCATCGTCGCAAACGGTCGCAACCGTGCGGTTTGCGTGCGGATCGTGCGCGATAATATGCCGAAAAATACGCGGAACATACGTGACCACGATACGAAACGTGCGTATCGCCCGTCGGCGTTTCGCAACGATCGCAACCGTTTGCCGAGCATCGTGCGCAAGCCGAATCACAAGTGTGATATTACGTTGCCATTCATGAACGCGCGCGGCGAACGATCGCCGACCGTCATCAACGAGAAACGAGAAGGGAGACGGGCATGACGACAGCCCCCGAAACCGTGACGCTCGCCATGCACATTCCGGACAATTTCATCTCGCCGTCCACCGGCGCGCTGTTCTGGGTCGTGATGATCCCCGTCTGGTTCCTGTGCATGCGCGCGGTGATGCGCGAGGCCACACCGGAGAAAATGGCGTATCTGGGCGCGGGAGCCGCGTTCTCGTTCCTCATCATGATGTTCAACGTGCCCACGCCCGGCGGCACCACCGCGCACGGCGTCGGCGCCGCGCTCATCGCGCTCCTGCTCGGCCCGCAGTACGCGACCGTCGCCGTGTCCGTCGCGCTGCTGCTGCAGGCGCTGCTGTTCGGCGACGGCGGCCTGATCACGCTCGGCGCGAACTGCTTCAACATGGGTGTGGTGCTGCCGTTCGCAGCGTACGGGCTGTACGCGGGCATCCGGGGTACGGCGTTGTGGATCACCGGTCGGCGCACGGCGGGAGAGTCGGCGGGCGGTTCGGCTCGCCCCGCGGCCGCGACGGCTTCCTCCGTGGAAGCAGCGGTTGCGGCCGTGCCTGCCGGCGTCGATCGCGTCGCGCAGTTCGTCGCCGGATACGTTGGCATTACGCTGGCCGCGCTGTGCGTCGCAATCGAACTGGGCGTGCAGCCGCTGCTCTTCCGCGCAGCCGACGGACAGTCGTTGTACTTCCCGTTCGGCCTCGCCGTGACGGTTCCGGCCATGCTCATCCCGCATCTGGCGGTCGCCGGCGTGGTCGAAGGCCTGATGACCGTCGCGGTCGTCGACTTCGTGCGCCGCACCGCGCCGGAAATCGTGCGGTCTCGGGTTGCGGTCGGGGACGTGGCCGGGGGAGTGCGTGGAGACAGCGTGCAAACGGTTGCCGACGTTGTACCCGGCTCCGCTGATGCCGGCGCATCGGACGTGCTCGCGAACGCTACGAATGCGGATACGGTCTTCGCTCCGGCTTCGGCTCAGGCCCGAACCGCCCAGCCTCGTTCCGGCCTGCGCAGGTCCGTGTGGATCGCGCTCGCCGCGGTCGCACTGCTGTCGCCGATCAGCCTGATCGCCACCGGCGACGCGTGGGGCGAGTGGGGCGCCGAGGACTTCATGGCCGCCACGGGCCTCGACTACGTGCCGCAGTACATCGCGCACGGCTTCTCGTGGAACGCGCTGCTGCCCGACTATTCGCTCGCCGGCCTGCCGGACATCGCCGGCTACCTGCTGTCCGCCGTGATCGGCATCGCCGTCACCACCATCGTCTTCCGCCTGCTCGCGCTCGCCGTCAGTGGCCGTAACGTGCGCAAATAACGCCGGAATTGTGCATCATGCCGTATTGTCAGTCAGCCGATCGGTCGTCGGAGCACCGGGAATCGGCCGATCGCCGACCGCCGGACTGTCAGCGGTATACCTCGGCGTTCGGTGGTCGGCAACCGTCCGCGCACGCGACGCTGCCCGACTGGCTGCGCGAGTCCGAACGCTACGATCCGCCGACGGATCGGTCGTCGTTCATCGAACGCAATCTCGCGCATATCGGCGACGTGCTCGTGCAGGTCGGCGCCGCGCTGCCGCTCGACCGCAGCCCGCTCGATCGTGCGCTCGCCGCCGTCACGCCGTCGCTGCGGCTGGTTGGCGTGCTGGCTGCGATCGTATGCGTCAATCTCACGCGCAACATGCTGTTCTCGTACGTCATGCTCGCCGTCGCACTGGTCGCGCTCGCCGTGCGACCAGCCCGGCTGATCGTGGCGATTCTCGCGCCGACGCTCGCCGTATGCGCGTTCAGTCTCGTCGTCGCGCTGCCGTCCGTGCTCGTCGGACAAACCGGCGCGCCGGTGCGACTCGTCGTGCGCGCGTTCGTGGCCGTATCGCTGGTGATTACGCTTGCACAGACAGTGCCATGGAACCGGCTGATCGGCGGCCTGCGTGGGCTCGGCGTGCCCGATTCGGTCGTGTATGTGTGCGATGTGACGATCCAGTTCATCGACGTGCTCGGCCGTTCGATGATGCAGCTGCTTGACGCGCTGCGACTGCGCAGCGTCGGTCGTGACGCGCGCAAGCTCAAGTCCGCCGGGCGGCTGCTTGGCGCGCTGTTTCTGCGCGCGAACACGCAGGCGCGGCAGATGGCCGAGGCGATGGCGTGCCGCGGATTCGACGGGCGTTATCGCGTGCGCCGCGAACGTTGGCTGACCTGGCCGAACACGGTGTACGCGCTGGGCGTGGCAGCGATGGTCGCGCTGGCCGTGTATCTGGGATGATGGCAGCTGCGCGTGGTACTGGATGCCGATACCGATGGGGTAGCGCATGCTCCAGGCAAGCTCCGGTGGAAGGTATGGTGGAGCGTTGACGACGGGAATCACGGAAATGTGGGTGGAATGGCGATGAATATATTTGGCGGATCGGCTCGGTCGATGGCCCAGTCGACAACGTCATACGGCGTGAACGCCGACTGGTTCGCGGGAGAGCCACTGGTGGCGTTGGAACACGTGGACTTCGCATACCGCGATCGCGGTGATGGCGAGACGCACCCGGTATTGCGCGACTTTTCGATGACGATCGCGCGCGGCGAATGCGTGGCGCTGCTCGGTCCGAACGGCAGCGGCAAAACCACGATCATGCGCATCGTCAATGCGCTCGAATTCCCGGATTCCGGCACGTACCGGCTTGGAGGGACTGTGGTGGAACGGCGGTCGGTTGAACGGCGGGACAGTCCGTTCGCCAAGGCGTTGCACCAACGCGTCGGATTCGTGTTCCAGAGTTCCGACACGCAGCTGTTCTGCCCGTCCGTCGAGGAGGAGATCGCGTTCGGGCCGATGCAGATGGGACTGCCGGACGATGAAATTGCGCGGCGGGTGGACGATATGGTCGCGCTGTTCGGACTTGACCGCATGCGGGACCGTGCGCCGTACCGGCTGTCCGGCGGCGAAAAGAAGCGCGTCGCGATCGCCTGCTGCCTGTCGATGAACCCCGATCTGCTTGTGCTCGACGAGCCGACCGACGGACTCGACGAGTGCAACACCGACATTGTGGTCGACGTGCTGCGCGCCTTCGTCGCAGCCGGCAAAACCGTGCTCATCTCCACCCACCACCACGACGTCGTCGAACGCCTCAGCGCCCGCATCCAGCGCATCGAGCCGCTTATTGGAGAGGAAAGCGTGAAAAGCTGGCGGTAGCCTCGGCCCCCTCGGCTGAGGGGGCTGTCAGCCGTAGGCTGACTGGGGGAGCGTCACGACGGTCAGCATCGCCAACACCATCGTGTACATATCAATACTCAGCTTATGCGGAAAGTCATGAAATCCAAGAAAAGCGCCGAACCGTGAAAGCGCCTGTCGGCGCAAAGGCCGCTCGCAGCGGCAAAAAATGGAGCCCGGGGCTATGCACGGCCCGACGCGAGTACTCAGTATAGCGGCTAATCGAGCTTGCCACGCCGCCACAGCGAGGCGCCATGCCGAAAGTCGCGCGCGGTGACCATCAGGTTGCTCGCCGTGTGCAGCAGCCGCGCGGCCTTGTCCGGCTGCCGCTGAACGCCGGCCGCCGCCACGGACGACGACGAGGACAGCCGCTTCGCCTCCACGCGCAATCCCAACGCCACCACATCCGTGAACGCGGCCGCACGTTCCAGCGCCACCGCAAAATCGCCCGTAAACGCGCCGGCCAAAATCGAATCGGCGGTACGCGCGATATCGTCCTCGGTTGGCGCCGCATCCACGCCGGCAATCGCCGACGCAGCGGTCGCAACCGGCTCGCCGACGCGCCACAGTCGCGCGATCGACGCATCATGCTGCCGCATCCACGAACGCAACAGGTACAGCCGCCACAGAATCCCCGGCAGCGAATCCGGCTCGGACCGGCTCCACAGCTCCGCGATCACGTCTACGCCTTCCCGGTCGACGAGCGTGAGCACGCGCGCAACGACTTCGGGATCGGCCGTATGATGCACTCGATCGAGCAGCGCCGCGGCCGACGCGTGGCTCATTTCGCTGACTTCGCTCGGATCGGCTCCGCCGGCGATGCCTTCGACCAGGCCGGGGTCGATCTGCCCGGGCCGCGACGGGCGCGGCGAACCGGTGGGCGTGAACCCGTTGGCGCGGCTGGAAACGATGGAACCGGAACCGTAGTGCACAGCGTTAGTAGACACGTGGCGAAACCTTCTGAATGTCGATGATGCGCGGTCCCTCGGGCGAGGAGACGACAAACAAGGCTACCGCAGTGCCGGTCGGCATGTACGGCGATTTCGCGATGAGCCGTTTCGTGAGCGACTTCGCGACGCACAATTTGCGCAGATGATCGAAGATGCCGCCGATCACCGGGCGGTGCATGCAGATCGCCACGGTTTCGCGGTGGCGCAGCGCATGGTCGATTTCGTCGCGGAAGCAGTTCCATGCGCGGGTCGGATCGTCGGCGAACGCGTCTTCGGTGAGCGGATCGAGATGCGTCATGGGCCGGTTCGTCTGCCATGAGAACACGTGCAGCGTTTCGCGGCAGCGCATCCACGGGGAAGTGGCGAGACGCGTTGGGTTATAGCAGGCGAGTTCGCGGTTGAGCGCGTACGCGGCGGCTGCGCCTCGCGGCGTGATTGGCCGGTTTTCGTCGGTGCCGTCCCACGTTTTGCGCGATTCGGCCTTCGCGTGGCGCACGATGATCACGTTCTGCGCGTCGGCGGCGCCCTCCTGCAGCCGGTCGACGAACAGGGCGAGCAAGTCCTTGTCAGTCGAATGGGTGAGAATCTTGCGCGCTTCGGTAACGCTCACCCACAGAATGTCGTCGATTTCGCCGATGTCGGCACGGTGGATCGGTCCGAGCGCGTCGATGAGCTCCTCCGCGTCGGTGGCGTCGATCGGCGTGGCCATCCAGTATTCGATGTGCTTCATGTCGACCGTGCGATCCTTGGAATGCCGCGTTTTGCTGCCTTCCTCGGCCAGCGGGTACTCGATGTCGCCCAGATACGGCCCGAGCGCGACCGACATGCCGGTTTCCTCGCCGATTTCGCGCACGGCCGCATGCCGGTGCGATTCGTTGATTTCCAGCTTGCCTTTCGGCCAGCTCCAGTCGTCGTATTTCGGACGGTGTACGATGCACACTTCGACGCGGTCGACGATGTCCTCGGCGATATTCGATGCCGTTGCCGCCGCAGCTGCCGGATCGCTGTTCGTTGGTTCGGCCGTTTCGGCCAACGCGAGCTCGGCCGCGTCGGGAGCGGTTACGTCGTTGATGTCGCCGTCCGCGCGACGTTCGCTTGTTTGCTCGGGATCGGGAACGATTCGATAGAGGATGCCCCCTGCGGCCTCAACAATGCGTCTCACTTTGCCCATCCTCCCATTGTAGGGCAGCCGGTTGCGTCGTGGACGGCGATTCGCGGCTACGTAGCGTGCTCCGAAATGACGATGGCCGACCCCTGAACGGGATCGGCCATTCGTCACATCATTGAATTGTTAGCGGCAACAATCCTAGCACGCCAACGTTGACACGTGTGTCAACTCGAGCCAGAGCGCGTCGGCGGTTCAGTTGTTCGCGCGCGGGCGACGCGTGTGCTTCTTGATGAGCAGCTCCTGGCTGTCGGCCAGCAGGCTGCCATCCTCGGCGTGGGAGACGTGCAGGTACGTGCCGTCCGGCTGCATGTGCCACGACGCGATGTCATCGGACATCTGCAGGTCGACGTACTTGATGAGCTCGTCGATCTGTTCCGGCGCGGTGATGCGCACGAGCGCCTCGACACGACGATCGAGGTTGCGGTGCATCAGGTCGGCCGAACCGATCCACACTTCCGGACCGGAGATCGGGCCTTCGCCGATCTGCGGTCCGTCCGAGTTGCAGAACGCGTAGATGCGGCTGTGCTCGAGGAAGCGGCCGAGGATCGAACGCACGCGGATGTTGTCGCTCAGGCCTGGCACGCCCGGCTTGAGCGCGCAGATGCCGCGCTCGACGATGTCGATCTTCACGCCGGCCTGGCTGGCGCGGTACAGCGCGTCGATCGTCTTCTCGTCGACGATCGAGTTGACCTTGATCTTGATCCACGCTTCCTTGCCGGCGCGCGCGGCGTCCTCCTCGCGACGGATGCGCTGGATCAGGCCGGAGCGGATCGTGCGCGGCGCGACGAGCAGACGGTGGAAGCTGGACTTCGGCGCGTAGCCGGACAGCTGGTTGAACAGTCGCGTCAGATCCTGGCCGACGACCGGATCGCAGGTCAGCAGGCCGAGATCGGTGTACAGACGTGCGGTCTTCGGGTTGTAGTTGCCGGTGCCGACGTGGCAGTAGCGGCGCAGGCCGTCCTGCTCCTGACGCACGACGAGGCTGAGCTTGCAGTGCGTCTTGAGGCCGACGATACCGTAGACCACGTGCACGCCCGCGCGTTCGAGCTTGCGCGCCCACATGATGTTCGCGTCCTCGTCGAAACGAGCCTTGATCTCGACCAGTGCCAGCACCTGCTTGCCGGCGTGCGCGGCGTCGACGAGCGCGTCGATGATCGGCGAGTTCGAGCTGGTTCGGTACAGCGTCTGCTTGATGGCTAGAACCTTAGGATCCGCCGCAGCCTGTGCCAGAAACGCCTGAACGGACGTGGAAAATGAGTCGTAGGGGTGGTGCAGCAGGATGTCGCGCTCGCGGATGGCGGCGAAGATGTCCTGCGCACGGCTCGACTCGACCTCGGCGATCTGACGGTTCGTGGTCGGGATGAACGGCGAATACTTGAGATCCGGACGGTCGAGGCCCTGCAGTTCGAACAGCAGCGTCATGTCGAGCGGCGACGGCAGGCGGTACACCTCGTCCGCGCTCACGCCGAGCTGGTCGGCGAGCAGCTGGGAGAGGAACGGGCTGGTCGCGTCGGAGATCTCGAGGCGGATCGGCGGTCCGAAGCGGCGGCGCAGCAGTTCCTTCTCCATCGCGTTGAGCAGGTTCTCGGCGTCGTCTTCCTCGACATCGATGTCCTCGTTGCGGGTGACGCGGAACGAGCGCGCCTCCTTGATGATCATGCCCGGGAACAGGGATTCGAGGTGCGCGATGATGAGGTTCTCCATCGTGATGAAGCCGTAGCGCACGTCGCCGGTCTCGTCGTCGGTCATGTCGTCGACCGGCACGAGGCGGTGCAGGTTGCCCGGGATCTTCACGCGCGCGAAGTGCGACTTGCCGGAGGTTGGGTTTTCGACCAGCACGGCGAGATTGATCGAGTTACCGGAGATGTACGGGAACGGGTGGGCCGGGTCGACCGCAAGCGGCGTGAGGACCGGGAAGACCTGCTGGCGGTAGTAGCGCGACAGGCGCTCCTGTTCGGCGGCGGTGAGCTTGTCCCAGCTGAGCAGCACGATGCGCTCCTTGGCGAGCGCCGGCAGGATGTGGTCGACGATGTAGTGCGCGTGCTCGTCCTGCAGACGATGCGCCTGGTCGCTGATCGCGCGCAGCTGCTGGCGCGGGCTCAGTCCGCTCGCCGCGGTGACGGCGATGCCCGTGTCGATGCGGCGCTTGAGGCCGGCGACACGGACCATGAAGAACTCATCGAGGTTGGAGGCGAAGATCGCGCCGAAGTTGGCGCGTTCGAGGATCGGCTGGTCCTCGTCCTCGGCGAGCTCGAGGACGCGCTTGTTGAACTTGAGCCAGCTCAGCTCGCGGTCGAAGAAGCGATCCGGCGGCAGCGGCTGCTCGTCGGGGCGCGTCTCGCGGCGGTCGTTCTTGTCCGTTTCGGCGATGTGTTCCGCGATCTGGCTGCGGAGAATCGCCTTCGAGGGTGCGTCAAATATCTGTGCCATACCCAACTACTTTAAGCGCTTGAGGCGGCGGCGTGCCCGTACGTCTTGAGAATTCAATGCAAGTTCACGTTTCGCGCGGGGCGTGTCGGTTGGATCTTTGACGATGTGCTGCGCTGGGATCGCACTGGGCGGTGCAGTGCGGCGATGGTCTGTACGATTTGCCGCGCCGGCGACGGTTAAGCGTGCGGAGTCCGGAGGAACCGTGGATGGATGCAGGGCTGCCACGACACTCCGGTGGATTCGGGGAAGCGCACACAATGCGACAGCGAACCGGTTCGATTCGCGCATGATGTTGCGTTTCGGTTGCGCTTGGAATGGTCTAATGAACACTTGCGCAAAAATGCGAACATGCGCCCGGTACGGCTTGCGACCGGGGAGCCGCGTGACTATCTTATGGAAGTACCAAAACAGAACAGAGCAGAGCCCACAAAGAGTGTATGGTCACAAAGGACTGTTACGTTGAACGGGCATTGGAAAGACTTACCGTTACGACGATGAAGTTGTGCAGAGATTCTGCCCTAAGCTGCTTTTGGAGAAAAGGCCCGCCCCATCCGGCGGGCCTTTTCGTTTGTCAGGGGCTGCCGCGCCCGCCTCTCCGGCGTGTTGGATTAGGGGGGGGGGCTGGGGTTGAGGCAGTATCATAAACAAGACGGTTATTGATCAGGTGTTCGACTATGGCAGTCGAACATGTATGGAACGGGAATGACAATGGTGGAAGAAGAGGGCTAATCACATCGATCACGACGTGCTCGTATCGCCGCTGACGGCGATACGCTGGGTCGCGTCGTGATGTGAATGTGTCGATGACGATACGATTGCGTCGATATCGCGTGGCGGACACACGTTGACGTGGCAATCATCCACGCAACAGAACGTATTGAGCGCATTAAACGCATTGTCCGTACGTGTCGTGTCCTGTAGACACCGTGGTGTGTGACGCATCCGTCCGTGGTTGCGCGCAATGCGCCGGTCATCGAACCTGCCTTGTTCTTCTTATCTTCGTTGTCATTAATCACCTTGCGCCAAAACCTGACGAGCGCAGTTATGCGCGTCAGTGCGCCCCGCGAATCCCCGATTCCGCCGCGTGCGATCGCCCCCGGCCCCGACCGGGAGTTGCCGGATCGCCTCCGCGACCGTAATGACGGGAATCGCCGGTTTTTCCGAAAGGATCCTGTCATGCCTGCCAATACCGAAACCAACCCGTCCGTGTCCGTATCGAACGCCGATCTTGGAATCTCCAGCGTTCCGGCTCAATCATCCAAGGCCCGTTCCCCGTGGCGCACGCCGCATTATGCCATGTGGTTCACGGCCGATACGGCGGACGTATTCGCCGACGCACTGCAGACGTTCGCCCTGCCACTGATCGCGTTCGAACTATCCCAATCCAAATTCGTGGCCGGCGCGCTGACCACGTTGTCCATGATCGTCATGATGGTGCTCACCCCGATCGGCGGAGTGATCGTCGACCGTCACGACCGGCGCACGCTCATGATCGGCCAAGGCCTCGGCCAGCTGGTCGTCGGCGCGCTACTGGCCGTATGCGTGGCCACCGGCACGCTGAACTTGCCGATCCTGGTGCTGTCCGTGCTTGCGCCGGGCGTCATTTCCGGATTGCTGGGCGCGTCGACCGACGCGATCCTGCGCTCACTGATCCCCACCGACCTGTACGCGAAGGCTCAGTCCGTGCGCGAAGGGCGCGAGGCCGGCGTCGGTCTTCTGTCCAGCCCGATCTCCGGTGTTCTATACGGGCTGTTCGCATGGCTGCCGATGGCCGTCGCTGCGGTCATCTCCGGCGTCGGCGCGATCTGCTCGTGCCTGCTGCCCAAGCAGGGGATGGCCGGCGTCGTTGACGACGGTATGACCGGCAACGACGGGGCCGACGACGGCACGGTCGACGCCGAGGCCAGTGCGCCCGGCGATGACGTGGAAGCGGCAAACATCGGCTCGCTCGCGTCGTCGTTCGCGTGCGATTTCGCTGCCGGTTGGAAGTGGTCTCTGACGCGACGCACGCTGCCGTGGATCATCGTGTTCGGTGCGGTCATCAACGTCGCGTTCGCCGGTCTTGAAACGGGCGCGCAGCTCATGCTCATCGCGCGCGGCGTCAGCGCTTTCAACATCGGCCTCGTGTTTACCGGCATGGGCGTGTGCTCGCTGATCGGTTCGCTGATCGCCGGCCGCGTGTCCGATCGGCTGGCCACCGGCCATATCGTGATGCTGTCCAGCCTACTCACGTTCGCCTGCTTCGTGCCGCTCGTGTTCGACTCGGGCTATGGGACCGTGCTGGTTTGCCTGTCGCTGATCGGCCTGCTGCTGCCGTCGCTGAACGCGAGCCTGTTCGGGTTCATGTATGGGCGTACGTCGGAGGACATGCAGGGACGCGTGTCATCGGTGTTCGAGACGCTGGTGGGCGTGTTCGGTGCGTGCGCGCCGTTCGCGGCCGGGTGGGCGCTGCAGTATCTCGACGGCGGATTCACGATCGTGGCCGTCGCTGCCTGCGCGCTCGGATTGGCGGCGTTGCTGATCGCCGCGCTGTCGCCGATCCGCGACATTCCGACCGCCGACCGGTGGGAGGAATACGTGCTGTAGATGCTCGGATATGACTTGCCCGGCGATGGTCGGCATGGCTTGTGCCGGTCTTGCCGGGCGATCTTGCGCGCCGGACACTGCGTGTATGTGCGCAACGATGTGGATAGACACGCCGTGATGTGGATAACTCCGACCTTTCGACCACATACCCCGTTTCGGCTGGACAAACGATGGCGACGTACGCTTCAATCGGCGCATGAATATCTCATCTGATCCGCCGCGGCGCTACTATTCGCCGTCAAGAACATCGTCGGCCGTGCCGGGGCGGCCCGGTGCGTCGTCTTCGATCCCATCGCGGTTTGGGGCCGACTCGTCGAACGTTCCCGACGATCGCAGTACGCCCGGCGCGGCGACGGTATTCCCGTACGATGTGCCTGCGCGCACGCCGTCCGCGGCGGCCGCTTCGTACGCGGTGCCTTCAACAACAACGGCTGGTGGCACCGGTTCGATCGGACTGACGTGGTCCGATGGCTATGCCGCAGGAACCGGACCGCAAGCCGCATACGATCGCACTGGTCCGCCATTTCGAGCCGGGGGACTGGCCGGCAATATCACCGTCGACACGACCTGCCGCAACATCATTGCATGTACGTCGGCAAGCGGCGGTGTGGGACTGAGCACGTTCGCGGCGATGCTCGCTCATCGTCTCGCCGAACGCAGCCTGCCAAGCGCGCTGGTCGACGCCGATTTCTCGGGCGGTGGAATGGACATGCTCATCGGACTTGAAAACGAGGAAGGGGAACGGTTCGAAACGCTCGATGTGCCGCTCGGACGCCTCGAAGGCGAGGCACTGAACCATGAACTGCCTGAATGGGACGGCGTGCGCGTGCTCTCGTTCGATCCGTGGAACGGCCCGACGCCCAACTGGTGGCAGGCGCAGGCCGCCGTGCGCGCGCTGGCCGAGGCGAACCATGCGGTCGTCGTCGACGCGGGACGAGGCGATGTGCTCCACGGAGTCGCCGAAATCGGCGAAGCCGCCCAACTGGTCGTCGTGGAACTCAGTGTGCTCGGATTGGCCAGGGCCAGCGGGCACATCGGCAGACTGCGCGAACGCATCGGCGACAGCGAAGACGCCGATACGCTCCCGTTCGTGGTCGGCGTCGCACCGCGCGGCACGGCCAAGGGTGCCGGCATGGTTGATGTGCGGGAAGCCGCAGATTACCTTGGCTTGGAGATAGCCGGGCCGGTCAAGGCCGATCGTCGACTGTGCTCCGACATGCTTTCCGGATTGGGTATTCGCTCGGTCGGACGCGCCACGCGACGCACGGTCGACCGCGCCGCCGACTGGGCGGAAGGGCTGCTGGGCAGCGGAAAGAGGATGCCGTAATGGGAACGACAGGTGATTTGCAACATGACTTGAAACAGGCTGTGTGCCGGTCCTCGGCCGGCTATGGCCACGGCACGGCGGTGACGACCCGCCGATGGCGGCCGGAACCGTTCGGGGCTGTGCCCGAATCGGCGTTTGGTGCGGCGTCAGATCGCGGGAATCGGGAGGGGCGGCGGAATCCCGTTGCTTTCGACGGGATCATGTTTGGTCCATTGGAAACATTGGCGGCCGATCCGGCGGTGACGGACGTCGCCGTAACCTGCGACGGGCTGGTATGGGTCGACCGCGGGGGAGTTATGCGGCAATGGACGCCGCCGGTGCCGTTCGCGTCGCCTGCGACCGTGCGCGATTATGCGGTGCAGCTCGCCGCACAGCTCGGTCGTCGTCTTGACGACGCCTGCCCGATCGCGGATGCGTCATCGCCCGACGGCATACGTGTGCACGCGGTGATCGCGCCGCTGGTGCCGCAGGGTGCGGCGATTTCCATCCGGTTCCCCGCGCGCTCGCCGCCGAGGCTGGAGTCGTTGTGCGCGCAGGGCTTGTTTCCTGGACTGTGGTTTCCGATCCTGTGCTCGCTGGTGGACCGACGCGCCACATTGCTGGTCACGGGCGGCACGGGAGCCGGCAAGACAACGCTGCTCAAGGCGTTGCTCGGCCGATGCGCCGCGAACGAACGCATCGTCACTGTGGAGGAAGTGCGCGAGCTGGGGGAGCTCGGAGGCGGCAATCGGGTGTCGCTGGTCACGCGCGAATCCAATGTGGAAGGGGCGGGCGCGGTTGGGTTGCCTGAGCTGGTCAAGGCCACGCTGCGCATGCGGCCGGATCGCGTGATCCTCGGAGAATGCCGCGGCGAGGAGATTGCAGACCTGTTGCGCGCGTTCAATTCCGGCCATCACGGCGGCATGACGACGTTGCATGCGGACAGTGTGGAACGTGTGCCGAATCGTTTGGCATCGCTCGGCCTGCTGGCCGGACTGAGCGTGGATGCGACGGCGATGCTGACGCAGGATGCGTTCGATGCGGTGTTTCACGTGAAACGTGACGTGTCCGGACGGCGATACATCAGCCAGATCGGTTATCTGGAGGCTGATGCCGGCGGACGATTGTCCGGTCGCGTGGTTGCGATCTGGGACGGGTTGGGCACTCCGATGTCCGGTCCGTTGTGGGACGAATTTGCCGATCGATGGGTGCGGTAGACGTTGCTTGCATATTCGATGATCTGTCTGATATTTAGAAAACGTATTCATAATGCGATGACGTGCATGGTGACGGGAGGTCCGATGGTGCTGCCGGTGTTGGCTGCGACGATGACGGCACTGTCGATCGTCGTGTGGACATACAGAGAAGACGCTTCTATAGCAAGGCTTATGCATATGACCAAGGCTCAGTGCGACGGCATGCGCGGGGGTGCGCAGCGTCCGGTGTCCTCCCGTGTCGGCATTGCGTCTGTGATCGCTTCCGCATGCGCGACGTTACGTAGCGGTGGCTCACTTTTGCAAGCGTTCTCAGAACAATCGCGACAAGGTTTCGCCGTAGGACGACTGACCGAGCCGCGCATTCGCGACGTATTGGCGGAACGTGCGCTACCCCGGGAAACGACGAACCAGATCAATCGGGTCGCCACCGAAATCGCCGTCGCGGCGCGCATCAGCGATCGTCTCGGCTGTCCTGCGGCGAACTGTCTCGAAGCGGTGGGCGAAACGTACCGTCGCTCGCGAAACATGGAGGATCTTCGCGCGCAGGTCTTCGCCGTACCCAAGGCCACGGTTCGTCTGCTGTCCGGGCTGCCGGTGGCCACCATCCTGCTCGGCGAGCTTATGGGTTCCCGCCCGGTCGCATTCCTGTTCGGGGCCCCGCAGGGCCTGTTCTGCCTTGCCTTGGGAGCGTGCTGCTATATCGCCGGTCTGGCCTGGACCCATGCGCTGCTGCGCGGCATGGACTTGACGCCATGAGCCGGCTCGGACGCGGCTCCCGTTCCCGACCAGTCGTGAGCCGAAGAGGAAGAAACCAAGAGGCGGGGCGCGGGTTCGCAGGGGCGGATTCGCGCGTTCCCGCACGGAAAAGCGAGATGCGTTGGTGATCGGCGGTGGGAAGGACGTCCGGCATTGCCGATGCCGGACGCATGGAGGTGCGCATGGGTTACGCGTTGTTGGCTGCCATCGGCACGGCGATCGCCGTGCGTCTGCTGGCTGAAGATTCCCGTGACTTGGCTGCGGTCGGCTCGCGTGCGGGTCGGCCGACCATCGCTGACGACGCCGATGTCTCGATGACGCTGGTGCTGGCATTGCTGACCGTGGCCGTGAAGCAGGGATCCTCCATTCCGAGCGCGTTGGACGCGGTCGGCGAGTCGATGGGCGGCGTGTGCGGCGGTGGCCTGCGGCGTGCGGCCGTATCGCTGCGCGCGGGCGTCGGCTGGCATCATGCGTGGCTGGAGGCGCGCGCCGAGACCGAGAAGGCGGCAGCCCGCACGACGACCGGAAACGGCTCGAATGGAATTCGTGCGAGTCGTGCGAAGCGAGCGAATGATGCGGCGTACGGGCGGTTGTTCGATGTGCTGGAGGAATCGCTGGAACCTGCGTGGCGACGCGGCGTATCGCCGATCGCGCGGTTGGATGCGGCCATCGAACAGCTCGACGCCGACGAACGGGCCCGCATCGAAGAAGCGGCAGGACGGCTGTCTGTGCGCCTGCTCCTGCCGACGGGACTGTGTTTCCTGCCGGCGTTCATCATCGTCGGCGTGATCCCGGCCATCGCCTCGTTCCTGCTGTAGCGGCGGTTTCCGCATGCACCGTGCGCCGCCGCGCACTGTCGACTTTGCTTTTCGCCATGCCGTGATGCTCGTCATCGTCCGCCGGATCGGCTCGTTGCGGCGATGGAATGGGTGGTTACGGATTCGCCATACTGATGACGAGGAAGATATGGGCACTGGGATCGCCGCTGTGATCGCCGTCCACATCGTGTGGATAACAGCGCGCTGCGAATCGGAGTTGTCCACAAAAAATGTGGACAGACACGCCGACTGTGGACAAGTAGGGGGTATCGTCCGACCTTTCGACCACATACCCCGTTTTTCGCTCGACAAGATCGCGAAATCGTGCATAGTAACTGAACCGCGGCCAACGGGGGCGCGGACTCGAGCGAAAGGAACGCCATGAGTGATGTATTGCCGATCAACGCGGACGGCCCGGCCGGACTGTTCACCGGCACCAAGCAGCGCATGATGGACCTGTACGTGCGCGGCAGCTGCGAACTGTACGGGCTTGACGCGAAACTGCGCGCGCTGGCCGCCGAACCGGAAGAAGGCGCGGCCACCGCGGAATATGCGATTGTATTGATCGCCGCCACCGCATTCGCTGGCGTGCTGATGACCGTGCTCAAATCCGACGCGATCAAGACATTGCTGACGAACATCGTCAAGAGAGCCTTGAACGTCGGGTGACGATCATGCGACGGCGATTGTTCACCACGATCATCGCCGCGTTGCGACGGGTCGGAAAATCCGTCGACGAGGGAGCCGCCACCGCCGAGTTCGCGGTGGTGCTCCCCGCCGTCGTGGTCGTGGCGTTGCTGCTGATGTGCCTTACCCGCACGGTCGTCGTGTCGATGGACTGCCAGGATGCGGCCGCCGCAGCCGCCCGCGAGCTGGTCGTTGCAGGCGACGACGCCGATCCGAGTGCCACGGCGCGCGTGGTTGCCGGCGACGACGTGTCCGTGTCGGTGGCGCGAGACAGCGATCTTGCGACCGTGACCGTGCAGTGTCCGGTCGTTCCCGACCCGATCGGCGTGCTGCCGACCAATGTGACCGGCAAAGCGACGGGAGTGCTGTCATGACGTTGATGCTGGTGCCCTTGTGCGGAGGCTGCTCGTCGCTGCTGTATGCGCCGGGCGGCGTCTTGATGGCCAAACGGTTTCATGCGGTGTCATCTGGACGCGACGCGACGCCGTGCCGCACGCCGCACGATCGAACGATGTCGCGAGACCGTTTGCGTAGGCGGTTATGCGGACGGCCGGGTGGTTGCTTGTGCCATTGGTTGCGCGGTGCGGATGTCGGTTCGGGCACGGTCGCCGGCGTGATGCTGATCCTGCTGGTCGCCGTGATGCTGAGCGTGGTCGCGGCGGCCGGCAATCTGCTGGTCTGTCAGGCACGCGCCCGTTCCGCTGCCGATCTTGCGGCACTGTCGGCGGCGGTTGCGTTGCGCGACGGAGCCGACGATTCGTGCGGCGTCGCGTCGGTGGTCGTCTCCTCGTTTGCTCGTGAGTTCGCTGGTTCCGGTCTGGGCTCCGACGGGGTTGCATCGCGTCTCGATGCCTGCGCGATCGACGGCGAAGACGTGCAGGTGACCGTCGCCGTCGCCACGCAAGTCCCCTTCGCGCCACATGTCGAACGCTCCTCCCGTGCCGGACCGGTCGCATGCGAGTGATGCCGCACGTCTGCGCCAGAAAGGTGATTTATGTATTACAATAATGGAATCGGCGTGAAACGGTCGGCGTTCAAACACGGCGTCCCGTTGGAGGACTCGATGTATGTGGTGGAGCACTACATGCGTCGGGAAGTCATGCAGGAGGATCCTCCGAAGGATCTTCTACTGGGGTTCACTCAGCATGGAGTGGCGTTGGAAGTGATCCTTCTGTTTGATGATGACCGCTGGTGGTTGATTCATGCCATGCCGATACGGAAAAAGTACAACGAAACGTTAGAAAGAAGCGGGCGATGGTTTACTACCACCACGGTGTACCGATTTATGAGGATTCTGATTTTCCGCCTGAAGTGGCCGCTCGGTTTCAGAAGGCAGTAGAGGAGGCTGAACGAGGGTACGATATCGACTGGTCCGAGGAAGAGCTCAAACAACGTATCGCCGAAGGCAAGACGTGGATGCGAGACCCCACCCCGCAGGAACGCAAATGGATCCGCCAGCTGCGTCGCGGCCGCCCGCTGAAGATCGGTCGGGAGCGCGCCAGCAAGATCATGCAGTTCCGCATCGACCCGGACGGGGAGCGCCGCGTGAAGCAGTACGCGCAGGAGCATGGCATGAAAACGTCCGAAGCGATCCGCGCGCTGATCGATAAAGGGCTCGCCGCAAGCTGATCTTCGTTGCCGTGTGCGGCATGTCGGAGCCGGACCTGGATCGGTGGTGTCAAGCGCCGCGTTGTCGCTGGAAGTCGGGGGATGCCGACTGTATCGTGTAGGCGGTTGCATCGTGGACGACAATGCGGTGCGAATCGTCGGAATACGCCACTGGCATGTATGCCGCGGGTTGGTTTATGGTGACGGTATGAGCGAAGAACGAACCGCACCCCGACAGACGCCGCGCACCGTGGTTGCGATGATCGGCAATCCGGTGTCCGACAAAGGCAAGGGTGCCAAAATCGACGCGCAGGTCATGGCGTTGCTGGAGGAAGCCGGCGAACGCTACGACTTCGGCGTGATCGACCTGACCGGCACGAGCTTCGACGATTCGTTGAACCGTGCCCGCGACCGGCGCGACGAGTACACGCATCTGGTCGTGGTCGGCGGCGACGGCATGATCGCGCTCGGTGCGAACGCCGTCGGCTGCAGCGGCAAGCCGCTCGGCATCGTTGCGACCGGATCGGGCAACGATTTCGCGCGCGGACTCGACCTTCCGGTCAACCGCATCGCAACCGCGGTGGAGGGCATCGTCGGCGCGATCGTGCGCGGCAGCCACATCGACGTGGACATGGGACGCGTCACGTCCCTGCCCGGCGGTTACGCGGTCGACGCGGCCACCGGCAACTTGCTCGGCGGTACGGACGGCAATCTGGACGGTCAGCCGGCCGACACGGCAGCGCAACCAAACGCCGACCTGCCGCCGATCGACCGCTTCTACGGCGGCATGCTCAACTGCGGTCTGGACGCGAGTATCAATGACCGGGCCAACCATTCGCGCCTGCCTGGCGGCTCCCTGCGCTACTTCGCCGCCGTGCTTGTCGAAGTCACGCATCTCAAGCGATACGGCTATCACATCAAGGCCACGCTCGCCGACGGCAGCGTTGAGGAACGCGACATCATCACGCCGATGGTCACCGTCGCCAACTCGCGGCACATCGGCGGCGGACTCGAGGTCTCGCCGTACTCGCGCTTCGCGGACGGGCTGCTCGACTTGATCTGGATCGACCATATGCCGAACGCGCTCGAAATCGCCGACGCGATCTCCAAGGGCTACAACGGCCGCCTGCTCGCTTCGCATATCTTCGGTTGGAAGCGCGTGCGCGACGTCGAGATTACGCGCGCCGCGGAAGGCGCCGAACCGCCGGTGCTCATGGCCGACGGCGAGTACATCGGCCATCTGCCGGTCCGCGTCGCCGCTCAGGACCGCGCCCTGCGCGTGCTCGTGCCGCCGGCTGTCTCCCGCGCACATGCCGAGGACGACGGCAGTCGCACGCTCGCCGCGATCGAACGCGACGGCCGCGATCCGATCACCGGCGAGTTCCTCGCGTAAGGTGCGGAATCGCAGCAATCACAGGCACGAGTCACGCGGTGCTGGGCGTCTCTGCGCGCGCGATGGTGACATGATAATGATGCGCACGTGCGTCACCGAGGAGTCATCGCACGCGCGCTCCGATGGCAGGGCCCGGTGACGACGCCCCAAAGTCAGAACCGGTAGTACCGCCGCGCGTTTGCGACGAACATCGCATCGCGTTCGGTCGCGCTCAGATCCTCGACGCAGCGCGCGAAGCCGTGGATGATGTCCGCGTACGTGCCGTGCAGCTTGTCGACGGGGAAGTTCGACGCGAACATCGTGCGGTTCACGCCGAACGAGTCGAGCACCGTGTACACGGCCGGCTTGATGCTCTCCAGCGTCCAACGGTGGTCCATCGACGCGAGACCGGAGATCTTGACCACGCAGTTGCCGCGCTTGCCGAGCTCGCGCAGCCCGTCGCGCCACAGTTTCCAGCCGGCGAAGTCGCGATCGGCCCACATGCCCGCGTGGTTGAGGATGAACAGCGTGTCCGGATGCGCGTCGATCACCTCGCATGCGCGGCCGAACTGCGTCGGGTAGAGCTGCATGTCGAAGCTCATGCCGTACTTGCCGAGCAGGCCGAGTCCGGCCAGCCACTGCGGGTCGTCCATGTACGGCTTATCGACGTAGTGGTACAGCGGATGCGCGTGCATGTTGAGGTTCTGACGGAAGCCGCGCACGTTCGCATACGCGGCTTCGTGCTCGAGCGTCGCCTCGATGCCGGGCGAGCTCAGGTCGCCGCCGGCGACGATCATGATCGGCCATCCGGACTCGTCGCTCATGCGCTGCACGGCGTCGACCTCGGCGATCGGATCGGCCGCGTTCGCCTGCACGTGCACCGCGCCGACCAGTTCGATCGGCGTGCCGTCGGTTTCCGCGCGCAGATCGGACGCCACGTAGTCGCCCGCGTCGAACAGCGGATCCCACGGGCCTTCGAACGTGAGTGCCTTCGATCGGTTGAACCACGGGTACAGGCTGGTTTGCATCAGATGGACGTGCGTGTCGATGAACGGCCGCGGCTCGTCGCGCTGCGCGTCGGTTTCCGGGATGATCGTTGCCAGTCGGTCGATGACGATTTCGCTCATGCTGTCTCCTTTGACAGTGGTGCGGATGACAATAATGGCCGTTTGGCCCGCCGTGGAACGTCGGTACGCGGCGGGCCAAACGGTTGTTGCGGAATCGGATCAGAGCACGGAACGGGTGTCGTTCTCGTATGAGTTGCGGCCCTGACCGGTCGCGGCCGTGGTGCCGCCATCGACCGGCACCACGAGGCCGGTCAGGTACGAGGCGTCGTCAGAGGCGAGGAACAACGCGATGCCGGCGCAGTCCTCGGCGCGGCCCGTGCGGCCGAGCGCCACGCGGTCGGTGTACGGCTTGACGCGCTCCGGATCGGTCCACACCTCCTTGTTGATGTCGGTCTGGATGAAACCGGGCGCGAACGCGTTCACGCGCACGCCCTTGGCGCCGTAGTCGAGCGCCACGCAGCGCACGAAGCCGTTCATCGCGTGCTTGGTCGAGTTGTACGCGGTCTGGCCCCAGTCGCCGCGCAGGCCGGAGACGGACGTGTCGACGACGATGTTGCCGTGCGACTTGATGAGGTGCGGCAGCGCCTCCTTGGTCAGGTAGAACAGGCCGTCGAGATTGACGGAGAACAGCTTGTGCCAGACTTCGTCGGACACGTTTTCGATTTCGCCGCCCTCGAAGATGCCGGCGTTGGAGACGACGACGTCGAGATGACCGAATTCGTCGACGACCGACCGCACGAGTTCGGCGACCTGCGCGTGGCTGGACACGTCGGTGATGTGCGTGTGGCCGCGCTCGTAGCCGGCGACCGTTTCGTCCAGCGGGGCCTGCTTGCGGCCGACGGCGACGACGGTCGCGCCGTTGTCGAGGAACGCTCGCGTGATCGCGCGGCCGATGCCGGTGCCGCCGCCCGTGACGATGACGACCTTGCCTTCGAAATGGTACGTGTTGCTGGTCATTGAAGCTCCTTCGGCGCAGACGACTGTAGTGCGACGGGGTCGGCGCATGCGCGTGACGGCCCGCATCGACCTCACTATAGGCACCAGTTCACCACACATGGAACGCCGTCCCACATATGGGGACGGCGTTCCATCAGCGGTAGCGTTGGGGACAACCACCAATTCCGCGACGGAGAGGAACCACCATGACGTTGGCGCCATCACTGAAGCTGCCCACGATCACCGCCATCCGCGCCTACTCGATGGGCGGGGCCGCGGCCAAGGTCCACGGCCAGGGCGGCGGCGACTACCACGACCAGGGCCACGACCACTGGATCGACGATCACATCGCCACCCCGATGAGCAAGTACGACGAATACAAGCAGTCCCGCCAGTCGTTCGGCATCAACGTGCTCGGCACGCTCGTCGTCGAAGTCGAGGCATCCGACGGCACCACCGGCTTCGCGGTGTCCACCGCGGGCAATCCGGGCTGCTTCATCGTCGAGCATCATCTTTCCCGCTTCGTCGAAGGCAAGCGCGTCGACCAGATCAAGCTCATCCACGACCAGATGCTCAACTCCACGCTGTTCTACTCCGGTGGCGGCGGCGTGGTCATCAACACCATCTCCTGCGTCGACCTCGCGCTGTGGGACCTCTACGGCAAGGTGCTGCACCTGCCGGTCTACAAGCTGCTCGGCGGCGCCGTGCGCGACACGATCCACTTCTACGCGACCGGCGCGCGCCCCGATCTGGCCAAGGAAATGGGCTTCATCGGCGGCAAGATGCCGACCCACTGGGGTCCGGCCGACGACGACGCCGGCATCGCCAAGGACATCGCCATGCTCGCCGACATGCGCGAGCGCGTCGGCGACGACTTCTGGCTCATGTTCGACTGCTGGATGAGCCAGACCGTCAACTACGCGACCAAGCTCGCGCACGCGGCCGCGCCGTACAAGCTCAAGTGGATCGAGGAATGCTTCCCGCCGAACCAGATCGAGTCGTACCGCCAGCTCAAGAAGAACATGCCCGCGGGCATGCTCATGACCACCGGCGAACACACCGGCACGATCGAAGGGTTCAAGGAACTGTCCGACGCGGGCGTCGACATCCTGCAGCCCGACGTCGGCTGGTGCGGCGGCGTGACGTCACTGTGCGAGATCGCGGCGATCGCCAAGTCGCGCGGCCAGCTGGTCGTGCCGCACGGCTCGTCCGTCTACTCGCACCACGCGGTGATCACGTTCACGAACACGCCGTTCAGCGAGTTCCTGATGACCTCGCCGCACGCCGACAGCCTGCGCCCGCAGTTCGACCCGATCCTCGTCGGTGAGCCCGTGCCGGAAGGCGGCATCATGACCGCCGAGCAGCTCGACAAGCCCGGCTTCGGCGTCGAGCTCAACCGCGACTGCCCGCTCGAGCGCCCGTTCCAGCACTGATTGTTCTTCCGTCCTCGGCCCCCTCGGCTGAGGGGGCTGTCGGCGAAGCCGACTGGGGGAGCGTACATTCGACCACTTTGATGGAGATCAAATGTGTTTGGACGCCCTCCTGCCGGCTTTGCTATGCCAGCCTCCTCCCCAGGGAGAGCTCGCCTTCGCACAAAGGAGCGTTGCATGACTTCCGTACCACTGCCGCACAATCCGTTCAAGGCGGCGCTGAAAGATGCGGTCGCGGCCGCCGCCGCGGGTGCGAATCCCGCCGACCGCCCGCAGCTCAAGGGCCTGTGGATCGCTATGGGATCGCCCACGTCCATCGAAATCGCCGCCGAAATCGGCTATGACTGGCTGCTCATCGACGGCGAGCACGGCCCGAACGACCTGACCGGGATCCTCGCGCAGCTGCGCGCCTGCCACGGATACCCGACCACGCCGATCGTGCGACCGCCGGCGGCCGATCCGGTGCTCGTCAAGCAGGTGCTCGACCTCGGCGCGCAGACGCTGCTCGTGCCGATGGTCAACACGCGTGAGGAGGCCGAACTCATGGTCCGCGCGGTCGAATACGCGCCGACTGGCATTCGCGGCGTCGGCGGCGTGATCGCGCGCTCCGGCCGCTGGGGGCTGATCCCGGACTACATGGCCACCGCGCGCGACGAAATCTGCCTGATCGTGCAGGTCGAATCGCGCGAGGCGCTCGACAATATCGACGACATCGCGTCCGTGGACGGCATCGACGGCATCTTCATCGGACCGGCCGACCTGTCCGCCTCGCTCGGCCACCCGGACGACGCTGGCGCGATCCAGGACGAGATTCGCCGTGCATTCGACGTGATCGCCAGTCACGGCAAGGCGATCGGCTCGCTCGCGTTCGACCCGGCCACCGCGCGCAAGTACTTCGAATGGGGCGCGTCGTTCGTCGCCGTCGCCGGCGACACCGACGTCTACGTGCGCGGCCTCGCCGCCGAACTCGCCCAGTACGGATCTTCTCCTCTTGGCTCCCCTTGCCAGGGGAGCTGGCGGCGAAGCCGACTGAGGGGTAGTCAAGAAGGCTGAACCCTCCTGTGCCATGCCGTGCCATGTGTCCTTGTGCTGACGAGGGGAGCCAAGAGAATGAACGGTATGACCCGAACCGATGAACCCGCCGTCCCCGGCGCGCAGACCCTGATCAACGGCATCGCCGTGCTCAGGGCCGTCGCCGCCGGGTCGCGTACGCTCGCCGATCTGACCACGATGACCGGCCTGTCGCGCAGCACCACGCACCGTCTCGTGCAGGCGCTGCGCGCCGAACGCATGCTGCGCGACACGGTCGAGGGCACGCTCGCCCTCGGACCGGCACTCATCGAACTCGGCTTCCAGGCGCGCGAGGACATTTCCATCCCCGCCGTCGCGCGTCCGTACCTGCTCGACCTGTCCGACGAAACGCGCGACACGATCCATCTCGCCGCGGAGGACAACGGCGAAACCCTCTATCTTGACAAGGTTCGCGGCAATCGCAACATCGAAATCCGATCGTGGCCGGGCTGCCGCATGCCGCTGACCTACACCGGCATCGGCAAGGCGCTGCTGCTCGACCGGCCCGACCGCTGGGAGCGGCAGTATCTCGACGACCGCGCGCGCATGGAACGCCAGCCCGAACACGACTATTCCGGAGCGACCGCGTTCGCGCGCGCGATGGGCCGCTACGCGCGGCAGGGATTCGCGTTCGACCTGGAAGAGAACGAACCCGGCGTGCGCTGCATCGCCGCGCCCGTGCGTGACGCCAGCGGTGCGATCGTATGCGCCATCTCCGTCTCCAGCTTCAAAACGTTCATGCCCACCGACCGCATGCGCCAGCTTGGCCCGCTCGTGCGCGACACCGCCGACGCCATCTCCCGTGACCTCGGCTGGAACGGCCGGTGACGGTCGGCGATCCCCGCGACTAAGCTGGTGTGGTCAACGATCGGAGGGGCGATGCGTGCGATCGAATTCAACGACGGATGGTCGTACCGGCATCTCGGCGCGGCGGACGAGCCGTTCGTGCCGGTGACGCTGCCGCACGACGCGATGCTGTCCGAGCCGCGCACGCCCGTCGCCGAAAGCGGTATCAACTCGGGCTGGTTCGAGGGGCGCGACTACGAGTACGTGCGCCGGTTCACGCCGGAGGAGGACCTGACCGGACGCGCGATGATCCTCGAATTCGAAGGCGTGTACCACGATGCGGAAGTGTGGATCGACGGGCGGCAGGTCGCGTTCTGCCCGTACGGATACACGGACTTTTCCGTCGACGTGAGCGACGCGTTGACGATCGGCCGCGAGCATGAGATTCGCGTGATCGCGCGCAATGCCGACCAGCCGAACTCGCGCTGGTATTCGGGCGCCGGCATCTACCGGTCGGTCACGTTGTGGGTCGCGCCGCGCGACCATATCAAGCTCAATGGCGTCACCGTGCGCACGCTGTCGATTGGAGCGTTCGATTCACCTAATTCGCCTGATTCATCCGGCTTGTCCAACTCGCCGGGCGGCAAGCCCGCCCGCGTCCAATTCCTTATCGAAACCACCGCCCCCGGCGCTGTCACTGTGGCCGTAACGCCTGAGGAAGCCGTCAACGAGCTGGCGGATTCCCGGCCCTCTCGGCTGAAGGGGCTGGCACGGCACAGCCGTGACTGGGGGAACGTCAAACCCGTTGCCAGCTCCGGTGTGACTCCCGTTAAGGGAAAGACCTCCGTCACGCTCGACATTCCCAACCCACGCTTGTGGTCGCCGGACGAACCGAACCTGTACACGGCGCGCATTCGCTACGAATCGGCGCACGCCAATCCGGACGGCACGCATGACACGGACGAAACCACCGTCACGTTCGGCATCCGCACGCTCGCATGGGGGTCTGAGGGTTTCAAGATCAACGGCAAACGCGTCATCATCCAAGGTGCGTGCATCCACCACGACAACGGCGTGCTCGGCGCATGCGCCTACCCGGACGCGGAGGAACGCAAACTCACGCTGCTCAAACGCGTCGGCTACAACGCGATCCGCTCCGCGCACAACCCGTGCTCGAAAGCCCTGCTCGACGCCGCCGACCGGCTCGGCATGCTCGTCATGGACGAATACATCGACCACTGGTACATCCACAAAACGCGCCACGACTACGTCGACCATTTCAGCCAATGGTGGCGGCAGGACCTTGCCGACATGGTCGCCAAGGATCGCAACCATCCCAGCGTCATCATGTACTCCACCGGCAACGAGGTCGGCGAAACCGCGCATCATCGCGGCATCGCGATCGCCGGCGCGATGACCCGCCGGCTGCACGCGCTCGACCCGACACGGCCCGTCACCTGCGGCATCAACATTTTCTTCAACCTGCTCAGCGCGATCCGGCTCGGCCAATACTCTGACCGCAAGGCCGCACGCGAGGCGAAACGCGCAGCTAACCTTCGCAAGGCATTCGAGCAAACCGGCCGATTGCTGCCAAACGCGGCGTCGCACCACGTCGTCGGCAGCGAATTCTTCAACCAGCTTGCCGGGCGACTCGGTGCGGACTTCATGAAAACGATGGCGTCCCTGCCGCCGTGCGACTGGGCCACGCGCGGTGCGTTCGCCAACATGGACATCGCCGGCTACAACTACGGCATCAACCGCTACGGACACGACCTCAACAAGTATCCGCGCCGGCTCATCCTCGGCACGGAAACGTTCTGCGTCGACGCGTACCGGTTCCGCGAATACGCAAAAGCGCACCCGCGCGTGATCGGCGACTTCGTGTGGGCCGGCATGGATTACATGGGCGAAACCGGCATCGGCTCGTGGGAGTACGAGGACTACGCGCCCTTGCGCATCGGCTACGGCTGGCTCACCGCCGGCTCCGGCCGCCTCGATCTGACCGGCCGGCCGCTCGGCGAAGCGTACTACACGCGCGTCGCGCTCGAAGCCGACCACGGCCCGTATATCGCCGTGCAACCCGTCAACCACACCGACGACAAACATTCGCCAAGCGCATGGAAAATGACGAACGCAATCCGCTTATGGAGCTGGAACGGCTGCGACGGCCGGCTCGCGCACGTCGAAGTGTACGCGCGTGCCGCCGCGGTCGCGCTGTTCATCAACGGCCACGAAGTCGGGCGCAAAACGCTGCACGACGAGTGCATCGCGCGATTCATGTGCGCGTATCGGCCGGGCGTGATCGAAGCGGTCACGTATGACGCGACCGGACATGAAATCGGTCGCGACCGGCTGTGCAGCGCATCCGATCGCACCGAACTGCGTGCGGAAGTCGAATGGCCGATCGCGACTGGCTGCGACGTCGACGCGCGCGGTCCGGCAGTCGTTCGCTCCGGCCGTCTTGCGTTCGTACGCGTGCGCTACACCGACGAACACGGCGTCACCAAACCGCTCGAACGCGGTACGCTACGGGCGACGGTGACCGGCGGCGACCTGCTCGGCTTCGGCTGCGCGGCGCCGTTCAACCGCGGCAGCTTCGTCACCGGCGCAACCGGCACGTACTACGGCGAAGCGCTCGCGGTCGTGCGCATGCCCGCCGACGCGGCAGCCGGCCACGTCACCGAGCTCACCGTCACCGACGGTACGCGCGTCGCCACGTGCGGCATCACAGCGTTGTGACCTTCGGGTGAGTCATGACTCCGACCACGCCAGATAGTCCCATAATTTTCAGTGAAGAGCCCTTTTGCGCGGCTTTCTCTCATCTGTGAGGCAGATTTCAGCTTGTGCGCACGTCTATTCGCAATCTGTGAGGCAGCTTGTCGCGGGCACCGGTCTCATATTCGTTCATACGGCCCCGAATAATGGGGTGGATAGCGGATGATTTACCGATCCGTTGCCTCACAGATCGCAGATAGACCATTGCAAGAGACAGAAACTGCCTCACAGATGAGAGATAGCGTTATGATTCGCGCCATCTGGTTCAGCATTCATACGGTTATGCCCACGATCGGGCCTCGTCGTCGGCTATTCGGCTACGCGAGATAGTTTTCGATGTGGAAGGTCTGCGCGACGACCTGCTTGATGACGCGGTCCGGCGTTTCCGGATGCTGTCGGATAAGCGAGATCAGGCCGACGATGAGCACATAGAACGACTCGTGCACGTTGCGAATCGGCATGCCATGCATCTTCTCGAAGTCGCGCACGGTGGTCCGGTCGAAGAAGTCGGCGATGCGGTCGGCGATGCGGTCGATGAACTTGATGTACAGTTCCGCGTTGCCCGACTGGATGAGCCGCGTGCTGAACGGGCCCTCGTCGGCGATGATCGCGCGCGTGAGCCGCACGATGTTGTCGAGCGCCTTGTCGATGTTGCCCGGCTCGCGTTCGGCGTTCCACTGCGTGAGCTTGCCGAGCATCGAGTCGATCGTGTCGTCGATGACCGCGTCGGCGACCGCGTCCTTGTCCTCGAAATAGTGATAGAACAGCGATCGCGTCATGTCGGCGCGTTCGGCGATGTCGCTGATCGTGAGTTTGGCGAATCCGGTCGCCAGGCACGCCTCGCGTGCCGCCCGGATGATCTGCGCGCGTCTTGCGTCGCCGCGCGTCGCTTCGTGTTCGTTGCCGATGCTTTCGGCGTTGGGGTTCTTGCGGGCCATAACCACTCCTGCCACTGGAGAATCCATATCCTGTCCCAGTGTAGGCCGATTTTGTTGACAGTGCGTCAAAAAGTGTCGGCGTGGGGCGGGAAGCCGCGAGTCGGCCGGATACCCGGCTTGCGGTAGGTTGGTGGGCATGGCACTTGCACTGTATCGACGTTATCGACCGGACACCTTCGACGGGGTCATCGGGCAGGATCAGGTCACGATCCCGCTGATGCGCGCGCTCGACGCGGGCAAGCTCACCCATGCCTACCTGTTCTCCGGCCCACGCGGCTGTGGCAAGACCAGTTCCGCCCGCATTCTCGCGCGCTGCATCAACTGCGCGAAGGGCCCGACCTCGCATCCGTGCGGCGAGTGCGCGTCGTGCAAGGATCTCGCCACCGGCGGCCCCGGTTCGATCGATGTGGTCGAGATCGACGCGGCCAGCCACAACGGCGTCGACGACGCGCGCGAACTGCGCGAACGCGCCGGCTTCGCGCCCGCCCGCGACCGATACAAGATCTTCATCCTCGACGAGGCGCACATGGTCACGCAGCAGGGCTTCAACGCGCTGCTCAAGATCGTCGAGGAGCCGCCGGAACACGTCATGTTCATCTTCGCGACAACCGAGCCGGACAAGGTCATCGGCACGATCCGCTCGCGCACCCACCACTATCCGTTCCGCCTGGTGCCGGCCGAAATCATGGGCCCGTACTTGGAGACGATCTGCGAGAAGGAGTCGATCAAGCCGGAACCTGGCGTGCTCAAGCTCGCGATGCGCGCCGGCGGAGGTTCGGTGCGCGACACGCTGTCCGTGCTCGATCAGCTGATGGTCGGTGCCGTGGACGGCGTGATCTCGCACGATTCGGCGGTCGCGCTGCTCGGCTTCACGCCGGAGACACTGATCGGCGAGGCCGTTGACGCGGTGATCGACCGCAACGGCGAGGCGCTGTACGGGGTGATTCAGAAAGTCGTGGTCGGCGGATTCGACCCGCGCAGGTTCGTGGAGGATCTGCTGGCGCGCGTGCGCGATCTGCTCGTGCTCACGTTGGCGGGGGAGCGTGCGGAATCGGTGATGTCCGACACGGCCGAAGGCGAGGACATGGCCGATTTGCAGCGTCAGGCCTCGGCACTTGGCCTGGCCGCGCTAACCGCGATGGCCGACACGATCAACACGACGCTCGGAGCGATGACCGGCGCGATCTCGCCGCGCATGCGCCTCGAACTGCTCGCCGCGCGACTGCTCGCCAGCCGCGAAGGCGCACTGACGGCCGCTGGCTCCGGTTTCGAAGCAGGCGGAGCTTCGGCCCCCTCGGCTGAGGGCCGAGCCGTTAAGGAAACGCCGGCGGCGTTTCTAGGCGAGGCGCGAGCGACAGCGAGCCAGCAGAGCGCGGCCGTAGGCCGTCCGCAGTTGCAGGACGCTGGAGCGCGCAGCGCGACTGGGGGAGCGTCCGAAGGTCGCGCCTCCGCGCACTCCGGCTTCGCCGGAGCCTCCCGCAACCAGCACATCGGTTTCGCGGGCGCCGCCCGCAATCTGGAATCTTCGGCGGTTGAATCCGAGTCCCAGTCCGAGTCTCAAGAGGGATCGAGCGTACGCTCCCCCAGTCAGTCTGCGGCTGACAGTCCCTTCAGTCGAGGGGCCCGAGAAAATGGCAGCTCGGTACCGTCCTCTCCTTCAAGTGCCGGCGTGCGCAGTGCGACTGGAGAAACGTCCACGCAGCCGGCCCAAGCCACATCGGCGCCCATTGAGGAATCGCCACGTACGCCGGACGAGAAGTGGGATGCGCTGGTGGCGGCCCTGCCGGCCGACGTGCGCCGGTACGTCGACCGCACGCGCGTGCCGAAGATCCTGTTCACCGAGGATCCGGCGCACCCGCGCCTGTGGATCAAATTCGACAAGCCGCTGAACAAGTACGCGTTCGCGCTCGCCGTCGCCACCGAAGCGGTGGACGGCACCACGTCGGTGGTCGCCATTCTGCGTTCCGAAGTGCACAAGACGTTCGGCGCGAACGTGTCGCTCGCCCCCACCAAGAAGATGGCGAACGGCAGCGCCGCACCGGCGTTCAAGGATCTGCCGGCCGACGAACAGCAGCGCATCAAGGCGCAGCTGCTGCAGGAAAGCCTCAAGTCGGCCACGCTCGCCGCGCAGTCGTCCGCGGAGGCGAAGCCCGCGGCCTCCGGCAAGGAACCCGAATCGCAGGCCGCTCCGGCCGCGACCGGCGAATCGTCGTCCGCCGACGATGACGACGTTCACCGAACGTCTCCCGCGCAACCGTCGGCGGCGATTGACGGTGACCCGTGGTCGCAGCCGGCAGCGTCGACTCCGCCGGCCGCACAGTCGCCAACCTTGTCCGATGACGAGGATCCGTGGAATCAGCCGGCCGTCGCATCGTCGACGCGCGTGCAGACGTCGACGCCCGCGGTGGATGACGATCCGTGGGCGGTATCGTCCGACAACACGAACGGCGGTACTGCCGTCGCGTCCGCGCACCGCGACGCGGCCGACCAACCTGAGCATCATCACAAGCACGTCGCCGTGCCGGACATGAGCGACGACACCGACCCGTGGGCACAACCCGTGCAGCCGCAGCGGCCGGCGGAACCGTCTGCCAACGATCGTGATCAGACGGCAGCCGCGGCGATCGGCGACGGGCCGGCGCACGGTTCGTTTCCCGTCGGCAGCCCGGCGGCCAACGCCAATCCGACGACCAGCATTGCGGCCGATGACGATCCGTGGAATCAGCCGATTCCGCTGCCTACCGTCGCGCCGCCGGACGACGATCCGTGGTCGCGATCGGCGCAGTCCGCACCGCAGCAGTCGCAGCCGACAACGTTTGCGGCGGGCAACGGTCCGTCGAACGCAGCGAACGCCAACGACCAGCCCGTCGTGCATCATTTCGACGATCATCGCCAGCCGATCGACCCGCAGTACGACGTCGATCCGTGGGGGCATCCGATGTCGCGTCCGGCAGGTCCGGCAAATGGCGGTCCCGTCGGCAACGGTCCCGCGGCTATGGACGATCCGTTTGCGCCCGACCTGCCCGCCGGCATTCCGACGACTCCGCAGGTCGACCCGGACGAGGACGAGTATTCGATGAGCGACCAGTCGCTCGGCACCGCGACCGCGATGAGCATCGACGAGCTGACCAAGTTCTTCGACGTCAAAAAGGTCGAGGAATTCAAGGCCGACGACCCGAAGAACCCGCGCAATCTCGCCCAAGCGAACAAGTACGACGACTGATGCCCAAGGTGGAACCGGGACAGGCGGAATCCCGGCGGCCGAACCGCCAACGGCCTGCACCGGGCATGCACAAAACCGGCATAGGAGAGGACTGACATGGCACTTGCATACGACGGCGCGATCCAGCGCCTCATCGACGCATTCGCGAGCCTGCCCGGCATCGGGCCGAAGGGTGCGCAGCGCATCGCGTTCTACATGCTGTCCGCGTCCGACGAGGAGGCGCAGCAGCTCATCGACGCGATCACCGAAGTCAAGGAAAAAGTGCGGTTCTGCGACGTGTGCGGCAACGTGTGCGAGACGAGCCCGTGCCCGGTGTGCGTCGACCCGCGCCGCGATCACAGCGTGATCTGCGTGGTCGAAGAGCCGAAGGATGTGATGAGCATCGAACGCACGCGCGAATACCGCGGCCTCTACCACGTGCTCGGCGGCGCGATCAACCCGATGGCGAACGTCGGCCCCGCCGACCTCAACATCCCCAAACTGCTCGAACGGCTCAAAACCAGCGAAGTGCAGGAGGTCATCCTTGCGCTCGACCCGAACATCGAAGGCGAGGCGACCACCACGTACCTGAGCCGCCTGCTCGGGCCGCTCGGCATCAAGGTCACCAAGCTTGCCAGCGGCTTGCCCGTCGGCTCCGACCTCGAATACGCCGACGAAATCACGCTCGGCCGTGCGCTCGCCGGTCGCCGCGAGGCGTAGCCGCGACGGTGAGTGTGCTGTCCGCATGGTGGGTGGGCGATCACGGGGGAAAGCCCGGAATCCGTATAATCGTGCCGCTTAGATAGTATTAAGCGGCAGCAAACCCATAGAGAGAATGGACAGCAGTGGCTCTCATCGTGCAGAAGTTCGGCGGCTCGTCGGTCGCCGACACCGATTCGATCAAGCGTGTGGCCAAGCGCGTCGTCGAAACCAAGAAAAAAGGCAACAAGGTGGCCGTGGTGGTCTCCGCGATGGGCGACACCACCGATGATCTGATCGATCAGGCGCTGAGCATCGACTCCAACCCGCCCGAGCGCGAAATGGACATGCTCATGACCGCCGGCGAGCGCATCTCCATGAGCCTGCTTGCCATGGCCATTCATGCGGAAGGCGACCGCGCGCACTCGTTCACCGGGCAGCAGGCCGGCTTCTTCACCGACGCGCGTTATGGCGCGGCCCACATCAAAGCCGTCAAGCCGGATCGCGTCAAGAACGCGCTGTCGATGGGCGACGTGGCCATCGTAGCCGGCTTCCAGGGCATCAACGCGAAGGGCGACGCAACCACGCTCGGCCGCGGCGGCTCCGACACGTCCGCTGTCGCGCTCGCCGTTGCGCTCGGCGCCGACATCTGCGAGATCTACACCGACGTGGACGGCATCTTCACCGCCGACCCGCGCATCGTGCCGACCGCGCGCCGCATCCCCGCGATCGGCTACGACGCGATCCTCGAAATGGCCAGCTGCGGTTCCAAGGTCCTCGCCTTGCGCTGCGTCGAATACGCGCAGCGATTCAACATGCCGCTGCACGTGCGCAGCTCCTTCTCGCATCGGCCGGGCACGCTCGTCGTGCCGGACGGCGTCGACCCGCGCATGCTGCCGAACCTGGACTGACCTGCGACGCACACGCGGCGATCATCGGCGAATATCGGCGAACATCAGTACAACATCGAACTTTTTTAAACGAGTAAGGCAACCAACATGAGCGACAACACCACCAACGCAACCACTGACGACAAGTCCATGGGCGACCTGTTCCCCGACCTCGGCCCCGAAGCGCCGGTCATCTCCGGCATCGCGCACGACCGTTCCGAAGCGCTCGCCACCGTGCGCGGCGTGCCGAACGAGCCGGGCATGGCCGCCAAGGTCTTCACCGAACTGGCGTCCGCCGGCATCAACGTCGACATGATCGTGCAGGCCGGCGCGTCCGTCGGCACCGCGGACATCTCCTTCACCGTGCCGGAGTCGACCGTGCAGCAGGTGCAGGACGTGCTGCTCGACAAGCACGAGGAGCTCGGCTATCGCTCGTTCGATGTGAACACGAAGGTCGGCAAGGTGGCCGTGGTGGGCGTCGGCATGAAGACGCACTCCGGCCTTGCCGCGAAGTTCTTCACGGCGCTGAGCGAGAAGGGCATTAACGTGCTCATGATCTCGACGTCCGAGATCCGTATCGCCGCGCTTGTGCCGCTTGAGCAGCTCGACGACGCGGTTCGTGCGCTGCATACCGCGTACGGCCTCGACGCCGACCAGATCGAAGCCGTCGTCTACGGCGGCACTGGTCGCTGATTCGGTTGCTGGTCCGGTTGCCGGTCCGGTCGCAAATCGGTTTTGCGTGACATTCGGGATGATGACGGAGCTGCAGTATCCCGAATGTCACGGTAGCGTGGCAGTTTGCGTGACATTCGGGATAGAAATGGCGCCGTAGCGTCGCGAAGGCCACGCAGACAGGGTGCTTTGCGTGACCTTCGCGATAGTTGCGACGATGCGTTATCTTAAAGGTCACGGTAATGGAATGATTCCGATATGGAAAATCCTCCGCCCGATAGGTCCGGACGGAGGATGTAAGGATTTGCCCACTTGAGTGCGTGAGCGGCTTACTTCTTGGTGATGTAGCCGAGTGCCTTGAGCATCTCGGCGCATTCGAGCGCGCCGCCGGCCGCACCGCGCAGCGTGTTGTGCGCGAGTCCCACGAACTTCCAGTCGAAGATCGAATCCTCGCGCAGACGGCCGATCGAGACGCCCATGCCGCCCTCGTAGTCGACGTCCAACTTGACCTGCGGACGGTCGTCCTCGGTCAGGTACTGGATGAAGTGCTTCGGCGCGTGCGGCAGGCCGAGTTCGGCGGCCTGGGACGTGTAGTTGACGAGACGGTCGATCAGCTCCTCCTTCGTGGCCTTCTTGCCGAAGTTGAGGAACACGGTGGCGGTGTGGCCGTTGAGCACGGGCACGCGGATGCACTGCGACGTGATGCGCAGCGGGCCGTCGAACGGCACGATCTCGCCCTTGGCGTCGTCCACGTGGCCGAACACCTTGAGCGGTTCCTTCTCGCTCTTCGCCTCTTCGCCGGAGATGAACGGGATGATGTTGCCCACCATCTCGGGCCAGTCCTTGAACGTCTTGCCCGCGCCGGAAATCGCCTGATACGTGCTCACGACGACTTCACGCGGCTCGAACTCCTTCCATGCGGCCAGAGCCGGCGTGTACGCCTGGATCGAGCAGTTCGGTTTGACGGCGATGAAGCCGCGCGTGATGCCGAGACGCTTGCGCTGGTGCTCGATCACCGCGAAATGCTCCGGGTTGATCTCTGGCACGACCATCGGCACGTCCGGCGTCCAGCGGTGCGCGCTGTTGTTCGACACGACCGGCGTTTCGGTCTTCGCGTAGCGCTCCTCGATCGCGCGGATCTGATCCTTCGGCATGTTCACGGCCGAGAACATGAAGTCAACGCCGGACGCGACCTTTTCGGCGTCGTCGCCGTCGACCACGGTCATGTGGCGCGCGTACTCCGGCATCGGCGTTTCGATCTTCCAACGATCGCCGACCGCCTCCTCGTACGTCTTACCAGC
This sequence comes from Bifidobacterium biavatii DSM 23969, assembly GCF_000741165.1. Classification (GTDB taxonomy): domain Bacteria; phylum Actinomycetota; class Actinomycetes; order Actinomycetales; family Bifidobacteriaceae; genus Bifidobacterium; species Bifidobacterium biavatii. Next base: position 151,411 of record NZ_JGYN01000030.1, on the reverse strand, counting down.
CGAGTGTGCGGACGCGGCGAGCGTGGTCACCTCGAACCACGGGTGATTCTCGAGCAGCGTGACGAAACGCTGGCCGACCATGCCGGTCGCGCCGAGAATGCCGACCTTGAGTTTTTCGGACATACCAACCCCTATGTTTGTGCGGACTGATGCGGAAACGTAAGTTTGCCGACCATCTTACGAGCCGTGCCGCCTAACGGCGCGCGCGCTCCCATATGCTGGCCGGGCTGGCTGCTGTAGGTGGGCTGTGGGCTGGCTGTGGCGGTCTGGCTGTGGCGGGTGCTGAGGATGAGACCGCCTCGATCCTCTGTATGTTCGCGCGATCGCGATGCGTACGCGAACATACGGAGGATGATGGCGTCCGAAACGTCTGTATGTTCGCGCAAAGGTGTCGATCACGCGAACATGCGGAGGATGTCGCCGCTGGTAGGCTGGGAGCTATGTCGATCGCATCGGATGAAGCACGCAAGCAGTTGGACCGTTTGGTGGCGTTGGGGTACCCGGATGTGGCGGACGTTTCCGCCGCCGCGTTTCGCGCGCTCGCGCGGCCGCTCATCGACGCGCTTGAGCAGTGCGATCCGGACGCTGATGATCCGCAGCACCGGCTCGGCGTCGATATTCTGCTGATTCCGACGCGCGAGCTTGTGTCGCCCGAATCGCTGATCGCGCGTACCAGCATCTACCGCATGGCCGGATTCACGACGATGCCGCCGCGCGATATCGCCAGCTTCCTGCCGCAGGACGGTTTCGAACCGCCGGAGGGACCGTTCTATCTGGTTGTCGAACCGCACACCGGCACGTGTTACATCAATCGCGAGCCGGATGTGGCGCGCAAGCTTATCGACTCGGACGAGCGCACTCCGCTCACGCTCGAGGAGGGGCTCGCGATCGCGACGCAGCATCCGGAATGGTTGCTGGAGAAAAACGGGTTCAACCTGCTCGGCTCACGCAGCGCCGACGGCCGCGTGCCGAGCATTTGGATGAGCCAGAACGCGCCGCGATTGGGCGCGGTGTGGCCGAATTCGCGACATACGTGGCTGGGCAACGCGTACTGCATGTCGCGTCGCGGCGTGAGTTTGTTCAGATAGCAGGACCGTTGATGTCGGAGGCTGATGGATTTCGGCTGTTGCTGATGGATTCCGGTGATTTCCATTTGATGTGGATGTGTCGGATGTTGCTGGATGTTGTCAGTTTCTGATAGTCGCTGACGAATGCCGGTCGTTGCTGATAGAACGGCGGTTGCGGGCCGTTAGGTCGCCGATACGGTCGGTTGCAGGATGCTGTTTTGTGGAGCGACGGCCGGACGCTCCGGAGATTAGACATCAGACGTCTGATGATAGTAGGATGGGTATGTCTCGGCACCAGCTTTTCAAGGAGGAAACCAGCATGCCATCATTCGTCGTCGGCGCCTACGCGTCGCTGCCTCAAGGGCGGGAAGCCCAAGAGGCCTACTACAACCTGCTCGGGCGACAATCGTGGATCGCCGGCACCGAACTGCCCTTCCCCGGCGACCTTGCGCAAACTGCGGACCGCATCTGGCTGGCCGGAGCCCTGCCCGAGCACTGGCACGGCAACACCGTCACCGTCATCCCCGGCACCATGCAGCACGTCTGGAAGGACTCGAACTTCGGCCTCGCCAGCCCGGACGCAGCCGGACGCGAAGCCGCCCTCGACCTCATGGCGCAGGCGTGCCATGCGATCGCCGATCTCGCGCAATGGCGCGGCACCCAAGACGTCCGATTCGTCGAGATCCATTCGGCGCCCACCGCTCGGGCCAGCCGCGACGCCATGGCCGCCTCGCTGGAGGAGATGTCGTGGTGGGACTGGTCCGGAGCCGAACTGGTGATCGAACACTGCGACAAGTACATTGACGGGCAACAACCGGAAAAGGGATTCCTGCCCATTGAGGACGAAATCGATCTGTGCCTCCAAGCCGGCATCGGACTGACCGTGAACTGGGGGCGTTCCGTGGTGGAAGGCCGCGCCGCCGCCACCGCGGTCGACCATGTAACCCAGGCTGCGCAGGCCGGCGTGCTCAAGGGCCTCATGTTCTCCGGGGCGGGGTCGGAAGCCACCCAATACGGATACGGCTGGATCGACGGACACCTGCCCATGCGCCCGGACGAGCCGACCTCGCTCATGGACGCCGCGGCGATCGCGGCAACCGTGCGGGCCGCGCGCGAACAGGACACCCCGCTCGACTATCTGGGCGCCAAAGTATGCGTTCCCGCGGACGCGGCCATCGAGGAGCGGCTCGGATATCTGGAACGCATCCATGATGCGGTCGCCAAGGCGGCGACCTCATGAGCGGGCCCGTTTCGTCCACGTACCTGACGTTCGACATCGGCGGCACCAAAGTCGCCTCGGGATTCGTGACGTTGCCGATTGCGGCCGACGGGACGCCCGCGGTGACGGGCCGTTGCGAGATGCCGACCGAGGCCGCGCGCGGCGGCGACGATCTCAGGGAGCGCATCGTGGCGCTCGCCGTACGTCAGCTGGAGCGTGCTGCGGCCGAAGGATTGACGATCGCGGGCGTCGGTATCGCAGCGGCCGGCGTGCCGGACAGTGAGACCGGCGTGATCGTCGCCGCTACCGATATCCTGCCCGGTTGGTGCGGGCAGCGCATCTACGACGCGTTCGCGCGCGTCACCGATCTGCCGGTGCGCATGATCGGCGACGTGGGCGCGCACGGACTCGGCGAGGCCAGTTACGGGGCCGGTCGCGGCAAGTCCGTGGTGCTCTCGATCGGCGTGGGCACCGGCATTGGCGGTGCCATCGTGACGGACGGCATGCTGTTCACCGGCGCGCACGGCGTGGCAGGTCACGCCGGACACGTGCCGAGCGCGTTGGGCCGCGGTTTTCCGTGTTCGTGCGGCACCAGAGAAGGACACATCGAGCCGGTGGCGTCCGGCACGGGGTTGAAGGATTTGTACAACCGGCGTTGCGAAGCGATGCGCGCGGGGGAAACGACTACCGCTGACGGCGATGGCGGCGTTCCCGAACCGGTCGCCGGCGGCGCGGATGTGGCTGCCCGCGCCTCCGCGGGCGAGGCGCTGGCCTGCGAGGTGCTGGCCGACAGCGCCCGCGCGCTCGGCGAATGCATCGGCGGCATGGGCAACCTTGTCGATCCGGACGTGATCGTGGTGTCTGGATCGGTGGTCAAGGCCGGACCGATCTGGTGGGACGCCCTGCGAGCCGGATTTGCGGAATCGGCGCTCGCGCTGGTCAAATCCACGCCGCTCGTCGAAGGCGAGCTCGGCGGCGACGCGCCGCTTATCGGCGCGGCGGTTGCCGCGCAGCATCATGAGCAGTCTCGATAACGACTGCACTGAATTCACTGTAGTTTCAAGTAACCACCCTCAGTCGGCTCCGCCGAAGTCTCGGCCTGCAACTGAGGACGGGCTGTGCCCGCAGTTTGCTGGCTCGCCTGCCGTCTCGCACATCACCTGCAAACGCCTCCAGCGTTTGCTTAACGGCGATGTCCTGACAGGGGAGTCGAAGAGGGGGTAAGGAGCAATACCATGCATCAGACGATCGAACGAATCAAAGGCGGGCTCGTGGTGAGCTGTCAGGCGTATCCGGGCGAGCCGTTGCGCCATCCGGAGACGATGGCTCAGATGGCCATGGCGGCCGTCGAGGGCGGCGCCGTAGGCATACGCTGCCAAGGATTGGCTGACATCGCCGCCATCAAGGGACAGGTGAGCGTGCCGGTGATCGGCATCTGGAAGGACGGCGAGGAAGGCGTGTACATCACGCCGACCCTGCGTCACGCACGCTGCTGCGCGGCGGCCGGCGCGGACATCGTCGCCATCGACGCGACCGGACGGCCCCGGCCGGACGGGCTGACCTACGCCGACACCGTGCACGCCCTGCACGACGAAGGCGTGCTCGTGATGGCCGACTGCGGCAGTTTCGCCGACGCCGAGCGTGCGGTCGAGGCCGGCACCGACATCATCTCCACTACACTGTCCGGCTATACGGGAGACCGGCCGAAAACCGACGGCCCGGATTTCGAACTGCTTGATCGGATGATCGAGGCGTTCCCCGACGTGCCCGTGCTGTGCGAGGGGCGCATCCACACGCCCGCCCAGCTGCGTCAGGTGATGGCCGCCGGCGCATGGGCCGCCGTGGTGGGCACCGCGATCACGCATCCGATGAGCATCACGCGCTGGTTCGTGGCGCAGCTGTAGGCCGCATGAGCTGAGACGGCGGTTGTCCTGGTCGATTTCCGGCCGTTTCGGCTGATGCGGCCGTCGCGTCTCTGCCTTAACGTGACCCGCAACACTCCCGACTTGAAATCAGACATCAGACGTCTTATCATTAAGTCAGTTCGACGACGACGCCACAGGTTCTCGTGGACCCCCAACCGAGCGATCGGCATGGCGAGAACCGGCAATCACCAACCATCAGCAATCATCATCCACCATCGGAAACATCACCCATCTCACATCAGGAAAGGCACCGTCTCGTTTCGAACGATGGTCCTACATGCACTCAACGACGAGGAGAACCAATGATCAGGAAGACCGGAAAATTCAAGGCCGCCGTGGCGGCGACCGTAGCGGGCCTCATGCTGCTCGCCGGATGCGGCGGCGGCAACGGTACCACCCAAGGCAAGGCGAGCACCGGCACGGCCGTGACCGACACCATCACGGCGCAGGTCGCATACGCAACCCGCGATTTCTCGCCCTCCACCACGTCCAGCGCCCTCGCCATGGCCGGCAACTGGCACGTGACCGAACCGCTGTACGCGCTCAACTATACGGACTATTCCGTGTTCAACGCGCTCGCCGCCGGCGAACCGGAGCAGGTGTCCGACACTGAATACGTGGTCACGCTGCGCGACGGAGCCAAGTTCTCCGACGGCACCGCGGTCACCGCCGACGACGTGGTCTCCTCCTACAAGCGCACCACCGCCGAGGACAGCCTGTACATCTCCATGCTCGACTTCATCGAATCCGCCGAGGCCAAGTCCGACACCGAAGTGACCTTCAAGCTCACCCGCGCGTTCCCGATGTTCAAGCAGCGTCTCGCCCTCATCCAGATCGTCCCCTCCTCCATGAGCGACGAGGATCTCAAAGCGCAGCCGGTCGGCTCCGGCCCGTGGAAGTACACGGAGATCACCGACCAGCAGGTCAAGTTCGACAAGAACGACCAGTACAATGGCGACCACCCCGCCCAGGCCGCGCACATGGTGTGGAACGTATCCGTGGACGACACTGCCCGCGTCACCGCCATGCAGGCCGGCAAGGTGGACGTGATGGAAATGGTGCCCGCCAACGCCTTCAAGACCCTCGAATCCTCCGGTTCCGAACTGGAAACCGTCCAGGGCTTCAACCTGCCGTTCCTCATGTTCAACACCAAGAAGGCCCCGTTCGACAAGAAGGAAGTCCGTCAGGCCGTCTTCTACGCGATCGACACCCAGAAGCTCATCGACAACCAGATGTCCGGACAGGCCTCCGCGGCCACCAGCTTCCTGCCCGAGAACTTCTCGAACTACCACAAGGCCAGCAACGTCTACACCAAGAACGTGGAGAAGGCCAAGGAACTGCTCAAGGAAGCCGGCGTGACCGGCGAGCTCAAATTCACCCTCTACACCACCGACCACTCCTGGATCACCCAGCTGGCCCCGCAGATCAAGAACGATCTGGCCGAAATCGGCATGAACGTGGACATCCAGTCGATGGCGTCCTCCGCCCTCTACCCGAACATCACCGACAAGGAAGGCGCCGACTTCTCGATGGTGCTCGCCCCCGGCGATCCGTCCGTGTTCGGCAACGACCCCGACCTGCTGATGAACTGGTGGTACGGCGACAACGCCTGGACCAAGACTCGCACCTTCTGGAACGGATCCGAAGGCTACACCCAGCTCCATGAGCTGATGGACAAGGCGCTGGACGCCTCCACTGACGACGACCGCCAAGGCTACTGGAACCAGTGCTTCGACCTGCTCAGCGAAGAGGTCCCGCTCTACCCGCTGTTCCACCGCCAGACGACCACCGCCTTCAAGAAGGGTGTGTTCAAGAGTGTCGACGCGATCGGTTCGACCGGCATCAACCTCGTGAACGCCGAGCTGAACAAGTAGTCGATAGCGCCGCTCCGGCAGACACCGTAGCCAGCCATCGAAGGCCCTCCCGTCCCGCGGGCCATTGAACGTCCGCGAGACGGGAGGGCCATGCCGTTGCAGAACTAGTCTTCAGACCTGACACGATGGGTTCTGACTATTCCTCAGTCACTTCGTGACAGCTCCCCTGACAAGGGGAGCCGAGGAAAAGGAATGCAGCGGTTTAAGCCCGATAGAGCACCGTTCTGCAAGCCATCATGAACCACCCTGAACCACCTGTCTTGAACAATCCGACAAGGGAGTCCCATTGAACAACCTGCTACGCCTTCTCGGCAGACGACTGATCGCCCTGCCGTTCATGGCATTCGGAGTGACCCTCCTGGTCTACTTCCTGATGTCCTTCTCCCAATACGACCCGGCCGTCGCCGCCCTCGGCGAAAACGCCACCCCGCAGGCGCTCGCCGCCTACCGGCACGAAATGGGCTTCGACCGCCCCTGGTGGGAGCAGTTCTTCTCCTATCTCGGCGGGCTGCTGCGCGGCGATCTCGGCGTCTACGGCGTCAACAAGGACCCGGTGAGCGGCCGCATCGCCACCGCATTCCCCATCACCCTCCAGCTGACCTTCATCGGCCTGCTCATCGCCATCGTCTTTGCCGTCATCTTCGGCGTGCTGGCCGCCCTGTACCGCGACACGTGGGTCGACCAGGCCATCCGCGTGGTCTCCATCATCGCCATCGCCACCCCGTCCTTCTGGCTCGGCGTGCTGCTCATCTACGTGCTGCAGATCAAAATGGCCTGGCTGCCCGGCGCCGGCGAACTGCCCGCCTTCACCCAGGACCCGGCCGGATACCTGGCCCGCATGGCCATGCCCAGCTTCGCGCTCGGCCTGCCCGTGGCCGGCTCGCTCACCCGCATCATCCGCACGTCCATGGTCGAGGAGCTCGACAAGGACTACGTGCGCACTGCCATCGGTGCCGGCGTGCCCAAGCGCGTGGTCGTGGCCCGCAACGTGTTCCGCAACGCGCTGATCACCCCGGTCACCATGCTCGGCATGAAGATCGGCTACCTCATGGGCGGCGCCATCGTCATCGAGGTCATCTTCGCACTGCCCGGCATGGGTACTGCGATGTTCGACGGCATCAACAACAACCAGCCGACCCTCGTGCAGGGCGTGGCACTGGTCGTGGCACTGGCCTTCATGGTGGTCAACGTGATCGTCGACCTGCTCTATGTCCTCATCAACCCGCGAATCAGGACGGTGTGACGATGCTCGGAAGCAACAACGCAACCCGCGAATTCAACAAACCCAATACCAAAGTCAGGGTCAAGCGCTGGTCGAGCATGAGCATCGGCACGCGCATCTCCGTCATCGTCATCGCAGTGCTCGCACTGGCCGCGATCTTCGCGTCCGTCGTGACCCCGCACAACCCGACCGAAATCACCCTCAGCTATCAGGCACCCACCGCCGACCACTGGTTCGGCACCGACAACCTCGGCCGCGACGTCTTCTCCCGCGTCATCTACGGCGCACGGTACTCGCTGGTCATTGGCCTGAGCTCCATCGCGTTCGCGCTCGTCGTCGGCTCCGTCATCGGTGCCGTGGCCGCGGTCTCGCGCACCTGGGTGTCCGAAATTATCATGCGACTGATCGACGTGGTCATGTCCGTGCCGACCATCGCGCTCGCCGCCGTGTTCGTCTCCATCCTCGGCCAATCGATGATCGGCATCATCATCTCCATCGGCGTGCTGTACGTGCCGCAGGTGGCCCGCATCGTGCGCGCGAACATCATCAGCGAATACGGCAAGGACTACGTGCGCGCGGTGATCGTCTCCGGCGCACGCGCGCCGTGGATCCTCTGCAAGCACGTCACGCGCAACATCGCCGCCCCCGTCATGGTGTTCACCACGCTGTCCGTGGCCGACGCGATCGTGTTCGAGGCGTCCCTGTCGTTCATTAACGCGGGCATCCCCGAACCGACCCCGACCTGGGGCAACATCCTGTCCTCCGCCAAGGCCGGCGTGCTCTACGGCTACTGGTGGCAGGCCATGTTCCCGGGCCTGGCGATCATGATCACCGTGCTGTGCCTGAACATCTTGTCCGAAGGCATCACCGACGCCATGGTGGCCGCCCCCACCGCCCCCATCCAGCAGAGCGAGGAGGGCAGGGAGCTCAGCCGCAAGGAGGACCGCCTGCTCGTGGACCCGGTGGCCGCCTACGCCGCTCAGAAGGAAAGCCTCGACAAGCGTCTCGCGCAGCTGCGCGAGGCCGAGCTCAAGCGCAAGGACCGCTTCATCCCGCTGTCCCAAGCCAAGCCGGTCATCGAAGTGCGCGACCTGTGCATCAAGTTCCCGCGCCACGGCGACGTGAACGTGGTCGACCACCTGTCCTTCGCCGTGCGCGCCGGACAAACCATGGGCCTGGTGGGCGAGTCCGGCTGCGGCAAGTCCATCACCTCGCTGGCCATCATGGGCCTGCTCGACCCGCGCGCCGAAATCAGCGGCGAAATCCTGTTCGACGGCAAGAACCTCGTGGGCATGAGCCCCAAGGAGCACAACGCCCTGCGCGGCCACGAAATCGCCATGATCTATCAGGACGCGCTCTCCAGCCTCAACCCGTCCATGCTCATCAAGGCGCAGATGAAGCAGCTGACCAAGCGCGGCGGCACCCGCACCGCCGAGGAGCTGCTCGAACTGGTGGGCCTCGACCCGAAGCGCACGCTGGAATCCTATCCGCACGAGCTGTCCGGCGGCCAGCGCCAGCGCGTGCTCATCGCCATGGCCCTGACCCGCGACCCGAAGCTCATCATCGCCGACGAACCGACCACCGCACTCGACGTGACCGTGCAGAAGCAGGTCATCGACCTGCTCAACGAGCTGCGCGAGAAGCTCGGCTTCGCGATGATCTTCGTCAGCCATGATCTGGCGCTCGTGGCCAAGGTCGCCCACTCGGTGACCGTCATGTACGCCGGCCAGGTCGTCGAACAGGCATCCACCAAGGAGATCCTCACCGATCCCCGCCACGAGTACACGCGCGGCCTGCTCGGCTCCGTCACCTCCATCGAGGCCGGACAGGGACGCCTCCATCAGGTGCCCGGCACCGTGCCCTCGCCGGCCGACTTCCCCAAGGGTGACCGCTTCGCGCCGCGTTCCTCGCACCCGGACCGCGGACTCGACGTCCACCCGGTCATGAAGCGCGTGCCCGGCACCCAGCACATGGTGGCCTGTCTGCCGGACGACCCGGAGCCCTCGCCGGCGCCCGCATTCACCTACGACTGGTTCGCACCCACTCCGGAAGTGGCCGCCCGGGAGGCTGCGGAAGCCCTGAAGGGAGCACAGCGATGAGCAGCACAACCACCAGCAACGCCAACGGCAGCGCAACCCCGATCATCGAGCTGCGGGACGCCGAAGTCGTGTTCACCACGCGCGCAGGCACGCTGTTCCATCCCAAGAAGGTGACGGCGGTCAACAAGGTGAACCTCAAGCTCATGCCCGGACGCACGATCGGCATCGTGGGCGAGTCCGGCTGCGGCAAGTCCACTACGGCCAACGTGATGTGCGGCTTGCAGTCCGTCACCGGCGGCCACGTGTTCTTCAAGGGGCAGGACGTGACCAAGCGCACCGCCAAGGAGCGCATGGACATCGGCCGCGTAGTCTCCGTGGTCTTCCAGGACCCGGCCACCGCGCTCAACGCCCGCATGAGCGTGCAGGACCAGCTCATGGACCCGCTCGTGGTGCACAAGCTCGGCGATCCGGCGGCACGCCGCAAGCGCGCCTACGAACTCATCGACATGGTCGGCCTGCCGAAGTCCGCGCTCAACGCGCTGCCGGGGCAGCTGTCCGGCGGCCAGCGGCAGCGCGTGGCCATCGCCCGCGCGCTCTCGCTCAACCCAGACGCGATCATCGCCGACGAGCCGACCTCCGCGCTGGACGTGTCCGTGCGCGCGCAGATCCTCAACCTGCTGTCCGATCTGAAGAAGTCACTCGGCTTGTCGATGGTGTTCATCAGCCACGATATCCAGACGGTCCGCTACGTCTCCGACGAGATCGTCGTGATGAACCACGGCACCATCGTCGAGCACGGTCTGGCCCGGGACGTGCTGAATAACCCGCAGGACGACTACACGAAACTGCTGTTGGGTGCGGCGCCGTCGCTGCTGCACCCGACGCCGGAGGAGTGCATCTGAGCGTCCGGGCGGCGTCCTGGGCGGCGTACCGGTCCCGTCCGGGCATATGATTTCCGGTCACAGTAGCCACGCCGGCAGCCGAGCCGGCGGGATCATCGATGATTCCCGCCGATGCGGCCGCCGGCTGACCGGTCGATCCGGCAGATCCGATCGCCTTCCCCCGTCCAATTCCGACCCGCGAATCCATCCATCGTCCTTTCCCGACGAACCAGCCCCACAGACACACAGACATAAGGAAACCATCATGAACACCACTTTCCGCGGCGTAATCCCTCCGGTCGTGACCCCATTGACCGCCGACCGCCAACTCGACCGCGCCAGCTTCAAGCGCTCCGTCGACCGTCTGATCGACTCGGGCGTGAACGGCCTGTTCTTCCTCGGCTCCTCCGGCGAGGTGGCCTTCAGCACCGACGCCCGCCGCCGCGAGATCATCGAAGCCGCCATCGAATACACCGCCGGACGCGTGCCGGTGCTGGTCGGCTGCATCGACACGGAAACCGAGCGCGTCATCGAACACGCCAAAGTGGCCGCCGAGCTCGGCGCCGACGCCATCGTGGCCACCGCGCCGTTCTATGCGCTCGGCGGACTGCCCGAGATTGAGAACCACTTCCGCCTCATCCACGAGGCCGTGGACCTGCCACTGTTCGCTTACGACATCCCTGTATGCGTGCACGTCAAGCTGCCGGGCGACCTGCTCATCCGCCTCGGCCTCGACGGCGTGCTCGCCGGCGTCAAGGACTCCTCCAACGACGACGTCTCCTTCCGCTTCCTGTGCGATGCCAACCGCAAGGCCGGCCATCCGCTGGTGCTGCTCACCGGCCAGGAAGTTGTGGTGGACGGCGCCTACATGGCCGGCGCCGACGGCAGCGTGCCGGGTCTGGGCAACGTGGAATGCACCGGCTACGTGCGCATGTGGCAGGCCTATGAGGCCGGCGACTGGGCCACCGTGCGCGCCGAGCAGGACAGGCTCGCCGCGTTGATGAACATCGTGAACGTCACCTCCGGCGTCTCCGGCTTCGGCGCCGGCGTGGGCGCGTTCAAGACCGCCATGGCTCTGCTCGGCGTGTTCGAAACCAACCAGATGCCCAATCCGGTGCGCGCGCTGACGGGTGCGAACGTGGAGGCCGTGGCCCGCGTGCTGCGCGAATGCGGCCTGGAACCGGTGCGCACGGCCGAGGAGGTGAGCGCTTCTACCGTAATCGACTGAGTCTAAACCGCTGGCGCTGACCGGATTGACGGCTCGGCGGCCAGTATTCGTTTCTTTCCTTTCCTGTTCTCCTCCAATGCGAAGGCGGGGTCGGTTCCGGAATGTTCCCGGAACCGACCCCGCCTTTTTGATGCGTGTGGAATGCGTTGGACGAGGAATGAAAGCGGTGGAAGAGAGCAGGAGGATTACTCGTTACCGTCTTCGATACGCTGTCTGAGGATGGATTCGATGGGCTCGTAGTGGTCGACGACGGCCTGGCGATACGCGTCGATGTCGCCCGCCAGCGCGGCGTCGAGCATGCGGCGGTGGGCCGAGGCGGTGCGGTCGAGTTCGCTGGACACCGGCAGTCCGAGCTGGGGGAGCACCGCCATGTGGACGAGCCAGAGGGACCGGACCATCTGCTTGACGATGGTGTTGCCGATCGAGTCGAGAATGCCCATGTGGAAGTCGATATCCAGCGCGAGGAAGGTTTTGCCGTCCTTCGCGGTGGCGGTCATGGAGTCGGCGAGCTTCATGAGATGGGGCTGCTCGCTGTTCGCCAGGGAGGCTACCACCTCGTCGGCGCAGCCGAGGTCCAGGAACCGGCGCAGCTGGACCACGTCCTGCAGGTCGGCGAAGTTCTTGCCCACGGACACCATCGACCGGAAGGCGAGTGTCTCCACCATCGGGTCCAGGGACAGTGACCCGACGAATGTGCCCTTGCCGTGCTCCACCTTGACGATGTTCAGCGCCTCGAGCTTGCGCACGGCCTCGCGCACCGAGGATCGGGAGGCGCCGATCGTGTCGCACAACTGCGCTTCGGTCGGCAGCACGTCGCCGGGCTGCAGATGCTCGTGCAGGATATAGGATTTGATGGCGTCCATCGTCTCGTCGCAACGGCTGCGCGCGGAGACAGTAGGCGTGTGTTGCAGCGATAGACGGGCCAGCATCGCCAATTCCTGCTGGGTGTAGTCGTCTGGGATTTCATCGCCCGGTATCTGGACTCGGTTCCCGTTCTGGTTCGGCGTCTCAAGTGCGGCCGAACCGGATGGGTTGCTCATGATACGCTCCTTGTCTTGTTTGCCCTTGCGGGGTGCGACGTTGTCGTTGGTGTGTCGCATTCGGTACCACCGTTCCCCCGGCGGGTCCTGTGCATCACAATAGTGCGCAAACACAACGCACGACTAGGTTTTGCTCCTATTGCGATACTTTTCGCTCCGACAGGGGTGCGGGTTTGCCGGATGAGCGGCGTCCGGTGCTGACTGCGGCGAATCGCCGTCCGCCTTGCGGGACGTGCCGGTCAGGCGTGAACGGCTCTGCGCTGAGTTATCAGACATCTGACAACTTTCATCATACCACGACATAACAGGACATGTACAGACGTGCCCGGGCAACAGCCGCCACGGCCGCTGCCCGGGCACAACCGTCAGCGCTTGACCTGTCTGACCTGTCTGACCGCAGCATGCACGATCGCGGCGAACGCGGCCGTCGTGCCGATCGCGACGCCGGCAAACACCTGCGGACGGCGCAGTTCGTTGCGCAGGCTCACCGCGCCGGTCACACAGTGATCTTCGAAGAACACGCGCAGTTCGTTGCCCGAGTAGCGGCCGACCAGCTCGCCCCACGTGAGCATGCGCGTCACGTACAGCTGCGGCGCGTCCTCGCGGAACTCGAACAGACGCACGCCGCGGTAGCGCGACTTCGGCCCGTAGCATTCGAAGCCGCAGGTCGGCGCGTAGCCGAGATCGATGCCGTCGACGTGCCCCACAAACGAATTCTTGTGGTCATGGCCGCAGAACAGCGCGAAATAGCCGCCCGCGCGACGCATCGCATCCACTTCGCCCACGTTGTCGTCAGCGCAGCCGATCGCCTCGCCGAGACGCGAGCCCGGCCGGCACACCTCGTGGTTGAGCACGTAGCAGTGGCCCGCGTAGTTGCGCGCTCCCTCCACCGCGTTCGGCGTCCACGCGGGCACTTCCTTGAGGCAGTCGTAGAACTCCTGCGGCGGGATGTGCTGGAATGCGATCGTGGGCACCGGTTTGCCGTCGCCGTTGCGCGTCGCCAGCGAGCGCTGCACGTCGCCCAGCCACGCGACCGCCTTGTCGCTCGGCGTGCCGTATCCGTCGGAGTCGGCCAGGTCGAGCCCGCGCGAATTGGCGACGTAACGCGGATACTGCGCGTCGTTTTCCTCCGGCTTGCCCGCGTAGTCGCCGGAGTTGACCAGCGTCACGCTCATCGCGACGCGGCCGGACCCGTCGGACGATTCGATCGGCAGTGCGAACGTTCCCGGCTCGATAGCGAGCTCGCTCGTGCCGGGCGCCGGATTCATGCAGCCCGGATATTCGCGGTAGATGTCGTCCTGTTCGTCGGCGAGGATGCCGCACTGGAAGTCGTGATTGCCGTACGTCGCGGCGAACGGCACGCCGGCCTTGATCGCGGGGGACAGGAACGCGCTGAACGTGTCGCGCACCTTCTGCCGGGTGTCGTCGAGCAGGTCGTCGAGCGTGACGACGTCCTCGGACGGCGGAAGATCGGGGTTGCGCCGGGCCGCGATGCGCCGTTTGATGCCCTGTAGCTTCGCCTCGACCTCGGTGACGAGGCGCACCTTCGCGCCCGGGTTCTCGCCGCGGCGGCGCAGGAACGTGTCGATGTACGCCGGATCGTAGCCGCGGATCTGGTCGCCGGTGAACACGATCAGGTCGGGATCGGCGGCCTTGATCGCGGCCTCGATCATGCGGATCGTATCGGGCTTGACGTTCGGGCCGTCCTGGATGTCGGCCATTTGCAGGATACGGAAGCTGCCGTCGCGGCGGAAGCGCAACGGGGTGCGCGCGGTCGGCGATTGCTGGGTTTTGGGGGAGCGTGTCATGCGTTCCATTGAACCGTGCCACGAGTCCGTGCGCCGTGCGATGCGTGCGATCTGCGCGGGAACCGCACGTTTGCGTCGCGCGCGGTTCACCTTGCGTGTCCCGAATGCGCTCCGAATGCCGGAATCGCGGCGATTTGCGCGGACAAGGCCGGTAAGATGAAAGGTTGTACATGTTACGTACGCGTAAACGATGCGGCCGGGCTGAACCACCGGCGCAAATTCCAAAGAAAAGGAGGAGAGATGGGTCAGGATCAATCATCGGTATTTGATCTTGCGGCGGTCGCCGCAGCGTCCAACGGAGGGAACAACGACCCGCTGCTGCCTCCGGCGCGATTCATCGGCGACCCGCAGAAGCCGAGCAAGATGCCGTACACCAAGTACGTCGCCTACGACAAGCAGGTGCCGTTCGACTATCCGCAGCGCACGTGGCCGGGCAAGCGTCTCGAGCGCGCCCCGCGCTGGTGCTCGGTCGACCTGCGCGACGGCAACCAGGCGCTTGTCAACCCGATGGATTCCGAGCGCAAGCTGCGCTTCTGGAACCTGCTGGTTTCGCTCGGATTCAAGGAGATCGAGGTCGGTTTCCCGTCCGCGTCCGAAACCGATTATGACTTCATCCGCATGCTCATCGAGCGCGAGCTGATCCCGGACGACGTGACCATCGTCGTGCTCACCCAGGCCCGCGAGCACCTGATCCGCAAGACGTACGAGTGCCTCAAGGGCGCCAAGCGCGCGGTCGTGCACTTCTACAACTCCGTTTCCGTGCTGCAGCGCGAGGTTGTGTTCCGCAAGGACAAGGCCGGCATCAAGAAGCTCGCCACCGACGCGGCCGAGCTGTGCAAGGAGCTTGAGGGCGAGGCCAAGGGCATCGACCTGTACTACGAGTACAGCCCCGAATCGTTCACCGGCACCGAGCCCGAGTACGCGGTCGAGGTGTGCAACGCGGTCATCGACGTCATCAAGCCGACACCCGAGCACAAGATGATCATCAACCTGCCGGCCACGGTCGAAATGACCACGCCGAACGTTTTCGCGGACGAAGTCGAGTACGTGTCCAACAACCTGACCGACCGCGACTCGATCGTGCTGAGCCTCCATCCGCACAACGACGAGGGCATGGGCGTGGCCGCCACCGAACTGGCGATGCTGGCCGGCGCGGACCGCGTCGAAGGCTGCCTGCTCGGCAACGGCGAGCGCACCGGCAACGTCGATCTCGTCACGCTCGGCCTGAACCTGCTCACGCAGGGCATCGACCCGCAGATCGACTATTCGAACGTGCCGGAGATCCGCAAGACGGTCGAATACTGCAACCAGATCAAGATCTCCGAGCGTCACCCGTACGCGGGCAACTTCGTGTTCACCGCGTTCTCCGGTTCGCATCAGGACGCGATCAAGAAGGGCCTCGAAGCGCGCCAGATGGCGGCCGACCGTGCCGGCGCCGATCTCGACAGCTTCGTGTGGCTCGTGCCGTACCTGCCGATCGATCCGAAGGACATCGGCCGCACGTACGAGGCGATCATCCGCGTCAACTCGCAGTCCGGCAAGGGTGGCATGGCCTACCTGCTCAAGACGAACCACAACCTCGACCTGCCGAAGCGCCTGCAGATCGAGTTCGAGAAGATCGTGCAGAAGTACGCGGACGAGACCAAGAAGGAAGTCAAGGACGAGGACATCTGGCGCCTGTTCAAGGACGAGTACCTGCCGGTCGAGGAGTCGGGCGCCACGGCGGCCGGCGCGGTCGTGGGCGACACTCGCGACGAAAGCCTCGAGCAGTGGGGTCGTCTCAAGCTACTCAAGGTGTCGGTCTCGTCCGGCGAGGACGGTTCGGACACCGTGCTCAAGGCGAAATTGCTCGATCGCGGCGCTGGCGCTTCGAACGCCTCCGAACCGGTCGTGCGCGAGCTGTCGGGCATTGGTAACGGCCCGATCGCCGCGTTCATCAACGCGATCTCGAACCTTGGCATCGAAGTGTCGGTGATGGACTACGTCGAGCATACGATGTCCGTCGGCACCGACGCGATGGCCGCTTCGTACGTCGAGGCGCAGGTCGGCGAGGATGCGGAAAGCCAGATCATCTGGGGTGTCGGCATCGACTCCTCGATCATTACCAGCTCGCTCAAGGCGATTATTTCCGCCGTCAATCGATCGGAACGCTGACTGTCGTCAGCGTGCTGTGTTCAGCGCGTCGCAACTGATGTTGCTCCGGCTACGAACAGTTCACTGGACTGTTCGTCGGAACGCTGACTGTCGTCAGCGTGCTGTGTTCAGCGCGTCGCAACTGATGTTGCTCCGGCTACGAACAGTTCACTGGACTGTTCGTCGGAACGCTGACTGCCGTCAGTGCTGATCGGCACTGATCGCATATGACAAGAGCCCCCTCAAGGTGAGGGGGCTCTTCGCGTATTGGCGGCATGAGGCGCCGTTCAACGGCGTGGACTCAGGAACTCAGCGGCCGGACGACGCCTTGATGAGCGCGTCGGTGAGATACTTGCCGGCGGCCATGACGAGCGGCGCGTAACGGCGGCCGGGCGCGTTGCCCATACGGCCGGACGGGCCGGAGATCGAGATTGCGGCGATCACCTGGCCGGACGCGTTGCGGATCGGCGCGGAGATCGAGCACACGCCCTCCTCGCGTTCGTTTACCGACTCGCTCCAGCCGCGTTTGCGTACGGCGGCGAGCTTGGCGGCGCTGAATTTCGCGTGGCGCAGGCCCTGATGCATGCGGTCGGAATCCTCCCACGCGAGCAGGATCTGCGCGGCCGAACCGGCCTCCATCGACAGCATCGCGCCAACCGGAATCGAATCGCGCAGGCCGGACGCGCGTTCCACGGCGGCGATGCACACGCGCTGGTCGCCCTGACGGCGGTAGATCTGCGCGGATTCGCCGGTGCGATCGAGCAGCGTCTGCAGGATCGGGCCGGCCGCGGTGAGCAGTCGGTCCTCGCCGGCGGCCGCGGCCAGTTCGGCGAAACGCGAGCCGAGCGCGAAACGGCTGTGCTGGTCGCGCAGCACGAAACGATGGCGTTCGAGCGCGATGGCGAGACGGTGCGCGGTCGGGCGCGCCAGGCCGGTCGCGGCGACCAGCTGGCCGAGCGTGGCCGGTCCGGACTCGAGCGCGTCGAGGATTTTCACGGTTTTGTCGAGCACGCCGACGCCGGAGTGGATTTCGCCGTCGTTCGCCGAAGCGTCGGTCGCGTCGGCGTCCGATTCCGTCGCGTCGGTCGCGTCGACGGCGTCCATGCGGTCGGCCGGTTCGTTAAGCTCGTTCAGCGGCGCGTTCGGCTCGCTGGGCATGCTGCTGTCTGCGTTGGAGGAAGTCATAGTGGTCGATTATGCCATCTCACATAGTGAAACGCAAAACGCGGAATCCGTGCCCGTGTTGTAATTCGCGACAGCGACGGGCGACGGGCATGTCCCGGTGTTCGTGACGTATCTCATATACCGGCCTTGCAGGCCGTTTCCCCGGGCTCGAACCATAGGCTATATACCACGAAGGACGCGAGAGTACAAGACCTCGCGAGAAAAAATTAGGAGGAATTCCGAATGGGAACGACACTGGCCGAAAAGGTCTGGGCCGATCATTTGGTACGCAAGGGCAGCGATGGCGCACCCGACTTGCTGTACATCGACCTGATGCTCATGCACGAAGTCACCAGCCCGCAGGCGTTCGAGGGCCTCCGACTGGCCGGACGCAAGCCGCGCCACGTGGACCAGCTCATCGCCACTGAGGACCACAACACGCCGACCGTCGACATCGACCGTCCGAACCCGGACAAGACGAGCGCACTGCAGCTGAGCACGCTCGAAAAGAACTGCAAGGAGTTCGGCGTGCGCCTGCATCCGCTGGGCGACGCCGATCAGGGCATCGTGCACGCGTTCGCGCCGATCCTCGGCCTGACGCAGCCGGGCATGACGATCGTGTGCGGCGACTCGCACACCTCGACGCACGGCGCGTTCGGCGCGCTCGCGTTCGGCATCGGCACGTCCGAAGTCGAGCATGTGATGGCGACGCAGACGCTCTCGCTCAAGCCGTTCAAGACCATGGCGATCAATGTCAACGGCGAGCTGCCGGCCGACGCGACTGCCAAGGACGTCATCCTCGCGATCATCGCGAAGATCGGCACCGGCGGCGGCCAGGGCCACGTGATCGAGTACCGCGGCGACGCGATCCGCAAGATGAGCATGGACGAGCGCATGACGATCTGCAACATGTCGATCGAAGCCGGCGCGCGAGCCGGCATGATCGCGCCCGACGAGACGACGTTCGAGTATCTCAAGGGCCGTCCGCACGCGCCGGAAGGCGAGATGTGGGATAAGGCCGTCGAGTACTGGAAGACGCTCAAGACCGACGATGACGCCGTATTCGACAAGGTCGTAGACATCGACGCGACCAAGCTTGGACCGTACGTGACGTGGGGTACCAACCCCGGCCAAGGTCTGCCGATCACAGCGAACGTGCCGGTGCCGGGCGAGATCGCGGACGCGACCAAGCGCGCCGCCGCCGAACGCGCGCTCAAGTACATGGATCTCGAGCCGGGCACGCCGATCAAGAGCATCCCGGTCGACACCGTGTTCATCGGCTCGTGCACGAACGGTCGCATCGACGACCTGCGCGCGGCTGCGGCGATCATGAAGGGCCACCACAAGGCCAAGTCGATCCACCGCGTGCTCGTCGTGCCGGCCTCGTCGCGCGTGCGCCTGCAGGCCGAGAAGGAAGGGCTTGACAAGATCTTCAAGGACTTCGGTGCGGAATGGCGCAACGCCGGCTGCTCGATGTGTCTCGGCATGAACCCCGACAAGCTCGTGCCCGACGAGCGTTCGATCTCGACGTCGAACCGCAACTTCGAAGGCCGTCAGGGCAAGGGTTCGCGCACGCACCTCGCCTCGCCGCAGGTCGCCGCCGCCACCGCCATCCGCGGCACGATCTCGTCGCCGGCCGACCTGTGACACAATCCGCTACATGACGGTGTCATTTCGACTGAGCGAAGCGAACGGAGAAATCTATCGACGGTTCGTTACCGTGACGGATTTCTCGACTCCGCTTCGCGTCGCTCGAAATGGCACATGATATGCGAGACTATCGCTGTTCGTTGTAACACAAGCTTGTCAGCCCTTAGCAGAGGGCATCAGAAAGAGAAAACGTATGGAAAAACTCACCACGTTGACCGGCGTGGGCGTGCCGCTGCGCCGCTCCAACGTCGACACTGACCAGATCATTCCGGCCGTGTTTTTGAAGCGCGTCACCAAGACCGGCTTCGATGACGCGCTGTTCTACGCATGGCGCCGCAACCCGGACTTCGTGCTCAACAAGCCCGAGTATGCGAAAGGCCAGATTCTGGTCGCCGGACCGGACTTCGGCATCGGCTCCTCGCGCGAGCACGCCGTGTGGGCGCTGCATGACTACGGTTTCCGCGTGGTCATCGCGCCGCGCTTCGCCGACATCTTCTACGGCAACACCGCCAAGAACGGTGTGCTGGCGGCGATCATGCCGCAGGAGTCCGTTGAGCTGCTGTGGAAGCTGCTCGAGGAGGAGCCGGGCCGCACGATGACCGTCTCGCTCGAGGACCGCACCGTGACCTGCGGCGACGTGACGCTGCCGTTCGAGGTGAACGACTACGTGCGCTGGCGTCTGATGAACGGCTACGACGACATCGACCTGACGCTCCAGCACGAGGACGACATCGCCGCGTACGAGAAGATGCGCGCCGAGAAGTTCCCGTTCAAGCCCAAGACCATCCCCGCCAAGCACTGGCCGGAGGAGACCATCGCCTCCGCCCGTGAGCCGGAGAACGAACCGGCATGGCCGGGTCCGATCGCCGATCGCGACTAGCGCAGCGTCGCGTTCGGCGGTGGACAGTCCTGTGGACTGTCCACCGGCCCGGCCTGAACGAGACGAGAGTCGAGTGAAGACAATGCCAGGCCTCGCCGCAGCCCTTTTTCTCGGCTCCCCTTGTCAGGGGAGCTGTCACGAAGTGGCTGAGGGGTAGTCAGAACCCATTGCATTGCGTGCGGTAACGTATTGGATGCCTTTTCCTCCAGCCCCCTTCTGACGAAGGGGGCTTTGTTTTTGTCCGGTTATGGAAGATAGGTGTTACTGTCGAAAGGCAGTGGCCGACGGCAGACAGAACAGAGACGGGCATGGAAGGGGCCGATATGGGTTTTGGTTCGCGCAAGGACAGGCCCTCGTACCGGGACATCGCGAAGTTCCTCGGCTTGTACGGAGACCGCCGTGGCACGAGCGACGTCGATGATGACGACGAGGACGATTACGACGATTACGACGATTACGACGACTACGGCGAGGATTCCGGCGTCACGTACGGCGGTTCGCGCTCCCTCAATGCTGTGGTCCCGGACAAGCGCCTCCAGCATCTCGCCGGCAACGCGTACTGGCGCGCCCAGGACATCGTCGACTCCGGCCGCATGCACGAATGCACGAGCGCGCCGATCAAGCAGGGCATCGAGCTGGCCGCGTTGGTTGTCAGCACGTACGAATCGTCGGACGACTATCGCGTCTGGGCTGATATCGACACGCGCGCCCACGACGTCATCAAGGCGCACTGCACCTGCCCCGCGTTCAACCGTTCGACCAGCGGCTACTGCAAGCACGTCGTCGCGCTGATCATGCACTACAACCAGGCCGCGTACGAGTTCCGCAGCATCCCCGGTTCCGCCGCGGACGAGGTCGAACGCAAGGCGTCGGCGGCCACGTCGCGCGCGCTGTCGCTGTTCATGCGGCAGCGCGACGACGCATTGGCTCGGGAGTCGAAGGATCGCCAGCTCGGCCTGCTCAAGGAGATCAGCAGCATTGCCGACGCGGGCGGCACTGCTGACGGCAATGGTTCGCAGGCTGTTCGCACCATGCCGGCGAACAGTATCGGGCTGCGCGTGAGTATCGCGGAGCAGGGTGACGGATGGGGCGTCAAACTGCGCATCGTGGTGCACGGCACGTCCGTTTCGTACGTGGTGAAAAACATCGCCGGCCTGCTGCAGGCCGTGCGCGACCGCGAATTCGTGTCGTACGGCAAGAGGCTCGCGTTCGTGCATACGCGCGAGGCGTTCGACGAACGTTCGCGGCGCGTGCTCGATCTTGCCGGTCGCGCGCTGCGCATTCGGGCGAGCGTGAACGGTGGCGATTCGTATCGTTCGTACTATTGGCGCAAATCGGATGATTCGGAGCTGCGACTGTCCGAGGATGAGATCGCCGAGCTGCTCGACCTGTACGTCGGCACGGACGATACGCTCGACTATGCGCCGGGTGCGCGATTCCTGCTGCCGTCGCTGCCGACCCGCGTGGTTGTCGGCGAACCGGATTTCGGTCTGTCGATTGTGCCGGTGACTGATCGCCCGGCGACTGGACAACGTATGCTGCCGGGCATGCCGGGAGCCGATGCCGCGAACGTGGAACCGACGGTCACCGGGTATGCGATACGCCATACGCAATGTCTGGAGGCGGTCGTCGCCGGCGAATCGTCGACGTATATGATCGTGCGTCCGTTGTCGCGGGCTGTGATCGCGGCCGACGATGCCGCGCTGTCGAATGCGAGCGCCGCGTCCCGCGCGCTCGGAGCTCAGGCCGCCGCGTTTTCCCGGGAATACGGTGATGCGCGGCCGGCGGTGATCTACCGTTGCGGCGATATTTCGGCCGATCGTCGCGAACTGCTGAAACTGCTGTGCGGCGACAACGATCAGTCGACGATGATGCTGAACGCGAACGACGCCGACCTGTTCGCGCGCACCGTGCTGCCCGAGTTCGCGTCCCCGGCGGCGGCCCGGTCCGAGGAGGAACCAGCCGGCGATCGTGCCGACGATGAGCCCCTCGACGATACGTCGGTACAAAATAATTATGAAAGCGTTAGCAAAAAGACGGGGGCGACCGGTGATGCCAGCGAACGAGCGCTGTCCATCGACGTGCCCGACTCGCTGCGCCGGCTCATGCGCGTGCCCTGCCGCATCGCGTTCTACTTCGACCGCGACCAGCACGGCATTTCCTGCGATGCGCGCGCCTACTACGGCGCCGACATGTTCCGCGTCTTCGACGGCATCGGACGCACCCCCGCCGACGCGCGGCGCGACAAGGACACGGAACGGCTCGCCGTCGAGGCGGTGCTGCACTACTTCCCGCGTCCGGCCGGCTCCGTCGCGCTGTTGCCCGACGATGACGACGAGGCGATCTACAAGCTGCTCACCGAGGGCCTTGCCGTGTTCCGCGGGCTAGGTGACGTGTACGCGACCCCCGCGTTCGACGGCATGACCGCCATGCCGCGGCCCACCATCAAGTTCGGCCTGTCCGTCAAATCCGATCTGGTGCGCATTTCGCCGATCGCCGACGAAATCGACCCGGCCGACGTGCCCGCCTTGCTCGCCGCGTATCGCAGAAAGCGCCGGTTCCATCGGCTCGGCAACGGCGCGTTCGTCGACCTGCGTAACGTCGACACGTCCGCCGTTGACGAACTGTCCGCCGACCTCGGCGTCGATCCGGCCGAATTCGAACAAGGCTCGGTCGAAGTGCCCGCGTACGAGTCGTACTATCTTGACCACGAGGTGGACGATGCGGACAAGGACGACGGTTTCCGCACGTACCTGAACGGTCTACGTGTGATCGATCCCGCCACGTACCACGTGCCGGACTCGCTCGCGAACGTGCTGCGACCGTATCAGACCGAAGGATTCCGCTGGCTCAACGCGGTGTGCGACAAGGGATTCGGCGGCATCCTCGCCGACGAGATGGGCTTAGGCAAGTCGGTGCAGTTGCTCTCGTTCTTGCTTGCCCGGCAAGGCGAATCGCGCGCGGCGCAGCAGCCAAGCCTGATCGTGTGCCCGGCGTCGCTCGTGTACAATTGGGCGGCCGAAGCGGCCAAGTTCGCTCCCGGCCTGCGCGTGGAAACCGTCGCTGGCGGCAAGGCGGTGCGGCGCGCGCTGCTCGACCGCATTCGGATGGTGCAGGCGCATGCAGGGGTGAACGATGCGAATGTTACGGCGGCGAACGCGGCCGATGCGGCTGATGCGGGCGAGTCCGTTGTCGTGACCGGTGATGCGGCTGATCCGGCCGGCGGTGCAACTAGTCCGACCGGATCGGTTGCCGGAATGCGCTTTGCTGGCGCCTCGGATACCTCGGCTGCTCCCACTGTGCCCGACCTGCTGGTCACCTCCTACGATCTGCTGCGGCGCGACGTCGACGACTATGAGGGCGTCGAGTTCTTCTGCATGGCGCTCGACGAGGCCCAGTACATCAAGAACGCGGCCACCAAGGCGTCCAAGGCCGTGCGGCGAATCAACGCACGGCACCGGTTCGCGCTCACCGGTACCCCGATCGAAAATCGCCTGAGCGAACTGTGGAGCATCTTCGACTTCCTCATGCCCGGCATCCTCGGCCGCTACGCGCACTTCCGCGAACGGTTCGAAATGCCGATCCTGAGCGGCGACGGCCGCGCGCAGGGCAAGCTGCAGGCGTTTGTCGGGCCGTTCATCCTGCGCAGGCTCAAGTCGCAGGTGCTCAAGGATCTGCCCGACAAGATCGAAAACGTGATCACTGTGCAGTTGGAAGGCGAACAGCGCAAGCTGTACGCCGCGCTCGAACAGCAGCTGCGGGCGGTCGTGCTCAAACAGAAGCCCGAGGACTTCAACACGGGCAAGATCCAGATCCTCGCGCAGCTGACCCGGCTGCGGCAGGTGTGCTGCGATCCGCGGCTCATCTACGAGAACGCGGGGGAGAACGCCGGGGCGGGCGTGGAGGCGGTGTCCGGTGCGTCTGCTGCGAGCGATCTCGCGCCGGCCGGGCAGACCGTACACGCCGGGCAGACCGCGCAGGTCGGGCCGGTCGACGGAACCGCCCGCAAACTGGGTCGCCCGTCGAAGAAAGCCACGTCGGCCAAGCTCGACGCGATCGCCGAACTCGTCGACTCGTGCCGAGACGCGGGCAAGAAGATGCTCATCTTCTCGCAGTTCACCAGCTATCTCGACCTGATCGCCGAACGGCTGCACGCGGCCGGCGTCGAATACGACATGATCACCGGCGCCACGCCCAAAAAGCAGCGCGTCGAACTGGTCGACCGGTTCAATCAGGACGAGACCCCGGTGTTCCTCATCTCGCTCAAGGCCGGCAACACGGGCCTGAACCTGACCGGCGCGTGCGTGGTCGTGCACGCCGACCCATGGTGGAACGCGGCCGCGCAGAACCAGGCCACCGACCGTGCGCACCGCATCGGGCAGACGCAGGACGTGAACGTGTACCAGATCGTCGCCAAGGACACGATCGAGGAGCGCATCATCAACCTGCAGCATGCCAAAACAGACCTCGCCAGCCGGTTCGTGGATGCCGCGGCCACCGCGTCCGGCACGTCCGTCGCCTCGCTCACCAAGGAAGATCTGCTCGCCCTGCTCGGCTGATCCCGGTTCGGGATGCCGGCCGTCGGATTCGGAGTCGGGTTTCCGGCTGTGGTTCCGGCGGGGCACGCGCGGCGTGCGATGAACCAGCCGAGAAATGGTGCGACCGTTTGCCGCCGAACTGGCGGAATTTTTGTTGGATCGACGGTCCGTCGGCCGGACGTGTCCGCATTGCGCGCATGGACACGAGCATTGACACGATTTAACCAGTCGGGCATGTAAAGTAGTGCCTATCGCAAGCTCGTTGTCGGAAGGATGTTATGGTCACAATGAGCGACGTCGCAAAGGCGGCGGGTGTTTCTAGGGCGACGGTTTCCTACGCGCTGCGCGGTGATCCGCGCATCGCCGCGGCCACGGCGGAGAAAATTCGCCAGGCCGCGCAAAAGCTGCACTACAACGCGAACATATCGGCACGGTCCCTGCGCTCCGGCCGCAGCGGCATCATTGGCGTGGCGATCTACGAACTTGACCGCCCATATCCTTCCGAAATGAGCGCGGCCATGTCGCGCGAAATCGCGCGTCGCGGCTACCAGCCGATCGTGCAGCAGACGTCCGGTTCCAAGGACGACGAAATCATGATCCTGCAGAAGGTCACCAGCCAGCTGTGCGACGGCATGATCTTCAGCCCAGGACAGGTCTCCGACGAGGAACTGCGCGCGCTCTCGCACGGCAAGCCGATGGTGCTGCTCGACGACATTTCCCCCGACCCGGTGTTCGACTCGGTGAACACCGCCTGCGAGGACGGCTCCGCTGCGGCCGTGCGCCACCTGATCGACATCGGTTGCAAGCACGTGGTGGTGGTCGGCCCGTCCTACGACATGCTGCTCGACGACAAGATGGCCTCCAGTGTGGTCGGCCGACGCATGACCGGCTGCCTGCGCGCGTTCGAGGAGGCCGGCGTGGACGTGGACGCGAGCAACTTCCTGCCGTTGGAGCATTGGGATCCGATCCCCGCACGCGAAGCCGCGTACCGTCTGCTCGACTCCGACGACTATCGCGACGCCGACGGCGTGTTCTGCATGACCGACACGATCGCGATCAGCTTCATGCGCGGCCTTGCCGACCGCGGCGTGCGCGTGCCCGACGACATTGCACTCGTCGGCTTCGACGGTGTCACCGAAAGCGAATACGCGGTCCCGTCCCTGACCACCGTGCGCACCGACCTCGACGATCTGGCGCGCCGGACGCTTGACCTGCTCATCGACCGCATCAACGCGAACGTCGGCGGCGTGGGAATCGACGCGGCGGGCGACGCGGGCGACAATGCCGGTGACGGCCTCGCCTTCCCAGACGCGCCCCAGCGGCTCACGGCCGCATGGGAACTCGTCAAACGCGAATCCACCCGCCGCTAGCGATTGCTGTGTGACAGGGGACTGGTGCCGATGTCACACAATGCAAGTAATTGGCGTGACATTGCTCCTGGTTTGCTCGGGCTGCCGGGCTCAATGTCACGCAAGATGGGCAACATGCGTGGCATTGAGCCCAGTTCGTTTGGGCTACTGGTGCCGATGTCACGCAAAACGGGTGATTGCCGTGACATTGACACCAGCAGCCCGGGGTCTTATAGCGCCAATGTCACGCATGGGTGCGGGGCATGCAGGCGATGTCACGCGGCGTCGCGCATATCGGCTCGAGTCAGTCCGGCCGAAGCCAACGCGGTCGGGGCCATGGCACCTGCCGGCAGCAGGCCGTCCGCGGCGAGCGCGTCGCGCATCTGGTCGAGGCATCGTTCGAGCAGCGGATGCGGCATGGCGAAATTCATGCGCACGCAGCCTGCGCCCACCGCACCGCACTCGCGGCCGTCGGTCAGCGCCACGCCCGCATGCTCAAGGAAATACGCGGCCGGATCCGCGATGCCCAGCCCGTTGAAATCAAGCCACGCGATGTACGTGCCCTGCGGTTTGACGTAGCCAACTCCGGGGAAATCGCGGCGCATGCGCTCGTCGACCAGCTCGGCGTTGCGCTTGACGTACTTGAGCACCTCGTCGAACCACAGTCCGCCCTCCTCATAGGCGGCCGTGGACGCGATCGCGCCAATCGTGGCGGTCTGATGCTCCGACCATTCGCAGCGGTCCGTCCACATGCGAACGTCGTCGGGGTTCGTCAGGATCACCTGCGCGCACTTCGTGCCCGGAATGTTGAACGACTTCGACGCGGACGTGGCGGTGAACGCCTGCCGCGCAGTCATCTCGTTGATCGCCGCGAACGGGACGTGGCGGTGATCGTCGAACACGAACGGCGCGTGAATCTCGTCGGAGAAGACGCGCACGTTGTACCGTTCGCACAGCGCGGACAGCCGCAGCATTTCGTCGGTCGTGTAGACCTTGCCGATCGGATTGTGCGGATTGCACAGCACGAACGCGCGGCAGCCGTCGCGGAACGCGGCCTCGATCGCATCGAAGTCGAACAGCCAGTCGCCGTCGGCCCGACCGTCGCCGCAGCCGGTCGTGCAACCGGCATTGCGGCCGTCGACGCGCAGCATCGGAATCTCGACCAACTCGACGTCATACAATCGCGGCAGGCTCAGGAACGGCATGTATGCGGGCGTCGGCACGATCACGCGATTGCCGTGACCGACGATCTCGCGCAGGAAAATTTCAAACGCCTCGACCACGTCCGGCACGACGCGCACCTGCTCCGGGTCCACGTTCCAGCCGTAGCGCAACCGCTGCCAGTCGGCGCACGCCTTGGCGACGTGGCGCTTCCACGGCGTCGGGATGTAGCCGAGCGCGCAGCCCTGCACCGCGCGGTCGATGGCGCGCTGGATGCACGGCGCGAGGCCGAAATCCATTTCCGCGATGAATGCGCCCACGCAACCCGGGTAGCGCGACCACTTGTCGCTGCCGCTTTGCGCGAGCTTGTCCGCGGTGAGTGCGTCGATGGCCTGGGCGTCGAATCCGATGATGTCCTTCACATAATCCATGCCTCTACTCTCGCGCTTCGGCATGGTGCTGCGAAAGCCGCGAACGCCGCATGTCGCTTAGACGACCCATAAGCAAACGAATGGCTTGGGGTGAGGTCAGTGTTCAAGCAGGGGAGCGGCGGCCCAGCGCAGTTCGTCCGCGAGCGTGCGCACGGCGGGCCGGTCGTCGCCGCGGCGCGTGATGATGCCGATGCCGCGCCTCGCGTACGGGTCGTCGATCGGCAGCAGCTCAAGATTCGGCGGCAGGGGCGCCATCGACGCGAGCCGCGAGACGATCGACACGCTGGTGCTGATCGCGACGAGGCTCTGCGTGGTCGCGTAGTCGTCCACGCAGTACGTGATGTTCGGCTCGAATCCCTCGCGCCGTGCCATGCTCAGCAGGTTCGTCTGGCAGAACGGGCAGCCGGCGATCCAGCCGTGGTCCGCGTATTCGCGCAGACGCACCGTGCGTGGGTGTCGTTCCGATCGCGCCGATCGCGCGTCGTCGGTGGTCGTTCCGCTTTCGTCTGCGGTATCCGCGTTCGTATTGCTTGCGTTTGCTCCGCTTGTGTCCGTGCCGTTCGCCGCATCGGCAATCGTGCCATCTTCGCGTCCGTCGGTTGCGCACCGCGCGTCGGCCGTCTGTTTGCCGGCAGACTCGCCGCGCGCCGGATCGGGCGTCTTGCGCGCGAGCAGCAGCAGCGGATCGTCGCCGAGACGGTCGAATTGCACGTCGTCGTCGATCACGAGATATTGCGGGATGCTTTCATAGCGGAAGATCACCGCGCAGTCGGCCTCGTCGCGGGCCACGGCGGCGATCGCCTCCGGCGGTTCGGCCTGAGCGAGGCTGACGTCGATGGTCGAGTCGACGCTGAGCTTGGCGAGCGCGCGCGAAACGATGGTCGAGCAGATCGACGGCGGGGCGAGCAGACGAAGCGACGTGTCGGTACGGCGCCGGTATTCGGCGAATTCCTTGCCTGCCTGCGCGAGCCGCAGCGCGATGAGTTCGCCGTGTTTGGCGAGGATCGCGCCGGCCGGTGTGAGCGCTGCGCCGCGGCCGGTGCGTTCGATGAGTTGGCATCCGCAGTCGCGTTCGAGCTTACGCACTTGCTGGCTGACGGCCGGCTGCGACCAGCCGAGCACGCGTGCGGCCGCGGTCAGCGATCCTTCCGATCCGACGCGCCACAACGTGACCAGCAGATTTGGATCAAGATTGACGATCGCGCTGTCGAACGCGACCCCATATTCGCCGGAACCTTCCATAGCAACTCTCCTTATATCCAACATGCAAGCGGGTGCGGACAGTTGGGCGGGCGGCGGTTGCGGTGTGGCCGTGGATATGGCTGGGAGTCGTCGGAGGTGCCGTTTTCCGCCGTGTGGCGACGGTTGCGGCGGGGTGTTTCGGCTGATGCGACACGCGAGGCTCGGCGTAACCGGTTGACACGATTCAAGAAGTTCGATATAACATACGTGTTGTTTGTTTGACACGATTCAAGCAAATGAAAGCCTGCATTCAACGACGGATGCCGGTATGGAGAGAACATAGTCAACACAGACGGGAAACAATCATGCGCACCAGGAAGAGCAGTGTGATTCTCAAGGGCTTTGCGGCCGCGTCATCGCTGGCGATGCTCGCGTCGGTTGCGGCGTGCGGCGCCAGCACTGCGAACAACGCCAAAACTTCGGACGGCAAGCCGATCGTCAAGATTCTGGTCGTCAAGGCTAGCACGCAGATCCCGATGAAAGACATGAAATGGACGCAGGACCTCGAGAAGGAGGCCGGCGTCAAGATCAAGTGGCAGGAAGTCCAGCAGAGCGCTTGGGATCAGCAGAAGAACGCCTCCCTCGCGGCCGGTGACGTCGCGGACCTCAACATCCGCGCCTACAATCCGGACGACACCGCCAAGAATCCCGACGTGTTCGAGGAACTCACCGACGACATCGACAAGATGCCCAACGTCAAGAAGTTCTTCGAGGAGAAGCCCATTGCGAAGAAGTTCGTCGAGGTCAGTGGTAAGATCCGCGTCCTGCCCTCCGATCGCGGCAAGGGCTACCTCGCCTCCGGCCAGCACATGCTCATCAACAAGGCGTGGCTCGACAAGCTCGGTCTCAAGGTGCCGATCACTTGGGACGAGCTGACCAAGGTGCTCGAGGCGTTCAAGACGCAGGATCCGAACGGCAACGGCAAGCAGGATGAGATCCCGATGCACCTGCGCGCCCTGCCGACCGATCAGGTCGGCATGTGGTGGAGCCCGTTCCTGTTCCTCAACTCCACCGGTATCGTCACGCAGTACAACGCCGGTCCGTCCGGCCAGGGCATCTACGTCAAGGACGGCAAGGTCGGCAACTACATGCAGACCGACGAGTTCCGCCAGGTGCTCGACTACCTCGCCAGCCTGAAAAAGAAGGGCCTCGTGCCCGACAACTGGGTGACGCTCGACGACAGCAAGTACTGGGCGCAGCTGCAGCCCGGCGGTTCCGAGGCGACCGTCGGCGCGGCGTTCGGCTGGGACGGCACCGCGTTCGGCGCGATCGACTCCGATCTGTACAAGCAGTACATCACCATTCCGGTGCCGTCCGCTCCGGGCGTCTCCGCGTCCGAAACCGTGTGGGACGGCTCGCGTGAAAACAACGAGTTCGAGGACTACCACATGTCCATGAGCGCAAACGCGGCCAACAAGGACGCCGCGCTCAAGGTCATCAACCTGCTCTACTCCGAGAAGTACTCCGTGCAGCAGCTGTACGGCGCGATTCCTGAGTACCTCGAGGACAACGGCAACAGCACCTACACCGTCACCCAGGCGCAGATCGACGCGTGGGCCGAAGGCAAGGGCCCGGCGCTCGCCGACCGCCTCGCCGGCTGGATCCCGGACAGTGTGACCATCAAGAACGACCAGTCGATGGACTCCATCGCTGCCGCCGACAAGGCCAACGAGGAGCAGTACAAGAACTACGACCACACCAAGGACATGATGCCGATCTACGTCCGTCTTGACGAGGCGGACCAGAACACGGTCGCCAACGACTTCGCCTCGGTGTTCAGCACTGCGATGCCGCAGATCGCCAAGTTCGTGCAGGAAGGCACCACCGATGCGACATGGAAGCAGTTCCAGGACCAGCTCAAGCAGCTCAACATCGACGAGCCGACCCAGCTGTGGCAGAAGGCGTACGACAAGTACGTCAAGTAGCTGCATTCGCTGACGGTCCGGGGTGGCGGAGCGTATACGGCTAACGCCCTTCGGCGGTCGGCTCTGGGGATGTCCCAGGCCTGCGTTGGGCGCGTTCTGCCGGCGCCCCGGGCTGGTCGGTCCCGGGGATGCTCCGGGGATGCCCTGGGATACAAGGTCACGGGATGGCAAAACGCGAGTTCTTGCCATCCCGCGACTGCGATTGTGGTCACGCGATGGAACGGCATCGTTGCGGTGCCGTCGCGTGACCTCACAACCGTGAAAATAACCGTGAAAGCCGTGAAAACTTGAGTGTTTATTGGGTGTTGAATATAACGGGATGGAAAATGAGGGCTTTTTGCCATCGCGTGACCGGGCGTCAAGGCTGGATGGTGCGTGACTGGATACCGAAAAAATTTTCACGGCAAAACACTGCAACACGATTTGTCTCGATTCAAGTCGTCATGTATAACGATACATAGCATGTAATCGCACGATTCGCGAAAGTTCGGTACGGCCGGGCGCAACGTGGTGCCGGCAACGACTTGGCGGCCGATCGCGCGAGCGAACAACAGAACACCAGAAAGGCCTGAACATCATGACCGTACTCGAACAGCCGGTCGTCCGCGCGGTGCCGCGCGACGAACTGCCGCACCGCGTCAACAACATGCGGCTCGCCACCAACCCCCTGCAGCGCTACTGCGCCGACCCGAACCTCGCCATCTTCGACGGGCACTACTTCCTCTACTGCACCGACGACGGCGTGGACAACTGGGGCACCACCGCGTTCAGCGTGTACGTGTCCGACGACCTCGCCTCATGGAAGCGCTACCCGGCGCTCGACCTGCGCGACGTGCCGTGGTGGGACGGCTCCGACGGCGCGTGGGCACCGAGCATCGTGCAGCGCCCCGACGGACGCTACGTGTTCTACTTCGTCGCCGGATCGCAGATCGGCGCGGCCGTTGCCGAATCGCCGTACGGTCCGTTCGTTGCCGAGCCCGAGCCGATCGTCCGCAAAGGCACGTTCGACTGCCACACGATCGACCCCGGCGTGTTCGTGGACGACGACGGCACGCGCTATCTGCTGTGGGGCAATGGACGCGCATGGGCCGCGCCGCTCAACGACGACTGCGTTTCGTTCGACGAATCGCGCGCGTTCAGCTGGGTGCCCGGCGACTTCCGCGAAGCGATCTGGCTGCACAAGCGCGACGGCGTCTACTACGCGAGCTGGAGCGAAAACGACGCGCGCGACCCCGAATACTGCGTCAAGTACTCGACGAGCGAATCGCTGCACGGTCCGTGGAGCGAACCGCGCACGCTCATCGAACAGGACCCCGAGCACAAGCTGTACGCCACCGGGCACCACAACATCGTGAACATCCCCGGCACAGACGAATGGATCGTTGCCTACCACCGCTTCGCGTACAATCCCGTCGGCCGCTGGCACGGCGGCAACGGCTGCCACCGCGAAACCGTGTTCGCGCCGCTCGTGCACAAGGCCGACGGTTCGCTCGCGCGCATCATCCCGCAAGTCGGCTCCTACGTGCGCCCGCTCGCCTTCTGAGGCCGTTCCTGGTACTTTGTCGGATTCACACGGCTGTTTCCTTTTCTTCGGCTCCTCTTGGAGCTACCGCGCAGTGACTGCGGGTAGTCAAAACCCATCATATTGAGTCCGGCAAAGTACCAGGGGTTTTGCTTTCCTTTGCGGTCTCCGGCAGTCTTCTGTCAACCGCCGTCGTCTCCTCTTGCATCCTCTGTCAGCCATCGCCGCCGTCTTTTGCCGTCCCCGATATCGCATGCACCCTTGGTTGCTACGTGACATCGGGGATAGCGGTAGATGGTTACTGGGGAGAATGTCACGCAAATGGGTTTGCCGGCGTGACATTCTCCCCAGTAGCAAGTATGTACCATCATTCATGTCACGCTGCGAGGCCTGCCTGCGTGACTTTACGGCTGGTATTGGCGGAGTACCATCTCCGATGCCACGCGCATCCGCCGATGAACCGAGGTCTCAGCCGATGCTCCGGCTTGGCCCGATTCAACTTGGCCCGATTCGGCTCGACTTATCCACAATCCGCCCAGTTTGTCGACCATTCGACCACATACCCCGAAATTCGTTTGCCTTAAGGACGTTTTCCGCTACCGTCAAGGCATGAGAACACATCGTCGTATCGAACAGCAGCTATCCGAGGCGCAGCGGTCCCGCCGATGCGCCACCGCATCATGCCGCGCAGACCGAATGGCCTTGCTTCGCCGCAAGCATGCCGGTCTGATCGTCAGCCCGTATCGGGGCATGTATGCGGACCTCTCATACTGGCAGTCGCTGAATCCGACGGAGCAAACCCTGCACATAGCCCGGACGATCGCGATCGGCCATCCGTCGCTGGTGTTCGCCGGGCCAACCGCGGCGGCGATCCACGGATTTGAACACCAATGGTCCATCCACCATTCTGGTCTGTATGTTGCCGATACGGTGCACGGGTTCGCGCACGGGGCGCGCGACGCTGCTTGCCGCACGCCCCGTGGCGGGCTGCACGGTATCTATATGGCCGCCGTTCCCGAGACCGCAGTCGGCGGATTGCGCGTCACCGATGCCGCGCGAACGATGGTGGACTGCGGGCTGGTCCTTCCGTTTGTCAATGCGCTGCCCATAGTGAACTCCGCTCTGGCACAGTCGGCGGTCACGCTTGATGAGATACGGTCGGTGTCCGCCGGATTGCGGCGCGATTGCACACCGATCGATCGGTTGTTGCGTTACGCCAATCCGCGCTGCGACAACGGCGGTGAATCGCTGGCGTATGCGACGATCGTGGAGGAGGGGTTTATCGAACCGGTCGTGCAGCATGTGTTCGCCAATCCCCATGACCCCGAGGAATGGTATCGCGTCGATTTTGCATGGTTTCTACCGGGCGGACGCGTTATGGTGGCGGAATACGACGGTATGGCCAAATACGTCGATCCGGCCATGACCGATCGCAAAAGCGTGGCGACTGTGGTGAACGAGCAAAGCGTGCGGGAACGGAGATTGCTGAATTGGGCGGTACATGAGATCGCCCGATTGACTTTCGATGATGTCGTTCGCAGACTACCCATGATTAACAAACTTCGCGCGATGGGCATCCCCCGATACGGTTTCGGTTCGGCTGGTCGAGGAGAAGACGCGTGTTGATCCTGTCGGTCAGGTTGAGTTGGCGAAGTTGTGTCGGTCGAATCCCGTTGGCGGGATGTAATGGCGGAAGGCGAATGAGCTTGATGGCTGATTGTGGTGGTTGATTGTTGGTTGGTTTGCGTCCGTCTGTTAGCCGGATCTCGACGGTGGTCTTGATAGTCGTCGGTTGGTGCGCTCAACATGTGTGTTGCGTGACATGTTCCCCGGTAATGGTCGGATGCTAGCGGCAACGTCACGCTGAGGAGCCTGTCTGCGTGACATCACCGTTAGCAATGGATGGCTGCTATCTCCTATGTCACGGAAACCCGCTGATTGGCGTGACATCGCAGCTGGCATCGGGCGGTTGCTATCTTCGATGTCACGCAAATCGAAGATGGGGGAGGCCGGACTGGCGATGATGAGGAGGATTGATCGGATTGACGGAGATGAAGGAAGGTCTATTGGATGCTGAATGAAGACAGGGCCGATCGGATAGACGAAGAGATGAACGGCAGCCGGGCTGATCGGAGGCGGAGGAACCGGCTCTGCACGGAAGGCAAAGGACTATCCGGAGCGATGAGGGACCGACGTCCTTCTAGACTGGGGTGCATGAGCAAGCATCATCATCGCGACCGCAGCTGGGCGCCCGCGCCGCCCGCGCTGCCGGCCGACGCGCAGGTCATCGACAACCACACGCACGTCGCATCCGTCGTGCCGTTCGCGCGCGCCATGAGCCATGAGGCCGTCGAAAAAGGCCAGCCGGAAGTCCCCGTGTACGGCGTCGACGAACTGCTCGCACAGGCCGCGGCCGTCGGCGTGAGCGGCATCATCGACTGCGGCTGCGAACTGACGAACCTGCAGGTTGCCATCGACATGGCGCGCGAACATCCCGGCCAGGTCCACGCGGCCATCGCGATCCACCCCAACGAGGCCGTGCGCCACGGCCATCGCGCCGCGCCCGGACCGGACGGGCTCGCCGTCAAGTACAAGCCGTACCACGACGTGAGCTTCGACGACGCCATGGCCGAAGTCAACCGGCTCGCGCGCGCCTATCCCAAGCAGGTAGTGGCGATCGGCGAAACCGGCATGGACCTGTTCCGCACCGGCGAATCGGCCGCGCACATCCAGCGGGAAGCGTTCCGCGCGCACATCGCGCTCGCCAAGGAGCTCGGACTGCCCATGCAGATCCACGACCGCGACTCGCACGCGGAGGTCATCGACACGCTCCTCGCCGACGGCGCGCCCGAACGCACCGTCTTCCACAGCTATTCCGGCGACGCGGACATGGCGCAGGTCGCCAAAGAGCACGGCTGGTACCTGAGCATGTCCGGCACGTGCAGCTACAAGGGCAACGACGGCATCCGCGAATCCGCGCGCATCGTCGGGCTCGACCACATCATGGTCGAAACCGATGCGCCGTACCTGACGCCCATGCCGTACCGCGGGCGCACCAACGCGCCGTACATGATCCCGTACACGCTGGCCGCGCTCGCCGACGTGTTCGACCTGCCCGTGGCCGAGGTTGCACGCGCGACGCGACGCACGACGCGCGAGGTGTACGGCGTCTGACCGCAATACGTCAATCGGTCGACGGATGTCCACACGATTCAGCCGCGATTGTGTGATGATTTGACAAACATTCGGCACGCGCCTATACTGACCGCTTAAGCAACGAAGAAGTCCGCCGGAACCCCTCCGACGGGCTTCTTTGCGTGTGAGGTGGTGCATGAGCGGGGAGACTCCCCGCCAATGTGGAGGATGCGTTATGGCGCAACAACCTGACGAAACCCTGCTGAAAGCCGACACGTTCACCAACGCGCCCAAGGTTTCCCGCAGAACCCTGACCGAAGAGGAAAAAGAAGAACTTGCCAAGCAGCGCCAGGCCGAGCAGAAAGAGGCCGTGAAGCTGTACGAAACCGCGTCCAAGGGACCGCTGGGACGCTGGTGGGCCAAACTGCAGTCCGGTCCCGACAAAATCTCGCTCGCCATGTCGATCGTGGCGCTCGGCGTGGTCTACGGCGACATCGGCACGTCGCCCCTGTACACCGCGCAGACGTTCCTGTCCGGGCAGGGCGGCATCGCGAACGCCGACCGCGAGGCCGTTCTCGGCCTGCTTTCCCTGATCTTCTGGTCGATCACGCTGATCACCACCGTCAAATACGTGCTGATCGCCATGCGCATCGACAACAACGGCGAAGGCGGCATCTTCGCGCTCTATTCGCTCATCCGGCGCCACGGATCATGGCTCGCGATCCCCGCCATGGTCGGCGGCGCGGCGTTCCTGGCCGATTCGGTGCTCACGCCGGCCGTGTCCATCAGCTCCGCGGTCGAAGGCCTGACGACGCTGCCGCAGATCGAGCCGCTGTTCGACGCGAACCCCGATCTGACGCTCATGATTACGGTCGTCATCATCGTCGTACTGTTCTGCGTGCAGTCGCGCGGCACCGAAAGCATCGGCAAGGTGTTCGGCTCCGTCGTGCTCGTCTGGTTCACGTTCCTCGCGGTCGTGGGCGCGGTCAACCTCGCCGGCGACTGGACCGTGTTCGCCGCGCTCAACCCCGTCTACGGCGTGAAATTCCTGTTCAGCCCGCACAACGCCGCCGGCATCGCGCTCATGGGCACCGTGTTCCTGTCCACCACCGGCGCGGAGGCGCTTTACTCGGACATGGGCCACGTCGGCCGCGGCAACATCTACTTCACGTGGCCGTTCATCAAGATCGCGCTCGTGCTGTGCTACTTCGGCCAGGGCGCGTGGATCCTGCGCAACCAGCACAATCCGGCGCTCGCCCGCGTCGCCACGCTCAACCCGTTCTTCCAGATGATGAACCCGAACGTGCGCTACGTGGCCGTGATCCTGTCCGTCGCGGCCGGCGTGATCGCCTCGCAGGCCCTCATCACCGGCGCGTTCACCATGGTGTCCGAGGCGACGCGACTCAACTGGATGCCGCATCTGCAGGTGCGCTACCCGGCCCGCACGCGCGGCCAGCTGTACATTCCGGTCGTCAACGGCGTGCTGCTGGCGGCGACGCTGTCCGTGCTCGCGTTGTTCCGCGACTCCGAACACATTTCTGCCGCGTACGGGCTCGCGCTCACGGTCACGATGATCACGACGACCGTGCTGCTGACCGTGTACCTCTGGTACAGCGGGCGCCGGGTCGGCGCTGCGGTGTTCCTGCTCGTGTTCCTGGCGATCCAGGTCATGTTCTTCATCGCGTCGATGGCGAAGTTCCTGCACGGCGGCTGGTTCACCATGTTGCTCACGCTCGCCATCCTGTTCGTGATGTACACGTGGAACGAGGGCACGAAGATCGAACGTTCGCAGCGGCGGCACATGAAGACCGGCGATTTTCTGCCTGCGCTCGAACGTTTGCACGGCGATTTCCGCATCCCGTACTTCGCCGACAATCTCGTGTACATGACCGCCGATTCGGAAATGCGCCGGCTTGACACGGACATCTTCTTCTCGATCTTCGCGGACCATCCCAAGCGCGCCCGCGCATGGTGGGCAGTGTCCGTGCAAACTACCGACGAGCCGTTCACGCGCGAGTATTCGGTCGAGAACTTCGGCACGAACTTCCTGTTCCGCGTGCGCATCCGCCTCGGATTCAAGGTCTCGCAGTCGATCCCTGTGTACCTGCACCAGATCATGCACGACCTTAACCGCTCCGGCGAACTGCCGCAGCAGAAGTCGCTGTACCCGAAGGTCGACGCCGATCCCGACATCGGCACGATCCGCTACGTGCTGGTCCACAAGGACCTCATGCCGGAGTCGAAGGTGACGACGCGAGGCGCGATCGCCCTGCGCACCAAGTACGCGATCCGCCACGTGGCCGGTTCTCCGGTCAAATGGTTCGGACTTGCGCCGTTCAACCCGATCATCGAGGTCCAGCCGCTGTTCATCGCCACCCGCCGCCCGCCGCGGCTCAAGCGCGTGCCGCTCAAGAAGCCGAACGACGGCCGCATGGCCGAATCCGGGCAGCTCGCCGAGCTCGTCGCCTCCGTCGAGGACGGCGCGCGCGACGCGAAGGGTCGTCCGGAGCGGGGCGTCTCCGGTTCAGCGAACGTGCCGGGCATGCGGCCCGCCGTGGAACCGCAGCGGCATCGGCTTCCCTCCGACGGGGAAACCACGGTCGTCATGCAGCGCATTCCCGCCACCTCCGGCAAGCCCGGCCGCAAGAGGAGCCTCAATGGGCAGTCCGGCGGTGACGCAAAGGCAGCGGGCGCGGCGGCTGGTACCGGCGCGACGGGGTCGGCCGCAGATACCGAATTGAAAAACGGATCAACCGAATCGAAAGGCGGACCGACCGAGTCGAAAGCCAAATCGAAAGGCGAATCGACCGGAGTGAAGGACGCATCGAAGCGCGGACCGAAGGCCAATCCGACCGCCAAGGCCACGCTATAAAGAACACCTATAACCGCGTCGTCATGTCGCGGCACGGCTCCGGTACAGTAATCAACCATGTGCAGATTACTGGGATACGCAACGGCAGGTACCAACCTGAGCCTCAACGACGTGCTCGGTCAATCCGCAGCCCGCGAGTTCATCGAGCTGAGCGAAATCCACAACGACGGTTGGGGAGCCTCGCTGATCTCCGAGCCCGCGGATCCGCCCCACGTCCGGGACGGCGGCGCGCCCGCGCCCGAAACCGGCGTCAAACTGTACAAGAGCACCATCGCCGCCCATCGCGATCCGCTGTCCGCCGACTTCGCCGCCGACCCGGCGCGCGGCGCGCTGTGGCACCTGCGCCTGGCCAGCTCACATCAGCCGCTCATCATGGAAAACCAGCAGCCGTTCTTCGCCAACGGCCTGTCGTTCATCCACAACGGCGACATTTCCGACGAGAACGGCGTGAACATCATCCACAACCGCAACTATCCGGTCAACCGCGGCGCATTCCTGTCCACGGGCGGCCGTTCCGACTCGGCCATTTTCTTCTCGGTCATCCTCGAATACGTGGCGTTTGGCTTCGCACTCGACGAGGCCGTCGCGCAGGCCGTGCGCCAGCTGCGCCAGGCATATCCGAAGTCGAGCTACAACTGCATGATCCAGAGCGAGGACCAGTTCATCGCCCTGTGCGCGGCCGGCCGCGAGGTCACCAGC
The DNA here is from genome assembly GCF_000741165.1 of Bifidobacterium biavatii DSM 23969. GTDB lineage: Bacteria > Actinomycetota > Actinomycetes > Actinomycetales > Bifidobacteriaceae > Bifidobacterium > Bifidobacterium biavatii. Next base: position 112,407 of record NZ_JGYN01000030.1, on the reverse strand, counting down.
CCGCGCATCGTCGAGATCTACGACCAGTACGGCAAGGCCGACAAGGCGCACGACTATCGCGTGATCCGCTACCGTGCGATCGACACCGACGCGCGCACCGGCAAGCCGTCCGGCGTGGTCGTGGCCAGCTCCGGCTTCGAGCAGAACGAGGCCGACGGCTGGACACGGCTGAACAACGACCAGATGATCGTCGCCTCCAACCGCACCGGCGAATTCCGCGTGCGCTCCATCTGACGTTCGGGCGGTTCGCCCTGCCTGAGACGTCCGACCTGCCCCCAAGCGGCCCGAACCGCACCGTCCTACAATGACGGGTATGAGCGGATACATTCCCACACTTGAACAAATCGACGAACTGCATCGCCGTATTTCCCCATCCGAGGCAGCGTATGAGCTGATCCACACGCATTGCGTGATCGTCGCCACTATCGCCTGCCAGCTGGCGCGCCGGCAGAACGCGCTGTTCACTCGGCGCTGCACGCTGCCGAAGGACGCGCCCGAACTGCAGCCGGTTGACGTGAACGCCGGACTGCCGGCCGATTTAACAACCGCTGCGACGAACGATGATGCCGCCGTCACGACAGCTGAACCGGACCAACCGACGCCGACGCAGCTGCCGTGGATCGTGCCCCCGACCGGGGGAGTGGAAGGCGGTAAGGTGCCGCCGCGCCTGCTCGACGAGCATCTGGTCATGATCGGCGGCCTGCTGCACGACATCGGCACCTACCGCGTGCTCAAGCACGACGGTTCCGACGGCGAACCGCTCAAATTCGACGGCAAACGCTACATTCTGCACGGCCTGCTCGGCTACGAGTGGCTGCTCGAACAGGGCGTGGACGAGTCGATCGCCCAGTTCGCCCGCAACCACACCGGCGTGGGCCTCACGCGCGAGGACGTGATCCGCCAGGACCTGCCCTTGCCGCCCGACGACTACGCGCCCGTCAACCTCGAGCAGGAAACCGTGATGGTGGCCGACAAATTCCACAGCAAGTCCACGCCGCCCAAGTTCCTGTCCGTCGACGCCTACACGGCCAAGGCCCGGCGCTTCGGCGAGGAGAACGGCCGCCGCTGGCTCGCCCTCGTCGAACAGTACGGCCGGCCCGACATCGCCGCGCTCGCCGAGAAGTACCACATGCGCATGGTGTGACCGTGACGAGTGCGGCTGATGCGTGCGATTGGTGCGTATGATTGACGGACGCGCCGTCGCAGCGCCGGCGCACGCAAGAGAAAAGCCTTCCGACGTTTCGCCGGAAGGCTTTTCGATGAACGCCGCTGCCGCGCCGCAAGCCGCGAAAAGCGTGCAGCACGGCAGCGCGCGAACACTCCTACTCGCTCAGATACGTGACGTGTTCCGCGACTTCGGCCACCTCGTCGTCGGAGGTAAGCACCACCACGCAGCGCTTGTCGTCGCCGTGCGTGAGCGACAGCAGCGCCTTGAGCACGGTCACGCTGTCGTCCGCATCCAATCCGCCGGTCGGCTCGTCGGCGATGATGACCTCCGCATCGCACGAGATCGCGCGCGCGATCGCGACCAGTCGGCGCTGTGCTTCCGGCAGCTTGCCGGCCGGCACGTTCGGCGTGTCCGCGTCGAAGCCCACGCGCATGAGCAGCTCACGCGCCAGCACCGGCTTGGGCTTGAGGAACGTGCGGCCGGAGGCGTCCATCGCGTACAGCACGTTCTGTTCGGCGTTCAGATCGTCGCGCACCGCGTAGCGCTGCGGGATCAGGCCGAATCGGTGGCCGAGCAGTTCGCCCGGATCGATTTCGAGCACGTTGAGACTCTTGTTCATGACCGCGCCATCGGTCGGGCGGGTCATACCGGTCACGAGGCCGAGCAGTGCGACGCGCTCGTCGTCGCCGTCCACGCGGATCGCGTACAGGTGGCCCTTGTAGAAGGACGCGCTCACGCGGTCGAGCGTGTTGTGCCCGCTCTTGCGGTCGGTGAGCGTCACCTTGTTGAATGCGAGTGACGGGTACGCCTTGAGCAGCTTGTCGTCCTCGCGGCCCGCCTTGAGTTCCTTGTCGAGACGGACGGACAGTCGCAGCGACTGGTCGTCGGCCGAAGCGGCGTGATCGTCGGCGCCGGCCGAGATCGCGGCGGACTGTGCCGTTGCTGCCGCGGCGACGATCGCGTCGTCCTGCTTGCCGAGTGCGAGCGTTTCGTTGACGCGCGCCGCGTTGGCCGCGGCCACGCCCGCCACGTCGCCGATGACAGCGCTTCCCGCTGCGTCGTCCGCGGATGATTCGCCGGCGTCCGTCGCCTTGTCGTCCGGGAATTCCGCGGACGCAAGACTATCGCTCACGTTCGCGATGTCGACGGCGACGGCGGCGTCGTCGTCGGTTGCGGTGGTGTCCGATGCGGACTCGGCGGCGTCGGCATGGTCGTCGTCATCATCATCGAACACGATGCTGAACTGCACGTCCTGCGCGGCGGCGTTCGTATCGGCCGCGTCAGTCGTCTCGGCGGTTGCGTCGGCGGCCGTCGTCTCGTCGCGTTCGGCAGCCTGCTTGGCCTCATCGTTAGTGTCGCTCGTCATGTCATCCTTCTTGCTGTCGTCAGTGGATTCGTTGGCGGACTCGTTCGTGGTCTGATCGATGTCGTTGTCGAGTGCGTCGCTCATGCCTGCGCCTCCTCGGCTGCGGTGGCGGCCGTGGTGCCGGCCGCCACGCCGGTGCGCGCCGCGAACAGCTTCTTCGGGCCGAAGCAGCACACGCGCAGCGCCGCGACGATGCCGAGCACGAACACGCAGACCAACCCGATCCAGCCGACGTGCCAGATCATGCCGCCGTCGATCGTGGTCGCGTAGCCGGTGGCGAGCGAAGCACCGAGCGGCTTGGACGCGAATCCTCCGACCAGCAGGCCAAGGCCGAGACCGACGAGCAGCGGGATGAACGCTTCGAGCATGAGCTGCCAGCCCATGCGGCCGCGGGAGACGCCGCAGATCAGCGCGGTGCCGATCTCGTTGCCGCGCTTCCACACGCTGAGCAGCACGAGCGCGAGCAGCAGCACGCCGCCGGCCGCGAGCAGTGCGATCGACACGGTGTTCATGCGTTCGTTGAGCGAGGTGATCGGCTTGATCTTCTGCTCATACTTGGCGATGGTCGGCGAGGAGACTTCGTAGCCGACCTTAATTGTCTTCTTCACGTTCTTGACGAACTTGTTGTAGTCGCTCATGGAGCTGAATTCGAACACGTAGCTCAGGTCCGGCTTGCTCCAGTCGGAGGCTTTCTCGTTGGCCCATTCGGTGGTGTACATGGTGCTGTAGGCCACGTAGATCGCGTTGTCGCGGTTGTCCTTGGCGAGCTTGGCGTCGGAGCCGTGGCCGGCGGGCGCCTCGTCCGTGTACTCGTAGATGCCGCGCACCACGAGTTCGGTGGTTTTCTTCGCGTCGGACGGGCTGGCGACGGTGAACTTGTCGCCGACCTTGAGATTGTTCTTGCTGGCGAGGGCCTGCGAGATGAGCGCGCCCTTTTCCGCCTTGCCGGAGTAGCTCAGATGCTTGCCTTTGACGACCTTGTAGGAGCCGAGGTCGTTGTCGCGCGCGGTGTCGACGGACGTGAACGCCTTGAGCGTGAATTCGCCGCCGGTTTTGCTCGCGTCGGCGTCGGACTTGCCCGCGATGGCCTGGATGGAGCCGCTGGTCTGGCGCACAGGGAACGATTCGGACGCGTTGACGTTGGCGAGCGTGATGTTGGCGGTGGTGACGACAGCGTAGTAGCCGTTGTACGTGTCGGTGGTCAGGTAGTTCTTCACCCAGCTGGAGTCGGTGCCGTCGTACTTCGCCTGCTGATCGGCGGTCATACGAACGATCGCGCCCGGTGCGAGGGATGCGCGGTCGGTGACGGTCGCCGTGGTGTTCGCCTGCCGCACGGACAGCGTGAACAGCGACCCGAAGGCGACGACGACTGCGATGACGAGGATCAGCAACGTGCGCAGTTTGTGGCGCATGAGCTGACCCCAGGCGTTCTTGAGAACGAACATACGGCTTCTCCAGTTCTCCTGAGTTGGGCGGTCGCGTGCCGTCGTGGGCGCGTGCCGTCGGTTGCGTTGGCCGGGACGCCGGCCGGTGGCGAACGTTTCCGGCGATGGTCGGAACCATGCTGCGCCGGCAAGGGCGTGGGCATCCCGTGGCAACACTATGGCTGTGATATGTGGATGTTTTCTTGTCGAAGTCTACTGTAGTCCTGCAATAAGTCTGGGAAAACCCTGAATGCGACATGCGCGGAGCAGCTCCAACATGCGGGCAACGTAGCCGAAATCGCGCTCCTGGCCTTGGATGATCGCCATTAACCCGCGCGATACCTTCTGTTATACTTCCCCTACGTACATGCAATTCGCTGCTCGGCAGCGCATCGTCGGCGGCTCCATGAGGAGCAAAACCGCGTCGTATCGCGAATATCGCGACATTTCGCGACGATCCTTTGCCGGATTGTCGTGGTTGTCCGCGGCGAACGGAGGTAGATCATGGCGGCACATAAACTCACGGCTTCCGAGGAGCTGCCCAATCTTGTCTGGCATCGCGCCGGCACGCCGAGGCACTCGCTGGGATACCGCGTGAGCCACCGTGCCGTCAGCGTGGTCGCGATGGTGCTGGTCGCGGCGCTGACGTTCGTCGGCACTGCCGCGGCCGCCGTGTGGAGCGACATGTCCGGCACGGTGAAGGCGCAGGGCGTGAAGTCGATCGTGCAGGACGGCAAGGAAGATACGGAGAACACACTGATCGACCCGTACGCGAACGAGCCGATCGACATTCTGCTCATCGGCCAGGATACGCGCGAAGGCAGCGACAATACGGCCGTCGGCGGTGCTGCGGACGATACGCAGGGACTCCATAATTCGGACACGACGATGGTCATGCAGATCGCCGCCGATCGTTCGTACATCAATCTGGTGTCGATTCCGCGCGATTCCATGGTCGACGTGCCGAGTTGCACGACGTCGAACGGCGAGATCGCGGCGCAGTATTACGTGCGGTTCAACTCGATTTTCGCGAACGCGTACGCGCAGGGCGGCGATCTTGCGTCGGCTGCGAGCTGCACGTTGAGCGCGGTGAATTCGCTGACCGGTATGAGCATCAAGAATTTCATGGTCGTCGATTTCGGTGGCCTGGTCAAAATGGTCGACGCGATCGGCGGCGTGGACATCTGCGTGCCGGTCGACACGCAGGACGACACCACGCAGCTTGACCTGAAGCGCGGCATCCATCATCTCGACGGCACGCAGGCCACGCAGTACGCGCGCATGCGCAAAGGCACCGGCACTGACGGTTCGGACATCATGCGCACCACGCGCCAACAGTATCTGATCAAGCGACTGGTCAAGACCGCGCTGTCGAAGAACTACTTCACGCAGACGAGCCAGCTGTACCAGCTCGCCAAGGCCGCGATCCAGTCCGTGCAGATGAGCGAGAGCCTCGCCGACGTGGCCGCGCTGGCTGGTCTGGCAATGAGCCTCAAGGATTTCGACACGTCGCACTTGTATTCGCAGACCGTGCCGATCGAGGCGGACCCGCTCAATCCGCAGGCCACGGTGGTGTGGGCCTCGACCGCGAACGACGTGTGGGCCAAGCTGCGTGACCGCAAGCCGCTGGTCGAGTCGACCACGCAGTCGTCCGGCTCGTCCGATGGTTCTTCTGACACGTCGTCGAACGGTTCCGACGCGAGTGGCACGGACTCGAACGCCTCGACCGACGGTACGACATCGACTGAAGGATCGTCCGGTTCGTCCGACGGTACGTCGTCGTCGAGCGGCACGGACGACGGATCGACGTACGACGCGGCGACGAACACGATCACCAAGGCCGACGGCACGCTGATCGACGCGGACACGAACGGCATCATCGACCCGGAAACCGGCGCGATCACTGACCCAAACACCGGCCAGTTCATGGGCCTCGCCAACCGCTACATCGAAGTCACCTACTGTAAGGGCATTTCCTGATCCTCTCGGCGGGATCGCGGTCGCACGACCCCGCACAGCAACTACGTAGCGGTAGGTGTGAACGTGAACAATCCGCGTACGCCGAGCCCCGACAGCCTCCCGTTTTCATTTTGGCGCGCTACGATACGGTGCGTATCGCGTAACGAACCAGCCACGACGGGAGGACACCCATGCGTCAGAACCCCTCTCAGCACGCTGCCCGCACCGGTTCCGGCAAGCCGCAGAGGGAGCCGCTCACACCCGCCCGCATCGCGGCGTACGCGCTCGTGGCCGCCACCGGCCTGGTGCTGTCCGCCATATTGTTCTACGGCGTGTCCGTCGTGCGCATGTACGCCGACGCGACCGAACTGGTACATTCGGGCGAAAGCATCGCCAACAGCGCGCTCGGCTGCGGCGGCGACACGGACGTGCCCACCGCATCGAAGCAGTTCGTCACGTCCGCACGCGCCCTGCGAGACGAACTCAACACGCCGAAATGGACGTTCATCCGCAACCACACCGCCTACGGCAACGACATCGACGCCGCGCGCGCCATGCTCGACGCGGTCGGCAATCTGGTCGACGGCCCGTTCTCGGACATGTCGGACGTGCTGACCCGGCTCAAACACTTCTCCGCCGACAGCAAGACCATTGATCTCAGCCCGCTCACCGATCTGCCGCAGGTCGTCAAGGACGCGCGCAAGGACATCGCGATCGAGCAGCAACGGCTTGCGACCGTGCACGATACGCGACTGTCCGCAACCACGCAGCTCGTCAGCGCCGGCCGCAGCGGACTCAAGTCGGCCGACAGCCTGCTCGACGAATACGACGAGCTCATCGACCTCATTCCGCAGCTGCTCGGCGAAAACGGCGAACGCACGTATCTGGTCGCAATTTACAATCCGGCCGAACTGCGCTCGTCCGGCGGCATGGTCGGCAACATCGCGCCGGTCACCGCGGATCACGGCAAGGTGACCATCGGCGACTTCGTCACTACCACCGACTACACGTACGCGAGCGAGCCGCTCGACGAGCAGAACGCGAAGGAAGCGGAAGTGTTCGGCGAGTGGATCTGGAAATATCCGCAGACCACCACGATGAACCCGGACTATCGCCGCGCCGCGATCACGCTCGCGAACCTGTGGAAATCGCAGAAAGGCAACGAAAAGAAGGACGTGGCCGGCGTGATCGCGCTCGACCCGGTGTTCATGCAGTCGCTTATCGGCGCGACCGGGTCGGTTACGCTCTCCGACGGCAAGGTGATCGACGGGACGAACACGGTCAGGTTCTTCCTGCACGACCTGTACAACGACCACCCCAAGTACGAGGAACAGAACAAGTACACGAACGCCGCGTCCAAGAAGATCATGAACCACGTGTTCTCGTCGCTGAACACGTCCACCGCATCGGCTGTGCTCAAGGCCGTGCGCGACACATCGGCCAGCTCGCATCTCAAACTGTGGATGAAGTCCGACGACGAGTTCGCCGCGCTCGTGCAGACCGGCGTGATCGATGCGAACGCGGCCGGATTGCTGCCCGGCACGGAAACCGAGCCGATCACCGGCGCGTATTTTTCCGAACTGCAGGCCAGCAAGCTCAGCTGGTATCTTGACGTGAGCGCAACCGTCACCAAGACGTGCGGCAAGACGTTCAACGCCGCCAACACGCAGCTGTCAAGCGAACAGGCGGCGGACGCGCCCGCCATGTCCACGGAGCTGGCCGGCGTCGACGAGTCACAGCTCGGCGACGAATACACGGTGGTACTGCGGCTGAAGAACACGCTGACCGAACGGGAAGTCAACGAACTACCCAAGTTCGTCACCGGCAAGGAGAAGGAGAAGAAGACCGGTTGGATGTACCTGCGTACCACGCTGATGGCGCCGGCCGGCGGCGAGATTACCGCGATCTCGTTCGGCAACGCGGTGATGCAGGCGAACGGCCCGGTCGAAGACCGCCAGTTCGTCGTGCTCGACCCGTCCGATACCGGACTCGCGCCCGGCAAGACGGATGTGATCGTGTACACGGTGCGCGTGTCCGAAAAGGCCGGCGCGCGCCCGCTTGACTTCGTCACGACGCCGGTGATCGGCGAGCACGGCGAGTACACGGGCACCGGCGGTGCCGTGACGGACGAGTGCGGCGCGGATGTGCCGGACGCCGCGGAGGATGCGGCGGAGAACGGGACCGGCGACGGTTCGAGCTCCTCTTCGGACGGCGGCGTGCACGCTGGCGACAGCGGCGCGATTAACGGTACGGACGCGGGAAGCGAGGGGAACGGAACGTCGGGTTCTGCCGGTTCGGCTGGTTCCGGTGCGTCCGGTGCGTCCGGCACGTCCGGCGGCAAGGGGTCCTCATCCTCCTCTTCTTCTTCTTCGGACGGCTCCGGCTCGGCCCTCACGCTCGATTCCCTCAACAAGCTCAAGTCCCAGATCGAATGCCCGGTGAGCCTCAAGAAGCTTGCCTCTTCGTGATCGGGCGCGTGCTGATCACGAGGCCGATGCGGTCCTGTTCGTGCGTCGGTCGCACGCTCGCGCATCGTGACGCTGGTCGCACGCGCTCGCGCGCTGCGATACGGAAAAGGCCCCGGCGTCCATACGGGCGTCGGGCCTTGTTGCGATTGCTGGTTGGGCTGGAACCGGCGGCGCGTCACCGCGGGGCGATGATGCCGGCGTGGTCGCCGATCACCGAGTTCTGCAGGAACGTGTCGTTGAGCCACTGCAGGCTGTACTTGCTTTTCACCGGGGTGAGCGGGTCGACGATGGTGACCGTGCCCGTGTACGAGTTGTACTTGTCGACGACGATCGCATGGTCGAACGTGCCGTTGTTGTGCCCGTTCAGGTGCGGGCCGCCGCGGCGCTCGCCCTCGTTGAGCAGGGGCGCGTAGCCGGCGTCGTACGAGCGGCGCACCAGCTGCTTCGTCACCGCGTACGTCGGCCGTTCGACCGCGACGAACGCGTTGCGGCCCACCCAGTTGTTCATGCCGGCCACGATGTTGTAGAAGTCGGCACCGTCCCAGCGCTGCTTCATGTACGTTTCCATCGCGCCGATCGACAGCGGCGTGCCGTTGGCCGAGCGGGTCTTGTGCGCGGCGCGGAAGATCATGAATCCGCTGGTTGGCGCGCAGTTGTTGAGTCCTTGTCCGGCCCATGCCACGTTGTGCGCGAACACGGTGGCCTGCGATTTACCGGCGCCGCTCACGCCGTACCATGCGATGCCCTCGTTGCGCCAGCCGCGCGACACCAGCTGCTTCGCCTCGTTGCCGTTGAGTGTGTAGTTGTGGGCGCCGTTGCGCGGATTGTATTGGCGGTAGAGTGGATACGCGCGGTTGTGGTCGGACGAGTACCAGCCGATGCCCTCGTACCGCCAGCCGTGGCGCACGAGGTTGTCTTTTTCGTGGCCGTTCACCGTGTAGTGGTGTGTGCCCGCGTTCGGGTTGTACAGGCGGTACACGGGGGTGCTGGACGTGACCGGCGCGCGCCAGCCGATGCCCTCGTAGCTCCAGTCGTGCGCCTGCAGGTTGTCGCGCTCGTAGGCGTTCTTGGTGTAGAGGTGCTCGCCGGTGTTCGGGTTGTATAGGCGGTACATGTCGACCGAGCCTTCCGGCTTCGGCTTGGCGGCGGGCTTGGTCGGTTTGGTCGTCGGCTTCTGTTCCGGCTTGCTCGCCGGCTTGTCCGTGGCGTCCTTGTCGTCTTTGCTGTCTTTGTCGGTATCGCTCTTGTCGGTGTCCTTGTCCGAGTCGTCGTTGCCCGTCTCGGCATCTCCGGTGCCGTCTTCCGAGCCTGTGCTGTCTTCGGTTCCGGTGGTGCTGCCGTCGGTGCTGCCGTCGTTCGCATCGGCCGTATCGTTGTCATCGGTCGTGCCGTCATCGGTCGTACCGTCGCCGGTCGTGTCGTCAGCGTTGCCGTCGTACTGCGACGGTTCCTGCGCGTCGGACCGGTCGTCCGACTCGCTTGATGTTTCGTTCGCGTCGTACGTTACCGTCGCGTCGTTGTCCTGATCGCCGCCGTTGGCGTTGCCATCGGTCGTGACGGTCGTCTGCGGCTGCGTCGCGTCCGCGTCTTGTGCGAACGATGTCGTCGCGGTGCCGACGGCAAGCGTGGCGGTGCATACGATCGCCGTCGTGGCGGCCGCGATTTGCTTCGTCGCGCGGCGGATGCGATGTTGACGATGTGCCATGGTCATGGCTGTCATCCTTCCCTGTTTCCAGACTCTTCCCGTCCGTTATACCATTTCGGCGCAATGCGACGGCTCCGTGGACGCGGTTCGATCGAATGCCGAGAAACGCCGTGGCGAGTTGTCAGCATTTTGCATGAATTTGTGGTAAAAGGCGCGCATGATGGCGCGAACGTCTACTACGCTGGGGTGAAGTTGTGCGGTGAATGCGGTTTGCGCGAGCGGCCGTCCGTGTGACGGGCCGTGAATGATTGTTGGGAAGAGGGAGAACCGATGGTTCGGAAGATTCGTGCGTGCGTGGCGACGATCGCGATCGCCGCCACGCTGGCTGTTGCGGGGGCTGCGCCGGCGTACGCGTTGCGTGATGTCGCGGTCGAGCCGCGTATGGAGACCCGTTCCGATTCGGTGATCGTGACCGGCGATCGCGATGCTGGCGATCGTTCGGCGTTATCCGACGACGCGGTGGTCGCGGACGGCACCGGTGCGATGCCGGATAATCCGATCGTCGACCTGCCGGACACGGTCAACGACAGTATCCCCGACGATGCGACCGTTGTCTCCCCGGATCTTGCCGTCACGTCCGACGGCAAGGTCAAGGATCTTGAAACCGGCAAGACCGTCACCGATCCGAGCATCGTCGGCACCGAATCAGCGCCGGCCGACCCGCTGGCCAAGACCAACGGCGAATCGTTCATTCCGGTCGAGGCGGGCGACGTCAAGTCGGCCATCGCATCGTCCGAACAGTCTGAACAGTCCGGCGCGACGCGGGACGCCAACGATGGCACCCCGACGGTCCGCTCATCGTCGTACGGCGCTGCCGCGACCGTGCGCAACGCAAGCGTTCGCAGCACGTCCGGTACCAAGACCGACAGTAGCGTCACCCTCGCCGCATTCTCCGCACCGGACGTCGACTACGGCACCTACTGGGGCACGTACCAGGGCAAGCAGGCGTTCTACGACGCCGACGGCAACGTGTTCGCGTCCGACGCGAAAAGCGTCGTCGACGTATCCGAATGGCAGTACACGATCGACTGGGCCAAGGCCAAGGCGGCCGGCGTCCAGGGCGCGATCATCCGCATTGGCTACGGCTGGGGCAACGGGCTTGACAAGTACGCGCTGCGCAACATCAAGGAATGCAAGCGTCTCGGCATTCCGTTCGGCGTATACCTCTACTCGTACGCGGAAGACGCGGCGGGAGGCAAGGCCGAAGGCAAGAACACCGTCGCCCTGCTCGAAGAGGCCGGCGTAAGCCCGAGCGACCTCTCGTACCCGGTGTACTACGACCTCGAAAAGTGGACGTGGACCGGCCACAAGCCGCCGACCAGCCCGGCCGTCTACGAGAAGATCGTCAACGCGTGGTACGCGCAGCTCATCGAGGCGGGTTACGCGAACCTGTCCATCTACTCGTACACGAGCTATCTTAACGGTCCGCTCAACAGCACGGCCCTGCACGCGAAGACCCGCTGGGTCGCGCAGTACGGCCCGCGCATGGACTACACGGACTTCCCGACCACGTCGCGCGGCTGGCAGTACACGTCCGGCGGCTCGGTCGCGGGTATCACCGGCCGCGTCGACCTCAACGCGTTCGGCAATGAGGTCACATCTGCAAACGAAGGCGACAATGACAACGACGACAGTGATGCCGACGAAACCGGCATCCCTGTCTACCGCGTGTACAACCCGAACAGCGGCCTGCACCACTACACCACGTCGTACGACGAAGTGAAAATGCTCGTCGCGCAAGGTTGGCGGTACGAGGACGTCTCGTTCTACGCGGCCGAAACCGGCACGCCAGTCTACCGCCTGTACAACAGTCACGACGGTAACCACCACTACACGATGAGCGCGGGGGAGCGTGACTACCTCGTCGCCGCCGGCTGGAACTACGAGAAAATCGCATGGTACGTGCCCAAGAACGGTAAGACCGTTGTCTACCGCCTGTACAACCCGAACTCCGGCGAGCACGTGTTCACCACCAGCGTCAAGGAATACAACGCCGTCGGCGCGGCCGGCTGGAACCAGGAAGGCACCGCCTGGCTCGCGCAGTGATTGAGGGGTAATCCGGGACCCGTCACATCAAATTCCATAAGACGTTCACCCGGTGACCTCCGCATATCCCGGCAGCGAAGCGCGCCGTATTCCCGCGGCGCGCCTACAATGACGATGGATTCGAAGAAACGACAGGAAGAAGACAGAATCATGCGTTTGCATCTGCGCCGCACGATCGCCGCAATGATCGCCGCCGCCGGCATCACGACCGCGCTTGCGGCCGCACCGACCACGGCAATGGCGACCCAGCCGGCCGAAGGTTCGGTCGACATGCAGCGGTTGTACAATCCGAACACTGGCGAACACTTCTACACGGCCAACACCGTCGAACGCGACAAGCTCACCGCGGCCGGCTGGTCGTGGGAAGGCATCGGTTGGCGCGCCCCCGTGCGCTCCAGCACTCCGGTATACCGTTTATATAATGCGCATTCCGGCGACCACCAGTACACGGTGAACGGCAACGAGCGCGACATGCTCGTGCGCGCCGGCTGGCGATACGAGGGCATCGGCTGGTACTCGTCCGACAAGAACCGCGCGTACCCGCTCTACCGCCAGTACAATCCGCGTGCGACCACCGGCTCGCACAACTTCACGCTCAACGGCAACGAGCGCGACATGCTCGTGCGCGCCGGATGGCGTGACGAAGGCGTCGCCTGGTACGGCGTCGGCGGCGCGACCGCGGCCCCCACGCCGCAGTACCTGCGCCCGTCCGGCGGAGCGTACCCGAACCTCGCTGCCGTGGCGAACCTGAACATCGAAGTGTCGATCGCCGCTCAGCGCGTGTACGTGAAAAGCGGCAACAATACCATATATACTATGCTCGCTTCGACCGGCATGAACGGCACGACCCCGCTCGGCACGTTCCAAGTGCAGAACCGCGGCACCTCGTTCTACAACGCGTCCGAAGGCATGGGTGCGAACTACTGGGTGTCGTTCAAGGACTGGGGCACCTACCTGTTCCACACCGTGCCCACCGACGCGCAGGGCCGCTACATCGTCTCCGAGGCGAACAAGCTCGGCCGGCCCGCATCCCACGGCTGCGTGCGCTTGACCGTGCCCGACGCCAAGTGGCTGTTCGACCAGCTGCCGCAGGGCACCACCGTGCGCATCCACTGACCGGACACTGACCGGACCCTCGATGGTTCGATGGCCGGCTTGCGGTACAGCATCGCGGTACGGCAACACGGCACAAGTTTCCGATACGGCGTCACGTTTCGCGCGTGACGCCGTATTTTTGTTGCGCCGGCACGCCCCGCCGCTAGAATACGGGGGTGGAAGATATTGCGCGTAATGAGAGGATGCGTGATGTGCGATGAAGCGTGACGACAAGCAGCGTTTCGCGAAAGCCGGCAAGGTCGGCGCGAGCTTGGCCGCGGCCGCCGCGGTACTGTCGATGATGATGGCCGGCAGTGTGCCGGCGCTCGCCGACGGTACCGACGATACGGTCACCGGCAACCAGCCGGCCGTCATCGACGACCAGCCGCAGGACAACGATTCGTCCGATACGACCGGCGACACGTCCGGTGATGCGGGCGACGGTACGACCGGCGATACGTCGACCGGCGACACGGACAACGGCACGGACTCCGGCGACAACAGCGGCGACGGCGATAACGGCGACGGCGATAATACTGACAACAGCGAATCCGGCGACGGCAGCAACAGCGGCGACGCGACCGACGGCGACAACGGCGACACCGATACGCCCGCAACCAACGACGTGACCGCCGCGCAGGTCGCGCAGGGATCCGCCGGCTTCTTCAAGTGGATCGCGGGCAGCACCGATACCCGCATCACCGCCGAACAGAAGAACGCGGCCCAAGCCGCGTATCAGCTGCTCACCGCAGCCGACTCCGCCGCGACCAGCGGATTCGGCATCGACGGCAACATCATCGCGCAGACCAAGCTCGGCCAGGACAAGGACGCGACGAGCCTCGACAACACGATCACCGCGGCCAAGCAGATGCACAAGTTCAACGACATCCGCGCACAGTACGGACTCGACGACGCGACCGTGAACATCGTCGGCCTCGCCATCGCGCAGTACTGCACCAACGTCGCATCGCAGACGGGCACGCACTCGTGCAAGTCCGTGGCCGGCAGCGAAAACCTCGGCTGGGGCTACACTGGCGACAAAGTGTGGGACGCGTGGATGAGCGAGGAATCGTATTTCGACTCGTGGATGGCCAAGCAGGACGAAGCCACGCAGAACGAAGTCAACGCGAGCATCAAGGCCGGCAACCTCGGCACGCTCGCCTCCAAGTACCCCGAACTGTGGTGGACCGACTCGGCCTCGTCCGTCAACGGTGGCAAGGGCCAGGGCGCCGGCCACTATCTGAACCTCATCTCCGGCGGCAATGCCAGCTTCGCGTTCGCCGTGAACGACAAGTCCAGCGAAGGATACCGTTCCACGCAGGGATGGCGCGGCTTCGGCGCATCCGGTGTGCAGAACGCCGGTGTGAGCTACACAGCCTCGTTCACCGTGGACCAGTACGTGTCGCTGCTCGACGAATACGACGCGCTCGCCGAGCCGTTCCTCAAGGCTCCGGTGTACCGCCTGTACAATCCGCACAGCGGCCTGCACCACTACACCGCCAACAAGGCCGAAAGTGACTATCTCGACCGCATTGGCTGGAACTACGAGGGCGAAGTGTTCAACGCTGCCAAGTCCGCGCGCAGTGGCCAGGCCGTGTACCGCGTGTACAACCCGAACAACGGACAGCACCTGTGGACGCTCAACGCGGCCGAGCGCAACCATCTCGTCAAGCTCGGCTGGCGCAATGAGGGCATCGCATGGTACGCCTCCGACCGCGGCACCGTGAACGTGTACCGCCTGTACAACCGCCACACGGGCGAGCACATGTACACCAACAGCTACGGCGAATACGTCCAGCTCGGCAAGATCGGCTGGAATCAGGAAAGCGTGGCGTGGAAGGGACTGTGATCCCGGTTTTGACGGGAATCGCGGCATGAACCGCGCCGCATGACATGGGCCGCTGGTACCGAACGGGTGCCGGCGGCCTTGTCGTTGTGCGTGGTATGGCATTGACGTGGTAGTCGTACATTGTTTGTTTTGTACGTCAAAATGATGTACATTGGTGTCATGGCGACGGTTACTACAGACCAGGCGCGGACGTCGCGCCTCAATATGCGGCTTACGCCCGAGCAGCGTAAGGCCATTGACATGGCTGCCGCGCTCAAGGGCTCTTCGATCACGCAATGGGCTATCAATCATCTTGTTGCCGATGCGCGTCGAGACATTCAGGAAGAAACGGTGATGACATTGCCGTCCAAGTCGTTCGACGAGTTTTTGCAGGCTCTCGACAAGCCTATGCCGAAGTCCGCTAAAGACCTGATCGAGCTGGAACCTGAATGGCTGTGAGATTTACGGCACCTCGCCGATTGGATCCGAACGATCGGCTTGACGGTTTTGACTGCGGCATTGTGCTCATTGACGAATGGCTGGAAACACGTGCCAGAACGGCGGAAAAGCAGGGGACTGCAGCCGTCTACGTAACTTTTGGCGAGACCGGCGATCTTGCGGGATTCTATTTGTTGAGCGCGTATGCCGTGGAACATGCCGCGGTCGCCGGCGGTTGGCTGCGCAGAAACACCCCGGAACAGATACCTGCGATCCTGCTGGGTATGCTCGGCGTGGATCATCGTTTCCAAGGCAAGGGGCTTGGACGTAAATTACTGCATGATGCCGTGGTCCGGGCGCTCAATGTGAGTCGCGACATCGGCGCACGTGCGTTGATGGTGGATCCGGTGGATGATGCCGCGACACGATTCTACGAGAAGAACGGGTTCCAGCATGTTCCGGGAAGTGACAGGATGTTCTTCAAACTGGCCTAGCACTTATTCCTACGAAGTTTTAGGGTTCTTCGCGTTTTGGTGTGTAAAGGCCGTTGGCTGATGGTGCGTAGCTGAGGGTGTGTGCATGGACGGTATATGTGCGTGGCTTATGACCGTGTTTAATGAGCCGTCTATGCCCACGCTCCTCGTAATGAACCGGATATGCCCACGATTATCAGATCAAATGATCCGCTTCCACCCACGCTTGGCACGGGTTCGGTCTTTGAACTGGTTTCCTGTTGTGGATAATGATCCGTCTATGCCCACACTCGGTCTTGGATGACACTGATTCACCGTGCCCGTCGGACGTGGTGTGGGTGGAAATGGTACATTACGGGGTTTTCGTATTGTTGCTGCGTGTAGGCGTCCTCTGGTGGTGTCGGAATCACGTTGTCGCGTGATGCAGTGTTGTCGTGGGATTGCGCGGTAGCGCAATCCCGGCATCGCGCTGCCGCGCGATGGAAATCGGTATCGTGCTCGCGCGCGATGCCGTGTTTCCAGCGGCGGCCCGGCCGTCGCGCCCGCATGTGTTCAACGCTTGTGATGCTGGCGGAGCCTCGGCCCCGGCTAGGCCGAGCCGTGAAGAAAACAGTCCAGTGGACTGTTTTTAGGCGAGGAGCGAGCGATAGCGAGCCAGCAATAACGCTCGCGAAGCGAGTCCATAATTGCAGGACGCTGTCAGCCGCAGGCTGACTGGGGGAGCGTCGCGGCGCAGCCGCCAACAAGCACAGCATCGCGCAAAGCGCGATTCAGATACTTCGGACCGCCCCCGGAACGCAGAACTCATACACGCCAAAATATGAAGAGCCGAATAACGGCACACTCAGCCCGTCCGGGTTCACACGACCCGGATGGGTCATCCATCTGCAATTCTGGTCGTTCACACGATGGATACGGTATTACGACCCTGAAATGTCGGGAACCCCCACAGATACTGTGCGTACCTGTGGGGGTTCCCGACACCGCGATGTCCCGAAAAAACACAGCGCAGTTAGGTCATGCGCTATGTGTAGGTGCATAATCCGTGCTCGCACACAAATTCCACGCCTAAAACGGACTATAAAGGTATTGCCAGACTTTTTTCAGGAGTTACGCTTTCGGCGTGTTGCGTCCGGTGCACGGTGCTGACGGCGACGATTTAACGCTGATCCATGTTGGTTCGCGGTGATCGGCGTTGCATCGCGTTGGTTGCGTCGAAGATAAGCGCCGCCGATGACGGCTTCCTTGTCGGTGATCGTCTGATGGACCGCCAGATGGACGATCGGCAAACGGTCCGATATCGGCGGATTGACGGGCACGCCGACCGATGCATCGTCACGCGAATACGACACGCCGAATATATAGACTGTTCTTATAGCGAACCCATCAAAGCGTAACAAACAGGTAATCTTCCAGCATTCGGAAGGTCCCCGCAAGCTTATCCCCAGAAACCGCCCCTAGGGTGAACAGTGCCGTTAGGGACATCGGCATAGGTCACGCAAGTGGCGGAATATCAGGCGTTGCGCGCCTGTACAGGCGTACCTGTAAGTTGACGATCTTGAAAGGGCATACCGGCAACGTAGAAAATGCGGAGCTGATATGCACCATGCCCCCGGGTTGACAATGTCCTAGGGGTAGAGGTAAAAATGAACCCAGTCGGGATGGAGAAAGTCTCCATAAGAAAACCCGATGTCCCTAAAAGAAAGGTTCCTGAAGATGACAGGAAATGCTAAGGTTTGGCGCGCGCCGCTCGCTGGCCTCGCTTCCGTCGCGATGATCGCGACCATGGGCGTGACCGCGTTCAGCGCTTCCGCTGCTGCGGCCGAGGTCACCCTGAACACTGGTGCCGGCTCGTTCGCGGATGGCAAGACGTCCAAGACGATTACCGACAGCAACGATTCGACTGCGAAGATCGAGAATCTGAACAACGAGCTGCCGACCCGTGAAGGTTACACGTTCACTGGCTGGTATGAGGACGGCTCCAAGACCGCTGTCTCTCCGAACGACGAGACCCTGGCTGGCAAGACCCTGACCGCTCACTGGACCACTAACGTGAACGGTGGCAAGGTCACGTTCAAGCCGGCTGGCGCTTCCCTCGACAAGGTGTCGGTCGTCAATCTTGATGGTTCCAAGACCCCGTCTGCTGCGGTCAACGAGATCGTGGTGCCGGTTGCTTCCGGTGATGTGCTCGCCGAGTGGCAGGTTCCTGCGGATTCCAACCCGCTCGATGCTAACCAGTACGAGTGGTACACCGCTGCTAACGGTGGTTCCAAGACCGACGTGAAGAACCTGAAGGGCGGCGATACCGCGTACCTGCAGCTGACCCAGCTGACCAACTCCGCCAAGGTCAAGTACGATACCACCAGCCTGCTGAAGGACAGCTTCGCTGATACGAAGACCGAGTACCGTGCCGCCAGCGGCACTAAGGTCGCCGCTCCGGAAGGCTACTACTACGGAAACGGCAACGACGGTGGTTTCCTGCCGACTTGGACCGGCAAGTACGCGAATGGCGCTGCTTACGATTCCAACAAGGGCATTGAGAACGGCAAGGGCGATCTGACGTTCACCGCTACCGCGAGCACGACGTTTGCCCACGTGGTGACCTTCGTGAACTATGACGGCAAGAAGACCACGACCAGCGACAAGACCCTGCTGGTCAAGGACGGTACGACCGTCAATAGCTCGAAGCGTTTCTCTGAGCCGAAGAGCACCGGCGACAACACGTTCGGCGGCTTCTACACGAGCAACGAGTTCAAGAAGAACCAGAAGGCTAACCTTGACGCCTCCGTCAAGACCGACGTCACCCTGTATGCGAAGTGGGATGCTGTCGCCAAGGACGTGACTGTGTCCTTCGACCCGTACTACGACAACGCTCCGGCTGCTGAGACCCAGACGGTCAAGGCGAACGGTTGGCTTGCTCAGCCGAAGACCCCGACCCGTGCTGGCTACGTGTTTAAGGGCTGGGAGTACACCAAGGCCAACGGCACCAAGGCTGTTGTGTCTAAGGATGCTTTCGATGACTTCTTCCCGGTGAAGGTTACCGAGCTGAAGGTCACCGATAACAAGGCTTCCTTCTTTGCCGTGTGGCAGCGCACCGAGCGCAGCGCCTACTACGATGCGAAGAACGCCGTTCTCATCAACAGTGGTGACGCTGAGGTTGATGAGGCGAACAAGGCCAACTACACTCGTCAGTCTCTGGTTGAGTACACGGATGCATACAACGCCGCTACCGACGGTGAAGGTGACGGTGACTTCGATTACAACCAGGCTGCCAAGGATCTGAAGGCTGCTCAGAAGAAGCTCGTGCAGAAGGCTTCCGATAAGGTGTACGTCCTGTACAACAAGAACAACTCCGACCACCTGTACACGACCGTCCAGTCCGAGTACGCGATGCTCGCCAACCTCGGTTGGCGTGCTGAGGGTGTGTCCTTCAAGGCCACGCTGAAGAAGGCTCCGTACGCGACGGCTATCTACCGTATCTACAACCCGGTCTCCGGCGAGCACCTGTTCGCTCAGAAGGCTGAGGCAGACGCTGCTGTGGCTGCCGGTTGGACCTACGATGCTCCGGCGTATAAGGACTCTGTCCAGCTGCCGACTGGTTGGAAGCAGGGTAACCCGGTTCCGTTCTTCTACGCTCCGCAGAATGCGACCACCACGCTGAACCGTCTGTTCAACCCGAACGCGCGTGACGCTGGCTCGCACTACTACACCGCGAGCAAGGGCGAGGCCAGCAGCCTCGTCAAGCTCGGCTGGAAGCTCGAGAAGGCTTCGGCCCTCAAGGTCGCTGCCAAGTGAGCTTAAGACGATATGGGTTTTGATCTCATACCGCTGCCCCTGATATAGCAAAGAAGGTCATCCACTCCTGATGGAGTGAATGACCTTCTTTGTGTTTAGATCAGATCAACGACTGGTTCAGTCTCACTTGGTGAGGGTGAACACGGCCTTGCCGCTGTTGTCGATCTTCCAGCCAAGCTTGGCGAGGCCACGAGCCTCGGAAGCCTTGGTGTACAGGTGGGCCGGACCATTCGTGTTCGGGTTGTACACACGAACCACAGGAGCATTGCCGTTCTGCGAAGTGTAGAACTTGATGTCCTCCTTGGTCCAACCAGCCTTGGCCAGACCGTTGGCCTCGGACTCGAACGTCAGCAGGTGCTCGCCGGTGTTCGGGTTGTACACGCTCCACACCGCAGTACCAAAGTTAGCGGAAACCTTGGTATAAATCGGGTTCCCCTTCTCATCGGTACCGGTGTAGACGCTGTTGGAACGAGCCTTGGCGACCTTGTACGGGGCACCCTCGGCCTTCCAGCCAAGCTGGACGAGACGAGTGGCTTCCTTCCGGTTGGTGGTGAAGTAGTGGTCTCCGTTGTTCGGGTTGTACACGCGGTACAGAGCCACATTGCCGGTTTCCACGAGCTTCGCCTGAGCATCAGCAAGCAGCTTGATCAGCTCGGCGTATTCCTTGACGGTATAGCCAGAACCAGACTTTTCAAACTCGGCCTTCTTAGCAAGATAGCTTTCGAAATCAGCCTTGTACTGCTTGTAGGAAGCAGCGGTATACCAATCCTGATCCTTGTCGAGCTTGGTCGAGACCTTGCCTTCGAGCTTGGTCAGTGTCTCAGCATCCGCGGCGGTCCATTCCGCGACATACGAGGGCAGGATATAGTCGGTATCAGTGCCTTCACCAGCGGAAACAAGATAGGTCAGTTTGCCAATCAGTTCGCCAGTGTCTTGATCAACGTGCTGCTCAATGCTCAGCTTCTTGCCGTCAAGATTAGCAGTGTTATCGCCCCACGAAAGAACGTAACCATCACGATTCACGGTCGGGAAAGCGAACTCGTCGCCATCCTTGAACCACTTCTCAACAACCGGCTCCTTGCCGTAGTTCGGATCGAACGTGACCTTGACCTCGGAAACCTTGTACTGAGCGTACAGAATGATGTCATCGGTGATCTTCGAGGAGAAGTTGAACGCCTTCTTACCGGCGGCGTCGGTCGTCCAACCAGTGAACGCGTACTTGTTAGTCGCAGAAGCCTTCTTGGTCGGGTCGGCCGGCTTGGTAGCAGTACCATCCTTGAGCACGTCCTGAGCCTTCGGAGCTTCACCTTCGCCGCCGTTCAGATCGAACGTGACAGTGAAGTACTCGGAAGGAGTGACAGCGTACAGTACGGTATCGGTATTAACGACGGTATCTTTGGAGAACAAGGTACGCTTATCAGCGGCCTTCTTGGCCTCAGCCTCGGTGGCGAAACCGGCAGCAACCCACTTTTTGCCGCCCTTCTCGAATGTAGCGGACGGAACAGTCTGGCCGAACTTCGCACCCTTCACGACCTCAACGGTCTTGGAGGCGTTCTCGCCGTTGACCTTGATGGTACGGCCTTCCTTCCAGAAATCAGTGGTCGAGAAGGTCACAGCAGCGGAATCCGCGTACTGCGCATGCAGATTCACCCAGTTGGTATCATTCAGCCGGAGATCCGACAGATCCGAAGTCGGATCAACCGTGGAATTGTCATCACCCTTCCAAGAGGTCAGGATCTGGCCATCACCGGTGTTGCCCTCAGACGGGACCTGCCACTGAGCAAGCTTGTCGCCCTTAAGGACATACCAGTAAGATTCCTTGGCAACAGTATCCGCACCGTACTGGAAAGCAACGATATAGTAATCATTGCCACGACCATAATGAGCATCAACCGTAGTCGCCTTCGAATCGCCAGTACGAACAGCAGATTCATTGCCACCAACCGCAGCCACGGCGTTGTTGTTCGAGTCGTACCAGCCAGTGAACTTGAAAGTCGCGGAGTCATAGGAAAGGGCAGAGTCCACAGCAGTAGTCTCAGCCTCGGAGATGATGCCGTTACCGTCCAGATCCTTGACAGTAACCTGCTTCTCGCTCTTCACGGTCACATTGGCAGGAGCCTTGTCCTTGTCAAACTTCAGATTCGTGCCGTCCACGTTGAACGTGAACGTCACGTCAGCGGCCGTAGCCGTGAACGCGGTCACGCCCATGGTCGCGATCATCGCGACGGAAGCGAGGCCAGCGAGCGGCGCGCGCCAAACCTTAGCATTTCCTGTCATCTTCAGGAACCTTTCTTTTAGGGACAGGAAACACCGGTCGGTGTTAGGGCACGAGAACCGTTGCCGTGCAACGGGTGGCGCTTGAGCGGGCAGGGTTTGGATGCTCTTCCGGACACGATCGGACACGATCGCGGAAATAGGAGTTGTAGCCGGGGGTTTCTCTGATCGAACTGGCA
Source organism: Bifidobacterium biavatii DSM 23969 (assembly GCF_000741165.1). Lineage (GTDB taxonomy): Bacteria > Actinomycetota > Actinomycetes > Actinomycetales > Bifidobacteriaceae > Bifidobacterium > Bifidobacterium biavatii. The sequence goes on along the minus strand of NZ_JGYN01000030.1, from coordinate 90,189 downwards.
TGCCGTGGTCTGGTTCTTCTCGAGTCGAAACGGGATTCGTTGTCCCGTCGGAAAGAGCTGTTCATTACGGCCGCATTGCACGCCCGTAGAGCGGCGGCACACGTTTGCATATTAGTAGTGGCATTGTGGTTTGGTATCAAATGCGATCATTCTCGGCGACTACATGCCTCGCTTGTTGAGTGAAGATAGCGTCTTTTGTTGTCCCCGCATAACCGCCAGAAATCGTACCGCAGTATCAAAAATGTCGTACAGTACCAGAATCGGATTCGAGATACGCACAAGACCGCTCGCGCAACGAACCCAAATCTCACCGTGTAGTCAGCCAACGACATGTCGGCAAGCCGCGGATTGGATCTGCGAACAAACAGCAGGACCCGCCGGCGAATGCCGACGGGTCCTGAACAGTGAACGCCAATGACGCCGCATAAGGGGAAATCAGCGGATATCAGTTGACCGGATACCAGTGCGGGATCTTGTTGCCGCTATGGTAAGAGCATTCATAGATCTTGCCGTATGCAGTGCCACGCTGGCCGGCTTCGGCCTTCTTGCAGAAAGCGCCCGGCGTGACCTGACGACCGGGAAGCGTGCTCGGTGTGGACGGAGTAGACGGTGTGCTCGGTTCGGCCGGAGCGGGCTTCGCCCCGCCGACGCCGTACCAGGCTACGCCTTCGGCACGCCAGCCGGCACGCACCAGATTGACTTCCTCGGCCTTGTTCAACGTGTAGTTGTGCGAGCCGGACGTGGCGCGCGGATTGTACTGACGATAGATGGTAAAGCTGCGGTTGGTATCGGACGAATACCAGCCGATACCTTCATAGCGCCAGCCGGAGCGTACCAGCTGATCGCGCTCTGCGGAGTTGCGCGTGTAATGATGATCGCTGGCGTTCGGATTGTACAGGCGGTACACCGGTGAGCTGGAATGCGCCGGAGCAACCCAGCCAACGCCCTCGTAACGCCAGCCAGCGCGCTTGAGCTGGTCGCGTTCCGCGCCGTTGCCGGTGTAGAAATGCTCGCCGCTGTTCGGGTTGTACATGCGGTACATGTCGACCGTTCCGCCGGAATCCGCGGCGAACGCGCTCGCCGGAACGAACGTCATGGCGATGATGCCCAGCACCGCAGCCACGGCGGCGGTCATCTTGCGTACGATACGATTCGCAGACATAGAAAACTCCTTTGCCTCTCCAGTCAAACCTTGCAAATCACCTTGATTTTACCTTGATTTTGTCTCGATTTCACCTTGTAAAACCCTGAGTGTTTTCGTCTCAATACGGGGGTATTTTTTGAAGCGTGATTCGGAAATCCGTCTCACATGCTTCCGATGAAGGAGGAAACATGAAGAATCTGGGGAAGCTCGCCGCGGTAGTTGTTGCGGCTTGCACGCTGTTCGGCGGCGTCGGCACGGCGTACGCAGACGGCCAGTCTGATTCAAGCACCGCCATTCTGCCGCAGACAACGGGCAATGTGATCGGCGACAAAACGTCCGTCAGCAAGATCACAGTGTCGGATGTCGGCGCTCACACGGCGAACGTGGCGATCGACTACAAGATCGACAAGTCGCTGCTGCCGCAGATCAAGAACATCTGCTTCGTGGCCGACGTGCAGCGCATCACTGAGATCACGACCACCGCCAAGCCGACGCTGGGCTACGCGTGGGGTCCTTACGACGTGGCGTGCTCCGGCGTCTCGGACAACGATCTGACCCAGTCCACCTATAACCAGATCTACGGACTTCACAAGGACCAGGCCATCGTGGACGTCGCCACCAAGGTGGTCGGCAAGGCCACGTATCAGGGTTTCACTCGTTTCTATTACTTTGACGACGACACGTGGGGCAATAAGGAGAGCGGCACGTTCAACCTGACGCTGATCGGCCTGAATCCGAACACCACGTACGGCAACCGCAACCTCTCCCAGTCCGGTCTGGCCCCGTTCTACGGAAACCTGTGGAACCAGACGCTCAAGGTCTACAATCAGGGCGGGCATTCCTCGAACGTGAACTTCAGCCAGCTCTACGCCGGCTTCCGCATCGAGCTGAAGAACGGCGATTACGTGCCGTTCGCGTACGCCGCCAAGCAGGTTCCAGACTTCACCACCACCGCCGAACCTGCAACCAAGCCGTCGACTGATCTGACCGACGCTAACAAGGGCAGTCTGCAGACGTCCGACAAGACGGTGAATGCCGGCAGCGTCGCACGCGTCTACGTCAACAATCTCACCAAGGAATGCGCGGCGAAGGTCGAAAAGGGCGAAAGCTGCTTCTGGTACTCCTACATCTACAGCAACCCGGTTCGCCTGACCGGTCCGGACGGCTCTCCGTACGCGTCCATCGAGAAGGATTCCGCCGGCAAGTACTACTTCGAAGCGTACATTCCGGACAGCTATTCCGGCGATCACAAGATCAGCCTTGTGGACGAGAAGGGCGCGATTCAGGGCTGGACCGACGTGACCGTGAAGAAGAAGCCGGTTCCGGCCGTGAAGCCGGTGGCCGTGTACCGCGTGTACAACCGCAACTCCGGTCTGCATCACTACACGACCAGCAAGGGCGAGCGCGACAATCTGGTCAAGCTCGGTTGGCGCGACGAAGGCACTTCGTTCACGGCGGCGGCCAAGGAGGCTGCGAACAAGAACCTCAAGCCCGTGTATCGCGAGTACAATCCGAACGACGGCAACCACAACTGGACGATGAACAAGGGCGAGCACGACCAGCTCGTCAAGATCGGCTGGCGCGATGAAGGCATCGCTTGGTACGTGGATTCGTCCGCCAGCACGAACGTGTACCGTCTGTACAATCCGAACAGCGGCGAGCACGTGTACACGACCAGCAAGGGTGAGTACGATCAGGTCGGCAAGGCCGGCTGGCGTCAGGAAGGCATCGCCTGGAAGAGCCTGAAGTAACGGCTTGTTTCCAACGTTGCTGCTGACGTTGCCCATGTGAGAACAGGGTGCGATCCGAAACGACATCGGATCGCACCCTTTTTCGTACGTTGCTGTCGCGTGTTGGTCGACATTGAAAATGCCGTCCGCCCACTAGGATGGCTCAAGGATGATCATTCACGGCAATGCGGAAAGTAGGATGAACATGAAGATTGCTGTTGCCGGCACCGGTTATGTCGGTTTGTCGGTTGCGCTGCTGTTGTCGCAGCACAATGAGGTGCACGCGTTGGATATTGTTCCGGAGAAGGTCGAGCTGCTGAATCACGCGAAGAGCCCGATCGTGGATCGTGAGATCACGGATTTTCTGGATGAGAACGCGGATGGCCGTCGCCCGTTGAATTTCCAGGCGACGTTGGATGCGGCTCAGGCGTACACGGATGCGGATTACGCGGTGGTTGCGACGCCGACGAATTATGATCCGAAGAAGAATTATTTCGATACGTCGAGCGTAGAGGCGGCGATCGAGGCGGTGCGCGAGCATGCGCCGCACGCGTGGATCGTGATCAAGTCGACGATTCCGGTGGGGTATACCGCGCAGATTCGCGAGCGTTTCCATGATGACCGTATCCTGTTCTCCCCGGAGTTTCTGCGCGAGGGTCATGCTTTGTACGACAATCTGCATCCGTCGCGCATCGTGGTGGGCGCGCCGCAGGATGATCCGGCCGCGGTCGAGGCCGCGCACGTGTTCGCTGATCTGCTGGCGCATGGTGCGGATCCGGCGGAGAAGGATCGCGTGAATCCGGATGGTTCGCACGGTATTCCGCAGCTGGTCGTGGGTTTGACGGAGGCCGAGGCGATCAAGTTGTTCGCGAACACGTATCTGGCGTTGCGTGTGGCGTATTTCAACGAGTTGGATACGTACGCTGAGTCTCGTGATTTGAATACGAAGGCGATTATCGACGGCGTGTGCTTGGATCCGCGTATTCGCAACGATTACAACAATCCGAGCTTCGGGTACGGCGGCTACTGCTTGCCGAAGGATACCAAGCAGCTGTTGGCGAACTATGATCAGGTGCCGCAGAATCTGATCGGTGCGATCGTGGACGCGAACCGTACGCGCAAGGATTTCATTGCTGACGAGATTCTCGAGCGCGTGGCTGGCAAGGAGCATCCGGTGGTGGGTATTTACCGTCTGACCATGAAGAGTGGTTCGGATAATTTCCGCCAGTCTGCGATCCAGGGCGTGATGAAGCGCATCAAGGCGAAGGGTGTGACCGTGGTGGTCTACGAGCCCACGCTGGACAAGCCGGACTTCTTCGGTTCCAAGGTCACGCATGATCTGACGGCGTTCAAGCAGGAGGCCGACGTGATCGTCGCCAACCGGTGGAACGACGATCTCGCGGACGCGGGCGAGAAGGTGTTCACGCGCGATTTGTTCCGCAGGGACTGAGATTTCACATGTCAGCGCAACTGGACTCCGGTTGCGCTGCAGGCACAGAGACGTGTCCCTTCTGACGCTCCCCCAGTCAGCTTCGCTGACAGCCCCCTCACCCGAGGGGGCCAAGGGGCGGAGGCGAGGGGGCTGGAAGCGCAACGAGGGGAATAACAACAAATATGAAGCGCGGACTGGTACTGAATCTGATCAGCAACATCATGTTTTTCGTCAGCGGGTACGCGCTTCATTTCTTCCTCGGCAACACGATGCCGGCCGCGTCGTACGGCATTGTCGGCACGATCATCACCGTGCTGGACTTCGAGTACATGTTCGTTTCGAACGGCGCACGCCAGTCGCTCGCCAGCCAGATCTCACGCCGCAAGTACGACGTGCGCGACGTGATCGCCAAAACCACGCTGTTCCAGCTGCTCGTCATCGCGGTGTTCTTCAGCATCGACTTCTTCGGCGCGCCGCTGTTCGGCCTCGTGCTCAACGATCCGTCGCTCGACTTCTACTTCAAGGTCGCTGGCTTCCTCGTCATCGTCAACGGCCTGCAGGTCATCCTGCTCGGCGTCAACGACGGTTTGCAGCGCTTCGGCATCAGCGCACTGCTCAGCACGTTCTATCCGATCGCCAAACTCGGCGTGATCCCGCTCATCATCTTCGTTTTCCGCGACGATCCGGTGCTCGGCGTAGAAGTCGGCTTCCTGCTCGCCGTCGCGCTCACCATCGTGCTCGGCTGCATCCTGCTCGCCGCAAACCATGCGCCGCTCAACGAACGCCGGCCCGAACGCATCCCGTTCGGCGACATCGCCAAGCACACGCTGAGCTTCTCGTTCTTCTTCATCATGGTGTCGCTCGTGCTGAGCATGGACACGCTCGTCGTCAAGGCCGTGGTCGAACCGGCCGCAATGGCCGGCTATTACACGGGCGCGATGAACTTCGGCAAAATCACGTACTATCTGCTGCAAGCGTTCTCCACGATCATCCTGCCGGTCGTCGCCAAGCTCATTGGAGAAGGCAAGCGCGGCGAAGCGGTCGAACGCATGCAGCAGTTCCTGCTCATCGCGTTCATGGTGATCCTGCCGATCTCCGTGATCATCGCCGCGTCCAGCCGTTCGCTGCTCTCCTCGTTCTACAGCCAGCCGTTCACGGTCGCGGCCGTCGCGCTGAGCTGCCTGACGTTCTCGAACTTCTTCATGGGCATTACCGTAATGCTCAACATGGTGCTCAACTCGTTCGGTTCCAGCCGATTCTCCGACGCACTGTCGATCGTCTCGCTCGTCGTGACAATCCCGCTGTTCATCGTGTCCGCGAAATACGGCGGCATCACGCATATCGCCGTGGCCAGCGCCGCCTGCACCGGCACGGCGATGCTCGTCTCGTTCGCCCGAGTGCGTGCCAAGGCCGGCGAACCGCTCACCGCGCGTGCGTGGAAGACACTTGCTCTCAACGCGGCGTTGGCCGTCGCGTGCGGCGTGCTGTTCCATTTCGTCACGATCGACAATCTGCTGCTACTCGCGCTCGCGTACGTGGCGATCTTCGCCGCGTACCTGGTGTGCCTGCCGCTGCTGCGCATCGTGCCGCTTGCTGATCTGAAGCATTTCGGCTCCTCGGTATACAGTTCTTCTCGATGAAGAAGTGGTTGACGCGGTGGTTGCTGCCGGCTTGCGCGTGTCTGACGGGCCTTGTCGTACTGTTGTGCGTGCTGTACAACGCCGTGATATTCGGCGATTGGAAACTGTCGTTCACCAACGCCAACTATTTAAGCCTGCCGTTTTCCTCGTCCGGGGTGAAGACCAGCGGACCGCGGCTGAACGACATAGCCGATAATGTTTTGCCGATCGCCTCGCAGACGTTTCAGCCGCTGACGTTCACCGCATGGCTGCCGAATTTTGGTCTTGGCGCGCCGCAGTCGATGAGCGAATACATGTCGTTGCTCAACTGGCTGTACATGCTGCCGTTGGATACCGCGCAGCAGCTTATTTCCGCAGCCAAGGTGCTGATCGCCTTCGGCTCGATGTACCTGTTCGTCCGGCAGATCGGCTGCACGTGGCGCGGAGCGTTCATTTCCGGCGTATCGTACGCGTTGTGCGCTTCGATGACCATGTGGCATGGCTGGCCGCATTCCGAAGTGAGCATGTACGCGCCGCTGCTGTTCCTGTTCATGGACAAGGCGCTGAAGCGTTTTTCGCTGCGGTATTGGGCCGGATACGCACTAGTGCTCGGCTTGATGTTGGCCGCTGGAATGCCTACGTATGCGGCGTATTTTCTGTATTTGTCCGGCGCGTACATGCTGTTTTGTGGAGTCAGGGATTACTGGGCCGAACCGTCGTATCGGCTGATCGTATTCGTGTGCGGTTTTGCGGTTGCGGTCGCGTTGGGTGCGGCATTGTCGCTGCCGTATACGGGTTCGCTCATGAATTCGATCGGCTCCAACGGATACGCCGCGTCACGTACCGGGCAGGCGTCGCATACGGCCAGTTGGGATGACCTGCGCAGCCTGCTGTTTCCCTATCTGCACAAGGCGGACGAGTCGGTACAGGAGCAGTCGCTGTACGTCGGCATTCTGCCGATCGTCAGCCTGCCGCTGACCGTGGTGAATTTTCGCCGTAAGAAGCGCGTCGGATTCTTCGCCGGTTCGATTGTCGTGCTGGTGCTGCTGATATTCACGAACGTGTTTGACCCGGTGTTCGCGCTGCTGCCGTTCGTCAATACGTCGCTGAAGGTGCGCATCATTATTCTGCTTGATTTTGCGCTTGCCGTGCTTGCCGGAATCAACATTGACGACGTTTTCACACGATGCAAAATAACGCTCGCGAGCAGGATCCGCACGTGGATCGCCGGCGCGGTGATATTGTGCGCGATCGTCGTGACGTACCAGTCGTACGCGCGCATCGTCAATGGCGACGTTGCGGACGACAACCATGCCGTAATAGCGGGAATCGTCGCGCTGATGTTCGTGGCCGTGCTGCTGTTGCTGCCGGTCGGCGGCCCGCGTATCCTGACCGGCATGATTTCCGGCGTGTGCGCGCTGGCGCTGATCTGCGGATCCGCGTACGACATGGGATCGTTCGCGTCGACGTATCTGCCGATGATCGAAAAGAACGCGGCGACCGTGCCGGCCGCAAGCTCGACGATACGATATCTGCAGCGCAATACGAAGCATCAGGAGAAAATCGTGACGCTGGGCGGCATGGATTTCTTCTCGCTCACCAACATGTATTACGGCGTGCGCAACATCACCGGCCACGGATTCGTGTACACGAACGCCGACATCAAAGCGTATTTCGAACGTCTCAACCAGCATGCGTTCAGTGCGTCGCCGACGCGACCGCAGTTCCTCGCATTCGCCAACGATCATCTGCTCAGTTATCTGGGCGTGAAATACATCGTCGGCAACACCAACGATATCGACCAGATGGAGTCGTTCGGAACGCCCACGGCGCATGACGACGGCATGTCCACCAAGGAAATCGTCGATCACGTCGACCAGATCCAGCTCACCGATTCCGCCGTCATGTTCTCGAACGACAAGCAGCTGCTCGAAAACATGACGTCGGAGTTTGAACAGACCACCGTTCATTTCAGCAAGAAACACAGTCATCCCAGACAGCTGCTGGCATCGCAGCAGCCTCTCGCCGATAACGAGACGGTCTCCGATATCGTCAACGACCGGAACGGAACGGTATCGTTCACCGCAACCGTGAACGAAGCCCGGTACGTGCTGGTCAACGAATACAACGACGGCAACTGGGCCGCATACGTCGACGGCGAGAAAACCGACGTGTACAAGGGCAACTATCTGTTCCGCGCGGTCGAAGTGCCGGCCGGTACGCATCACGTCGAACTGCGGTACGAGCCGAAGCAGCTGAACGACATGCTGCGCTACTCGACGTATGCGGCGGCCGCAACGCTCGCCCTGCTGGTTCTGGGCGCGTTCTTCGATTCGATCGCCCGGCTTGCGCGAATCGGTGCGATGCGCGTCGAACGTCGCGAACGGGAGATCGCAGTCGCGGATGGAACGATGGATGCCGCGCTGCGCCTGTACAAACAGCGCGTTGCGGAGGCGCAGGCCGCAGGAGAACGCGCGATGGCCCAGAAACAGGCCGCTGCCGTCGGCAAGACGGCGAACAGACCGGCGGCAAATGCGCCGGGTGGCAGCCAACGGGACGGCATGACGGGCGGAAAGTCCAAAAAGAAGCGCAAGCCGCGCAGGCGGTGATCCGGCGCGATGTTCGCCTCGGCTATTACCATAAGGTGTCTGACTAGTCGAAATATCCTATAGCGGACAGGGCCTGATTTCTTATGCGTCTTTTCATCCAGATCCCGTGCCTGAACGAGGAGCAGACGCTCCCGCTCGTGCTCAAGGAACTCCCCACCAGCATTCCCGGCATCGACGACGTCGAGTGGCTGGTCATCGACGACGGCTGCTCCGACAAGACCGTCGAGGTCGCCAAATCGTACGGCGTGAAGCATTTCGTGCATCATGCCAAGCCGATGGGCCTCGCGCGCGCGTTCCGCGACGGCGCCGACTACGCGCTCAAGCACGGCGCGGACATCGTCGTCAACACGGACGGCGACAACCAGTATCCGAGCCGGTACATCGCCGATCTCGTGCAGCCGATCGTGCGGCACGAGGCTGAAATCGTCGTCGGCGACCGTCAGACGAGCAAAATCGCCGAATTCTCCGCGTTCAAGAAGCTCATGCAGCACTTCGGCTCGTGGGTCGTGAACAAGGCCGCCGGCACGCACATTCCGGACGCGGCCAGCGGCTTCCGCGCCTACTCGAAGAAGGCGCTCATCCAGCTGAACATCGTCACCGAATTCAGCTACTGCATGGAAACCATCATCCAGGCCGGCAACAAGCGTGTGCCGATCACCAGCATTCCGATCACCACGAACGCGAAGACGCGCGAATCGCGCCTGTTCTCGAACATTTTCGAGCACATGGCCAAGTCGGGCGGCGCGATCATCCGCAGCTTCCTCATGTTCAAGTCGAACGTGATTTTCAAGTGGGCGGCGATCGTGTTCGGCGTGCTGGGGCTTATTCCGTTCGTACGGTATCTGGTGTTCTTCTTCCAGGGGCATTCCGCGGGGCATCTGCAGTCGATGTTGGCAGGCGTGGCGCTGATTCTGCTGGCCGCGTTCTGCATTGCACTGCAGATCATTTCGGAGGTGCAGAGGATTCAGCGGAGGCTCGTCGAGGACCAGCTGGAGCGCGTGAAGGAGATTCAGTACTGCGAGCCGTATCAGCGGATTTGGGGCAAGCAGGACGAGTTCGGCGGGTATGACGGGGCGCCGACGGGGATCGACGGTGGAGAAGTTCGTGGCTGATAGCTCTGTGGATAAGGTCGCGGGTGTGACACTCCCCCACCCGGCTACGCCGGGAGCCCCCTCAGCCGAGGGGGCCAAGGCGGCGGAGCCGCGAGTGGTGGCGTTTGGGACATTTAATGTGAGGAAACACCCTCGGGTGGGGATTCTGATCGACGGGCTGCGCAAGAACGGGTGTGTGGTGGAGGAGATCAATCGTCCGCTCATGCTTTCGACCGCGCAGCGCGTGGAGATTCTCAAAAAGCCGTGGAAGCTGTTCAGCTTCGCATGGAACCTGCTCGGCCTGTGGCGCGGCCTGCGCCGCGACGCGCGCGCGTGGATGAAGCGCAACGGGCGTCCGGACGCAGTGCTCGTCGGCTACATGGGCCATTTCGACGTGCTGCTCGCGCATCACGTGTTCAAGGGTGTGCCGATCATCCTCGACCATCTCATCTTCGCCGGCGACACGGCCAAGGACCGTGGCGCGCAAGGTCTCAAGGTCAAGCTGCTGCGCCGGCTCGACCGCATGGCGATCGACGCGGCCACGCTCACGCTGCTTGACACGCAGGAGCATCAGGCCATGTGCCAGCCGGGGGACGAGACCATGGTCGTGCCCGTAGGTGCGCCGGATGAGTGGTATGCGGCGGGAGCTGCGCAAAACGGCGCAACGTCTACGATCGACGGCAACACGGCGATCGCCGAATCCAACCAGGCCACGTCGTCGGCAATCGCAGCCGGACAGACCGCCGAGGCAGATCCCGCCGCAGCACAGCGTAAACCACGCACCAACGACGTGGTGTTCTACGGACTGTACACGCCGCTGCAGGGCGTGCCGGTCATCGCGCAGGCCGCGAAGGAATTGGCCTCGCGTGGAATCACGTCCAAGTTCACGCTCATTGGCAAGGGACAGGATTACGTCGAAGTGCGCCGCATCGCCGACGGGCTCGACAATGTGGAGTTCCGCGAGTGGGTTGAGCCAGAGGAGCTGCCGGCACTGGTGGCCTCGCACGCGATTTCGCTCGGCATTTTCTCCACCACGCCCAAGGGCCTGCACGTCGTGCCGAACAAGGTGTACCAGTCGATGGCCGCCGGTTGCGCGGTGATCACCAGCGACACTGCGCCGCAGCGGCGCATGCTCGGCGACGGCGTCGTGTACGTCAAGCCCGGCGACGCGACAGCACTGGCCGACGCGATCGAACGGCTGCTGGCCGATCCTGCCGCGTTACGCGCCGCTCAAGCAGCGGCCGTCACGGCGGCCGGATCGTTCACCGACGACAAGATCACCCGTCCGCTGGCCGAATGGGTACGCGCGCATACCCGGTAACTGACAGCACAGTGGCTCGCTGCTGGCAAGATCACCGAGCCTCGGGGCGAGCGGGTGCGGCGGAAGACAGGCAAGTCGTGACCGCAGCCAACAGCACGCCGACCACCGTGACAGCGATCGCAAGCCATGCCGCCGACCGCATCATCGAACCAGCCTGTTCCATCGTGCCGCCGGCAGCGAACGGCCATCGCAGCTTCGTCTCGTACAGGAACGTGGCGAGCTTGCACGCCAGCCAACAGCCGGCCAGCAACTTCGCCACGACGCCGTTCCCGCGCTCGAACTGAGTAAGTCCAAGACTGATCGTCACCGCGAACACGATGGAAATCAGGCTGAAGTACACCGCGTTCGCGCTGCCGCCCTGCTTGTAGAACAACAGCTGCTGGAATACCGTGCCGAAAAACGCGCAGCACAGCAGCGCAACCATCAGCGACGTATTCGTCACGCCGGCGCGATCGCGGTTCCTGACCGCCGAGGCGATCCACCGAATCATGGCCAAGAATCCCAGCATCAACGGAATAATCGTCAGCGCGAGAACGAACGCCCAACCGTGCGGGGTGCCGGTCACCGACGAATTCTGATACTGCGACATCGTGCTCTTGTAGAATCCGGGGTTCAGCAACGATTCCACGAACGACTTGTGCGTATCTCGCTGCAGGTGTGTGCTGGACCATTCTGGCTGGGAGCCGGTGAAATTCCCCGACAGCGCGTGCAGACGCAGGTAGAACCATGCGGACGAGAGCACGGCCAGCACTCCCGGCACAATCGTCAGCAGTAGCACGCCGCGCGCCTTGTGCTCGTCACCCAGCAGCACCGCAATGAAAACGATCAGCAGGCACAGTCCCATGATCGGAATCGTGGACAGCCTCGTCAACGGGGCCAGCGTGACAATGACCAGCCAGCCTGCGAACGTTCCCCGCCGCGTGCTGACGTCAAACGGCAACGTGCGCAGCAGTTTGGCCGTCATGCCGATCAGCAGCGTCACCCACAGGCTGGCCAGCGTGTAGTTGAACACCACCGACGGCAGGCAACGGTTCGCCGCAACGATCACCGGAACCAGCGAAACGGCAAAACCCTCGCGGCCGATCATCCAGCGCGCGGCCCAACGCGACGTGCAGACCAGTGTAACGCCCATCACCCACACCAGCGCGCGCATGGCCCAAATGCCGCGAATCGGATGATTCAACGTGTCGAACAGCAGAAAAACCGGCATTTCCAGCAGATAGAACAGCGGCGGATGCTGATAGCGCCACTGCACGTCGTACGGATACTGCAAATGCAAAGGATTGAACTCGGCTCCGCCGAAGAACGTCGGCAAATGCCCCTGCGTGAGCTGGTAGACGTAGTCCACCTCCAACGTTTCGTCGAAACTGTAGAACGCCGGCCACGAAATGTTCTGCCACAGGTCCCCGCCCGAATAAATCAGCAATGCCGCCGCCAACAGCAGCAGGCCGGATCGGGGGATGCGGGTGCGGCGAACACGCGATGCGGGCACGCCGGCAAGCCCCGCCCGGGGCATGGCATGGGATTGGGTATGGTTTCTGTTGCGGGAACTGCGCTTAATCACACCACGAGTATAGCGAGACGGCACACGTATACAATGGTGTGGTTACCCGTCGCCGTCCATCGAAGGTTTTCCCATGAAGAACACGTTGCAGCAGGCCGTCGCATCCGTGCGCGCGCACCGGATCGCCGCCGTCACCGTACTGTTCGTCCTGCTGGGCGTCATCGTCGGGATTGCTGGTTTCCCCGCCATCAACGTCCACTACGTCGCGCGCTTCAGCGGCGACGTCGATGTGGAACGGCAGGTGACTTTTCAATTCGACGACAATCCCGGCTACTCCGAATCGGCCACGCAAAACGCGTATCCGGACAACGGAACGGCCACGATCCACGTCGATCCACTGAATCTCGACTCCGCGTCGCTGACCGTCACGGCCGCCGGTGAGAACGTGCGGCTGGATCGTCTTGACGCGAACGTCGTCGCGAAAGACCAGACGCTGTATCGCGCCGCGACAATCGACCTGGTGCAAGTCAACGGCACTAAGGCGACCCTCAACGGTTCGACGGCAACCCGATTCTCCATTCCCGCTGAACAGATGAAATCGCTGGAAAAAGCACTGGCGTTCCGCTCGGAAGTAAAGCTCCTGCTGCTCGCGTTCCTGCTGGTGCTGTATCTCATTGTGCTCTGCCGCATGACCATCGCGCGCCATGCCAACAAGCGGTATTTCGCGGTCAGCGCGCTGGTGCTGCTGTTGGTCGGCGGCTTTGTGGCCAACGTGTGGCTGGTCAAAAAACCCATCGTGTACCACTATTCATATGCGTTCACGCAGCCCGCGAACATCGACGACCATTCCACGTACGAATACAGCCAGTCGTTCATCGCACAGCAGGACAAGCTGCGATCCGTCAAACTGCCGATTTCGCTCGACCCGACTATCGACGCCGGCGACGTAGGCAACCCGAATTACGGCGTGGTATACGAAACGCCGCACGAGTACCACAACAAATACGTGATCACGGTGACGGAAAGCGAGACCGGATCCGTGCTGGCGAAAACCATGCTCACGCCGGACATGGTCACCGTCACCAACTCGCTGTTCCGCGCCGAAATCCCCGTGCGGTACGACCATGCCAAAGGCAAGCGGTTCACCGTCACCATCGACAAAACCGACGACAATGCGGCGACCGTGCAATTCCAAGGCGCTTCGCTGGACACGCCGATCGACATCCTGCCGCAGGGATCCACGCCGGACTCGACCGAACTGGCCGTGCGCAGCACCATCCCTTTCTCGTACCTCAACCTGTCCGTCGGCTACGCCGGGTACCCGTATCAGGCCGTCATGACGGCCATCGTCGTCGCGTTCCTGATCCTGATTCTGCTGAACGTGCTGGCCAACCGCATGTTTACCGGACGACAGTCGATCATGCTGTGCGCGGCAAACTACGTGTGCCTGATCGCATACGCAATCTTCCAATTCACGGTGTACGTGACGCACGTCCACGGATTCCCCGACGAGCTGGCACACATCTCGTACGTGGCGTATCTCAAGCAGCACGGCGGGCTCGTGCCCGACTTCGCCTCGATGCAGATCTACAACTTCAACGGCGACTCCACCGCGCTGGACCTCACCAGTATCAAGGAATTCAACCGTCTTGGCCATCCGCCGCTGTTCTATCAGATCGAACGGCTGCTCGGCGGCATGAGCATCGACGGCAACATGGCGATACTGCACATCACGCGCATGCGTCTGGTGTCCTTCATGCTGGGACTGATCGGTCTTGCGATCGTGTTCTACCTCGGATACAGCCGTATCCGCAAGATCCCGATGCTGCATCTGCTGTTCGGGCTTCTTGTCATCAGCCCGCCGAACATGATTTACACCATGAGCGGCGTGTCCAACGACTCGCTGACCCTCCTGTCCATGTCCGTGTTCGTGGCCGGCGTGATCCGTTACTGCGAACGGCGATACGACGCGTGCACGTTCTTCCTGATTGCCGGCGGATTCGCGCTGGTGTCGCTCAGCAAGCTCACCGCGGCCATGGTCGCCGGATTCATGGGGCTGGGACTCGTGCTGTACACGATCTTCCGCGAGCGCAACGCAGCCGTGTTCCGCAAGCCCGCATTCCTTGCGTCACTGCCGGTGTACGTGGTTCCAGTCGGTTATTTCGGCTGGCTGCTGGCACGCTACCACGCGATCCAGCCGAGCTTCCAGAAACTGGACTTCACCGGATACGTCAACTCGTACTTCTACGTTGGTATCAACGATCGCCTGCCATACAGCGCGTGGGAATACGTCACGTACTACGTCGGCAAATTCCTTGACACATGGACGTCGTACGTCACGAACATCGTCGGCAGCGCTCGCGACACGTCGATGACCGGTACGCAGTCCACGTTCTCGTTGTTCGACCCGGCGCACGTCGGGCTGATCGCGATCCTGCTGATCCCCGTGAGCGTGCTGTTTTTGGCAAAAAGCCGCGTTCGCGACTTTCTCGCCATCGCCGAAACGGCGTTCCTGATCACCGCCGCATACCAGGGATATTCCGCATTCCGCGGCTTCTATGACAACGGTTATCCGGGAGCGTACTCCAGCCGGTATTACCTGTGCGTGATATCCGTGTTCGCGTTCGCGATCATCTGGATGATCTGCCGGTCGTTCTCACGATCGCAGGAAACCCAGCTCTTGGACGATAACCGGCCGGCCGCGCGGCTCGAACCGGTGCCGCTGACCAGCTTGGGAACGGCCATTTGCCTTGTGTTCATTGTCCTGCTTGTGTTCGACGGGTTCCTGTATTCGCTGCTGTACCAGGCGGACGGCATCACCGGATTCGTGGGCAAACTCTAACGGTTCGTCCCGGCCGGTCGACTTTTCCCACGCGACGAAACTTCATACCCCCTACTACGTATTTGGCGCTACACTGAAGCTGTCGATTAGAGAACGAGATAGGGGGATGACCATGTCATCATCTGCTATGCAGCGGGTCAAGGCCGCATGTGCGGCCGCATGCGCCGCACTGTCCGCCATCGCCATGCTGGCGGCACCCAACATGACGCCGAAGGCGGAAGCCGCATCCGGCGTGAACATGTACCGTCTGTACAATCCGAACTCCGGAGAGCACTTCTACACGAGCAATTCGGGAGAACGCGAAGCGCTTCGCGAGGCAGGCTGGAACTATGAAGGCATCGGCTGGGTCGCTCCGGCCTCGTCTTCGCAGCCGGTGTACCGCATGTACAATCCGGTGGCCGGCGACCATCATTACACGATGAACTCCAACGAGCGCACCTCGCTGGTGCGCGCCGGCTGGCGCTACGAGGGCATCGGCTGGTACTCGGATCCGAGCCACAAGATTCCGCTGTACCGCCAGTACAATCCGCATGCGAAGACCGGCACGCACAACTACACGACCAACGCCAACGAGCGCACCCAGCTGGTGCGCGCCGGCTGGCGCGACGAGGGCATCGGCTGGTACGGCATCGGCGGCGGATCCCCGGCACCGGCAGAAACCCAAGCGAATGACGGCGCCTACGCTTCCATCGAAGGCGTGATGAACTTGCGCGGCAGCGGCTCCGGTTATCACGCGAAGCTCGTGCTGTCCGGCGGCGGTTCCACGGTGTCCTTCGGCATCCAGTACGAGAAGGACATCCACTACGCCTATCCGCAGTTCTCCAGCAACACCGTGTATCTGGTCGAAAACGTGATGTCGCACGCCACGCAGGCCGGCACCACGGGCAAGCAGTACCTGTATCTGAAGTCCGCCCCGCTCGGCCAGAACGTCAAGGTGCGCCTCTCCTGGTACACCAACAACACGGTCAAGTTCTTCGTGAACGATCAGGAGATCGGCCGCACCAAGAGCACGCTGAGCGCCCCGTTCATTTTCGCGGTCGAAGGCAGCGCCGCACACAACGGCGACACGATCAACGCCACCGTGAAGAACGTGAAGGTGAAGGCCGGCAACAACGCCAAGTCCTACGGCACCATCACCGGCTGGAACGATCGCAACGACTACTTCGGCCTGAACGGCACCGTCACCAAGCAGGGCACGGTCAGCAGCGACGGCGCGTACAACACGCACGGCGCGCCGAGCCTCGGCGTCGACATCTCCCTCACCGGCCGCGCCAACATTCCGGGCAACGGTCCGGACGGCAAGCCGTGGACCTGGGATACGTCCTTCAGTGCGGTCGAACCGAACACCCACACGACCGGCCATCCGCTGTCCGCCGTGGTGAACATCGCGCAGGCACGCTGAAACAGCAACAGTCGCAAATGACAGTCAAGTGACAGTCGAAGCCGTTAGGCGACGTCAATAAACGAGGGTCCGTCATGAACGTTTTCATGACGGACCCTCGCTGTTATTTATCGCATGCCGTTCGCTGTCCCGCGTTCACGGTTATAGTGGACGGTGCAACTCTAGGGGAAAGAAGACCGGAAGGATTCATATGCCGCGTCTGTCATATCGTCGTTTTCACAACCGCATGCATCAAGTGATCGCCGCAGGCACAGCGACGCTCGCGATGCTCGCATGCGGACTGATCGCCAACACCGCCGTCGCAGATGATCCCGTCGAAAACAGCACCACCACCAGCGACAACACGGCAAACAATTCCGGACATGAAACGCCCGCTCCCGCAGATTCGGTGACCATGTACCGTCTGTACAATCCGAACTCCGGAGAGCACTTCTACACCGCGGACAAGGACGAACGAGACAATCTGCTGTACGAACACTGGCGAGACGAGGGCGTCGGCTGGTACGCGCCGGAAACATCATCCAAGCCGGTCTATCGTCTGTACAACAAGAACGCGGGCGACCATCACTACACCATCAGCCGCACCGAACGCAACTATCTGATGAAAAAAGGCTGGAAATACGAGGGCGTCGGCTGGTACTCGGACGAAAACAAGACCGTCCCGCTCTACCGCCAGTACAATCCGCACGCGGTGGCAGGCTCCCACAACTACACGACCAGCGCATCCGAAAACGACGCGCTGGTGAAAGCCGGCTGGAAAGCCGAAGGCATCGGCTGGTACGCGGTCGCGGAAGGCCATGAACAGCAGCCGGTGACCATGGAGGAAGACGACTCGTACGCGTCCATCTCCGCCATGATGAACCTCACCGGTACCGGCACCGGCTATCACACGAAGATCGACATCGCATCCTCCGGCGGCGTGGTGGTGTCCTTCGGCATCCAATACGAGAAAGACATCCACCTCGGATACCCGCAGTATCCGGGCAACACCGTGTTCCTGGCCGAAAACGTGATGGAACACGCCACCAAACCCGGCCCGGAAGGCAAGGAATACCTGTACCTCGCCGCTGCCAACCGCGGGGAAAACGCGTGGGTGCGCCTGTCCTGGTATTGGGACGGAACCGTGAAGTTCTTCGTCAACGACCATGAGATCGGCCGAACCCGAACCACGCTGGAACCGCCGTTCATCTTCGCCACCGAAGGCAGCGTCGCACGCAACAAAGACTCGATCAAGGGATACATCAGCGACGTGAGAATCAAAACGGGCGACGACCAGTTCTCCTACGGCACCATGGGCGAGTGGAACGCATCGTTCAACTACTTCGGTCTGAAATCCACCATCTCCAAATTCGGCAAGGTGAACGCCACCGACGACCAGTACAACACGCACGGCGGCCACGCGTACGGCACCGACTTCATCTTCACCGGCACGGCCGATATCCCCGGCAACGGTCCGGACAAGAAGCCGTGGACGTGGGACACCAGCTTCTCCGCGATCGAGCCCAACACGCTCACCACGGGGCATCCGCTGTCCGCCATCGCGAACATCGCGCAGTACCGTACGCCCGATAGCGACGACGAGTAGCGAGCAGAACGGTTCCTGCGGTTTTTTGTCTGCCGCTGAAACCGTTCTGTGCGGGAATCGGCGGCATTCCTGCCATGGAAGTTTGGTCGGCATTGTCATTGTTTGATGACGATGCCGACCTTTTATTTTCCTTTTCTCTGTCAGTCTTACACATTTTATCATCCAAAAATGTGTAAGTCTTCCACGTTTTTGGATGATAAAATGTGTAGATCGGTTATATGAGGATGGGAGGGGATCATGGTAGAGAAACTGCATCGCGATCTCATGGGGTCTTTGGACGAGTGGAGGCAACGTCCGGACCGGAAGCCACTGCTGCTCAGGGGTGCCCGGCAGACCGGCAAGACATGGCTCGTCAACGAGTTCGGCCGACGGTACTACGACGACGTGCTGCGTATCGATTTCCTGCGCGACGCGGATGCCGCCGACCTGTTCGAGGGGAACCTCGACCCGAGCAGAATCCTTTCGGACCTGTCTATGTACACCGGCATCGACGTCAGCGCCGGGAAGACGCTCGTCTTTTTCGACGAGGTGCAGGAATGCCCTCGCGCACTCACCTCGCTCAAGTACTTTTGCGAGGAAGCGCCCGAACAGCACATCATCGCCACAGGGTCCTACATGGGCGTGTCCAAGCATCGGGACTCGTCGTTCCCCGTGGGCAAGGTCAACATGCTCACGCTGCATCCACTCACCTTCGCCGAATATCTCGAGAACGCAGGCCAGGAGCGGCTTGCCGAGCACATCGTCGCCGGCGACGTCGAACACGTGGCCGGGCCGTTCGCCACGCGGCTGGAAGACCTGCTCAAACGCTACATGGTCGTCGGCGGCATGCCGGCGGCGGTGCTCGCACACCTCAACGGAGCCGGTATCGGAACGATACGCGGCATACAGCGGGACATTCTCGACGCGTACGATCTGGACTTCTCCAAGCACGCCCCGTCCAGACTGGTCGACCGCATTCGCCTGGTTTGGCATACGATGCCCGCCCAGCTCGCCAAGGAGAACCGCAAATTCGTCTACGGCGTGGTGCGTCCCGGAGCGAGGGCGCGTGATTTCGAGGAAAGCATCACCTGGCTGCGCGATTACGGCATCATACACCAGATCCACTGCGTCACCGCGCTGCGCGAACCGTTGAACGGATACGTCGACACATCAACGTTCAAGATGTTCATCTCCGATATCGGACTGCTCTGCGCGCTGGCCGACCTCGAACCATCGATTATTACCGAACGGCAGCGGGTCTTCACCGAATTCAAGGGCGCACTCGCCGAACAGTACGTATGCCAGCAGCTCGTGGCCGCCGGATACCAGCCCACGTATTGGGCCAATCCCAACGGACACGCGGAAATAGACTTCTCCATCGACCAGGACGGCGTCGTGTACCCGATCGAGGTCAAGGCCGAACAGAACCTCAAGGCCAAAAGCCTGCGATACGCCCGCGATCATTTCACGCTCCCGCATGCCATCCGCACCAGTCTGGCCGGCTACCGGGACGAATCATGGGTCGCCAACCTGCCGCTATGGGCGATCAACGGACTGAAACCCTACCTCAAACGGCACGCCGACGCATGGACCACCGGCAACTCGGTCTGAGAGCAGGTCCAAGTGTCTTCCTGAAGCACGAAAGGACGACGGCTGGAGACGCCTTCCCGGCAGTGCGGTCGAGGTTTGGCGAGCGTGTGATGCGAGCGTATGCAATGAAACGGACGCGCATGACACGGACAACGGGTCGCCCGACGGCGGACAGCGGACGCCGCTCCGCAACGCTCGATTCCTGAGGCAAAAACACGGAGCCTGACGGGCCTTGCAATCCCGGACACGCTCCCGGCTGAAGGCCACCGCCACGGCGGTCGTGTCCGGTCGTGTCTAAAACCGTGGCACGGTCGATTTTCTCGAGTGCGAAAACTCTTATCCGTCAACGGTTTGCGCCGTTTTGTGTTACCGGTTGTCTTCTAGCCCTAAAAGAAAGGTTCCTGAAGATGACAGGAAATGCTAAGGTTTGGCGCGCGCCGCTCGCTGGCCTCGCTTCCGTCGCGATGATCGCGACCATGGGCGTGACCGCGTTTAGCGCTTCCGCTGCCACTGCGTCCGTGACGCTGGATGCCGGCACGTACGGTGATTTCGGCAACAACAAGACGAGCGTGACTGTTGAGGATGCGAACGGCAACGGTACTCTGGAAGAGATCTACGCTGCTGCCAATCAGCCGAAGAACACGGGAGCTCGTCACTTCACCGGTTGGTACACTACTAAGGACGGCACTGCTGGCGAGGCTGTGGATCCGGCTTCGAAGGATCTTGCCGGCAAGACCCTGTACGCGCACTACACCACCAATGGCGCGGTCACGTTCAACGTGCTGAGCAACAATGCTTCTGTTATGACTTGGCCGGTGCTGTCTAACTCGACTACGGGCAAGACTTGGCTGGCTTCCGGCGATAAGCTGGCTGCTTGGCAGGTTCCGACCGATGCCAACACGACTGATGGCGATGACTGGGGTTGGTACACGGACGTGTACGGCGGCACCAAGGCTACTCCGGCCGGTGCGACTGCTGGTTCCGAGTTCTTCCTGTTCTCGGCTCCTGCGAAGCCGGTTCTGGTGTCCTACGACAAGACCACTGCCTCTTCCGATAGCTTTGCCACTGAGCTCAAGGAATATCGTGCTGAGCGTGCGGACGATGTGACCGCTCCGCAGGGCTACGTTTTCGGCACGAAGGCTGCTGACTGGAAGGTTCAGTACACTGCTGGTGGCAGCTTGAAGACCGTGTCTATCGCTCAGTACAACAAGGATGGCGCTCCGGAAGGCGTGACTGCGGTCAAGCTGGTTGCTTCTGCCGGTACCTCGGATGTTGTGACTGCGACGTTCGCTGAGTACAAGAACAAGGGCGATAACTCCGCCAACAAGGTCATGTACCTGCTCAAGGGTTCTTCGGTGAACGATTCCAAGCGTTTCAAGGCTCCGTCCGACAATGATGACTTCGCGTTCAACGGCTGGACCTATGTCGGCACCGACGGTAAGGCGGTGAAGGCCACACTCAACGAGAAGCTGCGCGATGATCTGGCGTACACGGCTCAGTGGACGTCGAAGACCAAGGAGTACACGCTCACGTTCGACCCGTACTACGATGGCTCCCCGGCCCCGACCTCGGTCAAGGTCAAGGAAGGCACCAAGTACGGCGACATCGATGCTCCGACTCCGACCCGCGCCGGCTACGTGTTCGATGGCTGGTACATCGGCAACACCAAGCTCGTCTCCTACGACAGCGAAGAGACCGCCGGCGTCTTCGACCCGTCCACCACGAAGGTCACTGCCAACACGACGTTCACCGCCAAGTGGCTGACCAATGATCAGGCTACCGCCAAAGATTACGCCAAGACCGCTGCCAAGGTGCTGGTCAAGGGCTTCAACGGTGCCAAGAAGAACGACGTGCGCTTCACCGCTGCGTCCCTCGCCGAGTACAAGAAGGTCGTCGACGACATCGACACCACCAAGACCGATCCGGCCAATGCCGCGTACGACACCAAGTACACCGCCGAGGCCCAGAAGACCCTCGCGGCCGCTCAGAAGAAGCTCGTGCAGAAGGCCAACACCAAGGTCTACCGTGCGTACAACCCGAACAACGGCGACCACCTGCTGACCGTCAACGAGGCTGAGCACAATGCCGTCGTCAAGCTCGGTTGGAAGGCCGAGGGCGTTGGCTTCAAGGCCGCTCTCAACCCGATCTCTTGGTCCGGTTCCACTGAGGCCGCTGCCTACCAGTCTGTGTTTGGCACCAAGGTTTACCGTGTATACAACCCGAACAACGGCGAGCACCTGCTGACCTCCAGCAAGGGCGAGGCCGAGGCGCTGGCCAAGATCGGTTGGAACCTTGATGACGACGAGAACAAGAATGGCGTGCTCGATGCTGACGAGTACCAGTTCCTGGCTCCGCAGGGCGCGACCAAGACTGTGTACCGCGTGTACAACAAGAACTCCGGTTTCCACCACTACACCACCAACAAGGCCGAGGCCAACAACCTCGTCAAGCTGGGCTGGTCGCTGGACTCCGTCAAGTTCAAGGCCGAGTGAACCACCAATCGCTAACACGATAGGTTCATAAGCATACGAAGCGGTGGTTCTTCCAAGATTCAGATCTTGGAAGAACCACCGCTTTCTTTTTATTCGAGGAAATACTGCCACGGAAACATAAAAGTGTGGTCTCTCCCCGCAATCAGGGGAGAGACCACACTTCGTTCTAATGCTGAACCATTATTGATTCAGTTGAGACTAGCTCAGCCGAGCTTGTAGACCGGCTTGGCGTTGTTGTCCCACTTCCAGCCGAGCTTGACCAGGGAAGCACCCTCGGCCTTGCCCACGTACACGTGAGCCGGACCATTCGTGTTCGGGTTGTACACACGGTACACGCTCTTGGAGGAGGAACCCTGCGCGACGGCGAAGATCACGCCTTCGTTCGTCCAGCCGGCCTTGGCCAGGCCTTCGGCCTCGCCCTTCGCGACCAGCAGGTGCTCGCCGGTGTTCGGGTTGTAAGCCGAGTAAATCAGCTCACCAAGGTTCAGGTAGTTGCCGTCCTTATCCGCATAAGGCTTGGCAACCTTGAACGGGGCACCTTCGGCCTTCCAGCCAAGGTTCACGAGGGAGGACTGGATCGACGCATTGGTGGTGAAGAAGTGGTCGCCGTTGTTCGGGTTGTACACGCGGTACAGCTTGACAGTGTTCTCAACGAGGGCTTCCTTAGCTGCCTTGACAGCCTTGGTCGCATCAGCCTGAGTCTTGCCTTCCTTGACGGACTTGTCGGACGCGTTGATGTACTCGTCGTACACCTTCTCGTAGGCCTTGTAGGAAGCGTTCGTGAACTGCTTGTCGGCATTGGACAGCTTGGTGGAGATCTTGTTGTAAGCGTCCTCACCTTCGGTAGCCCACTTGGCGAAGTACGTGACGTTGGCGGTGGCCTTCAGGTCATCATCCTTGAACACGTCCTTGTCGTCGGCACCGTTCGCGTACCAGTACTGGAACACGTAGCCCTTACGGGTCGGAGTCGCCGGCTTGGCGACCTTGTCGCCTTCCTTGTACGTGACGGACGTGGCAGCCGGAGCACCGTTGTAATGCTGGTCGAACGTGACCTTCACGTTCTTCTTTGCGGTCGCATCGCCATACTTGGCGTACAGGGTAGCGGAGCCAGTGAATGCGTACGGGAACACAACCTTGGTCTTCAGATCCGAGTTAGTGTACCAGCCGAGGAACTTAGCGCCATCAGCACGAGTCGCCGGAGCCGGCGGCTCGAGAGCGTTCTGGTTCTGTGCGATCGTGTCGGTGCCGTAATCGACGTAAGCGCTCACTTCGTACGTGCCGTCGTCCTTAGCGGTCGCAGTCTTGTACTTGTAGGTCACCGTCTTGCGGGTAGTGGACGCAACATACACGACCGTGTCAGAAGTGACGCCAGTCTTGTTCGCGGTGAACTGAGCGGACTTGTCAGCCTTGGAATAGTAAGCCACGGCAACGTTCTCACCGGTGATGCCCAGTTCGGAAGCGCTCAGCAGGTCGAATGCGGTGCCCGGAGCAACATTCTGGGTCTTATCAGCCGGAAGAGTAGTGGAACCATTAGCGTTCTTGTAGGTGACGACCGGATCGGTCTGATCGTACCACTGGGCGGAATAATTTGCGTCGCCAGTGTACGTGGTCTTCAGATCAAGCGCCTTGTTCGCATCGCCGTCGCGCAGCCAAGCCTTGACATGCTGACCGTTCGAAGTGGTCGGAACCTGCCAAGTGGCAAGCTTATCGCTGGACGGGATCTTCACCGGGTCCGAGTAACCAGCGAAGTTGATGTTCGCAATACCGTTGGTGGTCGGCACGTGGGCGTACAGAGAAACCTGGCCGCCGTTGCTGGCCTTAGCGACGGTGAGCGACTCGTCAACCATGTTCGACGTGCCATAGGTGGCGCCGTCAAACCAGAACTTGAAATCGCCGGCAGTGAACACATAGCCCGTCGGAGCGGTCATCGTGGCCTCGGCGGCATTCTCGACCTCGGCAACGGTCTTGCCGGCCGGAACGTTCTTGATCGTCAGCGTCTTGGAATCGGAAGACAGCGAAGCGTCATCGTTGCCCGCGCCCAGAGTGGTATCCAGACCAAGAGCAGCTTCCTTGTTAAAAGACGCGACACCGGAGTTCAGCACCACAGTGTAAGAGGTCTGCGACGCCGGCACAAACGACGACGAAGTCGCCGCAGACGCGGTCATCGCGGTCACGCCCATGGTCGCGATCATCGCGACGGAAGCGAGGCCAGCGAGCGGCGCGCGCCAAACCTTAGCATTTCCTGTCATCTTCAGGAACCTTTCTTTTAGGGCTAGGAAACGCTGGTTGGTATCGGGGCATGGGAACCGTTGCCGTGCAACGGGTGACGCTCGAGCGGGCAGGGTTTGGATGCTCTTCCGGACACGATCGGACACGATTGCGGTATCGCGGGGGTTTGTTTGCTGGTCAATAGGTTTGTGTTTCCAGACAGTTTTGCGGGTTGGTGAATGGTAGGGAGTGCGCCTGGTTGCGAATCGTGTTCGGAGGAGAGTTGGGTGGGTTTCCTGCTTGTTAGAGCGTGGCGTACGTTTGCAGGCTTGCGTGTCGTGATGGTGCGTATTGTGTCCATTCTGTCCACTGTGACCATTCTGCGGTAGGATTGGATGAGGTAAGCAAGCATGGGAAAGGAATGGTTATGAACATTGCTGTTGCTGGAAGGGTTTCCCCGCATGTTGCGCAGTTGTCCGATGGTAAGGGGCATGTGATCGAGTTGACGGCCGAGGAGTACGAGCGTGCTCGTGAGGCTGTGTTGAATACGGCAGGGAAGGCTGCCGGGCATATCACGACGGGTGATGCGGCGAAGATCCTTGGGGTTTCTCGTAGGACTGTTATGCGTATGTTGGATAACGGTCTTATCCCGTACACGCGGCTTGGTAGCCAGTCGTACCGGTATATGAGGCTTGATGACGTGTTGGAGTACAAGAAGCGCAGTGAGCATGATCGTCGCGAGGCGTTTGACCAGGTTCACGAGATCATGGACTCCATGGACGTGTCCGACAGCGTGCTCGCTGATTACGTTCAGCAGTTCAACTGATCATGAGGAGTATTTGGTGAAGGTATTCCTCGACGCGAACATATTCGTGGTCAAATGGGTGAACGACGTCATCCTCTCCTTGGGGGATGCCGCCTTGTGTGAACTGTCGTGGAGTCGTCGTGTGCTTGACGAGGCTCGTGACCCGTTGAAGCGCTTGTGCATGTTGGATGATGATGCGATCACCCGGTATTTTCAAGCAATGAACCGTGCGTTCCCGCAAGCCATGACCGATGGGTGGGAACCGCTCGAGGATACGGTGGTATTGCCCGATCCCGATGATCGGCATGTGGTGGCCGCGGCACGCCAGGCCGGTGCGGAATTGATCGTCACATTCAACATCAAGGACTTCCCCTCGTCCGCGCTCAACGGGATCGGATTGGCTGCGGTCACGCCGGACGCATTCCTGACCCGTCTCATCGACGAATACCCCGAAGAAACACTACGAGTCGTGACCATGCTCGTCTCATCGAAGAAACGACCCCCACGCACCATGCAGGAAGAAATCCAACACCTCGCGAACACAGGATGCCCGCTGTTCGCCTCACGCGTGCAATCCCTGATCGCCGCGCACTGACTCCCTAACAAGACCGACAGGCATGAAACGGGTTAGCCGAAACAGAGCAGTAGTAACAGAAACAAGAAAGGGTCCCATCCATTTGGATGGGACCCTTTAGCTATTCAACCCTTTAGGCTAGTAAGCGATTGCTCACTTGCTGAGGTTGAACACCGGCTTGGCGTTGTTATCAATCTTCCAGCCGAGCTTGGCGAGGCCACGAGCCTCGGAAGCCTTGGTGTACAGGTGAGCCGGACCATTCGTGTTCGGGTTGTACACACGAACGACCTCAGCGGTGCCGCCCTGAACCGTGTAGAACTTCACGTCCTCCTTGGTCCAACCGGCCTTGGCCAGGCCGTTGGCCTCGGACTCGAAGGTCAGCAGGTGCTCGCCGGTGTTCGGGTTGTACACGCTCCACACGGCAGTGCCAAAGTAGTACTGACGAGTGTACTTGTCCTTGCTCTCGCGATCCTTGCGATTAACGATGACCTTGTACGGGGCGCCTTCGGCCTTCCAGCCGAGCTTGACCAGAGCGGCCTGCTCCGTGAGATCAGTGGTGAAGTAGTGGTCACCGTTGTTCGGGTTGTACACGCGGTACAGCTTGTCGTTCGCAGTCTCCACCAGCTTGGCCTGCAGGCCCTCGAGCTGCTTGAGCAGAGTATCGAACTCAGTCTTGTTCAGACCGTTCTCGGCAGCCTTCTCCTTGGCCGGCAGGTACTCGGCCTTGAACGCCTTCACATACGCGGCATAGGAAGCAGCCGTGTACAGGTTCTGGTCAGACTTCAGATTACGAGCCACGCGACGTTCGGTACGCTCAAGGTAAGAAGTAAACGGTTCCCAAACAACGGTGTACTTGGTAGACAGAGCGTAGGGCTGCACATCGTTACCGTCGCCGTAAATAGTGTCGACGTAAGACAGGCTGGCCGCTGGAGTCGTGCCGAATGCAGTCTGCTTAATCTTCACGAGGTAGCCCTCGGCATCCTCGGCATAGGCATAAACAGGATTGTTATCGGAATCAACGCTAGTCTGAACACCATAGCCGACAGCCTTGTAACCATCACGCTCCGGAACAGCAGGAACCTCGAAAGCGTCGCCGTTGGCAAACCACTTAGTGGTCGGCTTGTTCTCACCGTAACCCGGGTAGAAGGAAACCTTCACCTTGGAGATGTTCCACTTGGCGTACACGGTCATCGCGTTGTTCACAGTAGAAGACGCGTTGTAGGCAGTCTTAAACGTGGAATCGTACCAGCCACCGAACGTGTACTCGTAATTGTCGTTAGAAGCACGAGTCGGAGTTGCCGGAACAGGCAGAGAAGAACCGGTGACAACCTTAACGGTCTTATCGGCAGTGCCGTTGCCCTGATAATTGAACGTAACGTTGACGAACGACGAAGAAGATGCCGGATGCAGCGACACCGAAGCATTCACTGCGGCAGACGGATCAAACGCCGCACCGTCCTTGGTAGCCTTCCAAGAGGAAACCAAGCGCGTGCCAGCAGCGTTCGTGAACTCCGGAACAGTGCCGTAATCGGAGAACTTCGCGCCCTTCTTCACATCGATCTTGGTGACAGCGCCCTGAGCCGGAACCCAAGATTCGCCCTTGAAGTCATCCACCTTGAACTCAACAGTCCATGCGTCTTCAAGACGAGACTTAAAGTTGATCTCGCTCGTGTTCAACTTCGCGTAATCGGCAAGATTGCCCTTAACGGGGTCAGCATTCGCGTTCTCATCAGTCGCATACCAGCTAGTGAGCAGCTTACCGTTACCCTGCTTTTCGGTAGGCACCTGCCACGCAGCCAGTTTATCGCCCTTGGCGACCACGGTCTGATATCCACCGTCGGTGTCACCAGCGTGACCAGTGACATCAGTGACGGCGTTAAGAACACCCTTAGAGTTGTTCGCGCCGTCATCGGTCGGGTCAAACTTAACCGTCCAGTAATCAGCGCTGTAGTGCTGATAGTAGGTCACATCCTCGGACACGGTAGTATCCGGCTTGACCTTGTCGCCGTTACCAACACCAGCGGCGGTGTACCAGCCGGTCGACACGGTGCCAGTAGGCGCAGCAGAAGCGTTGTCCTGCAGAACAGCCGCAGTTACCTTGTATTCAGCAGTAGGGGACTTGAACGACTTGGTCTCACCGTCAGCCTTAACCCACGTGATCGTCGGCGTCTGCGACTCGGCAGCGGAAGCCGTGAACGCGGTCACGCCCATGGTCGCGATCATCGCGACGGAAGCGAGGCCAGCGAGCGGCGCGCGCCAAACCTTAGCATTTCCTGTCATCTTCAGGAACCTTTCTTTTAGGGCTAGAAGACAACCGGTAACACAAAACGGCGCAAACCGTTGACGGATAAGAGTTTTCGCACTCGAGAAAATCGATCGGACCATGGTTCTGGACACGAATGGACACGATTGCGGCTCCTGGGAGAGAAGGAATGGTGGTTCCGTCTGGCGGCACGGGTCCAACGACATTCCTCGCTTATACCGTCCTCGGGATAGATAAGGAATGCGAGGCATGGTCCCGATTCACGTCCCGGATGCGTTGATGATTCGAGGAAACCGGACTGACAATGTTCGCAATATCCCTGTGCGCGGGTTGTGAGGCTTGCCGCACTGGGATTGGCGCTCGGATGGGTTCCGGTGATATGTTGCGGCGGTGGTTTCTTTCGTCCGCGCTGTTTTCTGCTTCTCATGTACTACTTTTCTGCTACTTTTTATGTGTTGGTAGCAGAAAAGTGGCATAAGGGTGGAAGTACGGAGGCGTGGGCGGTTGACTCGTGAGGGACAGCATTTGGAGTTCAAGCTGGATTGGAATGACAGTGCGAAGAAGACCGTGGTGGCGTTCGCGAATTCCGGTGGCGGGCTGATCGAGATCGGCGTGGACGACGATGGTTCGGTGATGGGCGTGGCGGACGTTGACGGGTGCATGCTTCGTGCGATGCAGTCGATCAGCAATGGGATTAGCCCCGATCTGGCGCGTTTCGTGGACATTCGCCCGGAGGAGTGTGGCGGAAAGATGATCGTGCTGGTGGAGGTGAGGCCAGGCGTGGATCGTCCGTATTATCTGCGGGACAAGGGGCCGCGTCCCGCTGGCGTGTATGTGCGTTTGGGGGCTGGGTCGATCCCGGCGACCGAGCCGGCCATTCTGGAGATGCTGCGGGGCGTGCCGCGTTTTTCCTTCGAGGAGGCCGCGTGCGTCGATCAGGATCTCACGTTCGGGGAGGCGTCCCGTGTGTTCGGGGAGGCGGATGTTCCGTTCGGTTCGCGGGAGCGGAGGACTTTGGGACTGCTGAATGGGGACGGCTTGTACACAAATCTGGCATGGCTACTGTCGGACCAGTGCACAACGTCGGTCAAAGCGGCCGTGTTCGAGGGGACGGACAAGCTCACGTTCGCCAGCAGGCAGGAGTTTTCCGGATCGTTGTTCGCGCAGTTCCGCGGCGTGGCCGAATACATTGGCCGGTTCAACTCGACGCGTTCCACGTTCGACGGATCGTTGCAGCGGCATGACGAACGCGATTACCATCCGGCCGTGGTGCGTGAGGCATTGCTGAACATGGTGGTGCATCGGGATTATTCGTTCTCGGGGCCGGCTTTGGTGAGCGTGTTCGATGATCGCATGGAATTCGTGAACTTCGGCGGTCTGCCACGGGGCATGACCAAGGGTGACATGATGCTCGGCACTTCGCTGCAGCGCAATCCCCGGCTCGCGGCCGTCCTGTACCGGCTACGTTGGGTCGAGGCGTACGGGACCGGCATTCCCAAAATCCTTGACGACTACCACGATGGTCCCACCCAACCAACGTTCGAGATCAGCGACAACGCGTTCAAGCTCGTGCTCCCCTCGCACAATCCTCAAGCTCGTCCGTTGGCCCGAGAGAACACCACGCCATTGTCATCCGCTTCAGCCGAAGCATCGACGCCCGTTCTCAACCGGAGAACCGCCCTACGACTCGCTGGACGCCCCGAAGGCACAGCCCGTAGCGAGGTGGAACAGGAAACCGGATTGACACGCGCGGGCGCGGGCAAACTATTGCGCAGCCTGCTCGCGGAAGGGCTCATCGAAAAACACGGTTCGGGCCGCAATACGCGATATCTCCGCGCCGTCGACGGACAGCACGTGGAAGGTTAACCCAACCATGATTCGCGTACCGTCCCATGCCGAAAAATCCCTCATCTCGCATTCGCCGTCAAAGTCACGCTCATAGTAGACGTCAGCCCCACCCCATCCAGACCGACGGCAAAAGCTTCCGACACGGAAAACAGAACCAACAATAATCAAAAAGGCTCCCGCCCATAGTGGACGGGAGCCTTTAACTATTCAGCCTTTTAGGTTAGTGGGCGATTGCTCACTTGCTGAGGTTGAACACCGGCTTGGCGTTGTTATCAATCTTCCAGCCGAGCTTGGCGAGGCCACGAGCCTCGGAAGCCTTGGTGTACAGGTGGGCCGGACCATTCGTGTTCGGGTTGTACACACGAAGAACCTTCTCAGTACCACCCTTAACGGTGTAGAACTTGATGGCTTCCTTGACCCAACCAGCGTTAACCAGAGCGTTAGCCTCAGCCTCGAAGACCAGCAGGTGCTCACCAGTGTTCGGGTTGTAAGCGCTCCAAACCGGAGTACCGAAGTTGGCATTGACAGTATCAGTGTCAGCCTTGGGAGTGCCGGGGTTGATGACGACCGTACGCTCACGCTTGGAGACAACCTTGTACGGGGCGCCTTCAGCCTTCCAACCGATGCGAACGAGAGCAGACTGCTCCGCGTAGTTATCGGTGAAGTAGTGGTCACCGTTGTTCGGGTTGTACACGCGGAACAGGGTGGTGTCAGCAACCTCGACCAGCTTGGACTGCAGGGCGTTGAGCTGCTTGAGGAGGGTCTCGTACTCAGCCTTGTTGATGCCGTTCTCGGTGGCCTTGGTCTTGGCCGGCAGGTACTGGGTCTTGTACGCGTTCACATACGTCTTGTAGGAATCAGCAGTGAACCAGCCGTTGTTCGACTTGACGTCAACCTTGCCCTCAACGTAAGCGAGGTGATCCTCGTAGGCATCCCAATCCACCTGATAGGAAGCGTACAGGCGGTTGGTCTTGTTCACGTTGTTGTCACCATCAGAGGTCACGTAGTGCAGCAGAGTATCCGCGTCGTTGTCCTTGGCGTCGAAGCCGAACTTGGTCTGGCCACTGATGCGAACGAGGTAGCCCTCGCCGTTAGAAGCAGACTCACCGGTGGTCTTGTTCACGTAACCGTTGCTGATGAAGCCCTCGCGAGCGGGGACTTCCGGCACGGTGAACTGGTCGTTGTTAGCGAACCACTTCTCAGTCGGCTTGTTCTCGCCGTAACCCGGGTAGAAGGAAACCTTCACCTTGGAAATGTTCCACTTCGCATACAGATCCTTCGGATAGGTGGCAGTCACCTGAGAAGCGAAGTTGTACTTCGCAGCATCCGCGTAGGACTGGCTGGTGTACCAACCGCCAAACGAGAACTCGAAGTTGGAAGTAGCAGAACGGGTCGGAGCAGTCGGGGCAGCCAGCGTGGTACCCTCAACAACCTTGACTGACTTGACAGTCTCGTCAGCACCAGCGGCATCCGCATAATGCAGGGTGACCGTGTAGAACTTGGAGGAAGAAGCCGGGTGCAGCACCACGGAAGCGTTCACCGCAGCAGACGGATCGAACGCGGTCTTATCGGAAGCAGTAGCCTTCCAAGAAGCAACCATACGATCGCCGGTAGCGTTGACGAACTCCGGAACGGTACCGTAATCGGAGAACTTCGCACCCTTCTTCACATCAATAGCAGCAGGAGCATCGGCATCAGCCTGGTTCCAACGCTCGCCCTTGAAATCAGTACGGTCGAACGTGACGGTCCAAGCAGCCTCGACCTTGGACTTGAACACAATGTTGTTCTCGTTCAGACGAGCGTAATCGGCAAGATCACCCTCGGAAGGATTGATGGTCTTGGTCTCGTCGGTCGCGATCCAGCCGTCAACCAGCTTGCTATCGCCCTGGTGATCGGTCGGAACCTGCCAAGCAGCAAGCTTATCGCCCTTAGCAACCTCAGTCTCAAACGGGTTGCCATCGTTCTTGTATTCCTCGACACCATCGAGGCCCTCACCAGTGAACGAGACGTTCCACACGTCAGCACTGTAGTGCTCGTAGTAGGTCACGTCAGAGGAGACCTTCGTGCCCGGCTTCACCTTGGTACCGTTACCAATGCCAGCAGCAGTGTACCAACCAGTTGCGGTAACAGCGGAATCTTCCGTCTTGCTCGGATTCAGCCACTCAGGCTTGACCTCGGTACCTTCTTGGACCGTCTTCGTGCCGTTCGCAGCCACGAACGTGACCTTCGGAGTAGTCGTGGCAGCGGAAGCCGTGAACGCGGTCACGCCCATGGTCGCGATCATCGCGACGGAAGCGAGGCCAGCGAGCGGCGCGCGCCAAACCTTAGCATTTCCTGTCATCTTCAGGAACCTTTCTTTTAGGGCTAGAAGACAACCAGGAGCAGTGCATGATGCAAACCGTTGGCGGATAAGGTCTCAACGATTGCAGGAATCAAGCGAATCGTGGCTCGAGACACGACCAGACACGACCGCGGATTCAAGATGAGCTGTCGGGTGGGAGGATGGACCTCGGTGGAGTAATCACAGTGGGGAGGGGAGAGTATCTATTGGTTGCTTGCGGGAGTTAGAACAAGGTGTAAGTTCATGTATGAAAAATATCTGGGGTTATTCATTCCCGATATCGAGAATGAATAACCCCAGATATTTAACTAGTATATTGCGGCAAGATCAGTATTGGAGCGTCTACCAATTTGCTCCGGAATGATCGACGCCGTATACTGCCTGCTCGTGCGTGAACTGGTTGTATTCAAGTTGTTCAATCAATTCATCGCGGGAGAAGGACATGTATTTAAGATATGATTGGGCTTTCTTTACGGCCTGCTCATTCCAGTTTGTTTTAGTCTGATTGACGCCGTATACGGCTTGTTCGTGAGTGAACTTGTTGTATTCAAGTTGTTCCACAAGCTCGTTATACGAGAAGGCACTGAAACTGAGATAAGATTTCGCCTTCTTTACAGCCTGTTCGTTCCAGTTGGCACCGCACCTGTCGACGGCCCATGTTGCATCCGCCGTCGAGAATTTGTTGTATTCAAGCTGCCCGATCAGCTCCTTGTAGGAGAAAGCAGAAAACGATAGATAGCTTTTTGCCTTTTTCAAGGCATTGATCTGCGACGTGGTGGCGCGCAAACCATACCAGCCCACGCTTTCGTTTCGCCAGCCCGAGCGAATCAGCGAATCACGTTCGGAAGCCGACGTGGTGTAATTGTGTGCACCGGCTCGCGCGTGCGGATTGTACTGGCGGTACAGCGGTACGGACTTCGAATCGTCGGAATACCAGCCGATGCCTTCGTATCGCCAGCCGGAACGCACCAAGCTGTCGCGCTCGCCGGCGTTCATCGTGTAATGATGATCGCCTGCGTTTGCATTGTACAGACGGTACACGGGCGTATTGGATTTGATCGGCGCGATCCATCCGATGCCCTCATAGCGCCAGCCTTGATAATCCAGATTATCTCGTTCTTTTTCTGAAGCCGTATAGAAATGCTCACCGGAATTGGGGTTGTACAGACGGTACATTTCCTGCGCGCCCTGACTTGCCGCAAACGCGGTTGAAGGAGTCGTGACGGCAATGCCTGCCGACAGCATTGCCGTGGTAATGCCTATGGCACAATACTTGCGAATTTTCTCCGATAATTTATTCATATCAACCTTCTTCATACTTGCTCGTCGAGATTCGCCGTAGAATCATCAACGCACATAATTGTACTGGAATTCGCGCTGCTTTGCAGCGCCGACGCGCGTTCGCTGTCGACGGCATTGGCGACTTCCTGCAAACGGTTGTCGAACATGAACCCGTACACGTCGAGCGTCAGACTGGCGGACGCGTGCCCCATCTGCTGCTGCAATGCCTTGATGTCCGCGCCGGCGCGGATCGCGATCGCCGCGTACGAATGCCGCAGCGTGTGTGGCGTCAGATGCGGCATATCCTGCAGATCCGCCTGTTTCACGGCCGGCCGCCAGATTCTCCGCCTCCAGTTGTGGTCGTTGATGTGCGCTCCGCGCGCGCCGCGAAACACGAACGCCGTGCCCGACTGGCCCTCGACCAGCTCGGCCAGTGCCGGAATCAGAAACTTCGGAATCGCAACCGTTCGCGGCCGTCCGGACTTCGGCGGCCCGATCTGTTGTCGTTTCGCGCTGTTCTTCCACGTTCGCCGTATGCGCGCGTGCCCGGTCTGCAAGTCCAGATCGTTCACCTGCAATGCGAACGTTTCGTTGATGCGCGTGCCGACGTAACTCTGGAATCGCACGATCAGCGCGTCGACCGGACGACCGACGCGTTCCGCCGCGGCGGCGAGCTGTTCGATCTGACCGATGTCCAGATACACGAGGTCCTGATGCTGCGGCCGCGGCACGGACGCGTCGCGTGCCGGATTGCGCAGCAGATACCGTTGCGCGATCGCATAATCGAACACGCCCGCGAACACGACCTTGACGATGCTTTTGATCGATCTGGGGGAGAGCGGTTTCACTGCGCGACCGGCCGGTCCTCCGGTCGGATAGCTGCCCGCGGCAAGATCGGCGATCCACTGCGCCACCGCGTCCTCGTCGATCGAACGCAACGATACGTCGCCCCATTTCGGATTCACGTAGAACCGCAGCTCGCACTCGTATTTTGCGCGCACGCCGTCGGTCAGATTGTTCTTCGATCGTAGCCACTGTTCGGCCACGTTGCGGAACAGTCGCAGCGACGCGCGTGGATCCACGTACTTGTCCTGACGGATATCGTCTTCGAGCGACGTGCGGAACGCCTCCGCATCAGCCCATTTGGCGAACGATTTGGACCGCTGCCGGCGTTCGCCGTCGGACGTCACGTACCAGCGGCACCGCCAACGTTTGCCGTTTCCGTATCGCGTGGTTCTCCAACGCTCGTCCACTTTCGCCTTGAACGGGTCGTGCGCGTTCGCCAGCGCACGTTTCGCCTCGGGCGTGGGCGGGGTTCCATGGTCGGTTTTCAACCAGAGATCGTCTATCCATACATTCGGCATATACCCTCCTTGGTCGCCGTATCGGTGCGTTTTCGCACACGATAGGGACACGATGACGCCAAGAGCTGTCCTCCGCAATCGGTGCAGAGTGTCGGTTCGGTGAGAGCGAGCAATGCCCTGATCAGTCCGATTGAGGCCTGGACGAGGCTACACTGAACCGTATGGTTGAAGGAGCTGAACCGTGCCATCGCCGTGCCTCGGCCAGTCGTATGTTCAGGACCCCGCAATGGCTGTTTTTGGTGCTTTCCGTTGCGGTTATGCTCTGTCTTGCCATCCTGACGCCGGTTGCCGCAGGCCCCGATGAACCTACGCACCTGTACCGGATGCAGCAGATCGGCGATGGGCAGTTGCTTTCCGAAACCGTTACGGAATCGTGGGATTCGCTCGACCGAACCATTGGGCATGCGTATACGGAGGATACGTCGGAGAAAACCCTGACCGATCAGGGTGGCTATATTGATTCCGGATTCAAGCAGTATGTATCCACCAATTATTGGAGGCTTCGCGTACAGGGCGACAAGCATTTCGCCTTTCCGTTTTGGGTCGATGAGCAACGCCCCGAAGATACGGTAAGCGGCCAAAAACAAGCCGCAGTATTCTCCAATACCGTTACCAATTCGCCATTCCTATATATGCCTCAAATAATCGGCTATAAAATCGCATCCGTTGCCACACGAAGCGTGCAATGGAGAGTTGTTGCGGCGCGAATCGGCGGCGTGCTGCTCTATTGCCTTGCGTGGTCTGCGGCTATTGCCATGACTCCCGTCGGTAAATGGTTGTTTGCTGCAGTTGGTTTATTGCCGAGTATCTTGGTGGTCAATTCCTGCGTGACGGCGGACACCATGACCATCGCGGTATGCGTGCTGTTCGTCGCTGCCGTGTTGAGATTGTCGCTATGCGACAAGCCTGCGACATGGCGTGAACTCATCTTCACCGGCGTGTTGGGAGTGCTGCTCGGATTCGTGAAAATGACGTATTTTCCTCTTATCGTGTTGTTGCTGCTGGTTCCGCTGCTGAACCGCAACATGCGCACGTGCCGGGTTGCTGCCGTGTGGGGAGTGTCAATGGCTGTGGGAGCGGCCTGTTTTCTACTATGGTATGCTGC
Source organism: Bifidobacterium biavatii DSM 23969 (assembly GCF_000741165.1). Classification (GTDB taxonomy): domain Bacteria; phylum Actinomycetota; class Actinomycetes; order Actinomycetales; family Bifidobacteriaceae; genus Bifidobacterium; species Bifidobacterium biavatii. The sequence goes on along the minus strand of NZ_JGYN01000030.1, from coordinate 54,060 downwards.
GGTCGATTCCGTGAACAGCGGTCTTATGTTTGCGCGGGCCACGGATCCCGACGCGCAGAAGGCTTTCGTGCTGTCGCATCCTTGGCGCTATTGCAAGATGCTGCTGACGCTTGCCGCCGGAATGGACGTGCTGAACGTCAATTCCTACAATGCGGTCATGGATCAGTCCGTTCGGTGGCGCGCGAGCTGGCTGGCGGTGCTGCTGTTGCTTATCGCCGTGTGTACCGCCGTGCGGGATTTTGCCCGATACTCGTGGCGCAAGCGACTGTGCCTGTGCGGCGCGTGCATCGGCCTGTTCGTGATCTGTTCGGTGTTGGTGGCGACGGCCTTGTACATGTACTGGGATGTGCCGGGCAATGCGCTGATCAGCGGCGTGCAGGCACGGTACTTCCTGCCGATACTGGTGCCCCTGCTGCTTGCGATCGTGGCTTTGATCCCGCCGCCTCGGCAGCCGGAAGTGGATGAACGATACGAGTCGTCTGCACTGGCCGAATCTGGGGTTCCTGTGTTTACGGTTGCGCTGATCATATGGTTGGTGCTGATGATGGTGATGTTCTCCAATCTGATGCACTTTTACTACGGTCTGAGCCTGTTCATGGTATTCTGAGCGTCTTCCGTGCCGTGACTCCTAAGCCGCCCGGATGCCCCTACCTCCCGGTATCATGTGGGGCTATGGCTGAAGAAGTGTTTACTCCTCATAACATCATTGTGACCGGTGGCTGTGGGTTCATTGGTTCGAATTTCGTTCATTACGTGTACAACAATCATCCTGACGTGCACATCACCGTGCTGGATGCATTGACCTACGCGGGTAACCTCGAGAACATCAAGGCGATTCTTGGTGATCGTGTTGATTTCGTGCATGGCAACATTTGCGATGCGGAGCTGCTTGACAAGATCGTGCCCGGGCATGATGCGATCGTGCACTATGCGGCCGAATCGCACAACGACAACTCGATTGCCAACCCGGAGCCGTTCCTCAAGACCAACGTTGAGGGCACGTTCCGTCTGCTCGAGGCTTGCCGCAAGTACGATGTGCGCTACCATCACGTGAGTACCGATGAGGTGTACGGTGATCTCGCGTTGGATGATCCGGCGAAGTTCACTGAGGAGACCCCGTATCATCCGTCCTCGCCGTACAGCTCCACGAAGGCCAGCTCCGATCTGCTCGTGCGCGCCTGGCATCGCACGTTCGGTATTCGTGCGACGATTTCGAACTGTTCGAACAATTATGGTCCGTACCAGCATGTGGAGAAGTTCATTCCGCGTCAGATCACGAACATTCTGGATGGTTTGAAGCCGAAACTGTATGGTAACGGTTCGAATGTGCGTGATTGGATCCACACGGATGATCATTCTACTGGTGTGTGGACGATTCTGACGAAGGGTCGTATCGGCGAGACGTATCTGATTGGTGCGAATGGTGAGCGGAATAATCTGACCGTGCTGCGCGACATCCTGACCGTGATGGGCAAGGATCCTGATGATTTTGATTGGGTGAAGGATCGTCCGGGCCACGATCGTCGTTACGCGATCGACTCGACCAAGCTGCAGACCGAACTTGGTTGGAAGCCGGTGCATACTGATTTCCAGAAGGGTTTGGAGCAGACGATCGCCTGGTACACCGAGAACCGTGCGTGGTGGGAGCCGGCCAAGGCCGCGACCGAAGCCAAGTACAAGGCTCAGGGCCAGTGATCTTCGACTGAGGGAGAGAGTACGCGAAAGGTAGATCGTGGGTTCTCTCCCTCAATCATGCTGCGCGTGGCCGCGCTTGGTTGTTAGTGGCGGAGACGGTTGCCGTAGGAAAGCGGCAATGTATATCGATGAGCGACAAGGACGAAAAAGATATGGATTTTGAGAAGGAACTGAAGGTCACTAAGACGAATATTCCGGGATTGTTGGTGTTCGATCTGCCGGTGCATGGTGATAATCGTGGTTGGTTTAAGGAGAATTGGCAGCGTGCGAAGATGACTGCGTTGGGTTTGCCTGATTTCGGCCCGGTGCAGAACAACATCAGCTTCAACGCCACGAAGGGTGTGACGCGTGGTATTCACGCGGAGCCGTGGGACAAGTACATCAGCATTGCTGCTGGTTCGATTTTTGGTGCGTGGGTTGATTTGCGTCCGGGTGACACTTTCGGTCAGGTGTTTACGACGCGTTTGGACCCGTCGAAGGCGATTTATGTGCCGCGTGGTGTGGGTAATAGTTTCCAGGCGCTCGAAGACGGCACCGTGTACACGTATTTGGTGAACGCGCACTGGAGTCTCGAGCAGAAGAAGACGTACACGTTCGTGAACCTCGCGGACCCGGAGTTGAACATTCAGTGGCCGATTCCGTTGGAGGAATCCGAGCGTTCTGAGGCTGACCTGCACCACCCGATGCTCAAGGACGCTAAGCCGATGGCTCCGAAGCGCACGCTGGTGACCGGCTGCAACGGCCAGTTGGGCCACGCAATCCGCGCGTACGCGGAAGCACACAATCTGCAGGGCTTCGAATACACCGATATCGACGAATTCGACTTCTCTGATCCGGCCGCGTACGACAAGTATGATTGGAGCCTGTATGGCACGATCATCAACGCTGGCGCGTACACGGCTGTTGACAAGGCTGAAACTGCTGAAGGTCGCCCGATCGCATGGAAGGCGAACGCGCAGGGACCGGCCTTGTTGGCTCGCGTTGCCAAGGATCACCACATTACGCTCGTGCACGTCAGCTCCGACTACGTGTTTGACGGCACGGTCGAACAGCATACGGAGACCGAGAATTTCGCGCCGTTGGGTGTGTATGGTCAGACCAAGGCCGCCGGCGATATCGCCGTGGCAAACGCGCCCGAGCACTATATCCTGCGCTCCAGCTGGGTGATTGGCGAAGGTCACAACTTCGTTAAGACGATGATGATGCTCTCCAACCGTGTGGCGGACGAGAACGACGCATTAAACCAGGTGACCGTGGTCGACGATCAGTTTGGTCGTTTGACGTTCACGAAGGATATGGCTGAGACGATCTTCCACCTGCTCGACAGCCACGCGCCGTACGGTACCTACAACCTGACCGGTTCCGGTGCGGTGAAGAACTGGGCTCAGATCGCTGCTGCCGTGTTCAACAAGACAAACGGTAATGGGGATAAGGTTAAGCCGATCTCGACTGCTGAGTATTTCGCGAATGCGAAGAATCCGGTGTCCCCGCGTCCGGTCCACAGTGCGCTTGACTTGAGCAAGATCGAGCGGGCTGGTTATACGCCTGCTGATTGGGAGGAAAACCTCGCCGCGTATATCGACAGGGAGCTCGCCAAGTAAGCGAGTGTTGCCGCTGGTCGTGTTGTGGTTGGTGGCGTGTGTCGCAGCGCGAAACCGCATGGCGTGTGCCGTGCGGTTTCGTGTATTTGCTGGTGTGTGGTTATGCTGGTGGTTGTTCACGTAAGTGTTGTTCGTTTTGTCGCGGGAAGGCGGTGCTGCTGGTATGAAGGGTATTATTTTGGCGGGTGGTTCGGGTACGCGGTTGTATCCGTTGACGACGGTGACGTCGAAGCAGTTGCTGCCGGTGTATGACAAGCCGATGATTTATTACCCGTTGAGCGTGTTGATGATGGCGGGTATTCGTGACATTCTGATCATTTCGACGCCGAAGGATTTGCCGAATTTCGAGCGTTTGTTGGGTGACGGCTCGCAGTATGGTGTCACGTTCTCGTATAAGGTGCAGCCGAGCCCGGATGGTCTGGCTCAGGCGTTTTTGCTTGGTGAGGAGTTTATTGCGGGCGAGCCGTGTGCTTTGGTGTTGGGTGACAACATCTTCTACGGTAATGGTTTGGGGCGTACGTTGCGTAACGCGGTCGCGCAGGCGTCGCGTGGTGGTGCGACGGTGTTTGGCTATTATGTGGATGATCCGGAGCGTTACGGCGTGGTCGAGTTCGACGAGGATAACAAGGCCGTGAGTATTGTGGAGAAGCCGGAGCATCCGGCGAGTAATTATGCGGTGACGGGTTTGTACTTCTATGACGAGCGTGTGGTCGACTACGCGAAGCAAGTGAAGCCGTCGGCTCGTGGTGAGTTGGAGATCACGGATCTGAATCGCATGTATTTGGAGGACGGGTCCTTGAACGTTCAGACCCTGGGCCGGGGGTACGCGTGGCTGGACACGGGCACGATGGATAGTCTGTACGAGGCGGGCGAGTTCGTGCGCACGGTCCAGCGCGCGCAGGGCCTGCCGATCGCGGTGGCGGAGGAGATCGCGTTCGAGAATGGTTGGATCACGCGCGACGAGCTCATGGTCGCGGCGGACAAGTACGGTAAGAGCCCGTACGGCAAACACCTCAAAGACGTCGCCAACGGCAAGTTCATCGTCAAACCCCGCCGCGAAGACTGACAAAATCGGTGCCTTACCGGATGCGATACGAGTGCGACGTGACGGCTCCTCTGCCACGAGGAGCCGGGAACCATAAAGCCATGACGATCGACATCCGACAAGGTAATTGAACCGAATCCAAAGACGGACCACAAGACCGGTCAAGAACTGATACGCATGTGTTGAATGTGTGAACCCGCAGGGAATATCAGCTTGAGTTGGTAGGATATACGGGTTTATCGTGCAATGAGGAGTTGTGCCTGTGAATAACATTATGGAGATCTTCACGCGGAAGAACCGCCTGCTGCTCAAGGCCATGGTCAGCACCGACTTCAAGCTCCGCTACCAGCAGTCGGCCCTCGGCTACCTGTGGTCGATTCTGAAACCGCTCATGCTGTTCACCATCATGTACATGGTGTTCGTGCGGTTCCTCAAGTTCGGCGCGGACGTGCCGCACTTCTCTGTCGGCCTGCTGCTCGGCATCATCATGTGGAACTTCTTCAACGAAGCCACGACCGGCGGCATGCTGTCGGTCGTCAATCACGGCGACCTCATGCGCAAGATCAGCTTCTCCCGCTACGCGGTGACGCTGTCCGCCGTCGCCAGCGCGCTCATCAACTTCGGCATCAACTTCGTCGTCGTGCTCATCTTCTCGCTCATCAACGGCGTGCACCTGCGCTGGGAGGCGTTCCTGATGGTGCCGATCTTCCTCGAGCTGGCGATCCTGTCCACCGGCGTAGCGTTCTTCCTCGGCGCGCTGTTCGTCGACTTCCGCGACCTCAACCCGATCTGGGAGGTCGTCATGCAGGCCGGCTTCTACGCCACCCCGATCATCTACCCGATCTCGCTGGTCACCACGCGGGCCGGAGCGAACGTGTCCAAGCTCATGTACCTCAACCCGGTGGCGCAGATCATCCAGGACGCGCGCCACGTGCTCATCGCGCCGGAAAACCCGACGATCTGGCAGGCCTACGGGCATCATTGGGTCGGTCTGGTGCCGGTAGCGCTGTGCGTGCTGATCTTCATCGGCGGTCTGCACTTCTTCACCATCAAAGCCAAGAACTTCGCCGAACTGGTGTGACGGAAAGGAGCAACAGCCATCATGCCGAACAACACTCTGCCTGACAACGTCGCCCTGCGCGTCACCGACGTCACCAAGGACTTCCGACTGCCCACCGAACGCACGAGCACGCTCAAAAGCGCCCTGTTCAGCCTCGTGCGCGGCACCACCGGCTACAAGATGCAGCACGTGCTCAAAGGCATCTCCTTTGAGGTCAACAAGGGCGACTTCTTCGGCATCGTCGGCAAGAACGGTTCCGGCAAGTCCACGCTGCTGAAGATCATCTCCCAGATCTACACCCCGAACTCCGGCAGCGTGCAGGTCAACGGCAAGCTCGTGCCGTTCATCGAACTTGGCGTCGGCTTCAATCCCGAGCTCACCGGCCGCGAGAACATCTACCTGAACGGCGCGATGCTCGGCTTCAGCCACGAGGAAATCGACGCTATGTACGACGATATCGTCTCCTTCGCCGAACTCGAGGACTTCATGGAGCAGAAGCTCAAGAACTACTCGTCCGGCATGCAGGTGCGCCTCGCGTTCTCCGTGGCCATCAAGTCGAAGGGCGACATCCTCGTGCTCGATGAGGTGCTCGCCGTCGGCGACGAGGCGTTCCAGAAGAAGTGCCAGGACTACTTCTTCGAAGCCAAGCGCGAGAAGAAGACCATCATCCTCGTCACCCATTCCATGGGCGACGTGCGCAAGTACTGCAACAAGGCCATGCTCATCCAAGACGGCAAGATCACCAAGATGGGCAAGCCCGACGAGGTCGCCAACGCATACTCGAACATGTTCCTCGAAAAGCAGCAGCAGGCCGTCGTCGAAGACAACAAGAAGGTCGAGCTCGAGACCGGCAACGGCATCAAGTTCGACTCCATCAACGTCACCATCGACGGCAAGGAGCAGCAGCTCATCGACATCAACGAGGACTTCGTCGTCACCGCGAACATCGAATGCGAGCGCGACATCAAGGACGGCGTCTTCGCGATCAACCTGATCGACCAGGAGGGCCGCGTTTCGGTCGCCACGTCCACGAAGGTCAAGGACGAGCACATGACGTTCTCCAAGGGCAGGCATCAGGTGCGCTTCGAGATCGAGAACGTGCTGCCGTACGGCGACTATCACATCAACATCGCCGCCGCATCCGGCTACGAGCTGCTGCTCAAGCAGGAGAACGTGTACAAGTTCGGCGTGAAGAAGGACCGGTTCTACAATCAGGTGCTCACCCACCCGCATGTGAACATCACCGTGGACTGAGCAGGTCGGCGGCAGACGGGAGATACCGATGGGATCGTTGACTCGAGAGCGGGGCTCGTTCGCCGCGCGGCGCGTCCTGATCACGCAGAGCGTGCTGGCGAACATCGGCGGCAGCGAAGTGCAGGCGGTTGAACTGGCGCGCTTCTTCCGCAGCCAGGGTGCGGACGTGACGCTGTTCGCGTGGCAGGCCGACGATCCCATGCGCTCGATCGTCGGGTCCGAGGGATTCCGCGTGGTGCTGCGGTCCGATCCCGCCGCCGATGGTCTGCACGTCGCTGATTTCGACGTGATCTGGGTGCAGCACGAGGTGCTGCCCGAGTCGGTGATCCGTGATCTTGGCCGAAGCGCCGGTGGAGCCGATGCGTCGGCCACGGCGGGGGAGCGATCGCGATGCCGTTTCGTGTTCTCGCACATGTCTCCGTTCCGCGAGCTGTACATGGAGTTTCCGTACCTGCGCGGCTTGGAGCCGGCGGTTGCATCGATGAGCGTGTTCAATTCGGCGGAGACGATGGAGTCGCAGTCCGCGTTTTTGCCGCCGGACGACGATCGCGTGATGGTGTATCCGAATCCCGCGCCGTCTGAATACGCCGACCATGATCCGGCCGATGCCGACGGTGGTGAGACGCGCGACGACGGCCATGCCGGCCCCCGTCGCGTTCTTGTCGTGTCGAACCATGCTCCCGGCGAAGTGGTCGCCGCGGCGGACGAACTGGCCGCGCGCGGTTGCCGGGTCGACTATCTGCGTGAGGTCGCCGGCATCGAGGGCGGTTCGCGCATCACGTCGGTCGATCTGCTGTCGCGCTACGACTGCGTGATCACGATCGGCAAAACCGTGCAGTACTGTCTGGTCGCGGGCATTCCGGTATACGTGTACGACCATTTCGGCGGTCCGGGCTATCTGAACGACGACAATCTCGAAACCGCGGATCATTACAACTTCTCCGGCCGTATGAAACCGTATTCGCGCTATCTGACCGAGGCCCGCAACCAGGCCGCCGGCGTGCGCGTCGTGGACGCGGCCGTATTGGCCGACGATATCGCCAACGGCTACGATCGGGCCTGTGCATGGCAGCGTGCGCATCGCGCCGACTTCGTGAACCGGTACGGCATCGTGCCGGTGATGGACCGCCTGTTCGCGCGCATCGAAACCGAGGCGTACGAGCGGCCTGCCCTGACAGCCGACATGGTCGAGTATCTGGCCCAGGCGCAGCGCACCTACGCCGACTTCACCGTTGAACGGCGGGAGAACGTCAAACCCGACCGGGACTTCTACGCGCAGCACGTGCAGGTCTTTTCGTCGGATGACGGGGTATTCCACGCGAGCGGGCTCACGCAATCCCTGCCGCTCACCAGGCAGGTCTCGTTCGAGATCGGCCCCGACAGCGCCGGCCATATCCGCATCGACTACGGCGAACGCCCCTGCACGGTCAGCGGCTTTGCGATCGAAGGCGTCGACCGTGCGCTGTGCCGGGTCGAATCGAATGCGTTCCATGAGACGGATGACGAGTACGTGTTCCTTTCCGGTGACCCGCAGATTCTGCTGACGCTGCCGCCGGGACGGACGGGAACTGTGACCGTGCACGCCACGGTGCTGAGCATGACCTCATCAGGGCAGATCGTGGACCGTATGCTCGATCGGCTGCGCCAACGGGACGCCAGGCAGGCAGAGGATCGGGCGTTACTGCAGAGCCGGCTGGCCGAAGCCGAACGGCACGCCGAGCTTGCCGAACGGCACATACGCGACATTGAGGAATCGAAATGGTGGAAGCTCGGAGAGCGGCTGCGCGCCGCGATTCGCAGCGTCAAGAAGAGTAAGTAGGAGTAGGTATGTACGTCATTCTGGACAACTACAGCTACCGCGCCGAAGTGGAAAGCTGCGCCACAGATTTCCGCACGGAGGCAGACGGTGCGCGCACCGAGGAATGGGTGCTGCGCGGCTGGTCCCTGGACCTGGTGCGCAAACAGGCGCTTGAAATCGTGCTGCCCGAGGGTACGAACGGCACGATCACGCCGCTGCCAAGGCAGGACGTGGCACGACAGTTCGACTTCGACGACGAGAACGGCATCGGCTTCGAACTGCACGTGCCGAAAACGGACACGACGTTCGACATCATCTTCCGCGAATCCGCGGGCGACGTGACGCAGACGCTCGACCTGACGGCCATCAGCGATTCCTTCGAACGTCAGAAGAAGGAAGACGCCGAACGTCGTCTCATCCGCATCGCCGCGCAGCTGCTCACTGCCGAAGGCTGGCGCAAGGCCGCGCAGAAAATCAACGACCGCATCCACCCGCCCGTCGACTATTACAGCCAGTGGATCAAGGACAACGAACGCGGCACCGCGGCCCAAGCCGCCGCCGAACAGCGCGACTTCACCGTCAAACCGCTCGTGTCCATCGTCGTGCCCGTGTACAACGTCGAAGAACGCTGGCTGCGCCGGTTCGTTGAATCCGTGCAGCAGCAGTGGTACTCCAACTGGGAACTGTGCATCGCCGACGACCATTCCAGCGCCGCGCATGTGCGTCCGGTGCTCGAAGAGCTGGCCGCCGCCGACAAGCGCATCAAAGTCACGTTCCGCACCGAAAACGGGCGCATCTCCGAAGCAACCAATTCGGCTATCGCACTGGCGACCGGCGATCTCATCGGCTTCATGGACAACGACGACGAACTCGCCCCGCAGGCCCTGCACGAGATCGTCAAGGAACTCAACCGCCACCCGGAAACCGACTTCTTCTACACCGACGAGGACAAGATCTCCGAAGAAGGCCAACGCTTCGACCCGTTCTTCAAGCCCGACTGGTCTCCGCACCTACTGCTCGGCCACAACTACATCACCCACTTCACCGTGGTCTCCCACGAGCTGCTCGACAAGGTCGGCCCCTTGCGCTCCGAATTCAACGGCAGCCAGGACTACGACTTCGTGCTTCGCGCCACCGAACAGGCCAGGCGCGTCGCGCACATCCCGCAGATGCTCTACCATTGGCGCACCATCGCCACGTCGGTGGCCGGTAATCCGCGCAGCAAAATGTACGCGTACGAGGCCGGCCGCCGTGCGCTCGAAGCCGCGTACGAGCGCCGCGGCATCACCGCCAAGGTGACCATGCTCGACAATCTCGGCACGTACAAAAGCGACTTCGCGCACGCCGACTCGCCCCGCGTCGGCATCATCATGGCCGGCTATTCGGCCGACGGCGCCGAACGCGTCAAGCGCACCACCGACTATCCGCAGTGCGACTTCATCAACGCGTCCACAACCGACGTGACGGCGTACCTCAAGCAGAGCAACGCCGAATACGTCGTGTTCCTCAACGGCATCCAGCCGGACAATGGCAGCTGGTTGAAGGAAATGCTCAACTTCTTCGCCGACCCGACCATCGGCGTCGTGACCGGCAAGGTCGTCACGCCGCAGCAGCGCATCGTCAACGTGGGCGTCACGCTGCGCGCGCTGCGCTCCGGCGACCCGTTCGAGGCCCGCGGCGACCTCGACACCGGCATCGGCTACTACTTCCGCACCGTGCTGCCGCGCGACGTTTTCTCCGCCACCGAAGACTGCCTCGCCACGCGCGCCGCCGACTTCCTCGAACTCGGCGGATTCGACCGGTCCCTGGCCGGCGGGTTGCGCGGCATCGACTACTGCGTGCGACTGCGCGCCGCCAACGGTCGCACCGCGCTGTTCGATCCGTATGCGCTGTTCCGCGACTCGCACAAGCAGCCACTCGACATCGCGCAGCATGACATTCGCGACTACTGCTCCGCGCACAAGCAGCTCGCCGATCCGTTCGCGGCCGCATACTACCCGCCGAGCAAACACGACGACGAGAACGCCGCCCCCGCGTCCGGCATCACGTATTCGATCGACGAACTGACCCGCGAACACGGCGACGGCGAAGACACGCTGACCGTGCGCGGCTGGGCGGCCGACCTCAACAGCAACGACGAAGTCGGCGTCGCCGTGCGGGTCAACGGCAAGGACATCGACGCGGACATCATCCGTTCGGTGCGCTTCGACGTCAGCCACATGCTCATGATCCCCGAAAAAACGCAGGTCGGCTTCGACATTACCTGCACCGTCAAGCCGGGTGACAAGCCAGAACTTGCGCTGGACGCCTCCGCGGACAGCAAGACGATTCCGCTCGACGACAGCGTGAAAGTGGCTCAGGTCAAGAAACGCTCTCCGATCTACAAGCTGGCCCGCGCCGCCTTCCGCGCCGCTCGCGACCGCAAGGCCATCCTGCAGCTCGTACGCGACCGCTACATCCGCCCGCAGCAGGAACGCAAAGCCTACCTTGATCACATCGCGGCGACCGAGAACTACGACGAAACCGCAGTGCGCGCCGACATCAACGGATTCACGCACAAGCCGCTGCTGTCCATCGTCGTGCCCGTGTACAACGTCGAACCGCAGTGGCTCAAGCGCTGCGTCGAATCCGTGCAGCAGCAGTACTACACCAACTGGGAGCTGTGCCTGGCCGACGACTGCTCCACCGACCAGCGCGTGCGCCCGTTGCTCAAGCAGCTTGCCGAAGCCGATCCGCGCATCAAGGTCACGTTCCGCGAGAAGAACGGCCACATTTCGCGCGCGACCAATTCGGCGCTGGAAATCGCGACCGGCGACTACGTGGTGCTCATGGACAACGATGACGAATTGCCGCCGTTCGCCCTGTACGAGGTCGCCAAATGCGTCAACGAGCATCCCGACGTGGACCTCATCTACTCCGACGAGGACAAGATCGACGATCATGGCCACCGCAGCGATCCGACGTACAAGCCGGACTGGTCGCCCGACCTGCTGATGAGCACCAACTACATCAGCCACTTGGGCGTGTACCGGCGTTCCATCGTCGAGGAGATCGGCGGATTCCGACCCGGCTACGAGGGTGCGCAGGATTATGATCTCGTGCTGCGCTTCACTGAGAAAACCGACAAGACGCGTATTCGGCACATCGCCAAGGTGCTGTACCACTGGCGCATGCTGGCCACGTCCACCGCATCCGACCCGCATTCCAAGAACTACGCGTTCGTCGCAGGTCGCAAGGCGCTCGAATCGGCGTTGGAACGTCGCGGCATCGCCGGCAAGGTCGTCACGTCCGAACTCAACGGCATCTACGACGTCGACTACGACATCGCCGAGCCGGCGCTCGTGTCCGTGATCATCCCGACCAAGAACGGCTACGACAACATCGAACGCTGCGTCACGTCCATCCTCGACAAGACCACGTATCCGAACTACGAGATCGTCATCGCGGACAACGGCAGCACCAACCCGAAGATGTTCGATCTGTACGAGCAGCTCAAGCGCAGGGCCGGCGAAGCGCATCCGATCCGCGTCGAAAGCATCGACATTCCGTTCAACTTCTCTCGCATCAACAATCTGGCGGCCAAGAAGGCGAACGGCAAGTACCTGCTGTTCCTGAACGACGACACGAAGGTGATCGCGCCCGATTGGATGAGCGTCATGGTGAGCCTGTGCCAGTTCGACCGCGTCGGCATGGTCGGCGCGAAGCTGAGCTATCCGAACAACCGCATCCAGCACGCCGGCGTGGTACTCGGCCTCGGCGGCGTGGCGGGCCACGTACTCGTCGGCACTCCGCGCAACTGGATCGGACGATACGGCCGACTCATGGAAAACGCGAACTACTACGCGGTCACTGCGGCCTGCTGCATGATCAAGGCGGACGATTTTTGGGCCGTGAACGGCTTCGACGAGTCGTTCGACGTGGCATACAACGACGTCGACCTGTGCATTCGAGTGCACGACCTGCTCGGCAAGGACAACGTGCTTGCGCATCAGGCCGAACTGTACCATTTCGAATCCGTCACGCGCGGCTACGACGTGAAGGACCAGAAGAAGGCTGAGCGCCTCGAACGCGAATCCCAGAAAATGCGCGACAAGTACGCGGCGATCATCGACAACGACCCGTACTACAACCCGAACCTGACACGGGTTGGGGGCGACATGGGCATTCGCAAGGCCTGACGGCTTGACGGACAAAACCGGCAGGTAAAAACGGGAAACGGGCCGTGACGACGCAGTACTGGATCGCTGCGTCGTCACGGCCCGTTGCATATTTGCGTATGCCGTTGCTTAGCGCATGTTCTTGACCTTGAGATCATACACGTGCTTTTCGGCAAGTCGGATGCAATAGCGGGCCGCGCATGCGAAGCGCTGAGCCGGGGAGAGCTCGGCGATAAGCTCGCGCACGCGGCGGGCATCGCCCTCGCAGATCCGGCGGGCCTCCGGCTCGTCCGCGCCCGACGCATGTGCAGCCTCGCCCAGCTGCTCGACCATCGTGTAGTAGCTGCGGGCCGGAGTGACGCCCGCGGCGAGCGCGAGGCGGAAGTTCACGATGCCGGCCTCCACGTTGTCGTGGTAGAACGCGGCGCTGCGCTCGCGGTGCGTGACCGAACCGGCGGACTGCAGCCAGAAATACAGTGTCGCGTCGATGTCGGCGACCTTGCCCATGCGCTCGTAGAGCCTGCCGGCCACCATCACGTCCTGCGCGTACATGCCTTCGGGGAAGCGCACGCCGTCCCACAGTTCGCGCCGGTACAGGCGGCACCAGTTCGCCTCGTTGAAGTAGCGCGCTTCGGTGCGTCGGCCGAGCCGGTCGCCGAGCAGGCGCAGGGTCTTGCAGAACACGGTCTGGTAGGCGCGCAGCGGGTCGCGGAACACGGTGATCGTGCTCGGATCGTCCGCGCCGCGCCGCGCTTCGGCGGTTACGTCGTTGAGCTGGGAGACACCGAACTGGCGCCATCGTGCCTTGCTCATGTCCGCGCCGGTCGATTCGATCGCGTGCAGCAGCAGTTCGATGTTGCGCCGGTCGAGGATGTCGTCGTTGTCAGCGAATGCGACGTACGCGCCGCGGGCCGCGTCCAGGCCGGCGTTCTGCGCTTTGGCGATGCCGCCGTTCGTCTGGTGGATGACGGTGACACGCGGGTCTCGCGCCGCATAGTCGTCGCAGATCGTGGGGGAGCGGTCGGTCGCGCCGTCGTCGACGAGGATCACGTCGAGATTCGCGTGGCTTTGGCCGAGGATCGAATCCACGCAGTACGGCAGGTAGCGTTCCGCGTTGTACACCGGCACGATGACGGACACGAGAGGGGACGGCTGCGCTGGCATGGGACTTCCTTCGGACTTTTCTGTTGTGCGGTTTGGTGTGGACTCTTTCAGCATAGCTTCTGCACCGCCTACTACGATGGGAGCGTTACGAAAGAGGGGCGACATGACGGCTTACATGGATCACAAGGATTTGGCGAACGAGACGATCGACGCGGCACGCGCGCAGGAGATCACGGACGGCGTGCATCGCGTGATGGACGAGGTTGCTCAGGCCGAGTCTGCCGCCGGACGCGCGGCCGGATCCGTGAAGCTGCTTGCGGCGACCAAGACGCGCGACGTCGGCGAAATCATGGCCGCGATCGACGCGGGCATTCGCATGATCGGCGAGAACCGGCCGCAGGAGGTCGCCGTCAAGGCCGCCGGGCTGACGCGGCTGTGCGCGGAACGCGGGTTCGCGCTCGGCGCGGCGGAAGCCGGTCCGTCCGTCGCGAACTCCGCGAACGCTACGACCGCCGCGACCGCCGCGAACAATACCGCGGCAACGTCGGCCGCGCCGACCGCAACTGCCGCGTCTGCGCACATCCCGTTCCATCTCATCGGCCAGCTGCAAAGCAACAAAATCGGCAAGGTCCTGCCCGTCGTCGACACGATCGAATCCGTCGACTCGATCGACGAGGCCGAAAAAATCTCCCGTCGGGCAGTCGCGCGCGGCATCACCGTCGGCGTGCTGCTCGAAGTCAACGAATCGGGCGAAGCGTCGAAATCCGGCTGCGATCCGGCGCATGCGATCCTGCTCGCGCAGCGCATCGGCACGCTCGCCGGACTCGAACTGCAGGGACTCATGACGATCGGCGCGCACGTCGACGACGAGACGACGATCCGCCGCTGCTTCGCGCACCTGCGCAAGACGCGCGACCAGATCCTCGACGCGGGCGCGCCCGGCACCGAGCATTGTGCCGAACTGTCGATGGGCATGACGCATGATCTTGCGCTCGCCATCGCGGAAGGCGCGACGATCGTGCGCGTCGGCACCGGCGTGTTCGGCGAACGCGCGTTCATCTGACGCATCCGTTGTGCTCGGCGGTCGCGTCGGTGCCGTTGATGACGGACGCGGCGGTCGCACGGATGACTGTGCAGCTGTGATCGTGCAGTCGTGACCGTGCGGCTGTGACTGGATGGCTGCGACTGAGCGGCTGCGACTGCGCGGCCGTGATCGTGCGAACGTTGCCGTGCGCACGGCGGACGCTCGCGTTACGACTACACTGTGGGGTATGAGAATTGCACGATTTTCGCTCAAGGGCACTCCCCGCTACGCGTTCGTCCAGAACGACCCGACCGATCACAAGGACTATCTGATCGAGCTCAACGGCTATCCGCTCGGCGCGGGCGCCGTCGAACCGACCGGCAACCGCTACGCGCTGGACGCCGACGGCGTGCGTCTGCTCGCGCCCGTGCTGCCGTCCAAGGTGTTCGGTCTGGCCAAGAACTACGAGGCGCACGCCCAGTTCATGCACGAGGCCGGCCATTCCGAGATCGCCCACGCGCCGGAGGACATGGTGATCTTCACCAAGCCGTCCACGTCGGTGATCGGCCCGGACGATCCGATCGTCATCCCGCCGTGCAGCCACGACATGAACTTCGAGCCGGAAGTGGCCGTGGTCATGGGCCGCATCGCCAAGAACGTGCCGGTCGAAAAGGCCATGGACTACGTGCTCGGCTTCACGTGCGTTAACGACGTGACGCTGCGCGATCTGCAGGGCATGGATCCGATGTGGACGCGCGCGAAGGGCTTCGACACGTCCTGCCCGCTCGGCCCGTGGATCGTCGCGCGTGACGACCTCAACTGGCGCGACGCGAAGATCTCGTTCACGCTCAACGGCGAGGACGTGCCGCTGGCGAGCGGTACGACCGCGAACCTGATCCACGGCATCCCCGAGCAGATCGCCGCGATTTCCAGCTTCTCCACGCTGCTGCCGGGCGACGTGATCCTCACCGGCACGCCGAACGCGTCCGGCACGCTGCGTCCCGGCGACGAGCCGATCGTCCACGTCGAAGGCATCGGCGACCTGCGCAATGTGGTCGTGCAGGGATGATCGCTTTGCAACTGCAGTGAGACTGAGGGGTAGTCGGAAGGGCAAGCATATAACCTTCCGACTACCCCTCAGTCATGCCTGCGCATGACAGCTCCCCTGACAAGGGGAGCCAAGTGCATGAGAAACTTACGCCACGGGCAGCAGCGCGTGCAGCACGGTCATGACGATCAGGCTGAGTACGGCCGTGACGGTGAGCGAGAACCCGGCGAGTTTCGCGTTGCCGGTGAGCGAGTCGGTGAACTTGGTCGAGAAGATCGTGATCGGCGCGAACGAACCGAGCACGATGATCTCGCGGATCCGCTCGTCGAACGGCAGCAACGTCCACGCGGCGACCGCGATGACCACTCCGAACACGGCTCGCCACGCGATCACCTTCGCCAGTTCGACCTTGTCCTTGCGATTGTCTGGCACTTCCATCATGAGTCCGATCATCGCCATCGTGCAGAACGCGTTCGCGTTGGCGAATGGCGTGATGAGAGTGACGATCGGCTGCGGGATCGTGATGTGCAGGAACATGAACACGAGCATCAGCATGTAGATGTCGAAGCTGATCGAGCTCAGAAAGTCGCGCGCGATGTTGCGCAGACGCAGGATCATTGGCAGGGACCTGAAGCTGTCGTCCATGCCGAGCAGCGTGCGTGTGATCGTCAGCGAGCCGGCCGTGGCGACGGTCGCGTTGCCGATGTCGAGCATGATGATCGGCAGGCCGGCCGACGCGCCCATGAACGTCTGGACGACCGGCAGGCAGAACGCGCCGAGGTTGAGCCCGGACGCGTTGAGCATTTGGAACGCGCGGTAGTTGCGTTCGTCGCCGCGCGAGCCGAAGTAGACGATGAACAGCGGGATCGCGCAGGCAAAGAAGCCGAACAGCACGATCCACAGCATTTTCATGTCGTGCTTGTTGGTGGCGAACGACAGGATGATCGCGCACGGCAGGGTCAGGTTGAAGACGAGTCCCTGCGCCACCTTGTAGTCGCGGTCGCCGAAGACGTGCAGATGTTTGAGCGCGTACGCGCCGATGATGACGAGCAGCAGCGAGCCGGCTTGGAAAATCATGTTCTTCTCGGGGTTTCTCTTGGTTTCGCTCTTGGTTGCGGCGGGATTACCGGATGCCGGTTGCGGTTCCGGGGTCTCGCGTTCGCCTTCCGGTGTGCCAGTCTAGGCGCGTCCGTGTTACCGCTTGTCGGCGGGTCTTGCTGGGTGGCCTTGCTGATAGCCGTTTTGTGAACGGTTTCCAAACTTGAGTGGATTGGACTCAAGTTTTGGGAATAGAATGGGTTGCGGAACGGTTGAGCGTATCAGACAACGAACGTATGACCCGTGATCGTGCGGTCGCGGACGCTGCCGGCTCGCCCGATGTCATGGGTGGGACGACGGTCCGTCCGGCTGGCGCGGTCGCGGATTGAAGACTTATTGGGAGGTTGATATGGAACAGAAGTTCACCACCATGGCCCAGCAGGTGATCGGCGACGCGATCCAGAGCGCGTCGGCCGCGGGCAACGCGCAGGTCGAGACCCTGCACGTCATGGACGCGCTCCTGCGTCAGGAGAACGGCGTCATTCAGGGACTCATTCAGGCCGCGGGCGGCAACCCGCAGGCCATCGGCGCGGCCGTGCGCAACGCGCTCGTCGCGCTGCCGAGCGCAAGCGGCTCCACCACGTCGCAGCCGCAGGCCAGCCGCCAGCTGACCGCCGCGCTCGCGCAGGCCGAGAAGGAGATGCAGGCGATGGGCGACGAATACGTCTCCACCGAGCACCTGCTCATCGGCATCGCAGCAAGCGCGCCGAACCAGTCGGCCGACATCCTCCGCCAGAACGGCGTGACCCCGGAGGTCCTGCGCAAAGCCGTCCCCGGCATCCGCGGCGGCGCGAAGGTCACCAGCCCGGACGCGGAAGGCTCGTACAAGGCGCTCGAGAAGTATTCGACCGATCTGACCGCCGCCGCGAAGGAAGGCAAGCTCGACCCGGTGATCGGCCGTGATCAGGAGATCCGCCGCGTCATCCAGATTCTTTCTCGTCGTACCAAGAACAACCCGGTGCTGATCGGCGAGCCGGGCGTCGGCAAGACCGCCGTCGTCGAGGGCCTCGCGCAGCGCATCGTCGCCGGCGATGTACCGACCACGTTGCAGAACAAGAAGCTGATCTCCCTCGACCTTGGGTCGATGGTGGCCGGCTCCAAGTACCGTGGCGAGTTCGAGGAACGTCTGAAGGCCGTCCTCAACGAGATCAAGAGCGCGAATGGCGAGATCATCACGTTTATCGACGAGATTCACACGATCGTCGGTGCGGGTGCTGCCGAAGGTTCGATGGACGCCGGCAATATGTTGAAGCCGATGCTGGCCCGCGGCGAGCTGCGTCTGATCGGCGCGACCACTCTCGACGAATACCGCGAGAACATTGAAAAGGACCCGGCGCTTGAACGTCGTTTCCAGCAGGTGTACGTCGGCGAGCCGAGTGTCGAGGACACGATCGCGATCCTGCGTGGCCTTAAGCAGCGTTACGAGGCGCACCACAAGGTGACGATCGGCGACGACGCGCTGGTCGCGGCCGCGACGCTGTCCAACCGGTACATTTCCGGCCGTCAGCTGCCTGACAAGGCCATCGATCTGGTCGACGAGGCGGCTGCGCATCTGCGTATGGAGCTCGACTCCTCGCCTGAGGAGATCGATGAACTCCAGCGTAAGGTGACGCGCTACGAGATGGAGGAGATGCAGCTCAAGAAGGCCGAGGATCCGGCAAGCAAGGAGCGTCTCGAGAAGCTGCAGGCCGAGATGGCCGACGCGCGCGAGAAGCTCGCCGGTTTGAAGGCCCGCTGGGATGCGGAGAAGGCCGGCCACAACAAGGTCGGCGACCTGCGCGCCCAGATGGACGCGCTGCGCGTGAAGGCCGACAAGTTCACCCGCGAGGGCAACTTGGCCGAAGCGAGCCGTATCCTGTACGGCGAGATTCCGGCGATCCAGAAGCAGCTCGACGCGGCCGAGAAGGCTGACGCCGAAGACACTGCAAACGGCAACGGTAACAAGCCTGAACCGATGGTCCCGGACCATGTCGACGCCGATTCGGTGGCCGGCATCGTCTCCGAATGGACCGGCATCCCCGTCGGCCGCCTCATGCAGGGCGAAAACGAGAAGCTCCTGCACATGGAGGAGTACCTCGGCAAGCGCGTGATCGGCCAGAAGGAAGCCATTCAGGCCGTCTCTGACGCGGTGCGCCGCTCGCGTGCCGGCATCTCCGACCCGAACCGTCCGACCGGCTCGTTCCTGTTCCTCGGCCCCACTGGCGTGGGCAAGACTGAGCTTGCGAAGGCATTGGCCGACTTCCTGTTCGACGACGAGAAGGCCATGGTGCGCATCGATATGAGCGAGTACATGGAGAAGGCCTCCGTGTCGCGTCTGATCGGCGCCGCGCCGGGCTACGTCGGCTACGAGGAGGGCGGCCAGCTCACCGAGGCCGTGCGTCGTCGCCCGTACTCGGTGGTGCTGTTCGACGAGGTCGAGAAGGCCAATCCGGAAGTGTTCGACGTGTTGCTGCAGGTGCTTGACGACGGCCGTCTGACCGACGGTCAGGGCCGGACCGTGGACTTCAAGAACACGATCCTCATCATGACCTCCAACTTGGGCTCGCAGTTCCTCGTCAATCAGGACATGGACGCGGAAGCCAAGAAGAAGGCCGTGATGGACGCGGTGCACATGAACTTCAAGCCGGAGTTCCTGAACCGCCTCGACGAGATCGTCATGTTCCATCCGCTCACCCGCGAGGAGCTGGGCGGCATCGTGAACATCCAGGTCGCGCAGGTCGCGTCCCGCCTCACCGACCGCCGTATCCGTCTCGACGTCACGGACGCGGCGCGTGAATGGCTTGCCGACACCGGCTACGATCCGGCGTACGGCGCGCGTCCGCTGCGTCGTCTGGTGCAGACCGAGGTCGGCGACCAGCTGGCCCGCATGCTGCTGTCCGGCAAGGTGCACGACGGCGACACGGTGCTCGTTGACCAGACCGGCGGCGACCACCTCGAGCTCAACGCCATGCCGACCGACCCGGACGACGACGGTTCGGTTCACGTCGAGGACGTGAAGGCTGACTGATCGGTGCGGATCGCGGAATGACGCGCTGACATGACAAAAAGCCCGAAGGGGAATATCCCCTCCGGGCTTTTCTTGTCCTGTCCGTGAATGCTCGCACTCTGCGAATGTGTCCGATTTATAGATGCTGCGCGATGTAGCTGTGCATGGCCACGGCCGCCGCAGCACCCGCGTTGATGGAGCGCACGGAGCCGAACTGCGAGATGTAAACGACGTCGTCGGCCAGATCAAGCGCCTTTTGGCTCAGACCCGGGCCTTCCGCGCCGAACAGCATGAGGCAGCGCTTGGGGAAGTGGTACGTTTCGATCGGTACTGCGCCGGGGATGATGTCGAGTGCGATGACGCGCGCGGCCTCAAGTTCGCGGATGCGCGCGTCGGCTCGGGCGATGTCGGCCGTCGCCTCGCGCACGGCGTCCACCGCGGCCGCCGCGGAAGCATGATCGTCGATCGACGTCGCTGCGGTTCCGGATTGGGTTGCGATTGTATGCGCCTTGATCGCCGCGGCCTTGGCTCGCGCGCGTTCGTACGCGATTTCGCCGGCGATGCGATGATGCCAGCATTCGACGAGTTCCTCGATGCACGGATGGTTTTCGACGTGCTGGTACAGTTCGGTCATCAGCGCGCCTTTGCGGTTCCACTTGTGTGGGCCGACGATGTGGACGCGGCGCGCGGTGAACGCGTTGGCCGTGCGCACCATCGAACCGATGTTGAAGTCGTGCGTCCAGTTCTCGACGGCGACTTCGAAGTCGTGCCGGCCGCGCGCGTCAAGATCGGCCTTGATCGCGTCGACCGTCCAGTAACGGTAGCGGTCGAGCACGTTGCGCCGATCGCCGTCGTCGAGCAGCTGCGTATCAAAGCGCGCATCGAAATCCGGTGACGCGGGATCGTCCGGACGCGGCTCACCGGGATGCGTTTCCGCCCAGGGGCCGACGCCGATCTCGCGGAATTCGGGCTCTCCGGACAGTTTGGCGGCAAGGGAGACGGGATTGGGCGTGTGCATGGTCAGCGCAGTTCGGATTCGTGGTAGACCTCGACGAACGGCAGTTCGCGCGTTTCGTCGGTGACTGGATTGACGACCTTGACTGTCGGCTTGTCCATGTCGACGCCGCCGATGAGCGACGCGACCGCGACGACCTGCGCGTCCTCGTGCTCGACGATGCCGAAGTCGAGGCTGAGTTCGTTGCCGTTGCGCAGCGTGACCAGCGACGACGTCTGCACGTAGGACTTCTCCGACAGCCACGAGTCGATGAGCACCACGCGCTTGCCCTTGATGGACGGGCCCTTGACGGACGGGTACACGAAGTCCATGACGAAGCCGTCCAGATCCTCGCCGCGCGAGGCGGCCGCGAGAATCATCGACGTGACCAGCGGCACGGCCGCGGCGGTGAGCGCGCCGACCGCGTCGAAGTCGTCGACCGAATAGCCCTGCTCCTCAAGCGTGTCGAGCAGCAGATGTCCGGCGATGGAGGCGCCGCGATGGTCGAACGTCACCTTCGACAGTTCGCAGAACGGCTTGCCGTCCAGTTCGGTCTTCAGCAGGCTTTTGAGCTGATCGCGCGGGTCAAGCAGCGCGAACGGGGTTTCCGCGGGCGCGGATGCGGCGGGCTGGGCGGCGGAAGCAGCGCCGGTCTTGCGGAAGGATTTCTCTTCGGTCATGGTTGCTAGCCTATCCTTTCGGGCCGTCAACCGATGACGGATTGGTTTATGCCCGCCGCGCAATCGCAGTCGCTAGGATTTAATCAGCATACGAATCCGGGAGAAGAGCATGGAGTATAGCATTTTCCTTATTGCGGCCTCGATACTGGTGGCCGCCGCGCTGACGTGGCTGATCATGCGGTTCTTCTTCGCGCCGCAGCGGGGGACCGCCGGCACGTTGGAGAACGGCGTGCAGACCGCCACGATCACTGTGCGCGGCGGATATTCGCCGGCCGTCGTGGAGATGAAGGCCGGCACGCCGATCACGCTTACGTTCGACCGTCAGGAGACCGGCGAGTGCACGTCGCACGTCGTGTTCGGCGATCTCGCGCTCGACGCGATGCTGCCCGGCAACCAGCGCACCGACGTGCGTCTGCCTGCGCTGCCGGCCGGCGAATACCCGTTCGCCTGTGGCATGAACATGGTGCACGGACTGCTGCGCGTGACCGGAGGCGGCGGCGAATCGCACGGCGATGGCGAAGTGGAAGATTTCTCCGCTCCGCTGCGCTCCGGTCGAAATGACAGGTTGGGGGACTCTGCGGATTCTGGTCGAAATGACAGGTTTGGGGACTCTGCGGATTCCGGTCGCAGTGACGAGCCGGGAACCCAGGCCGGCCCCGATCGAAACGGTACGGCTGGAACCGACGACGGTTTCGGCGGCGGAAACGACGGAACGTCGACGCCGCCTTCCGACGCGCTGGCCGCAGAACGGCGCGAATCTGAGGAGCGTGCGAAGGAAATCCGCCAGCTGACCAAGCTGGTCGCGATCGGCACGGTGCTCACACTGCCCGTGTTCGTGCCGATGATGCTCATGCTGCTGCCGAACGGCCACGCGCTGGTGCCAATGTGGCTGATGAACCCGTGGTTGCAGGCGCTACTCATCACGCCGGTCATGTTCTACTGCGGCGCGCCGATCCACCGCGTCGGCTGGCCCGCGCTCGCCCACCGCGCGCCCGACATGAACTCGCTGGTCACGCTGGGAACGTTCGCCGCATACCTGTACAGCCTCGCGCTGTGCGTCGCCTCGTCGCTATTCCCGGCCGGCTCGCGCGAGCCGTATTTCGAGTCGGTCGGCGTGGTGATCACGCTCGTGCTGGTCGGACGCCTGCTCGAAACGAAGGCGCGCGAGGGCACCGGCAAGGCCGTGCAGTCGCTGATCAAGCTGCGCCCGCGCGTCGCGCACGTGCTGTCGGCCGGTGCAGCCGGTGATGATCCGGTGACGACGGTCGATCAAGATGAACACGGCGCAGACGCGGCGTCGCGCGCGGACTGGCGTGATCCGGCGAACGTTCGCGACGTTGACATCGACGACGTCAAGACCGGCGACCTGCTGGTCGTGCGCGCCGGCGAACGCATCCCGGTCGACGGCGAGCTCGTCGCCGGCGAAGCGACGGTGGACGAGTCGATGATCACGGGCGAATCAAAGCCCGTCGTCAAATCGGCGACCGCCGCGGAGCCCCACGAGCTCGGCAGCCAATCCGCGCATCGAATGTCCCGGTCCGATTCCGCTGCCGGAACGCCGCAACCGCAACTTTCCGGCGACTCGTCGCTGACCGGCGCGACGGTGCTGCTCAAGGGAGACCTGCTCATGCGCGCCACGCAGGTCGGTGGCGACACGGTGCTCGCGCAGATCATCGCCATGGTGTCGCGCGCGCAGGCCACCAAAGCGCCCGTGCAGAAGCTGGCCGACAAGATCGCGCGCATTTTCGTGCCGGCAGTGATGATCGTGGCCGTGTGGACGTTCGCGATCTGGTTCGCGATCGGCCCGGAGCCGAAGCTCGCGCACGCGCTGGTGACGGCGGTGAGCGTGCTCATCATTGCCTGCCCGTGCGCGCTGGGACTCGCGACCCCGCTGTCAGTGACGGCCGCGATGGGAGTCGGCGCGACGAACGGCGTGCTTGTCACGTCGGCAAAGGCGCTGGAGCAGGCGCGCGACATCCGCACGGTCGTGTTCGACAAGACCGGCACGATCACGCGCGGCGTGGTCGATGCGCCGGTAGACGGTGACGCTGCCGCGGGAGGTGACGCGAAACCGAGCTACGAACACGATCCGGTCAAGGATGGCTCGCGCGAGGCGGTCGCCGCGTTGCGTGCGGCCGGCATTCGCACGGTGATGCTGTCCGGCGACAAGGCCGACGTCGCGGAGCGCGTCGCGCGTGAAGTTGGCATCGACACGGTGATCGCGCAGGTCAAGCCCGACGGCAAGGCGTACTGGATCCGACAGCTGCAGATCGCGCGCGATCGCGGCGAGACCGGTACGGCGACATCATCGGCGGCACCGGCAACGTCGGTGCAAACAGGCGACAGCCGCATCGGTTCGACCGCAACGGCACGAACGGCAGCCGATCATCATGCCAACGCGGCTGCAACGGTCACGACGCTGCGCACACCGGCGATCGGCGACGTGCCGGACGGCCTGATCGCCATGGTCGGCGACGGCATTAACGACGCGCCCGCGCTCGCGCAAGCCGATCTCGGCATCGCGATCGGCACCGGCACGGACGTGGCGATGCAGTCGGCCGACGTGACGCTCATGAACGGCGACCTGCGCGGCGTGCTGAAAACGATCGCCCTGTCGAACGCGACGATGCGCAACATTCGCGAAAATCTCGCGTGGGCGTTCGGCTATAACGTGATCGGCATTCCGGTCGCGGCCGGCGTGCTCTATCCGTTCACCGGCTGGCTGCTCAGCCCGATGATCGCGGGTCTTGCGATGGCGCTGAGCTCGGTGTGCCTCGTTCTCAACGCGAACCGGCTGCACGGCGTGCGCATCGGCGATTCCGCCATGCCGGCCTCCGACGCTGCCGCAACGCAGGCCGATGGACGCGCTAACGGTCGCGAACCGCGGGTCATCATCGACGAACGCACCGAACTTGCGCACTTGGAACCGAACGGTCCGTCCCACGGTTCCGACGCTACAATGTCCACCAATCACAACAGCAAGGAGCATCACATGGACATGCACCACATGCACATGAACGCCGCGCCCGTCGACGGCGAAACCGCCACCGACCCGGTCTGCGGCATGACCGTCGCCGTGAACGCGGACGCGATCACCCGCGAATACGAGGGCAAAACCTACTACTTCTGCGGTGAGCACTGCGCCAAGAACTTCGCTAAGGCACCGCAGGTCTTCCTCGAGCAGTAGGCCGCTGGCAGCGCGCGCATGCACGTACGCGCCCCGGTGGGCAAGGATCCGGTTTCGGGCGACATCCCGGGCCGGATCCTTTTCCTTTTCCCCTGACGAAACGCCTTCCGACGCGTGGAATGCGACTGGGCGCAATGCGACGGCGTGTCACAAACCGCTCGTATAGTAAGGCCCATGCCTACATTCACACGCGAAGAAATCGAGCATTTGGGCGATCTGGCCCGAATCGCGCTCACCGATGAGGAAATCACCCGCCTGCAGGGCGAGCTGAACGTCATCGCAGACTCCATCAACAAGGTGCAGGAAGTCGCCTCCGACGACGTGCCGCCCACCGCCAATCCGATCCCGCTCGAAGCGTACCTGCGCCCCGACGTGCCGGAAACCCCGCTCACGCAGGCCGAGGCGCTCGCCGGCGGCCCGAAGACCGAGGCTGGCATGTTCGTCGCGCCGCGAATCCTGGGAAGCGAGGAGTGAGAACCGTCATGACGCAAGCAACCAACGAATTGGTCAAGCTGTCCGCCGCCGAGATGGCCGCCAAGGTCAAGTCCGGCGAAGTCTCCAGCCGCGAGCTGGTCGACGCGCACCTCGAGGTCATCGAGGCCGCCGAGCCGAGCATCAAGGCCTTCCTGAAGGTTTCCGCCGACGTGGCCCGCGAGCAGGCCGACGCCTTCGACGCGAAGTCCGCGGACGAAAAGGCTCAGCTGCCTGAACTGGCCGGCGTGCCGATCGCCATCAAGGACATGATCGTCACCAAGGGCATCGAAACCACCGCCGCCTCCAAGATCCTCGAAGGCTGGGTGCCGCCGTACGACGCCACCGTCATCGAAAAGCTCAAGGCCGCCGGCATGCCGATCCTCGGCAAGACCAACCTCGACGAATTCGCGCAGGGCTCCTCCACCGAGCACTCCGCCTACCAGACCACGCACAACCCGTGGGATACCGAGCGCGTCCCCGGCGGTTCCGGCGGCGGTTCGGCCTCCGCGGTCGCCGCATTCGAGGCTCCGCTCGCCCTCGGCACCGACACTGGCGGCTCCATCCGCCAGCCGGGCGCCCTGACCGGCACCGTCGGCGTCAAGCCGACCTACGGTGGCGTCTCCCGCTTCGGCGCGATCGCCATGGCCTCCTCGCTCGACCAGATCGGCCCGGTCTCCCGTACCGTGCTCGACTCCGCGCTGCTGCAGGAAGTCATCGGCGGCCATGATCGCCGCGACTCGACCTCCATTCCGGAAGGCCCGCGTCCGATGGTCGCCGCCGCCCGCGAAGGCGCCAAGCGCGACCTGAAGGGCATGAAGGTCGGCCTCATCAAGGAACTCGGCGGCGACGGCTTCCAGCCCGGCGTCGAAGCCCGCTTCAACGAAGCTGTCAAGAAGCTCGAAGAGATGGGCGCCGAGGTCGTCGAGGTCTCCTGCCCGCACATCGGCTACTCGCTCGGCGCGTACTACATCATCATGCCGTCCGAGGTCAGCTCCAACCTGGCCCGCTACGACGGCATGCGCTACGGCCTGCGCGTCATGCCGCCGGCCGGCGTGCCGCAGACCGCCGCGAACATGATGTCCTACACGCGCGAGGCCGGCTTCGGCGACGAGGTCAAGCGCCGCATCATCCTCGGCACCTACGCCCTGTCCGCCGGCTACTACGATGCCTGGTACGGCTCCGCGCAGAAGGTCCGCACGCTCATCATCCGCGACTTCCACAACGCCTTCCAGCAGGCCGACGTGCTCGTCTCCCCGACCAGCCCGTCCACCGCGTTCAAGTTCGGCGAGAAGATGGACGACCCGCTGGCCATGTACATGAACGACATCGCCACCATCCCGGCGAACCTCGCCGGCGTGCCCGCCATGTCGATCCCGGCCGGCCTGTCCGACAACGGCCTGCCGGTCGGCTTCCAGTTCATCGCGCCACAGCAGCGCGACGAAGTCATGTACAAGCCGGCCGCTGCGCTCGAAGCCGCGCTCGAAGAGGATTGGGGCGGCCCGATCTGGCAGTCCATGAACACCCCGTGGCTGAACGCCGCCGAGTAAGGCATCGGAAGAAAGAGAACAAGCACTATGGCTGAAAAACTGATGAAGTACGCCGATGCCACCAAGAAGTATGACGTGGTGTTCGGTCTGGAAACGCACGTTGAGCTGTGCACCAAGACGAAGCTGTTCTGCCCGGCCGAAGTCCACTTCGGCGGCGAGCCGAACACGCAGCTGACCCCGGTCAGCCTCGGCCTGCCGGGCAGCCTGCCGGTCGTCAACAAGACCGCCGTCGACTACGCGATCAAGCTGGGTCTCGCCCTGCACTGCGAAATCGCCGAGTGGAGCCAGTTCGCCCGCAAGAACTACTTCTACCCGGACATGCCGCGCGACTATCAGATCTCGCAGTATGACAAGCCGACCAACGGCAACGGCTACCTCGACGTCGAGCTTGAGGACGGCACCGTCTTCCGCGTGCCGATCGAACGCGCGCACATCGAGGACGACGCCGGCAAGAACACGCACGTCGGCGGCGCCGACGGCCGCATCGAAGGTGCCGACCACTCGCTGGTCGACTACAACCGCGCCGGCGTGCCGCTGATCGAGATTGTCACCAAGCCGATCGAAGGCGCGGGCGACCGCGCTCCGGAAATCGCGGGTGCGTACATGCGCGCCATCCGCGACATCGTGCGCGCGCTCGGCATCTCCCACGCCCGCATGGAGCAGGGCAACATGCGCGCCGACGTGAACGTCTCGCTGCGCCCGTCCGCCGACGCTCCGTACGGCACCCGTTCTGAAACTAAGAACGTGAACTCGTTCCGTGGCATCGAAAAGACCATCCAGTACGAGATCCGTCGTCAGGCTGCGCGTCTCGACGAAGGCAAGGAGATCCTGCAGGAGACCCGCCACTGGGACGAGGCCACGCAGACCACGGCCGGCGGCCGCGTCAAGTCCGATGCGGACGACTACCGCTACTTCCCGGATCCGGATCTCGTGATGCTGCACATCACCAAGGAGCACATCGCCGAGATCGAAGCGCAGATGCCGGAAATGCCGCGCGAACGCCGCAACCGTCTCAAGGCCGAATGGAATCTGACCGACGTGCAGATGCGCGACATCCTTAACGCCGACGCGCTCGACCTGATCGAGGACACCGTCAAGGCCGGCGCGACCGCCGCGGGCGCGCGCAAGTGGTGGCTGGGCGAGCTGAGCCGCGAAGCTAACGCGAAGGGCGTCTCGCTCGAAGAGCTCAACGTCACCCCGGCCGACGTGGCCGAGGTCGAGAAGCTCATCGCCGACGGCAAGCTCAACGACAAGCTGGCCAAGCAGACCGTCTCCGGCGTGCTCGCCGGCGAAGGCACCCCGGCCGAGGTCGTCGCCAAGCACGGCTACAAGATCGTCGAGGACACGGGCGCCATCGAAGCGGCCGTCGACGCGGCGTTCGAAGCGAACCCGGACGTCGTCGAGAAGCTCAAGAGCGGCAACATGAAGCCGATGGGCGTCATCATCGGTGCGGTGATGAAGGCGACGCGCGGCCAGGCCGACGCGAAGGCCGTCACCAAGATCGTGATGGGCAAGATCAAGGGCTGACGCGATCCGAAACGCATAACGGAAAAGCTCCCGCGGGGCAACCCCGGGAGCTTTTTCCATACCCGGACAAGCGCGCCGACGCCCGCTTTTGCACTCGACGTGAACATTCCCACATATGCTTCCCAGCGAACGGTCAGGCAGGTAGGATATCTTCTGTACCGACTTCTGCCAGTCTATATTGAGGGAATCGAGAATGTCTGAACACGTCGCATCGCCGTTCGATCAGGAAACGTCACGCGAACTGCCCGCGCGGATCGTCATTCCGCCGATCAAGGGCGAGATGGTGCACCTGCGCCCGGCGACCGTCGAAGATCTGCCCCGACTGGACGAACTGGACGCGTACTACAACGCGTCGCGCATCACCGGCAAGGACGCTCAGGCCGAACGCGCCGTCGTACACACGTGGGTGCGCCGCTCCGTCGCATGGGCGAACGGACAGACCGCATCCGAATCCGGCGTTGGCGATCCCGAATCGCGCCGCACAATCGCATGGGCCGTGCTCACCGACTCCGATCACGACGACGACGGCAAGATCGACGCCGCGGCAACCGACAACGTGATCGGCATGGTGTTCCTCATCGACATCGACGGCTGGGCACGCTCCGCCCGCATCCAGGTACTGCTCGGCAAGGACTATCGCGGCCGCGGCTACTCGCGCGACATGATGCCGCGCGTCATGACCTACGGCTTCGCGCCGGAACCGTCCGGACTCGGCATGCACCGCATCTGGGTCGCCGTGCCGGAAAAGAACACGCGCTCGCTGTCCGTCTACCAGTCGCTCGGATTCGTGAAGACCGGTTCGTCGCGCGACGCGCTGTGGGACGCGGAAAACAGCCGATACCAGGATCTCATCGTGCTCGACACGCTGTTCGACGAATACGATCCGATCCGCTCGCTCGACGCGTTCGGCATGCACGTGATCGAAGACAATCCCGGCATGCGCGAAGCGCTGGCGATGCGCGAGCATTCGGTCGCGATCCAGCAGCGTCGGCGCAACGACGGCAGGACGGACGCGGAACAGACCGTCGAAGCCGAAGCGGCACGTCGCGAGGCATACGAAAAGATCGGCGTCACGCCGGCGTCGGACAACGGAACAGCCGTCGGCACGGCAGACGGCGAAGACAAACCGCACAACGAAACGACCAACGACGAAACCAGCAACTGGCCGTACGGACAGTCGGAACGTAAATCGTCAAAGAACGCATGGTGGCGCAATCTGGGATTGAACCGCAAGCGCGACACGGAAGAGGACTGACACACACTTATGAGCGCCGAGGATCTCGACAACTACGAAACCGACGCGGAACTCGCCTTGTACAAGGAGTACCGCGACGTCATCAAACTGTTCACCTACGTGGTGGAAACCGAACGCCGGTTCTATCTGGCCAACAAGGTCGACTTCAACGTCCGTTCGGCCGGACAGGACGTCTACTTCGACGTGCAGCTGACCGACGCGTGGGTGTGGGACGTGTACCGTCCCAGCCGATTCGTCAAGAACGTGCGTATCGTCACGTTCAAGGACGTCAATGTCGAGGAAGTGCAGAAAACCGACATCGACATCCCCGACGATATTCACTGACGTTTGTTGATACGAATGCAGTGATGTTACGTCAGTGCGGTGACCGGCGACGGCCGGCATATGCGTTATCCGACACGCTCCGGGCCGCTCGGCCAAGTCATACGGTCGGACAACGCATATGCCGGCCGTCGCCTCGTTGATATCGGATGTTGCGTGACGTGCTGTGCGAACGAGGCGGGAGGCGGGACATGCAATGCCGGACCGTAGGCTTGGCCGAACGGCCTTGAGTGTGTCCGGCGTTGCATGTCCCGCCTCCCGCCGGACCCCGCCGGGACGTAACGTTGCGGATCAAGCCGAGGAACAAGCTGCGATCAAACCACGGATGTAATGTGAGGAAATGCACAAAGTGGGAGTGCGGTTCCTGCGGGTGGGGTAGACTATCGCTGATTTTGTTATAAGGAGACTTACGTGACGCAAAAACAATCCGTGGTGATCATCGGCGGCGGCCCCGCGGGCCTGACCGCGGCATGGGAGTTCGTCAAGGACGGCGGCGCTGACAAGTACGACGTGACCGTGCTCGAAGCCACCCGCGAATTCGGCGGCATCTCCCGCACCGTCAAGCACAACGGCAACCGCATGGACATCGGCGGCCACCGTTTCTTCTCCAAGGACACGCGCATCATGGACTGGTGGAAGGACGTGCTTCCGCTGCAGGGTGCGCCCAGCTACGACGACAAAAAGCTCGGCCGCGAGCACGAGATGGAGCCGGGCGGTCCGGATCCGGAAGTCACCGACGAGGTGATGCTCAAGCGCCACCGCGTCTCGCGCATCTTCTACGGTGGTCGCTTCTTCGACTATCCGATCTCGCTCAAGCCCGCCACGTTCAAGGCGATGGGCTTCGTGATGACTCTGCAGGCCGGCTTCAGCTATCTTGCCTCCATGTTCCACAAGCTGCCCGAAGACAATCTTGAAAACTTCTACATCAACCGCTTCGGTCGCAAGCTGTATTCGATGTTTTTCGAAGGCTACACGGAGAAGCTGTGGGGCCGTCATCCCTCGCAGATTTCCGCCGACTGGGGTGCGCAGCGTGTCAAGGGTCTGAGCGTGCTCGGCGTGCTCAAGAACGCGTTTGCCAAGCTCAGCCCGAAGAAGCGTTCCAACGCAGAGGTCGAAACCTCGCTGATCGAAGAGTTCTGGTACCCGAAGTACGGTCCGGGCCAGCTGTGGGAGACCGTGGAGAGGCGCTGCGCGGCGAACGGTGCGAAAGTCATCACCGACGCGAACGTCGTTGAGGTCAAGCAGGAGCACGGCCATATCAGCGCCGTCGTGTACGAGGATTCGGAAGGCAACCGCGCCGAATTGACCGCCGACCAGTTCATCTCGTCGATGCCGATCAAGGATCTCGTCAACGCCGTGGATGCCTCTGACAAGCCGGCCCCGAAGGACATCACGACCATCGCGAACGGCCTGCCGTACCGTGATTTTGTGACCGTCGGCCTGCTCGTCAAGAAGCTGCGCTTGAAGAACACGACCAACATTCCTACGCTCGGCAATCCGCCGATCGTGCCGGACTGCTGGATCTACGTGCAGGATCCGGGCTACACGGTCGGCCGTATCCAGGTGTTCAACAACTGGAGTCCGTACCTCGTCAAGGACGTGGACAACACCGTGTGGATCGGCCTCGAATACTTCTGCGATGAGGGCGACGCCTTCTGGAACATGAGCGAGGAGGACTGCGTCAAGTTCGCCATCAACGAGATGGTGCGTATGAAGGTCATCGCCAGCCCGGACGACGTGCTCGACACGCACCGCGAGAAGGTCAAGAAGGCGTACCCGGCCTACTTCGACACCTACGCGCAGATGGACGAGCTCGTCGAATACCTCGACTCGTTCGGCAACCTGTACTGCGTGGGCCGCAACGGCCAGCACCACTACAACAACATGGACCATTCGATGGCCACCGCCATCGAAGCGGTGAACAACATCAAGACCGGCAAGACGTCCAAGAAGAACGTATGGTCGGTCAACACCGAAAAAAGCTACCACGAGGAAAAGTAGCGTCTCTCCTCTTGGCTCCCCTTGTCAGGGGAGCTGTCATGCGCAGCATGACTGAGGGGTAGTCAAAGTTTTGGAACGTTCCTCGACTTTGACGCCCTCCAGTCGATCTCCGTTCGACAACCCTCTCAGCTGAAGAGCCGAGGAAAGTAGGAAAACCAGCGCTTTTCGAAGCGTGAAACGGCCCGTCGCGCCATGCGGCGGGCCGTTTTGCGTTGGTCGGGGTGCGGATGTAATGTATCTACCAGTTCGCGGGCATGGCGTGCAGCGGACGTTCGATAGCGGCAAGACCGCAAATCATTCTTAGTGCAAAGCACGGCGTATGTCGTTATTGCTCAAGGAAAGGTAATACGAGTGGCAACCAGCCAGAATCTTGAGAGTATGAAGCTGCCCGAGCTCAAGGAGCTCGCCAAGCAGATGGGACTTCGTGGCACGTCGACGATGCGCAAGCCCGAATTGCTCGCCACATTGCAGGCCGCCCGTTCCGGCGGCGAAGCGCCCGCCGGTGTGACGGTGCGCACTCCGAAAACCAAGAAGGCCGCAGCGAAGACGGCGTCTCCCGTGGCCGGGTTCGCCCCGGTTCAGACTTCTCCCGCTCCCGCGGCCGTTGCAGCCCCGGCTGAGCCGACGCAGACTGTGTCCGAACCGGCTCCGGTGACCGCGCCTGTTCAGAACATTCAGGATGCTCCGGCCGCGCCGAAGGCCCGCCGTCCGCGCGTGACCCGTCCGGCCGGCGCGGTGTCCGCCGCCCCGTCCGGTTCCTCCGAGCAGCCGTCCATTGAGCTGCCGGAAGTGAAGAACGACGCCGAAACCACGGTCCGTCGCCGTCGTCGCGAAGAAGAGGCGTCGGTGCTGCTGCTCAACGATCTCGGTCTTGAACCGACCGGCACGGATCGTACTGATCGCTCGGATCGTGCCGATCGCCGCCGCAAGAACGACGAGGATCGTCCGATGGCGCGTCGTCGTCGTGAGTTCGGCTCCGGCGACGGCGAGCAGCCGCGCGTGCGTCGTCGTTTTGAACAGAACGAAACGCCGTCGTCCGACGACAACGTTCGCGATCTGGACGACATCCTCGCCACGCTGCCGCAGCAGAACGTCGCGGGCGATACTGCCGACGACGAGTCGGGCGAGCGCGAGTTCACGCGTCGCAACCGCAACCGCGGCGATCGTGCGGAGCGTGGCAATGATCACAACGACCGCAACGGTGACCGTCGTCAGCGTCGCATGCGCGGTCGTGATCGTGATTTCGACGATCGCGACAACGGCAACGATCAGCGCGAGTCCCGCGAGGTGCGCGACGTGCGCCGCGAGGAGCCGCAGGACGATCTCGTGCCGGTTGCGGGCATCGTCGACGTGCTCGAATCGTATGCGTTCGTGCGCACGTCCGGCTATTTGCCGGGGCCGAACGACGTGTACGTGTCGATGGGTCAGGTCAAGAAGTACGGTCTGCGCAAGGGCGACGCCGTGCACGGTTCGATCCGCGCACCGCGTGACAACGATCGCCGCAACCAGCGTCAGAAGTTCGTGCCGCTGCAGTCCATCGACTCGATCAACGGCATGAGCGTCGAGGATGCGGCGAATCGTCCGCAGTTCTCCAAGCTCACTCCGCTGTACCCGCAGGAGCGTTTGAAGCAGGAGACCGCGCCGAACAAGCTCACTGGCCGCATCATGGACATCGTCTCGCCGATCGGCAAGGGCCAGCGTGGTCTGATCGTCTCCCCGCCGAAGGCCGGCAAGACGATCACGCTGCAGAACATCGCCAACGCGATCGCCACGAACAATCCGGAAGTCCACCTGATGGTCGTGCTCGTGGACGAACGCCCGGAGGAAGTCACCGACATGGAGCGCACCGTGCAGGGCGAGGTCATTTCCTCGACCTTCGACCGCCCGGCCTCCGACCACACCACCGTCGCGGAGCTCGCGATCGAGCGCGCGAAGCGACTCGTGGAGCTCGGCCAGGACGTGGTCGTGCTGCTCGACTCGATGACCCGTCTCGCCCGCGCGTACAACATCGCGGCGCCCGCCTCCGGCCGCATCCTGTCCGGCGGCGTGGACGCGCAGGCCCTGTACCCGCCGAAGAAGTTCTTCGGCGCGGCCCGCAACATCGAAAACGGCGGCTCGCTCACCATCATCTCGTCCGCGTTGGTCGAAACCGGCTCGAAGATGGACGAGGTGATCTTCGAGGAGTTCAAGGGCACCGGCAACATGGAGCTGCGCCTGAGCCGCGAGCTGGCTGACAAGCGCATGTTTCCGGCCATCGACATCAACGCGTCCGGCACGCGCCGCGAGGAGCTACTCACCGCACCGAACGAGCTGCCGATCATCTACCGCCTGCGCCGACTGCTCGGCGGCCTCGAGCCCGAGCAGGCCTACCAGACGCTCGTGCCGCGCCTCAAGAAGTCGCCCACCAACCGCGACTTCCTCGCCGCGATCAGCCAGCAGGCCAACTCCAGCGCCGTCAATGGCAACTGATGTGATGTGTGTCTGATTTGATAACGCTGAAATGGCTCTTTCCATCTTTGATCGAGGATGGGAGGAGCCATTTTTCTATTTCGTAATGAGCCTGATTGACCTGCATGCATGGGGGCGGGTGTCTTTACGTGACATCAACCCCGGTGCAGTCGATTTACTGGCCACAATGTCACGCTATAAGGTCGATTTGCGTGGCATTGTGGCCAGTATCTCCATTCCGCTCTCGGCAATGTCACGCGTGCAATGTCACGCGTAAGCGCCGCAATAAAACCGCATATCTCTGCGCGCCAAAATGCGAGGGGAAGGCTCTCCTTGGTGTTTATGCCATGATTTCAAGATGATGGTAGGCGGGGGTGTGACGGCCGAGCAGCGGATCGCCGTGGCGCATGGCGAACTCGGCCAGACGGCGCACGCCCTCGCGCAGCTCGTCCGCGTCGCCGGCATAGGAGAGGCGGACAAAGCCCTCGCCTTCTGCGCCGAACGCGGTGCCGGGCACCACGGCCACGTTCGTCTCGTCGAGCAGGCGGCGTGCGAACGTGTCGGAGTCCATGCGAGTGGCGCGAATATCG
Source organism: Bifidobacterium biavatii DSM 23969 (assembly GCF_000741165.1). GTDB lineage: Bacteria > Actinomycetota > Actinomycetes > Actinomycetales > Bifidobacteriaceae > Bifidobacterium > Bifidobacterium biavatii. The sequence goes on along the minus strand of NZ_JGYN01000030.1, from coordinate 19,166 downwards.
ACGAACGCGTAGAACGCGCCCTCCGGTTCGATCAGGCGCACCGCCGTGCAGTCGGCCAGTCCGTCCATGACGATTCGCCGCTTCGCGCGATAGTCCTCTCGCATCGCGACGACCGGCTCCATCGGGCCGTTCAGCGCCGCCTCGCCCGCATACTGCGCGGTCGAATTGACCGACGAGTGCATGAGTTCGGCGATTTTGCTCGTCTGTTCGATGACCGCGGCGGGTGCGAGCAGGTAGCCGATGCGCCAGCCGGTCATGGCGAACGTTTTCGACAGGCTTTCGACGACGATCGTGCGATCGTGCATGCCGGGCGTGGCGGCGATCGACGGGGCAGACGGGAACGGGCGATCGACAGCGGTCCGGGATGATGTGCCGGCGGCCGCCCGTTCCGCGGCGTTTTCGATTTGCCCCTTGCCGCCGTATGCCGGCGTGCCGTCAGAATCACCGCGATCCGCGTCGGTTGCGTCGATGTCGTCAGTTTCGTCCGTGCCGAAGACGAACGGATGATACACCTCGTCCGAAATCGCCCAGAGATTATGCCGCTTGCATACGTCCGCAATGCGAGCGAGTTCGTCGGAGGGCGTGACCGCGCCGGTCGGATTGCCGGGGGAGTTGATGATGACCGCGCGCGTGCGCGGCGTGATCGCGGCCTCGATGTCGTCGGCGTTCAGCCGCATCTGATGTTCCGGCTTGAGCGCGACGTACACCGGCACGCCGCCGCACATCATCACCTCCGCATCGTATGACGTGAAAAACGGGGACGGGATGATCACTTCGTCGCCCGGATCGAGCGTCGCCTTCAGGGCCAGAAACAGGCCGATCGTCGCGCCATCCACGGCCTGAACCTCCGTGTCCGGATCGTATTCCAGCCCCTTCACGCGGTGCGAATACGAGGCGACGGCCGTGCGGAACCCTTCGATGCCGAGCACGTTCGTGTACTTGGTGTGCCCTGCCTGAATTGAGCGGCACGCGGCTTCGACGATGTGCGGGGCGGCGGTGAAGCTCGGTTCGCCGACGCACAGCGAAATCGCATCGGGCACGCGCTCGACGCGGTCGAACACGTCGCGGATGCCGGAACGGGGGATGGCGTGGGCCTGGCTGGCCAGGGCCGGCTTCGGAGTGAACATAACGAACACCGCCTTTCGGAAAAGTTTCTATAAAAAAGACTGTATATAGTAAACATTACGAAAAACACTGGATATTTCGCAAAATTAACGTTCTGATAATGATTTCGTTGCATATGACGGCAGCGGCGATAGGATGGTGCGCATGAAGGAACGGGACGATCACACAGCCGCAGCCGGCACGGCCGGAGCCGCCGGAGCGCTTGCGAACGGCGCCGCAACCGGTGCGCCGACGGTCGGAGTCGACACCAAGGACGCGACGATCCTCGACATGCTCGAAGCCGACGGCCACGCCACGCTCGCGCAGCTCGCCAAGGCGACCGGGCTGTCCGTCTCCACCGTGCAGTCGCGCGTGCAGAAACTCGAAAAAAGAGGCGTGATCAAAGGCTACAGCGCCGTCATCGACCACGATCAGCGCGGCCTGCCGATCAGCGCGTTCGTCTCCGTCACGCCGCTCGACTACGCGCGCGAAGCCGATATTCCACGCAAACTGCGCGACGTGGACGGCGTCGTCTCCTGCTACTCTGTCGCCGGCGCGCCCAGCTTCATCCTGCTCGTGCGCGTCGCCACGCCGGCCAAACTCGAGGAACTGCTCAACCTCATCCATCGCACGGTGCCGGTGAGCACGGAAAGCACCGTCATCCTTAAAACCTACTTCTGACGCGGGTCGTGCGGATAACGCGGCTTGTGTGGGTGTCATGGGCCGCCGCCGACCGCCGGTCGTCGTTCGCACGCCGCAAGTCGGAAGCGATACCATGCACACGCCGCATCCGGTGATACGCTTGCAACCATGAGCGAAACGCAAGAAACTCAGTCGGAAGGCGGCGACTGGCTGCCCGCAACCGACGCCACTCAGCCCATCGAATCCGAAACGGTGATCGACTCGGCCACGGCGGCCGACGATCCCGAAACCGCGCAAATCGTGGCGAAAATCAAGTCGCTGCGCCAGTCCATCGACAACGTGGACACGGCCATCGTCTCCCTGCTGGCCGAGCGGTTCAAGTACACGTCGCAGGTCGGCGTGCTCAAGGCACGCGCCGGCTTCGCGCCCGCCGACTACAAGCGCGAGGACTATCAGATCGAACGTTTGCACCGCATCGCGGTCGCGGCCGGACTCGACCCGGACATCGCCGAAATGTACCGCGAATTCGTTGTCACCGAGGCGAAGAAGCGCCACGCGCGCATCGCGGCCGCCGGGGGAGACCCGGGCGTGCTCGACGTGTTCGCCTGATTCATGCGGTGTGTGGCCCGGCGCGTGCTGCGCTGTCCGGTCGGCTGATTACATAAGACAGTTGACACAGTGTCATATGGCGGATGCCGTGACGGTCGGTTTGTGTTCCGATTGACGCGGATTCGCCGATTGATTGGTTGACCGGGCGAACGGAGGCGACGATATGGGATACGTCGGGCGCGCGATGGCGCGATGCGGCTGCACGCTGGTCGTGTTCGTCGCCGGCGTGGCCATGATCGGCGCAGGCTCCGGCGCGGCGATGACGAGTGTCGGCATAACGACGCGGTCCGCCAGCCGCTATCTGCACCATGACGTGTTCGCCGCGGTCGCGCAGCCGTCGGTCGGTGGCAACGCTTTGACGAACTTGCTGTCCGGTTTGTCCGGCGTGTCCGGCGGCGTCTATCTGATGGATGACGCCGGTGCGAACGTTGGTTCCGGCAGAAATTCCGGTGATCATTCCGGCGCGAACGTGACCCGCAGCGACGCGGCCGCGGAAGCGCTGCCATGGACCGTCCGCGTCACGTATTCGCTGGACGGACCGCAGAAAACCGCTGCGGAAGTCAGCGGCGCGAGCGGACTGGTCGGTGTGCGCGTCGTCGTCGAACGCAATCCGATCGCCTCGCGCGACATCGCCGCACAGGCCGAGCAACTCGTGCCGATGATCGCGTTTACCGTGCCGTCCGATATCGCCGACGACATCAGCGTCAACGACGGTACGATCGTTGCACAACACGGTTCCGACACGCTCATCACGGCCGTGGGCAAGGCCGGCGGGCACATCGCCGACGACGGCGGCATCGTCGAAGACCTGGTCGAAGGCAATCTCGACGCGGCAACGAACCAAGCCGTGCTCGACGTGAGCATCCACCTCACCGCAACACGATTCTCCATGAGTGCGGTCACACTGGCCGCCGTGCCGGCCAACGACGCGACAACGTTCGCCGCACAGATTAACGCGCTCGCCACGCAGGCATCCACGCTCACCGACACGGCTACCGGCGCCGGCAGCCAAGGCAACGAAGCGCTCATCACCGAACTTACCGCACTGCGCGACCACGAACGCGAGCTCGCCAAAACCACGATCGCCGCACGCACCGCCGCGCACCAGCAGGCATTCGACGCGTACATGGCCGCATACGTTGGCTCCTACACCACGCACCTGTCCGGCTCGATCGGCACATCCACGCAGCTGCCGGCGCTCATCGGCACCGCCAAGGAACTCAGCGGCGACACCCCGCTCGCTACCGCCGTGGTCGACCTTGCCAACGCGGTCAACGCGGTCAGCGCCGCGCATCGGCACACTGGAGCGGCCGACGAAGTCGATGCGATCATTCGCAGAATCCGGCAGCAAGGTACCAGCGGGCTGGTCCGCGAGCTCAAACAGCAGGCCGGAACCGAGTCATCGCAAGGATCCAAGGGTTACAGCGACGGGCAATCGCAGCTCTCGCAGGCCATGATCCCGTACTCGATGGCATACACCGACACGTACACCAAGCATCTGAGCGAGCTCACCGGCGGTACGTCGGCCGGAGCGTCCGCTTACCGGCAGCAGGCGATCGTGGCGACCAACGCCGACTTCACATCCGTCGCCGATCTCAAGGACGATCAGGCCAAAGTCGACGCGGCGATGAGCGCGCTCGCCACCGCCAGCGAACACACGGGCGCGGCGCAGGCGATCCAGCAACTGCTGCTGCGATACGAGGACGAATTCGAAAACGGGGACGATTCGGGCGATACTGCGATCGACGGTGTGAACGATCATGCACGCGATGCAGACGACAGCACTTCGGACGATGCCGCCGGCAACGCCGACGATTCAGGCAAGAGGAATGCCGGTGCTTCGGCGTCGGCGGGTTCCGGCATGGCCGCGCTGCGATCGGCGGCCTCACGCAACAGCATTGCCGCGACCGTGGAAACCAAGCGGCAGCAGGCGCTCGCCAAAGCCCGGCACAAAGCCGCGGTCGAACAGCGCAAGGCACAGGACGCCGGACAGATCACCAGTCTGGTGGACGACAACGTTGCCATGAGCAAGGACGATGTGATGAACTTCGCCGGCGGCGTCGCCTCGATCGGCGGGGGAGCGGGGACCGACAAGGGATCCGGCTCGCCGGGCTCGTCGGGCGGTTCGTCGGCAAATGCCGCATCGAACGGCGACGGTTCAGCGGAAGCGACGGGCGGAACATCCGCCGGAACATCGGACAAGTCGGGCGCGACCGGTTCATCCGGCGGCACAGCTGGAGCATCGGGATCATCGTCGAACACGTCCGACGCGACAGGTACATCCGACGCCGCATCATCAGCCTCAACAACCGCAACAGCGTTGGACGAAACCCCGTCCGTTGCCTACGGCATGCGCGGCATGGGCTCCGCGACGCTGCTCATTCCAGGCGGCGACGGTCATATCGGCGAAACGCTGGCCATCGGCGACTCCGCCGACGTGCTCGCCGCCGCGGTCAAAGCGCTGCAGGACAACGGCAAACTCGCCGATCTTGGCGGAACGAGCCACGACAACGCATCCGCTCGTTTCGTCATGGTGATCGAAGCGCCATCGGCATGACGAATGGCGGTCAGATGTCCTGATCGAAGCGGATTTGGCGGCCGCCGGTCTCCATGTCGACGCTGCCGGAAACCAGTTCGATGAGCTGCTGGACAAGCGGGAAAATCAGGAACGTGCCACCGATCGACCACAGGTTCAGAAAAATCGTGGACATGCCCATCGGCACGAGCACGATGCGAGCGGCCACCATCAGCGAGCCGATGATCGGGAACAGCATGTGGAAGAAGAATCCGAAGTGGCGCTTGGTCTTGTGCTGGTGCCATGCGACGAACAGCAGCGGTACGATCACGGTCCAAGCGCCGGCGGTCATGACGATCTCGCGGACTACGCCGGGCGCGCCCTTGCCGGGCATGAACATCGAGATCGCCAGCAGCACGAAGCCGATCCCCACCGCGCGCTTCAGCGGTTTGTCGTTGATGACCTCGTCTGCCGACAGATCGTCGACTTGATCGTTGATATCCACGCTCGCACTGCTCATCACAACCCCCAATAATCGTGTCAATCATACCGCCGTGTCGGGGTCTTGCGTAGTAGGGACTCCGTTATGCGGTTGTGACGGTTGAGGCGGTTTCGGCGGTGAGATCGCCGCGCCAATAACGGGAACCGTCTTCGGCACGGAGGATCAGACCGCGATCGATCAAATAGCGGCGGATTTCCGCGGCGTCGTCGACCAGCATCGACAAGCGTGCGGTCAACTCCGCTTCGGTCAGCCATGTGCGAGAGCCAGATTCTCGAACACGCGCTCGCTGATCGCGCGCAACATTGCCTCACGTTCTGCATCTGACTGCGGGAACAAATGGATGCGGTTCATGAGAAGAATGCCTTGATTGGACATGAGCTGCTTGAGCTGATTCTGCGCTTCAACCAGACCCGCCACGGAAAACTCCGCGTCGTCCGACAGCCAGCTCAGCTGCCTCAACGGACCGACCACGCCCGACGGGTCCCCGGCCAGCACCTTCGCCAGATCGCCGCGCAGCTTCGGCGTCCGCAGCACGCTCAACAGCATGCGGCATTCTCGCAGTGTGTCCTGTGTTTCTGGGCATGCGGTCATTGTCGTTCTCCTTGTTTGTTCCTCCGCAGCCGTGTTGCGGTGCCTGCTGTCCAGACGCCGTGACAACGTTTGCCTGTCTTCGCTCCCGCGAAGTGTGCAGTTGATATGGTATCTGATGGGGGGGGGGATTTGCTCGCTAAGCGATACAACACATTGATGTATTTTGGCCAGGGCTGTTTCCTGGCGTATTACGTGATCGCGTTTCGGCAGGCCGGGTTGTCGCTGGCATTGATCGCCGTCGCGAATTCATTGTTCGACGTCATGTCGGTGATCTGCGAGCTGCCGACGTCGGTATTGTTCGACAAATGGTCGGGCAAGAAGATCATGGTGCTTGGCGCGGCCGCGCGATTGGTGGGATTCGTTTGTTTTCTGATCGATTCGTCGAATTTTTGGATGGTCGTGGCCGGCGAATTACTGACCGGATTCGGTTCGTCCACGGAAACCGGCGCCGCGTCCGCCCTGTACGTCGCTGAACAGGAAGAACGAGAACGGAAGACCGGGTCGAGCAGTCGTACGGAAACGAAGCTTGCCGAATTGGGCGAGGCTATTGGCTTGTCCGTGATCGCCGGTGGCGCGGTCGGTGCGGTGTTGTATGCCGTCACGCCTTCGCTGATCTGGGTCGGTGCCGGCGCGGCATATATGCTGGCGATCGTCACACTGCTGCGTATGTCCGACATGACGGTTTCGCGCGGCGACGGTTCGGTGACGTTACGCACGCTGTTCGACGACATGTGGCGGTCTGTGACAGCCGGCATCCGTGTGCCTGAATGCTGGATGGTCGTGGCGTTGGACGTTGGCGCGATGTCGATCGCCATGCTGTGGCCGTTGCTGCTCGGCAGTGATTACGACACGATGTGGCTGCAGTTGATTGGATTGATTGCGATGAATGGCGGCACTGCCTTGGCCGGACGATTGGGCAGACGGTTCGCGTCCACGCCGACGCGTTTGACGGGATATCTGTTGGCCGACGCGACGTGCATTGCGATTACGGCTTGGACTGGCAACGATGCGCTGCTGATCGTCGCGTTCTTTGTAAGCGTGTGTGCGCATGGCATGGCGATGAACGCGTTCTGCGGCAAAGTGTATGCACGGGTGAATCCTGACGAGCGCGCATCGGTGATGTCGGTCGTGTCCCTGCTGGCCACGCTGTGTATTGCGATATTGCAGCCGTTGGTCGGATTGCTGGGCCAATCCCACCTGCAACTGGCCGCCATGTGCACTATTCCGGTGTTTTTCGTCCCGATGGCGTACATCCTCATAAACGGAAAATCCCGGTCCTGACCGGGCCCCTGACAGAGACCTGACAGAGAAACGGCCTGCCCGGGCCGGTAATCGACGGATCGTGGGCATGGACGGGACATGTAGAGGCCGAAAATGGCCTGTTCGTGGTCGGTCTATGCCCACGATCGTGCAAATGACCGGTCTATGCCCACGATCGGCGCGGCATAATGTACCGCTTATGCCCGGGAATGGGTGGAATCGGGCGGATTTCCTTGCCATTGGATCTTGTCACTACACGTAAATGTACGGTCTATGCCCACGACCGTTTTTGATTCTTGATCGACGGGATGGTTGTGGGCATAGACGGTACAACAAGGGATGATGTACCAGAGGGCATGATGTAGAAGACACGTCCCCGCATTACGCGGGGAGATACGTCAAGTGGCGGCCGGGAGAGTTCCCGACCGCCACTTGACGTTATGCGGTTTGCTGTGAAGGCTGATTGCCGATTACCGATCTACGGAAGAAGGGAGACTCACTTCTTCTTTGCCGGCGGCTCGCCGAGTTCGCTGTCCTCGACGATCACGGCGACGGCGGCGTCCGCCTCGGCCTTGGCGGCAGCGGCGGCGTCGACGGCCGCGGCGACCGCCTCATGGGCGGCCTTGGCGGCTGCGGCGGCGCGCACGAAGGAGATGCGGCCGACCACGCGACCGGCTTCGGCGATGTCGTTGATCGCGCCCTCGAGGGATTCGCGCACGTCGTCGGCCACGCCGAGGCTGACCGACAGGATCGGCGTCTTCATCGAGACCTTGGCCTTCGACTTGATGCCGCGCAGCGCGGCCAGCGCTTCGCCGGCGTGGGCGAGCAGTTCCGGAGACACCTTGAATGCGGCGGCCTCGTACACGTCCGGGGTCGGCCATGCGGCGCGGTGCACCGAACCGGAGCCTTCGTGCATCCAGCTCCACACCTCTTCGGTGGCGTACGGCAGGTACGGGGCGAGCAGGCGCGCGAACGCGTCAAGGCCCAGACCCAGCGCGGTGCGGGCGGACTTGGTCGCAGCCTCGGAGGGCACGTGGCCGGTCGCGTCGGCGGTGCCGTAAGCACGGTTCTTGACGAGCTCGATGTAGTCGTCGCAGAACTGCCAGAAGTAGTTCTCGATGACCTCGAGCGCCTTGGAATGCTCGTAGGATTCGAGCGCGTCGGTGGCCTGGCGCACCACGAGCGCCATCTTGGCCATGGCGGCGCGGTCGAGCGGCTCGGTCACGTCGGCCGGGTTCCACGCGGCGACGGCCGGCGAGCCCACGTGATGGTTCTCGTCCTCGCGGCCGATCGCCAGCGCGAACTTGGTCGCGTTGAGCAGCTTGATGGCGAGACGGCGGCCGATCTTCATCTGGCCCTCGTCGTACGTGGCGTCAAGGCCGAGTCGCGCGGCGGCGGCCCAGTAACGCACAGCGTCGGCGCCGAACTGCTTGATCGGCTTGTCCGGCACGACGACGTTGCCCTTGGACTTCGACATCTTCTTGTGGTCCGGGTCGAGAATCCAACCGGACAGGGTCGCGTTCGCCCACGGCAGGCACTTGTTCTCGAGGTGCGCGCGGTCGACGGTGGAGAACAGCCAGGTGCGGATGATGTCCTGTCCCTGCGGGCGCAGATCCATCGGGAACGTGGCCTTGAACAGCGCCTTGGACGCCTCGTCCTGCTCCTCCCAGTGGGTCACGATCTGCGGGGTGAGCGACGAGGTCGCCCACGTATCCATGATGTCCTGCTCAGCGGTGAAGCCGCCGGGCACGTCGCGCTGCTCGGCCGTGTAGCCGGCCGGCACGTCGATGGTCGGGTCGATCGGCAGGATGTCCTCGCTCGGCGTGATCGGGTGATCGTAGTCGGCGGAGCCGTCGGCCTTGACCGGGTACCACAGCGGGAACGGCACACCGAAGAAGCGCTGGCGGGAGATCAGCCAGTCGCCGTTGAGGCCGTGCACCCAGTTCTCGTAGCGCACGCGCATGAAGTCCGGGTGGAAGTTGAGTTCGCGGCCGCGCTCGATGAGCTCGGAGTTCAGCGCCGCGTCGGTGCCGCCGTTCTTGAGGTACCACTGGCGGGAGGTGACGATCTCGAGCGGCTTGTCGCCCTTCTCGTAGAAGTTCGTCATACGCTTGGTCGGCGTCGGCTCGCCGTCCAGATCGCCGGACTCGCGCAGGTGGTCGACGATGATCTTGCGGGCGGAGAACGTGGTCTTGCCGGCGGTTTCGGCGAAGATCTCGCGACCGGCCGGATCCTCGATCCAGTCCGGCGTATCCATGACGATGCGGCCGTTGCGCTGGATGATCGAACGGGTCGGCAGGTTCAGGTCGCGCCACCACTGCACGTCGGTCACGTCACCGAAGGTGCAGCACATCGCGATGCCGGCGCCCTTGTCCATCTCGGCGGCCGGATGCGCCAGAATCGGCACGCGAACCTTGAACAGCGGCGAGTACACGTACTGGCCGAAGTACTGCTTGTAGCGGTCGTCGTCCGGGTTCGCGATCAGCGAGGTGCAGGCCGCGAGCAGCTCCGGGCGGGTCGTCTCGATATAGATCGGCGTGCCGTCTTCGAAACGGAACGCGACCTTGTGGTAGAAGCCCGGGTATTCGCGACTCTCGAGCTCGGCCTGGGCCACGGCGGTCTGGAACGTCACGTCCCACAGGCCCGGCGCGTCCTTCTGGTACGCCTCGCCGCGGGCGAGGTTGCGCAGGAACGCCTTCTGCGCCACGCGCTGCGGGTGCTCGCCGATGGTGTGGTAGGTCTGCGACCAGTCGATCGACAGGCCGAGGGAACGCCACAGCGCCTCGAATTGCTTCTCGTCCTGCGCGGTGAGCTTCTCGCACAGCTCGATGAAGTTGCGGCGGGAAATCGGCACCTGATCCTTGGCGTCGATCTTCTTGCCGTCGGTGCCCTCGAACGGCGGCACGAAATCCGGATCGTACGGCATGGAGGTGTCCACGCGCACGCCGTAGTAGTTCTGCACGCGGCGTTCGGTCGGCAGGCCGTTGTCGTCCCAGCCCATCGGGTAGAACACGTCATAGCCGCGCATGCGCTTGTAGCGCGCGATCACGTCGGTGTGCGTGTAGGAGAACACGTGGCCGACGTGCAGATGGCCGGAAACGGTGGGCGGCGGGGTGTCGATCGAATACACGGCCTTGCGGTCGCGCGTGTTGTTGAACTTGTAGGTGCCCTGCTCGTCCCAGACGGCACGCCACTTGTCTTCGAGACCGTCCACGCCCACCTTGTCGGGCAATGGGGTCAGATTTGCGTTGATGATTTCGGTCATACGCGCGATTTTATGCGGCTTAGGTGACAAGGGGAGGGAGCCTGCCGGCTACTTGACCGTGGCCTTGGCGAGCGGCAGATAATCGTCCGTCATGTTCTTCGGCAGCCCGTCGATGCCCTTGGCCGCCGCGGTGAACGTCTTGCGCGAGTACAGCCAGTCGGCCGCCGCGTCTTGGCTCACCGTCTTGGCGAACGTTTTCATGCGCGACTGGTAGTCGGCGTCGTTCGTCGCCGCCATCGCGCTTTTGTACGCGTCTTGCACGGTGCCGTTCGTGTAGCGGAACACGTTGTCCGACGTGCCGAATTCGGACGCGTCCGCGTCGCTTGCCAGCAGCGCCATCGTGTACTGCCCGTCCTTGACCCGTTGTGCAACGGTCGCCGCGTCTGCCGCCTGCACGTTCGTGTCGATGCCGACCGAACGCAGGTAGCCGGCGACCGTCTCGCCTAGAGACTGGTATTCGGTCGGCACCACCAGCTCGACGGTGCCGAAGAACGCGGCGCCGGTCGCGAAGAACGCGATCATTTGCGCGGCCTTGACCTGATCGAACGGGAACAGGTTGGTCAGATCCTCGTACCCCGGCTCCAACGGGCCGATCGGGCCGCCGAGCTCGCCCGCCGAATCGGAGGCGGACGCGGCGATCGTTTTCGCGTCGACCGCGTACCGGACGACCTGACGTGCCTGCGCGTCGGAGAAGATCGAATTCGTGTCGTTGTTGAGCGCGAGCATCACCTTGGTCGTCGACGTGCCGGACTTGACCTGCCACGACGACTGTCCGTCGAGCTGTTTGACGGCACTCGCGTCGGACGTGAAGACCGTGTTGATATCGCCGTTGAGTGCGGCTTTCGCCAGCGCGTCGCCGTTCGCGTAATACTTGAGTGTCACGGTCTGCACGCCGGCCAAGTCGCCCCAATAATGGTCGTTGCGGGTGAGCGTGACCGAGGCGCCTTTGTCGAACGCGGTGGCTTCGAGCGGGCCGGAACCGGCCGTCTGCGTCGCGTAGTCGCCGTTCCATTCGCTGTCGTAGACGATACCGGCGCGGCCCGCGAGCGCCCGGAGCAGCGTCGGGTCGGGTTTGGCGAGCGTGAGCGTGACCTTGGTCGGGCTCGGATTGGCCACGGACGCGAGATCAGCGAGCGCGGTCGCGCCCTGATACTTGTTTTTGACGATCTGCTGCATGGACCAGACGACGTCGGCGGAGTCGAGTTTGTGTCCGTTGGCGAAGGTCATGCCGCGGTGCAGCGTGAAGTCGTAGGTGAGGCCGTCGTCGGAGATGGTCCAGCTTTTGGCGATGCCGGCGACGATCTTGTTGTTGTCGTCGCGCGAGACGAGCGTTTCGTACACGTTGCCGAGCAACGCGCGTTCGACGTTGTCGCCGGTGTCGGTGCGGATGTCGAGCGATTGCGGCGCGTCGGTGAGACCAACGGTGAGGCTGGCCGTGCTCAGGTTGGACGGGGTGGCGCGGGGCAGGGTGATGGTGCCTTCCGTCCATGACCAGCCGAGCCATGCGATGAGGGACAGGATGACGGTGGTCGCCACGAATACGAGCCACGAACGGAGTGCGGTCTTCTTCTGCCTGTGCATGGGGACCAGTGTAACCGGGGGCGTCTATTCGGGGGTATGTGATCGGCTGGTGCCGTCGATCACAGCAGCGTGACGATGCTGGTTGCGAGCGGGATGAGCGGGCCGGCGAGCAGTGCGGGCAGTACGACGATGCCGAGCCACGGGGCGTGCGCGTGCTCGTCCGGATCGGCTTCGATGGTCCACCAGATCGAGGCGAGGGCAAGGGCCAGGATGAGCACGATCACGACGATCGCGGACAGGAACATGGCCGTATTCGAGGCGCCCGTGTCGGGCAGGGCCATGTAGTCGAGCAGGAACAGCCAGCCGGGGGCGGCGATCATCGCCACGCCGTCGAGCACGCTGTGCGACAGGCCGCGGATCAGGTGCGAGCGTTCGGCGCGCGACATCTGCCGGATGAACGAGACGACGATGAGCGCGACGAGCAGTCCGCCCACGCCGGCGAACCATGCGGACTCGTTGAGCGCCGCGGTCGGCACGTCCGTTGCCTGTTCGCCGAACAGTCCGAACAGGGCCCACGACAGCAGTCCGGCGTTGCCGGCGAAGCAGAGCGACGCCGCGCCGGCGATCGCCGCGATCACGCGTCCTGGAACGCCGTCACGCAACGGCGAGCAGATCAGGAACGTGATCATCAGCGCAGCCGTCCAGACGATCATGCCGATTGTGCCGGCACCGACGAACGCCAGCACCAGCATCACTATCAGCGGCAGCAGTGCGAAGCTGGCCGCGTACCGTCCGACGAACGGCGCGTGCGCGCCAGCTGGAACCGTGCCGGTCGTTTCAGTCGAACGCGAATCCGCGCCGTTACGGCCCTGCTGATGCTCTGCCATGTTCCGCTCCCCGCCATCGTCGCCGCGCGTATTCCGGCAGGCTGGACGCGCGGCCCGCACGTCGCGACCGGCGGTTGCCGGCTGACGGCGGTCGCCGCGGCCGAGGCCGGACACGGGGCTGTTGTCGTTGCTAACGCGTCCATCCTATCGCGCAGGCGGGTCCCGCGCCGTCCTGCAGTGTCCCGTAGCGTGCGTGGGAACCGGATCGACGCGCATGACCAAGTCCGGCTGCGTTTCGGCCCGTGACTGGACGTGCGATCCCGCGGGATCGGGGCCTTCGGAAGCCGATCTTGAGCCAAACCGGCGCAAATTGTGTCCATAATGTGCGCGTAGAATAAAGCACCAACGTGCAAGCCGGTACGATGACCGGTAAGTTTACGTGAACGCGAACACACTAGGGGGCGATGAAGTGACGGATCTTACGCTGATGACGTTCGCCGCAGATCCGGCGACGGTATTGCCGTCCCTCGCCCTGCTGTCGCACCGCGTGCGCGTGTTGCCGATGGACGCGGCCTCGCTGGTGAAGATGCCCGAGAATACGATCCTGTTCATCGACGCGCGCGACGATCTTGCTTCGGCCAAGACCCTGTGCCGGCTCATCCATGCGTCCGGCCTGTCTACGCCGATCGTGCTGATTCTTACCGAAGGCGGCTTCACGGTCGTCAACTCAACGTGGGGCATCGCCGACGTGGTCGTCTCCACCGCCTCCCCGGCCGAAGTCGAAGGCCGTCTGCGGCTCGTGTCCGAACGCGGCAATTCGCCGCTGGGCGGCGCGGGTTCGAACGCGGCCGGCGGCGAGTCCGGCACGGTGTCGGCCGATGGTCAGATCCGCTCCGGCGACCTCGTGGTGGACACGAACGGCTACACCGCCTCCCTGCACGGCCATCCGATCGACCTCGCGTACAAGGAATTCGAACTGCTCAAGTACCTCGTGCAGCATCCCGGCCGCGTGTTCACGCGCGCGCAGCTGCTGCAGGAAGTGTGGGGCTACGACTACTACGGCGGCACGCGCACGGTCGACGTGCATATTCGTCGCCTGCGCGCCAAGCTTGGCGGCGAATACGAGCATTTGATCGGTACCGTGCGCAACGTCGGCTACCGTTTCGACCCGCCGGAAGGCGACGCTGAGGCGGCCGCTCCGGGGCAGTCCGCGCCGTCCTCGTCTGCTTCGCCGTCGACGTCATCCGTGTCGGGCGACGCCGACTGACCTGTCATGCCCCGCGAATCGAAACGTGCGCGGCTCGAACGCATGCGCGCCGAGTACGAGCTGCTGTGCGAGGAGATTCCCGCGCCGAAGTGCGCGCTCAATTTCACCAATCCGTTCCAGCTGATCGTCGCGACCGTGCTCAGCGCGCAAACCACCGACAAGCGCGTGAATACGGTCACTCCCGCGCTGTTCGCCGCGTATCCGGATGCGGCGTCGTTGGCGGCCGCCCGTCCCGAGGACGTGGAGGACATCATCCGCCCGCTCGGCTTCTACCGGTCCAAGGCCGCGCATCTGCTCGGATTGGCCGCCGGACTCGACCATGATTTCGACGGCGTGGTGCCGCGCACGATGGACGAACTGACTTCGTTGCCGGGCGTGGGACGTAAAACCGCGAACGTGGTGCTCGGCAACGCGTTCGGCATTCCCGGATTCCCCGTGGACACGCATGTCATGCGCGTGACCGGACGGCTGCATTGGCGCAGCGACTGGCGGATCGCCAAGTCTGATCCGGTTAAGGTCGAGGCGGAGATCTGCGCGTGCTTCCCGCCGTCCGAGTGGACCGATTTGTCTCACCGGCTGATCCTGCACGGCCGGGCCGTATGCCACGCGCGCAAGCCCGACTGCGCGAACTGCCCGCTCAACGGAACCTGTCCGAGCGCGGGCGTTGCGTGATGCATCGTGGCGTGACGTATGGAACTCAGGCGGATTCTCCGATGACGAGTCGGCAGCCGGCGTATGTGGTGCGCGGCTTGCGCGCGCCGTCCGGATGATTGATCTGCTCGAGCAGCATGTCGACGGCCTTGTGCGCCATGTCCGCATAGTCGACGGCTACGGTGGACAGCGAGGGGATCGTGAACGGGTCGTCGATCACGCCGTCATGGCCGAACACGGCCTTGTCGTCGGGCACGCGGATGCCGTGCTCGTGCAGGCCGCGGATCAGTCCGTACGCGATCAGATCGTTCATGCAGTAGAACGCGTCGTAGCGGTCGACGCGGCGTACGCGGTCGGTTGCGCCGGAGCGTGCGTCGGTTCCGCCATCGGCGTCGCTGTGCACGTTATCGTCGTATGCAACGTATGCAACGTTGCCGTCGTGCGCGACGTCATCGTGCGCGACGTCATCGTGCGTGGCATTGTCCTGCGCGATCGGCCGGCACAGTTCTTCGGCCGCGTCCTTGCCGCCTCCCACGGACCAGTTGCAGTCGACGAAATCGTCGGGATATCCCATGCCGCTGTCGATCAGCGCGTTCATCGCGTACTGTATGCCGTCGTTCTGCCGGCTGATGTCCGGATCGTCCGGATCGAACGCGCGTGCGCCGATCACGGCGACGTGACGGTAGCCGCGGCCCTGCAGGTAGCCGAACGCGAGGTCGACGCCGCGCGTGATCGCCGGCTGCACGTTGTCGAACAGCGGCTCGTCGACCATATAGTTGAGCAGCACGGCCGGATGGTTGCCGAGCAGCGTGCGCAGGTGCCGGTCGTCGACGTTGCTGGCGTTGAGGATGAGCCCGTCGCACAGCGTGGAGCTGGCCATCTGCTCGAGCACGTCGGTTTCGCTGGCGGACGTGTATCCGGTCTGCTGGATGATGGTGCGCAGTCCGTGCTTGTCGGCCTCCTGGCAGACCGCGTAGACGAGGTTCGTGTAGTAGGGGTGCATGATGTTCGGTACCATGACGGCGATCGCGCCGGTGCGGCCCTTTTTGAGGAAGCGTGCCGACAGGTTGGGGGAGTAGCCGAGTTCCTTGGCTGCGGCGAGCACGCGTTCCTTGGTGGCTGGCTTGACGATGTCCTCGCCGCGCATCGCCGCGCCGGCTGTGCTGAGGGAAACGCCGGCCTTGGCCGCTACGTCCTTGAGAGTGGGCATGACATCACCATCATCAGTTGTCGGTTCCGTTCGGGATTGCAATGATCACTACTGTAGCGCGGGAATGCGCGTGAGTCGAATCGTTGCGATTCTTGGGTGGGCGCTGTGGCCAGCTTGGTGTTGCGTTGGGCAATGCGCGCGTTGCTGTTGGGTAATCGCTGCATGATGAAAAACGTTGCGATTGTATGCGTAATGTTGCTAAAACGTTGGAATTGCAACGATGTTTGCGTAGACACGCCGAATGGTTCCCGGTTGACTTCGCGCTTGCCTCGGCTTAGAATCGCAGCGTTGCGAGTTTGAAGCGATGAACGGTCAGACTCGCGGATTCCGAGTCGATGAAGTCGGAAACAGGAAAGGAACATACCAATGGACAAGGGTGTAGCCAAGAAGGTTCTCGCGGGTGTGGCCGCGGCCGGAGCGGCGTCGATGCTGCTCACCACGCTCTCCGCATGCGGTCAGAGCACCGCATCGAACAAGACCACGTCCGACGGCAAGCCGATCGTCACGATCCTGGTGGTGCAGAACACCAACCAGATCTCCATCAAGGAGATGCAGTGGGCCAAGGACATCGCCAAGGAAGCCGGCGTCCAGATCGAATGGAAGCCGACGCTCGACACCGCGTGGGGCCAGCAGAAGAACGCGTCCCTTGCCGCCGGCGACATCGCCGACCTCAACATCCGCGCCTACAACCCGGACGACACCGCGCAGAACACCGGCGCGTTCGAGGACCTGAGCAAGGACATGGACAAGCTGCCGAACGTCAAGGCCTTCTTCGACGCCAAGCCCACCGCCAAGAAGTTCGTCGAATCCGACGGCGCGATCCGCGTCCTGCCGTCCGACCGTGGCAAGGCGTTCGCCGCCTCCGGCCAGCACATGCTCATCAACAAGACTTGGCTCGACAAGCTCGGCCTCAAGGCCCCGACCACGTGGTCCGAACTGACCAAGGTGCTCGAGGCGTTCAAGACGCAGGACCCGAACGGCAACGGCAAGGCCGACGAAATCCCGATCAACCTGCGCGCGCTGCCGACCGATACGCTCGCCGGCTGGTGGAGCCCGTTCCTGTTCCTCAACTCCACCGGCATCGCCACGCACTACAACTCCGGCCCGTCCCAGCAGGGCATCTACGTCAAGGATGGCAAGGTCGGCAACGTGATGCAGACCGATGAATTCCGCCAGGTGCTCAACTACCTCGCCTCGCTCACCAAGTCCGGCCTCGCGCCGAAGGACTGGGTGACCACCGACAAGTACGATTCCCGCAACCAGGTCGGCGGCGACACCGCCCAGGTCGGCGTCGTGTTCGGCTGGGATCAGACCGCGTTCGGCGGCTACGATTCCGACCTGTACAAGCAGTACGTGGCCATTCCGGTGCCGTCGGCCGATGGTGTGTCCGCCGACAAGACCGTGTGGGACGCCTCCGGCATCTCCGGTGCCAACGAGTTCGAGGACTACCACATGTCCATGAGCGCGAATGCGGCCAACAAGGACGCCTGCCTGAAGCTCATCAACCTCTTCTACTCCGAGAAGTACTCCGTGCAGCAGCTGTGGGGCTCCTTCGACACGTACCTCAAGAAGACCGGCGACCATTCCTATGAGATCACCGACGCGTTCCACAAGGCCCAGGACGAGGGCAAGTCCCCGACGCTTGAGGATCGTCTCGCCGGCTGGATTCCGGACGACGTGACCGTCAAGGGCGACCGCGGCGCCGACTCCGTGTCCGCCGTCGACAAGCCGTACGCCGAGCAGTACGCGAACCTCGGCGAAGGCGACTCCGCGGTGAAGAACTACATGCCGATCTACGTGCGCCTCTCGCCGGATGACCAGACCACGGTTGCGAACAACAACTCGTCGATCTTCACCACCGTGCTGCCGGTCATCGCCAAGATGGCGCAGACCGGTGCCGACGATGCCTCGTGGAACACGCTGCAGAACGACCTCAAGTCGCTCAACCTGCAGCAGAACATCGACATCTGGCAGAAGGCATACGACAAGGCCACCAAGTAACGGGCCCCGTCTTTTCTCATCTCTGAACGGTGACCGATGATCGCCGATCCACGGTCGCGCCGGGCATGCTCCGCCGGCATTTGCCTCGGGCATGGGCGTGGTCACGGATCGGCGATCTCGTTTTTCGGCGCGAAATCATGGTTGGTGCCTGTGGTTTCGCGCCTTTTGCATACTGTTCGCGCGTTCGTGCGGCTGTCTGTCGGTCGGGCTGTTCGTTGATTTTTCCTCCGCGGAGGAGGGACGGCTTGAACGGCGTGGGATATGCGCGGATCGCGAGTTTTTTTCGAGACGCAGGCGTCCATGGCGAAAGCCGATGCCTGCGACGGCGTGTTGCGGGGTTTACTGTGACCTTGCCGCGGCCTTCCCTGCGGGGGGGGGGCTGTGGGGAGGCTGCCGTTGCCAATCGATGCCTGTTATCGTTGGTATAGCGGCGATATGCGCAACGCAAACATGCCGATTGCATTGTATGGAGTAAACCCTTAATTACCAACGGGTAGCGGCGTTTTTTCTCGTCTTTCAGTGGCAATTTTGGCAACACGCTATGGCAACGCTACCATTTAGTGGCATAATCATATGTAAACCAATCGAAGTCGCTGGCGGCTTCGGACGTTCCCGCGCGTGGAGGCGCGGAATAGGTAGGAAAGGAAACACCCATGAACAAGGATGTATCGGAACGGGGCACTGCCGCTGCGGCAGCGGTCTCGTCAGCCGGTGTGATTGATAATACTGCTGCGTTTAAGGCTTTGCCGTGGCCGAGGAAGTTGGTGTGGCATGTGCAGCATTATTGGCAGCATTGGGTGATGGCGTTGCCGGCGATGGTGTTTGTGTTCATCTTCGCGTATATCCCGATGTATGGTATTCAGTTGGCGTTTCGTGATTTTGTGCCTTCTAAGGGACTCACGGGTGGTCAGTGGGTTGGGTTGAAGTATTTCAACCAGTTTTTCACGTCGCCGATGTTTAGCAAGGTCATGATCAACACGATCAAGATCAGTCTTGGTACTCTGGTGCTTGGTTTTATCGCGCCGATCGTGCTGGCTTTGCTGATTAACCAGATTCATAGCACGAAGGTGAAGGGGTTTGTGCAGACGATCACGTACATGCCCCACTTCATCTCGACCGTCGTCATCGTGGCCATGCTGAACATTTTCCTCACGCCGAACACGGGACTCTTGGGTCGTTTCTTTGGTGGGACGAGTTTGTT
>NZ_JGYN01000029.1 GCF_000741165.1 Bifidobacterium biavatii DSM 23969 | reverse complement strand
CTTCTGACTACCCCTCAGTCAGCTTTGCTGACAGCTCCCTGACAAGGGGAGCGTGATGTCGTGAAATCAGGCTTCGGCGAGGGCTTCGACCGGCGGCGTGCTCACGGCCCTATGTGCCGGGGCGATGCTGGCGATGAGCGCGGCGACGGCCGCGACGCCGAGCATGATGCCGTTGCCCGCCCAGTCGAACGGGAAGACCACGTCGCCGTACAGGCTGAACACCATGTAGGAGCCGAGCCAGCCGAACGCGGTGCCGAGCAGCACGCCGGCCACGCCTGAGACGAGCGAGAGCAGCAGCGCCTCGACGGCGAGCGAGCGGCGCAGCTGGCCGCGCGTCATGCCGATGGCCCGCAGGGTCGCGGATTCCCTGGTGCGTTCGATGACCGACAGCGACAAGGTGTTCGCCACGCCGACGAGCGCGATGAGCACAGCGACCGCGATCAGGCCGACGAGAAGCGCCATCAGACCGTTGATCATCGTCTCCCACAGCGAGCGTTCCGCGACCGGCCCGGTCACCTGCACGCCGGAGCTGGCAGTGAACGTCCGCTGCACGTCGGTAAGCACGTCGTTCAGGGAGACGCCGGCGGTGTCCGCGTCGATCTTCATGAGCAGCATGTGACCGGTGGCCTTGAGGTCGCCGTTCGTGAAGTGCGTGGCGCTGACGAACGCGACCGCATTGTAGTTTTCGGATACGCGGCGGTAGTCGACGTACGCCGGCTTGAGCGTGATCGTCTTGCCGGTCGACTTGGCTGACGCGTTCGCACCAGTACCGGAGTCGTCGCCCGTCATATCAGAGAACGTCACCGCATCGCCGCTGAACGCCATCTTCTTGCCGGTGAACACGTCGTACTTCGGCATGAGCACCGTGCCGTCGCCGATCGTGACGTTCCTGAGATCGGCCTTCATCACCGAGCGCAGCGCGTCCGCATCGTTCACGCCGACCAACAACACGGACAGGTCGTTGCCATCCTTGTCGGTCGTGTACTTCATGACGGTCGGCGCGTACACGGATGCCGCAACGCCCTTGATCTTGGCCGCGGCGGCCGCCTGTGATTCGGTCATTTCGGCGCCGTCGGCGATCATGTCGACGCTGAACCGCTTGTCGAGCGCCTCCCCCATCGTCTGCTTGGCGCTGGTCGCACCGGTCGCGATGGTCGCCACGAGCGTGACGCCGATGAGCAGCGCGGCGCCGGTCGCGGCCACGCGGCGCGGGTTCTTCTGGATGTTCGCGTGCGCGACCTTGGCGGATGGTCCGGCGAGCGCGACGAGCGCACCCACGCCGCGCATGAGCACGGGCAGCCAGAACACGGCGGACAGGACGAGGCCGAGGAAGATGAACGCGCAGCCGGCGATGGCCATGAGCAGTACGGTGGAATACGCGTCGGTGACCATGGACGAATGTCCGGCGATCGACTGGCTCATCTGCCATGCGGCGAATCCGGCGAACGTCAGACCGGCGAGCACGAACAGCGCGGAGATGACGCCGCGCACGAGTCCGGCACGGCGCGTGTCGGTCAGTTCGATCGGGCGCAGCGCTTCGAGCGGAGTCACGGACGTGGCTGAGCGTGCGGAGCCGAGCGAGGCGAGCACGGTCATGGCGATGCCGAACGCGACCGGCACAGCGAACGCCTGCCAGCTGACGATGAACCGCGCGTCCATGCCGGTCGAGGCCATGAGCCCGGACGCGCACAAGCCGCCGATCAGCGCGCAGCCGAGCGCCACGCCGAGCGCGGACGCGACAAATCCGAGCACGCCGGCTTCGAACAGGACGGAACCGTACAGCTGGCCCTTCTTCGCGCCGATTGTGCGCAATAACGCCAGTGTGCGGCGGCGCTGGGCGACGAGCACTTGGAACGTGTTGGCTATCACGAGCGCGGCGACGAACATGGCGAGCACGCCGAAGCTCAGCAGGAACGTGGTGGTGATGTCGGTGCCGCCGTCTGCGCTGAGCGATTTGATGGCTTCCTGGTTGGCGGTTTCGCGCGAGAGCACGCGGTAGTGCTTCGGCATGAGCTTGGCGAGCTTGTCGGCCGTGGCCTGCGCCTTGGCGGTGTCGGTCGCGCTGCCGTCGGTGCCGTTGCCGCCGCCGGCGAGGTCGAGGAACAGCTGGCTGGTGCGGACCTGGGAAAAGTCGTCGACGGTCTGCAGGGCGGCCATGACGTCGTTCGAGATCACGGACGCGCCGCCGTAGGAACCGTATACGCGGTTCGGATCGTCGGTCAGGCCGACGACGCGCACGCTGACGTTGCCGGCCTTATCAGCGTCAGTCGCAGTCGCGTCAGCGATCGACGCCTCCTCCTGCAGGCTGCGCGAGCTGAGCGTCACCGTGTCGCCGATCTTCACGCCGAGCTGCGCGGCGACGGACTGCGGCAGGGCGATCTCGCCGTTGTCGGCCGGCAGGTCGCCGTCCGCAAGACCGACCGGCAGCAGCCGCGCGTCCTTGGCGGTGCCGAGCGCAATGCCGCTGACGTTCTTGTCGCCGTTGACGACGGTGACGTCGGTCATCGTGTTGGCGCGCACGCCGTCGACGCCGTCGGTCGCGGCCAGCTGATCGAGATGGAAGTCGTTGACGGTGGTGGAGTATGCGGCGTCCCTCTCCTCTTTCGTCGCGGAGTCCAGCGCGTCGTAGTCGATGGTGACGATATAGTTCGCACCGCCGTAGCTGCCGGTCTGCTGGCGGCCGAGAGCGTCGGTCATGGTATTGGAGAACAGGAACGTGGCGCAGATGAACGCGGTACCGATGAGGATCGCGATGCCCGCGGGGATGAGCATCCGCGCGCTTTTTTTCATGAGTTTGAGCGTGATGGAAAACATGGGAAATTCCTTTTCAACCCTTCTCGGCTCCCTCTGATGAGGGAGCTGGCACGCGCAGCGTGACTGAGGGAGAGAAGAAGGCCGAACCTTCTGACTACCCCTCAGTCCGCTCTGCGGACAGCTCCCCTAGCAAGAGGAGCCAAGAATGCGGAATGTTATCGAATGGCGGCGCGGGTGGCGCGCTCGCGTTCAGCCATGAGCAGGTCGCTCATCCGTTCGGCGGTGGGATTCGGCACGTCGGCGACGATGTTGCCGTCGGCGAACACGATCGCGCGGTCGGCGTAGGAGGCGGCCACCGCGTCGTGCGTGACCATGATGATCGTCTGGCCGAGTTCCCTGACCGACTGCTTCAGGAAGCTCAATACCTCCGCGCTGGACACGGAGTCGAGGTTGCCGGTCGGCTCGTCGGCGAACACGAGCGCCGGCTTGGTGATGAGCGCACGCGCGATGGCGACGCGCTGTTGCTGGCCGCCGGACAGTTCGTTCGGACGGTGGTTCAGTCGCTCGCCCAGCCCGAGCGTGCGCACCAGCTGGTCGAACCAGCGGCGGTCCGGCCTCTCGTTGGCGAGCGTCAGCGGCATGAGGATGTTCTGTTCGGCGCTGAACATGGGCAGCAGGTTGAAGCTCTGGAAGATGAAGCCGATCTTGTGCCGGCGCAGCAGCGTGAGCTGGTTGTCGTTCATCTTCGTGATGTCCGCGCCGTCGAACACGATGCGGCCGCTGGTGGCCGAGTCGAGTCCGGCGAGCGTGTGCATGAGCGTGGACTTGCCGGAGCCGGACGGACCCATGATGGCCGTGAACCTGCCCTGTTCGAAGCGCACGTTGACGCCGCGCAGCGCATGCACGGCCGTGTCGCCCTGCCCGTAGTCCTTGACCAGATCGATCGCCTCGATGGCGGTCGGGTTGATGGTCGGAGTGACCAAACCTTCCATGATTCCTCGTTTCCTCGTAACGGTTATCGGATGATGGTTTCATGGTCCCGCGCAACGCGCTCCTCCGACATCGTGCGGCGGGCGGAATCCGGCCGGTCGCGTTCTCATCCCCGAGGATGAAGCCGCGTCGCGCGCATCCAGCGCACGGGCGACCGCGCAACGACATGCGGGCGATCACGATTTGTTACGGCCATATGTCGTCCATTACACCGGTTCGATCACCGCCCCGGTTATACTCATGCACTCGTGACCGAACAGCAACATCATTCCCTGATCTCACGCCTCGAATCGAGGCTGCACGAGAACGCCGCCCATCATCCGCAGCCGCAGCAGGCGGCCTCGCCGAAACCGACGGAACCGCGGCACGAACGCAACGTCGCCGACCTGATGGTCCAGTGCCTCGTGCAGGAGGGCGTCGAAGTGATCTTCGGCATCCCCGGCGAGGAGAACATCCCGTTCATCGAAGCGCTGGAACGCGACGGACGCATCCGCTTCGTCGTCACGCGCCACGAGCAGGGCGCGGGTTTCATGGCGCTCACGTACGCGCATCTGACCGGCAAGCCGGGCGTGTGCCTGGCCACGTTGGGACCGGGCGCGCTGAACCTGACGCTGCCGGTGGCGTGCGCGAACGCGAGCAACACGCCGCTGGTCGCCCTGTGCGCGCAGGGCAGCGTGCGCCGACTGCACAAGGAATCGCATCAGATCATCGACCTGGTGTCCGTGTTCCGCCCGATCACGCGCTGGACGAACATGATCCTGAGCCCCGAGGCCGTGACCGAGACGATGCGCAAGGGCTTCGCGCTCGCCCAGCGCAAGCGTCCGGCCGCGACGTGCATCATCCTGCCGGAGGACATCGCCGAGCAGCCGGCGCCGGCCGACGCCGAACCGCTGAGCCGCGCGCTGCAGGTGCACACCGTGCCGACGCCCGCCGACATCGACGCGGCGGCCGACATCATCGCCAAAGCGAAGCATCCGATCATCCTCGCGGGCAACGGCGTGAGCCGCGCGCACGCGGACTATCAGCTGCGCATCCTGTCCGAACAGCTCAACCTGCCGGTGGCGACCACGTTCGAAGGCAAGGGCGTATTCTCGGACCGCCACGACAACGCGCTCGGCGTGGTCGGCTTCATGCGGCACGACTACGAGAACTTCGCGTTCGACGACGCGGACCTGATCATCGCGATCGGATTCTCGATCCAGCAGTTCGACCCGGTCAAGATCAATCCGAAGAACGACAAGAAGATCATCCACATCAACACGTTCGTCGAGGACACGGACGCGCACTACACGACCACGCTGAACATCATGGCCGACATCGACGCGACGCTCACGCAGCTGATCGACGCGCTGCGCGAACGCGACGTGCGCTTCGACGACATGGAGTCGGACATCCGCCGCCTGCTCACGGACGAGTTCACGTCGCGCAAGGACGACGACTCGTTCCCGATGAAGCCGCAGCGCGTCGTCTACGACACGCGACGCGCGCTCGGCGACAGCGACGTGGCGCTCGTGGACACGGGCGCGCTCAAGATGTGGATGGCGCGCCTGTATCCGACGTATCTGCCGAACACGTGCATCATCGACAACAGCTTGTCGACGATGGGCTGGACACTGCCGGGCGCGGTGGGAGCCTCGCTCGCTCGCCACGGCCGACCGGTGCTGGCGGTGATGGGCGACGGCAGCTTCATGATGAACATGCAGGAGATCGAAACGGCGGTGCGGCTCGGCTGTCATATCGTGATTCTGGTGTGGGTGGACCGCGCGTACGGCCTGATCAAGTGGAAGATGGACCTGCACGCCGGCCACCATGACGACGTCGATTTCGGCAACCCGGATTTCGTCAAGCTCGCGGAGAGCTTCGGCGCGACCGGCACGCTGATTCAGGCTGCGAACGAGCTGGGTCCGGCGATCGAAGCCGCGATGACGGCGGACGGCGGTGTGCACGTCATCGCCTGTCCGGTCGACTACAGCGAGAACATGAAGCTCACCGACAAGCTCGGCGAGCTTGAATTACCCGGCTAATCCATCACCATCAGGATGACGGTGGCGACGGTCCCGATCACCGTCGCCGCGAGCAGCCCCCAGTCTGCCGGGCGCATGCGCAGCCGCACGCGGTAGGTGCGCGCGCCCGGCAGGCCGAGTCCACGCGATTCCATGGCCCAGCCGACGCCCTGGCTCATGCGGTAGGCGCGGATGAGCACGGCGACGATGATCGGCAGATACGACTTGAACCGCGCGACGAGGCGCGTGAACGGGTTGCCGCGGTGCGAGCCGGCCCCGGTCGCGTCACCGCCGGACAGGTCGAGTCCGCGCGCCCGCTGCGCGTCGGACACGGATTGGAAGATGCCGAAGAACACGGGAATGTAGCGCAGCGACGTGGCGAGCGTGAGTCCCGCGCGGTACGGCACGCCGAGCGCGACGAGCCCGCGCACGAGCTTCGCCTGGCTCGTGGTGAACAGCGTCAGGAAGCACGCGAAGCCGAGCGCGGGGATGCGCAGGCCCATGACGGCCGCCATGATCAGGTTTTCGCGGGTGAGCCGCAGGAATCCCCACCGCCACAGTTCGTGCGCACCGCTCGGGTCGAAGATCGGCCAGAGCACGACGATCATCACGATCACGAACGCGAGGATCTTCCATACCCACAGGATGCGTTCGGCCGGCACCCGGTCTGCGGCGAGCATCGCGTGCTCGAGGACGAGCGCCGCGGTCATGAACGCCCAGTTGCGCCAGATCAGGCACAGGACGAGCAGCGCGAGCGACATCGCGAATTTGACGCGCGGGTCGGCGCGGTGCAGCCAACCGTCGCCGGGCACGTACAGGTCAGCGTTCATCGACGCTCCTTTCGCTGGCCGTCGTGCGCGAGCCGCCCGTATTCGACGAGCCGGCCCGCGTCCATGCGCATGACGTGCGTGCAGTAGTTCGCGACCGCGCGCATGTCGTGGCTGATCATGATCACGGTCGTGCCGGCGCGGTTGAGCGCGGCGACCGCGTCGAGCAGTTTCGTGGACAGGTTGCGGTCGAGTCCGGCGGTCGGCTCGTCGAGCACGAGGATCGGCGTGCGCATGGCGAGCACCGAGGCGAGCGCGACGATGCGCCGGTCGCCGTAGCCGAGCGTCGCGGGCGACACGTCGGCGAACCGTTCCAGATCGAACAGTCGCAGCATGTCGTCGACGGCGGCGCGCACCTGCGCGTCCGTGCGGCCGAGCGCGCGCGGGCCGAAGCCGATTTCCTCGCGCGTGCTGGCGCAGAAGATCTGATGGTCGGGATTCTGGAACACGAATCCGACGTGCGCGGCCATGCGTCCGACCGCGTGCGTGCGCGTGTCGAGCCCGTCCACGACGACGCGGCCGGAGGCTGGTCTGAGCAGCGCGTTGAGATGCCGTGCGAGCGTGGTTTTGCCTGACCCGTTGCGTCCGATCAGTCCGACGAACGCGCCGCGCGGGATCGTGCAGGTCACGTCGTCGAGCGCGGGCGCTGACGGGCCGTTGGACGTTCCGTTGTCCGTCGATTCGTCGTCCGCCGAACCGTCGTACCGGTAGGTGACGTGGTCCAGCACGATCGCCGGATCGGCCGCCGCTCCCCCGCCGTCGGCCGGAAGCACGCGCAGCGTCGGCTCGCCGTCGCCGGGCGGCGCGACGCCGAGCCGTGCGAACAGGTCCGGTTCGCGGTCGAACAGTCCGACGTCGCCCTGAGCGACGAGACGTCCGTGGTCGAGCACGAGGATGCGGTCGGCCCAGCCGGGGAAATGCGACGTGTCCTGCTCGGCCATGACGACGGTGAGGTTGCGGCCCGCGCGGCTGCTTCGGATCGCGGCGAGCGCGGCGAACACGTCACGTCTGCCGTCCGGGTCGAGTGCGGCGGTCGGCTCGTCGAGGATGAGGATGTCCGGTTCGGCGACGAGCGCGGCGGCCAATGCGACGCGCTGCATCTGCCCGCCGGACAGGCTGGTGGGCACGCGTTTGCGGTACTCCCCCATGCCAACCAAGGCGAGCACGTCGTCGATGCGCCGGTCCATGAGCGCCGGGTCCATGCCGCGATTTTCGAGCGGGAATGCGATTTCGTCCTCGACAGACGCGCAGAACAGCTGCGATTCGGGGTCCTGCTGCACGTAGCCGACGTTGAGCGACAGTTCGGCGACGGACGTGCGGGCCGTGTCGTGGCCGGCGACGGTGACAGTGCCGCGCATGTCGCCGTCCGCAAGGTTGGGGATGATGCCGGCGAGCGCCATGCACAGCGTCGATTTGCCGGCACCGGTCGGTCCCACGACGCCGACGAATTCGCCGGCGCGGATGCGCACGGACACGCCGTCGAGTCCGGGGATGGGGCGGCCGCCGTCGGCGATCGACGCATAGTCCCAGCCGAGTTCCCTCGTTTCGATCAGGTCGTCCAAGCTCATTCGATTCATCCTAGCGTTCGCGTTGACGTACCGCGACGCAAAAACGGCTCCCTTCCAGTGACGGGAAGGGAGCCGTTACGATCGTTATGCTCGATCGGACTGATCAGGCCGATCAGGCCGCGGACTTGACGCCGAGGTTGCCAAGGCGGACCAGCGGCGGGTACGCCTTGCGCACGGCGGAGAACAGGGCGAGGCCGACGATCAGGCCGACGGCCATCTGGAAGCTGTTGCCGGCCACTTCGCCGAGGGCCGGGCCCCAGCCGGAGAGGATGCCGCCGGCGATGAAGTAGCCGAACACCTTCCACACGCCGGCGAGAATGGAGACGACGGCCACGTTGAACGGCTTGAATTCCTTGAGGAACAGGCCGACGATCAGGGCCTGCACGCCGTCGATGACGAACGTGAAGATCGCCCACTGCGGGTAGCCGCCGATCAGGTCGGACAGGGCCGGGCCGAGGCCGCCGATGATGCCGCCAACCCACGGGCCGAACGCGTAGGACGCGAAGTAGATCATCGTGTCGGACAGGTTCAGGTAGCCGCGCGTGGGCGTGGGGATTTTGACGAACATGGTGAGCACCGTGGTGACGGCGGTCATGACAGCGATCAGCGGGATGGTGCCCGCGGTGATGGTTTTCTGCGTGCGTGCGCTCATGGGGTTCCTCTCTCATAGAACAAGCCATGACCCCGCTCTTGAGGGCGGGGTCATGGCTTAGGATACTCGGTTCACGGCCGGTCGTTCGTTACGTGTCCATGCGCATGTCCATTTGCGGATCCGGGAACGTTTCCACGTGACGAGTAAGCGCGGGATGTTCTGCGGGCCATGGCGGACGCACGATTCGGATTCGACCGGCGACGGCCGTTACTTGGCGAGGCCGGAAGCGCGAACCGCCTCGAAGCCGCCCTTGAGGTCGTCGAGGATGTCCTCGATGTTCTCGGTGCCGATGGACAGGCGGATGGTGCCCGGGTGGATGCCCTGGTCCTCGAGCTCCTCCGGGGTCTCCTGCGAGTGCGTGGTGGAGGCCGGGTGGATGACGAGAGACTTCACGTCGGCCACGTTGGCGAGCAGGCTGAACAGGTGCAGGTTGTCAATGAAGACGCGCGCCGCGTCCTTGCCGCCCTTGATGTCGAAGGTGAAGATGGAGCCGGCTCCGTTCGGGAAGTACTTCTCGTACAGCGCGTGGTCGCGGCGGCCCGGAATGCTCGGGTGAGAAACGGACTCGACTTCCGGCACGGTCTGCAGGTATTCGACGACCTTGAGCGCGTTCTGGACGTGGCGCTCGACGCGCAGCGACAGGGTTTCGGTGCCCTGCAGCAGCAGGAACGCGGCGAACGGGGACAGGGTGGCACCGGTGTCGCGCAGCAGGATGGCGCGGATGCGGGTCACGAACGCGGCGCCGCCGAGGGCCTCGTAGAAGTTGAGACCGTGGTAGGACGGGTCGGCTTCGGTCAGGGTCGGGAACTTGCCCGGCACCTCGGCCCAGTTGAAGTTGCCGCCTTCGACGATCACGCCGCCGAGGGTTGTGCCGTGGCCGCCGATGAACTTGGTCGCGGATTCAACCACGACGTCGGCGCCGTGCTCGAGCGGGCGGAACAGGTACGGGGTGGCGAACGTGTTGTCGACGATCACCGGCAGATGATGCTTGTGGGCGATCGCGGAGATGGCCTCGAAGTCCGGCAGGTCGGCGTTCGGGTTGCCGAAAGTCTCGAAGTAGACGAGCTTGGTGTTCTCCTGGATGGCGTCCTCGAAGTTCTGCGGGACCTCCGGGTCGACGAAGGTGGTGGTGATGCCGTCGCGCGGCAGCGTGTGCTTGAGCAGGTTGAAGGTGCCGCCGTAGATATTCTTGGAGGAGACGATGTGGTCGCCGGACTGGGTGATGTTGCGCACCGCGTATTCGACGGCCGCGGCGCCCGAGGCGACCGCGAGGCCGGCAGTGCCGCCTTCGAGGGCGGCGATGCGGTTCTCGAACACGCCCTGGGTGGAGTTGGTCAGACGGCCGTAAATGTTGCCCGGGTCGGCGAGACCGAAGCGGGCCTCGGCGTGATCGAAGTTGTGGAAGACGTACGAGGTGGTTGCGTAGATCGGGACTGCGCGGGAGTCGGTGGCCGGATCGGCCTCCTCCTGGCCGACGTGCAGCTGCAGGGTTTCGAAACGATACTTCTTGTTCGGATCGGTCATGGTGTGCT
This sequence comes from Bifidobacterium biavatii DSM 23969, assembly GCF_000741165.1. Taxonomy (GTDB): domain Bacteria; phylum Actinomycetota; class Actinomycetes; order Actinomycetales; family Bifidobacteriaceae; genus Bifidobacterium; species Bifidobacterium biavatii. Next base: position 23,786 of record NZ_JGYN01000029.1, on the reverse strand, counting down.
CCTTCATTGATGTTGGCCTGTGGCCGTTAGTTACTTGTCTTGTCGCCACCCTGCCGGCCGTTTCCGGTGTGTCCGGGCTTCGTGGCGAGGTGTTGGTTAAGACCATACGGGCACGGCGCCGCCAAGCGCAAGCCGAACGCTATCACGGTTGCCTATACCACCTTATAAACCCTTGGAACCGTTGGTTTTTCGCTGTCCCAGCAACGTCGAAAAACCTGCCGTCACGGACGCGACACGCCGGAACGGACAGTCACCGCGGACGGCGGGCGATCATGCGCGGCATTCGGCGCGCCGACCGTGCGGAACGTCGTGGCCGGCGTCGATCGCAGGTCCGTCACGCGTCCGCAATGACGAAAGATCGGACGTCGTCGGCCGGCCGTGACGGCTTCGCGTTACAGTCGTACGTCGGAACCGACGAAAGGACGACTTATGACCGACGCAACGACCGACGCCCATGCCGCGACCGTCATCGCGGACGTCGCAACGGTAGCGGCCGACGATCCGGCGCTGTACTCCCGCGATCCGCGCTATATTCCGCGCGTCGCGGCCGTGCATGACATGTGCGGCTACGGCAAGTGCTCGCTGACCGCCGCGATCCCGATCCTGTCAGCCGCCGGCTGCGACGTGTGTCCGGTGCCGACCGCGCTGTTCTCCGCGCACACGAAGTACGACGTGTTCACGTTCCACGACACGACCGGCATCCTGCCCGGTTATCTGGATGCGTGGAAGGCCGAACACGTCGACTTGGACGGCGTGTATTCCGGGTTTCTCGGCTCCCCAGAGCAGGTGGCGATCATCCGGCGACTGTACCGTGAGTATCCGCGCGCATTGCGGTTCGTGGACCCGGTGATGGGCGACGGCGGCGAACTGTATCCGACGTATACGCCGGAACTGTGCGAGGCGATGCGCGCGCTGGTCGACGGCGCAGACGTGCTCATGCCGAATCTGACCGAAGCGTCGATTCTGACCGACCGCGACTATGCGGGCGGCGATCTGGACGATCGGGCCGTGAACGGCTTGTTGAACGCGCTGCTGGACATGGGCGCAAGACACGTGGTGTTGAAAGGCATTGATCGCGGCGACGGGCTGATCCGCAACTACGTTGCCGACGCCGTGTTGGGGGCCGCCGGCAAGCGCGAACTGGCGCACGAGAAGCTGTCGTACATGATCCAGGGCACGGGCGACGCGTTCGCCTCCGCCCTGTGCGGCGCGGTGATGGCCGGTCGAGGTCTTGCCGAGTCAGCGCGCATCGCCGGCGAATTCGTGCGGCACGCGATGGGCAATACGCGCAACCAGCCCCGTTTCGAGGAGCGAGGCCTGAGCTTTGAGCTCAACCTCGGCGAACTGACCGGTTTGGTCAGATAACGCAAAAGGCCCGCAAGCGAACTTGCGGGCCTTGATGGCGACCCCGGCCGGACTTGAACCGGTGACCTCCGCCGTGACAGGGCGGCGCTCTAACCAACTGAGCTACGGGGCCGTTCCGTGTTCCTCATCGGAGCACGAGTAGATATATTACGCGATCCGCGGCGGTTGTCCAGTCATCGGCGTGTCGCGCTGCACGCAAACCAGCAACGTAGCCGACAATCGTTGGAATGATGCCGATCAGACGCCATTCCTGCTCAATCGGAGCAGACCGTGCGATTCACGCGATCCACGCTGCCCGTGGAGGGCGGCGATCACTTTTTGCCCGCGTAGATGACGTTGTCGATCAGGTCGCGGTAATGGTCGGTGATGACCTGGCGCTTGGCCTTGAGGCTCGGCGTGAGCATGCCGTTCGCTTCGGTGAACGTGTCGGGCACGATCTCGAACTTGCGGATCGATTCGGCGCGGGAGACCAGCTCGTCGGCCTTGTTGACCGCGCGTTCGACCTCCGCATACACGATCGGGTTCTTCGCCGCCGCCTCGAGGTCGGCGACCGGCTCGGCGCCCTGCGCCTCGAGCCACGTGTTCGTTTCGGCCAGGTCGAGCGAAACGATCGCGGCGACGAACGGCTTGCGGTCGCCGACGACGACGCACTGGTCGACCACAGGCGAGGTCATCACGGAAGCCTCGAGCATGCCCGGAGACACGTTCTTGCCGCCGGCGGTGATGATCAGGTCCTTCTTGCGCCCGGTAATCGACACGAACCCGTCGTCGTCGATCGCGCCGAGGTCGCCGGTGTGCAGCCAGCCGTTGACGATCTGCTGCCGCGTGATCTCGGGATGGTTGTGGTAGCCGACGCACACGGCCGGCGATTTGATGCACAGTTCGCCCTCGTCGTCGACGCCCATCGTCACGCCCTGCATGGGCAGGCCGATCGTGCCGATTTTGTAGCCGACGGTCGGGTTGACGCTGGACGGCGCGCAGGTTTCGGTCATGCCGTAGCCTTCGAGCAGCGGGAGGCCCACTCCGTTGAAGAAGTGCGCGATGGACGAGTCGAGCGGCGCGCCGCCGGACACCGCGTATTCGACGCGTCCGCCGAACACGTTCATGATCGAACGGTAGACGAGCTTGTTGTACAGCGCGTGTTTGGCCCTGAGCGCGAACGGGATCGGCTCGCCGGACTGCTGCGCGTGCGACCAGTCGCGCGCGGCCTGCGTGGCGCCGGCGAATACGCGGCCCTTGAATCCGGAACCGGCCTTCTGCGAGGCCGCGTTGTAGATCTTTTCGAAAATGCGCGGCACGGCGAGGATGAACGTCGGCTTGAACGCCCCGAAGTCGGCAAGGATGGTCTTGAGGTTGCTGGACAGGCCGAGCGTGACGTTGCCGGCGAAGCAGAAGAACTGCATGTAGCGGGCGAACACGTGCGCGAGCGGCAGGAAAAGCAGCAGGCGGCGGTCGGGCCCGAGCGCGATGTCGGGCATGGACTGCACGCCAGAATACGTGATGAACACGAAGTTGCGGTGGCTCAGCTCGATGCCCTTGGGCGTGCCGGTGGAACCGGACGTGTACACGATGGTGGCAAGGTCGTCGCCGCGCACGGCGCGTTCGCGCTCCCAGAACTCCGCATCGGACACGCCCTGCCCGTACGTTTCGATGGTGTCGATCGCGCCGAAGCCGATCACGTACACGTCACGCAGGTCAGTGCATTCGCCGCGCACGGATTCGATCTTGTCTCGCTGGCCGTCGTCTTCAGCGAACGCCATCTTGACGCGTGAGTCGTTGAAGATCATCCTGACCTGCGCCGGCGAGTTCGTTTCGTAGACGGGCACGGTAAGCGCGCCGATCGACATGATGGCCATGTCGAGGGCCGTCCACTGCCAGCAGGTGTGCGCGATGACCGACACGCTGTCGCCGGGCATGATGCCGCGTGCGATCAGGCCTTTGGCGATGGCGATGACCTTGTCGCGGAATTCCGCGGCCGTGAACGAACGCCACGTGCCGGCATCGTCCTTGTATTCGACCAGCGAGGCGTCGGGCGTGCGTTCGGCGCGTTCCACGAGGATTTCGAACAGGTTCTTGTCGTCGTCGATCGGCTTTTCCAGCGGACGCGTGTATTGCTTCTGCATTGTGCTCCTGACCATGTCACGGTTGCCTTGCATTCCTTCCGGCATTCTAGTGCCGGCATGCAACCGCAATGCAACGGCCGCGGCCGAATTGGCCGTCATCGCGGAGTTCGCCAGGCGAAACGTCCACGACGCATGACGCCGCACGGCATTGCAGGCGCCGTGCCGCGTTGCACGGCGTCACATGGGCATTGCGACGAGACCGCACGATCAGGCAACCGGCTTGAGCGCGATTTTGCGTGCGGACGTCTTGGATTGGGGATCCTCGTAGGCGTCCGAGCCGCGTTTGACGCCCCAGTGCACGCAGGAGTCGCCGCAATGGTCGGATGCGCCTCCGGTCTCGCCGAACGGCTCGCCGCGGGCGACCGGCGCGCCCATGCGCAGATCGGTGACCGCCGGCTCGAACGTGGACGTGAGCGTGCCGTGCCGTATGCTCACCACCGATTTGCCGCCAACCCTGCCGGCGAAGGCGATGACGCCATCGGCGGGCGCGAGCAGTTCCGTACCGGTTCCGGCCTCCAGATCGACGCCGCGATGGCCCGGCAGCCACGGCTGCACCGGCCCGTCGAATACGGCGGTCACGTCAACGTCGCGCACCGGCCAGACCATGTCCGCCGCACAGCCCGCGCCGGCAGCGTCCGCATCATCCGCATATGCCACACCGCACGGCAACAGCCCGTAGTCTGTGCATGGCATCGCAAGCATGACGATCAGGAACAACGACGACAGCGACGCGGCGGCCAGCCCGATCCATCGTCGCAGGCGCCGACGATGTTCCTCCGCCTCGCGCTCGCGCATGCCGTCGCGCACGCGCCTGCGTCGCCGCAGTCCGCGAGTCGCATCATCCAACCCGTTCATCTCGTTCACGGCACTCCCCTTCCTCGAGAATCGACGGCCGTCGCCTTTGTCGCGCCCGTCGAAATCGTTCCGATAATCCCGGCCACCATGCCGGGACGTTCCATCATGCGGGAATCCTGCCGCGCTGTCCAGCCGAAACGGGGCGTGTGGTCGAAAGGTCCGAGTTATCCACACCCCGGCGTGTCGTCCACATCATCGTCCACATGGACATCGACGCGACACGCCGCAATTTGCATTACTCCAGTTTCCGGATAGTATTTCCATCTTGTGCACGGTGGTTCGCCACTGATGAACATTCCTGCGTAGCTCAGTTGGCAGAGCATCCGACTGTTAATCGGACGGTCACTGGTTCAAGCCCAGTCGCAGGAGCTCGGCTTCGGCTGAATAATTAAACATTCCTGCGTAGCTCAGTTGGCAGAGCATCCGACTGTTAATCGGACGGTCACTGGTTCAAGCCCAGTCGCAGGAGCTCGATCAAAGACCTCGGTTTTCCGAGGTCTTTTCGTTATCCGCCAATTGTCCACGGCGACGTCACGCCTCCTCGTATCCCGCCGTGCAGGCATGCGAGGAATATCATCCTCGTCCGATACCGGTTTTGACTGCAACCGGATATCACGTATGGGCGCAATCCGAACATTTCAGAGTAACAAAACAAATGTGGGCATAGGCCGTCCAAATACGGAATCGTGGGCATAGGCCGACCATGAACAGGTCGGAAACCGTCTCTTCGTGGCCGGTCCATGCCCACAATCACCTCAACGTGCCGACATACACACACAGGTGAGCATGTCGGCACGAACTGTCACATGCTGATTTGGTCCATCGGCATGGCGGAATCGATGGGAAAATCGGGCGCGGACGGAGCTACGCCGGCTTCGACCAGGTTCACGCCGAGCATGGCGACCATCGCGCCGTTGTCGGTGCACAGCTTGATCTGCGGGATACGCACGTCAACGCCGCAACGTTCGCCGTATTCGAGCAGTTTGGCGCGCAGCTGCGAGTTCGCGGAGAATCCGCCTCCCACGATCAGCGTCTTGGAATCGTACTGCTCGCACCCGCGCATGGCCTTTTTCGCGAGCACGGTCGCCACGGAGTCCGCAAGCGACGCGCACACGTCGTCCACCGGAATCTCGCGCCCGGCGGCCTGCTGCTCCTCGATCCAGCGGGCGACGGCGGTTTTGACGCCGGAGAAGCTGAAGTCGTACGGATGCGCCGCGCCGGCCTTGCCCTGCGTAAGTCCCTGCGGCACGCGAATGGCCTTCGGGTCGCCGTTTTGCGCGTGGCGGTCGATGTGCGGGCCGCCCGGGTACGGGAAGCCAAGCAGGCGCGCGACCTTGTCGAAGCACTCCCCTGCCGCGTCGTCGAGCGTGGTGCCGACCACGTCGATGCGCCGCGCCACGTCCTCGACGTGCAGCAGCGACGTGTGGCCGCCGGAGACGATGAGCGCGAGCGTGTCGGGCGGGAACGGCCCGAACTGCAGCTGCGTGACGGCGATGTGGCCGATCACGTGGTTGATGCCGTAGATCGGCTTGTTCGCAGCCCATGCGAGCGCCTTCGCACCCGACACGCCGACGGCAAGGCATCCGGCGAGGCCCGGGCCCGCGGACACGGCGATCGCGTCCACGTCGGCGATCGTCATGTTCGCGTCGGCGAGCGCCTTGGAGACGCACGGCACGAACGCTTCGGCGTGGGCGCGCGACGCGATTTCGGGGATGACGCCGCCGTAGCGCGCGTGTTCGTTCATAGACGAGGCGACGACGTTGGAGATCAGCGTGCGCCCCTGCACGATGGCCGCGGCGGTTTCGTCGCAGGTCGATTCGATGCCCAGTACGATCGGTTCGCTCATTTCGTCTCCTCGTTGATTGCGTGCTCGTTGATGTTTGGTGCTGCGACATGCGCCGATGCGACGACGGAAGCCTGTCGCGCCGCGCCCGCCGCGTTCCCCTCATACCCTGCGTCTGCGCCGGCGCTTTGGAAGCCGACGATGCGCGGTTCTAGGTCGAGCGCCATGACGTGCGCGTCGATGCCTTCGGGCTGATAGTAGCGTTTGCGCAGCCCGATGTTTTCGAAGCCGAATCGGCGGTACAGCGCGATGGCCGGATCGTTGTCGACGCGCACTTCGAGCAGGACGCGCCGCGCGCCTTGCGATCGTGCGTGGCCGATCAGCCAGGTCATCATCGCGGCCGCGATGCCCTGTCGCTGGTACGCCTTGCCGACGCCGACGTCCATGATTTCCGCGTCGTCGCCGTCGTACCAGTAGCCGGCGAATCCGCGCACGTCGTCCGGCCGGATCGTCTCGTCGACGCGATCATTCGCGACAGCATTGCCGGCAGCGTCCGCATCACCGCCGGTCGCATCCGCATCATTCGCAGCGTCCGCAACGTCGAACACGTACGTGCGCGCGGGCGCGTCGAGCTCCTGACGGATCGACGCTTCGCTCCACGCATGCCTGCCGAACAGTTCGACTTCGAGCGCGCGCACCGCGGCGACGGCCGTTTCGCGGTCGAGTTCGTCCAACGATGCGAGCATCAGGCGGTCCTTTCCGCGCCGGCGTGGCCGAGCACGTGCTTGAGCGGCGCGGGGATCTCCGCGTCGGGTCGGCGCAGGTACAGCGGTTCGACGGGGGCTTCGGGGTTGCGTTCGTGGGCGAGCGTCGCGTCGGCCGCGAACACGGAAAGGCCCTGTTTGCCGCCGTCGAGCACGGATTCGTCCGTGACGTCGCCGAGATGCGCGATGCCTGCCAACGCATCCGCGTATTTGCCGGCTCCATGACCGATGACGTCGACAACCACGTCGCCGCCGACATGGTCGCGGTAGTCGCGCACGGCCCTGTTGACACGTTCGACGATGGATGCGGGATAGTCGATGTCCATGTCGATGAGCGGGCGTGCCGGTGTCGCCGCAGTCGCAGCGGCCATGTCGTCCTTGAAGGCTTCGGCGACCGTGACGTCACCGCCGGCAAGCGGACTGTCGCACAATTCGAAGTACAGCTGTTTGCGGCGCGCATCGTTGACGGCGAGCGTGAGCACATGCAGGTTCGCCGGATCCCCGAGCGTGCCAGCCTTGGCACGGCGGATGAGGTTCCACTGCGTCTGCGGCTCAAGCACGTTCTGGCCGATGAGTTTCGCACCGGTGGCGAAGGCGATGGCCTTGGCGGCGACGATGCCGGCGCGCAGGCCGGTGAACGGCGCGGGGCCGAGCCCGACGACGACGGTGCCGATGTCGTGCGGCCCGTATCCGGCTTCGCTCACCGCGCGCGCGATGTTGACCTGCAAACGTTCGACGTGGGTGCGCGAGTCGGTTTCGACGATCGGCTCGCGTCCCACGACGCCCACAGTCGAACCGTATGACGTGTCGATCACCAGCGTGCAGCCCATGCGTATTCCTCCCTTGTTCCAAGAATCGTTACGAGTCTACAACGGGGAGTCTATGGCCGTTCCGCCGCAATGTCCGGATCGGCATGGAAACGTCGCGTCAGCCGAGCAGGTCGCGTCCCCGCCAGGTCGCGCCCACGGGCGTGAGCGTGACGATGCGCGTGCCGTCGCCGGTCAGCTCGGCGTTCGGATCGGATGTTCCCGCGTCGATCGGTCGCGCGATGCGCACCTCGAGCCGTTCGGGCGCGAGCGCGGCGGCCATCTGCTCGCCCCATTCCATGAGAATCACCGTGTTTTCTCCAGGATCTTCGAGTTCCTCGTCGAGTCCGAGCGATTCGAGTTCGTCGAGCAGCCGGCCGGTCGCGTCCTGTCCGGGCGCGTACGCGTTGCCGCCGAGCCGGTACGCGTCGACGTGCACGAGATGCGCCGGAGAGCCGTCAAGGAACCGTCCGTCGAGTTCGCGGGCGATGGTGAACGTGGGCGAGACGATCGGACCGGCAATGCCGAGGCCGCGGCCGAATCCTTGCGCGAACGTGGTTTTGCCCGCGCCGAGCGGCCCGGACAGGAGGATCACGTCGCCTCCGCGGGCGGCTCGTGCGATGCGTTCGCCGAGCGCGCGCATGTCGTCGCCGGTGGGCACGTCGACGGTGAGGGGCGTGTTGGTGCTGGTGGTGTCGCTCATGATTCCCGTCCTTTCCGGCTGATCGCGATGATGCACTGTTCAAGCGCGTACACGGGGTCGCCGCCGTTGGTTTTGCTTTGTTCATCGGCCCATGCGAGCAGCCGTATGCAGCGGCTCATGCCGTCGGACGTCCACCCGCCGAGCTGGCGTTGCGCGTTGCGCAGCACCCACGGGTTCATGTTCGCTTCGGCCTGCGAGATGGTGCCGGCGCGCACGGCGGACGCTTTGGCGAGTCCGCGCAGCTTCATGGCGAGCGCGCCGATGAGCGCGATCGGGTCGGTGCCTTGTTCGACCGCGGAGCGCATTTGCACGATCGCTTCGGCGGTGCGTCCGGCGACGGCCGTATCGGCGACGGCGAAGCCGGTGACCTGCGGGTTGGCGGTCAGGTACTGGTTGACTCGGTCGAGTCCGATGGGGTCGTCGTCGAAGTCGAAGCACAGCTGGTCGCACATGGCGGCGAGTTCGCCGGTTTTGTCGCCGAGCACGGCGACAAGCTGCTGTGCGGCGAGCGGGTCGACGCGGCGCCTGCTGCGTTCGAATCGTTGGATGACGAAGTTGAGTTTCGCGTCGGCCTTTTTCAGGTCGGGCACGTTGTCTCGGCGCGCGCCGGCGCGTTCGAGCTGGTCGATGACGCGCTTGCCTTTCTGCCCGCCCTCGTGCCGGCAGATGACGATGCTGGCGTTCGGGTCGTTGCCGGCCGTTTTGCAGTATGAGACGATCGCCTCGGCGAGTTTGTCGTCGGCGTTCTGCAGGTTCACGACCATGACGATGGCCGTGTCGGACAGCAGCGACGGGCTGACGGCCTCGTCGAAGTCGTATGGTCCGGCGCTGGACGCGTCAAGTTCGATGGTTTCCGCGTCGGGATGCGTGCGTTCGGCCTGGTGCCGCAAGTCGCGGGCCGTCTGCTCGTTGAGATACGGGTCGCCGCCGACCACGATGCGTACCGGCGCGCCCGCCGCTGTCTTTCTGGGCATGCTCCCCAATCTCGCCGCAGCGTTGGACAAGCGACGGCTAAGATCCCGAACGCTTGTCCACAGCCACGGCGTCAGAGTATGGCGGACTCCGATAGAAGCGTTATCGCCCCGTTACGATCGGCGACGAAATGATTGCGCGTCAGATACCGATATGCCGCATCGAACGCACGCTCTATCTTCGCGCTGAAACGGCGGAATCCGTATATGGCAAACGTTTCATCGAACAGCCAGTTTTTATCCTTTCCGGGATGGACTTGGACAATCCTCCGCATGATGAACGCAATTTCACGAATGCTAATAAATCCAATCTCACGATGGCGAATGATCCGGAACGGAAAATGCTGCTCGTCGATTGGATAGTAGAACCCATCATCCTTTTTCCGAATCCTGTCAGAGCACTGTTTAATCGCGTCCTGAAGCAAACTATCCACCACGCTTTCGGGAAGACCCAGGTCGTCCATGCAATAAAGAAAGTGCATTTTGCAAGATGAAACTGGTGTAAAATATAAAATAAAACCGGTGTAAAAATATACATGAGAGAAGAGCTACCCTGCTGGGACGCTCCGATCAAAGCCCGGAACCGTATGCGAGTCAAGCCGAAGCGTTATTTCGTAGACCCGTCGCTCGCCGTGGCCGCACTGGGCATCAACCCGTCCCGACTGCTGGAAAACGGTCAGGTTTTCGGAGATATGTTCGAGAACCTCGTCATTCGCGATCTGCTGGTATATACGTCCGCATGGGTCGGCATCGAACGTCCCAAGGTCTATTTTTACCGTGACGACAAAGGGCTGGAGGCCGACGCCATCATCGAGCTGGAAGACGGACGACGGGCTGCAATCGAAATCAAGCTCGGCGAAAACAAGGCGCAGGATGGCGTCGACTCACTGCTTGCCGTCAGCAATAAGATCACGGCCAATCCTTACTCCCAGCAGAGGGATCCATCCTTCCTCATGGTGATCGTCGGCAATGGCATGTACGCGCACACAACCCCGGAAGGAGTCCACGTCGTCCCCATCACGCTTCTCGGAGCATGACAAGCGGCGACGTCTCGAACACCACACACCATTTCATATGCTCTAACATGCTCCTTTCCAGATCGCAATACTTTGTCCGGTTAGGTATTGCAGGAGGCAAAACCTCCGCTCGTGATCGACAAGGATCACGGCAATACGAAGGAGCGTCACTATGCGCATGTATAGCATTCAACACATCGCCAAGACCCGCGGTCACTGCCACACGGGCAAGAACCGTTATGTGACAGCCGACGAGGCTCAGCTCGCACTGGCATCATGCCGCGGTTCCGCATCGAACCGTCGTCGTGAGCAGCGCATCTACCATTGCCCGATGTGCGATGGATGGCATCTGACCAGCCATGATCTGCGTCCGCTGCAGATCGAAAGCCAGGAATACGACTACTGCCAGACGCTGATGTTCGCGCATGGCAACCACATCCTCAACGTGTCCTCCAACGTGTTCGAACTGATCGGCATACGGTCAAGGAAAGCACAGCGCGTCATCACCATTGCGGGCCTGCACTGCCTGCGCGAGTCCGGCGTGCCCGAGTCCGAATTCACCAACCCGTGGGTGTGGCGCACGCTGCGCCTCGCCTACGACGCCAATGGATCGGGACTCGCGCAGTTGCTTGCGGAATTCATGTCCGTCTGCCGCAAGCTCGCCGCCGAATACGAAACGGAACACGAGCAGTGGGCCATGCCGAATGCCGGAGAACGTCTTGGCGTCTGCTACGGCGAACGTCAGCAGGCAAGAACTGCTGCGATTCGCGCATGGATCTTGCGCGCTTCCGAAGCAGGCAACACGGCATCCAATGCGAACGCCGCCACTGGCGTCTCGCCCGAACTGACATTGGCCTGCTGATCCTTACTCCGCAAAGTAAGGAAAACCGTTTTGCAAAGGTGGGCAGACTCTTGGATTCAGGAGCGCATGTCAGTAGGATGGACATCAACGTCATAACGAGAGAACAAAGGGGATCCATGACACAGCCGCCGCACGATGACAACGTACTCAACACTGGACCTCAATCTCCCACGCAGCCGCAGTCGGCATATCCTCAGCAGGCGCAAACGCCACCGGTCACGCAAACGCCACCGGTCACGCAAACGCCACCGGCCCCACAACCGGCGCAACCGCATCCTCCGCAGCAACCGGGCCCCGTATACGGCGCCCATCCGCCGACTGCGCAGTCACCATCGCAGCAACAGCAACAGCCGGGGGCGTACGGCACTCCCCCTGTCGGACGACCGGCATATGTCATGTCGCAGGGAGCATACCGGCAGCCGACCGACAGTCGGCCATGCAATCCGCCGACCGGCAATCCACTGGCAGACAGCCAGCAGTTCGGCAGCCAACCGGCCGTCGGTCAAACATTCGGCAATCAGCCATTCGGCAACCAAACGGTCCAACAGCGCAAACGACACGGCGTCAAACGCTGGATCACGATCGTTGCGGCGATCGTCTCCGTCGCCATCGTGGGCACGGGACTGTACGTCGCCAAACTTCTGCAGCCGGACGACGTCCTCAGATCGACGGCGAGCCCCGAGACGGTATACGGCACCGCCCTGCCGGCCAGCAAGTATGAACTGCGCGATCCCATCGTCGTGAAAACCGATCACGAGTTCGTGATCGCGCTGACCGACCCGGCCAAGGTGACTTTCTCGGAGCAGTCGGGAACGTCAAGCTACGTGCTCCACGGTGCGGAGATGAGCGCCGAAGACAGTGCACGGGTGTATCAGGACGTGGCACTGAGCGTGCCGATCCCGACCAGCGCGTACGCCCATTTGCCGCGGTACGAAGACAGGAGCAGCGGCGACATCGAGATCAGCGGCCTCATACCGCTTTCCGACGAACTGCACGACGACGACGACGCGATCGTCGGAGACACCGGCTTCCTGCCATCCGACGGCTACTACTACGTGCAGTACATGGGCTCGAACGGCAAGAAGCTCGCCAAGCCGATTGTCCAGTTCTTCACGGTGGTGGGCGAAGACGACACCGACAACGGCATCAAACGGCTGTCAGGCGCCCCCGACGTCAACGCGGTCGTCAACGACCGCGGCGGCGTCGACATTTCCTGGAACTCGGTGAACGGCGCGACATCATACAACGTGTACGCGTACATCATCACCCCGCGGATCGGCGAGGAGGAAGACTCCTACTATCGGCGCGAACGCGGCAGCATCACCAAGCTCGGCACGTCGAAGACGACGCAACTGCTGTCCGACGACTACGACACCGATAAGGCCACCTCCAACTACGACTACGGCAACCGCGAAGGCACACGCACATGGCGGCAGAACGACGTGTTCCGGGCGCTGGCCACCGAAAATCAGGATGAGATCGAACACATCTGCCCCACCAGCGACAGCGAAGGCTGCGCCGAGACCATGACGCGCACCGGCGGCGTATGGCATGCCGATTCGGCCGGCCGACTGTATTTCGCCGTCACGGCCGTGGACGAGAACGGCCACGAAGGCTGCTGGCATGCATACGACGCGAGCGATCTCGTGCCGTCGATCCCGTTGGGCGTCGCGAACGGCGCGACGACCGAACAATGGATGTACGGCGAGCGCGGCATCTTCGGCGAGGACAACACGCTCGCCGAACGAATGCAGGAATACGTCTACACGTTCGTGACGATGGCCAACGGCGCCACCGTGCCCATCGTCAGCGAATTCAGCGCCCTGACGCCGAACGCCAACGGCATCGAACACGCATGGTCGTTCCAATACCGGGCCCCCGGCACCGCGCTCGAAGATTCCGGCACCCTCTACTACGAAGGCAATCTGAACACCGCGTTCGAAAGCATCAGGCAAGCAGCGCTTGCCGCGCTGCCGAAGGCCGGCGGTCTGCTCGACCGGCTCACCGATGTAGGCAAGGTCGATTGGAGCGGATACGACAAAAAGAAGATCGACTCGAACGACAAAGAGTCACCGTATTTCACCTTTGCGTCGACCGAATTCGGCACATATCTCGCCAACAACATCCTCAACGGGCATGAGGTAATCGACATCTCCGGTTACCCCGAATGGGAGATGGACACTGGAGACGTGATCGACGAGCTGCGCTATCAGAATCCGTATCTGGCCGTCACCAGCGACGCCTTCGACTATACGAAGCGCAAGGTCGGCAAGAAGACCGTGCTGTGGGTCAAATACCCCGACGATTACCGCGGACGCCAGCAGCGGCTCGCCGACTTCGTGAACGCCAACGTCTCGCAGTTCCAAGGATCGGATCGAGACAAGGCCATCGCCATCGAACGCTTCCTCGCGCAGGCGATGACGTATGACACCGACGCGTTCGCCGCCGTCAAGGAGGGCAACGGCAACACGTTTGAAAACGTGGAGGCGACGGCCGAATATGCGGATGCATGGAGTTCGCTCGGCATGGTGACCGGCAAAGGCGTGTGCATGTCATACGCATACGGCTATCAGGCGCTTGCCAAGGCGGCCGGACTGGACACCCGCGTGGTCAGCGGCTACGTGAGCGGCACGAAGGCGGGCCACGCGTGGAACTACGTGAAGATCGACGGCCAGTGGCTGTTCGTCGACGCCACGTGGGACGACGAGGGCGCGGACGCAGGCACCAGGTATCAGCTCAAGAAGCCATCCGACGTGGCCGACCACTTCCCGGCCCGCAAAGGATGGACGCTGAGTGCGGAAACCGAGAAGTACCAGTGACACAAATGACGTGGTTGCCGGCCCCGTCTCGCGCGATTCGACATTCCGCGAATCGCGCGAGACAGGCCGCAAACGCCCATATCGGAAGCGATTCGGCTCACGCGAAACGAAACGCCGATATCATCGAATATCAACGCATAGGCGCTAATGGAAGGGAACAAGGCGATGACGCACTACGGACAACCGGACAACGAAACGCAACCCAATCCACAAGCCCCGTCACAACAGCCACCCCAACAGCCCGGCCCACACGCTCCGCAACCGCAGCCTTATCAACGGCAGCCTTATCAACAGCCGTATCAACAGCCTTATCAGCCGATATACCGACAACCGTATCCGTCGCAGCCCAGCTATCCGGCTTATCCACAACAGTCAGGCGCACGGCGGCGGTTCCGCTGGCAAATCGTGATCGTCGCGGCGATCGCGGCCGTGGCGTTCATCATCGGAGGCGGACTGCTCGTCGCCCACACACTCACCGGACGCGACAAGCTTGCCAACACGGCGCTGCCGACCGCCGAACAGGCGTACGGCAGCGCGCTGCCGGCATCCAGATACGAGCTCAAGGATCCGATCGCGGTCGACATCTACCACGAATTCCGCATCACGCTCACCGGCAAAGCGTCGGTCGTCAGCGACGACTACTGGGCGTTCACGCTCAAGAACACCGACATGACAGAATTCGACTGCGCGAGAATCTACCAGGATGCCTCGCTCTCGGTGCCGATCCCGACCAGCATCAACGCCGGCATGCCCAGCAACGACAAGGAGGGCAACGGCACCGTCGACGTGAGCGGCACGATGGATATCCCCGAGTACATGCAGTACGGCGACAGCGTCGGCAAGGAACGCGGCTTTCTGCCGTCCGACGGCTACTACTACGTGCAGTACATGGGGTCCGACGGCAAGAAGCTTGCCAAGCCGATCGTGCAGTTCTTCAAGGTCGTCAATCCGACCGATGTCGAACAGCTCTCCCCCGTCAGCGGCATCACGCCGGTCGTCAACGCCGAAGGCGGCGTCGACATCTCGTGGAGCAAGCTCGACGGCGCGACGTCGTACAACGTGTACACGTACATCGTGCTGCCGCAGGTCGGTCAGCCCGGCGATGACAACTTCTCCGAAGAACGCACCGAAATTAAGAAAATAGGCTCTTCCACAACCACGCAGCTATTGTCCGAAGACTACGACAAGGTCAAAAGCAGCAAGCTCCTCGACAACGAGCCGGAAACCACATACTCGCAGAACGAGGCGTTCCATTCGCTGGCCGTGGAGGATCAGGACTATATCGACGCGTGCACGGGCAGCACAAGAGACTATTGCGCGGACGTGCTGCAGCAGGCCGGCGGCTCGTACAATCCGGATTCGGCGGGCAAACTGTACTTCGTGGTTTCTGGCGTGGATGCGGAAGGCCACGAGGGCCGCTGGCGCGCGGTCGATGCGAACGACATCGTGCCGTCGATCCCGATCGGCCCCGCCAACCAGACGCAGCACCGCCAGTGGATCTACAATTCGAAGGGCGTCTTCGGAGAGGACAACACGCTCGAAGAGGACATGGAACAGTACGTCTACACGTTCGTGACGATGGCCAACGGTTCGACTGCGACGATTCCCAGCACGTTCAGCAAGATCAGCAAAACCGGCAATGCAAGCTGGAACTTCCTGGTCTCGGCTCCCGGCACGAAGATCACAAACACGGGGCACCTGTACTATGAGGGCGATCTGAACGCGATCTTCTCGCAGATTCAGCAGGCCGCGCTCGAATCCTTGCCGAAGGCCGGCGGCGTGCTCGACCGCGTCAATGCGGTGAACGGCAATGCCGACTGGAGCGGCTACGACACAAAGAAGATCGACTCGGACACGAAGCAGTCCCCGTATTTCATCTTCGCGTCGACCGATTACGGCAAGTATCTTGCGAACAACATCCTCAACGGACATGAGGTCATCGACATCACCAAGTACACCACTGACGACTATCAGGTGAGCACGGATGACGTGATGACGGAGATTATCTACCAGAACCCGTACATCCGCACCGATTCGGACGGCATCTCCTACGCGGTACGCAAGCAGGACGACAAAACCCTGATGTGGGTGAAGTACCCGGACGACTACAAGGAACGGCAGCGGACGATGGCCGACTTCGTGAACCGTAACGTCTCGCGGTTCCAGGGTTCCGACCGGGACAAGGCCATCGCCATCGAACAGTTCCTCGCCGGTCAGATGAGCTACGACTACGATGCCGTCAATTTCAAGAGGTCCGGCGGCACCGACAGCGCCAGCGCATTCGACAGCGTGGACGCATCGAATCGGTATCCGGACGCGTGGAGCCCGTACGGCATGGTCAGCGGCAAGGGCGTGTGCATGTCCTACGCGTACGCCTATCAGCTGCTTGGCAAGGCGGCCGGGCTCGACACCCGCGTGGTGTCCGGTTCCGTATCCGGCTACGGCACGTCGCACGCTTGGAATTACGTGAAGATCGACGGCAAATGGCTGGTCATCGACGCCACGTGGGATGACGACGGCAGTACGGCGGGTACCAAGTACCAGCTCAAAGACAAATCCGAGGTGACCGACCACTTTGCCTTCAATGACGGATGGACCCTCGCCTCGCAGGTCGGACAGTATTGATTCCCGGACCGCGTATACGAACGGTATCGATTCCCGGGACGGCGGCGCAGGTCATTCGCCGAAATCACGGCCGAACAAGGTTGTGGTTTCGGCAAGCCAACGGTTGATGCGGGAACGGATGCCGGGGCGGAACGATTCGCCGGGCAACGTTGGCGCGGGTGAACGAGAATGACGCCTGTTCCGCATGTCATGAATGCCCAGTCTCCTACGCGCATCTCGTCCGCCGTACGCGTCACGCAGGTTCTGCGTTCCGAATGCGTCGCGCAGACGACGGACGAGTCGGGGCACGGCGACGGCGAGCAGGGCCACGAGCGCAGCTTCAGCTGCCAGCATGAGCAGGGCTCCCAAGATGCCGCCCGCCCACGGGACGACGGCGTATCGGCTGCCGGCAAGCCATGCGGCGACGCGTTCCATGACCTGCGTGCCGCCGGAAGAGACCCATGCGAGTGCGAATCCGACCTGCGGGCTCGCCCACGAGACGGCGAGCGCGGCGAGCCCGGCGAGCGTCGCGAAGTCCACGAACGGGCTGACGAGCAGATTCGCGGGCACGGAGGCGAGCGGCAGTTCCGGTTCCATAAGCACCTGTATCGGCAGGGTCAGCGACTGCGCGGCGACGGTCATGGCGAGCGGCTGGGCGAGGAACCGCGGCATGAACGCGCCCAACCGGTCGCCGACAACCCCTGCGAACAGGACGATGCCGAGCACGGCGGCGCAGGAGAGCGCGAACCCGTAACTGGTCGCCATGCGCGGTCGGATCAGCAGCGTGCCGATCACGGTCCAGCTCAATGCGCTCACGGATTGGCCCCGTCGCCCGACGGACAGTGCGGCCGCGCCGAACAGTCCCATGACGAGCGCGCGCATCACGGAATCGGACGGGTACATGATCGCGGCGAGCAGCAGGTACGCGACCGCCACGATGCCAGCGACAAGACGTCGCGGCAGCAGGAATCGTGCGCACGTTCGCCGTGTCAGGTCGGCGATGAGCATGAAGTGTCCGCCGGACACGGCCATGAGGTGCATGATGCCGGAACGGCGGAAGTTCTCTTCGACGCCGGCCGCGTAGGTCGCGTTGAGTTTCGGAATGTCCACCGCCCCGTCCGGTTGGGCCGCCGCTCCCGTGCCATCGTTGTCGTTCGTGTTCGCGCCGATACCGGTTCTGTCGTGATCGACGACCACGCCACCGGCGACGACATGGTCCTGTCCGAGCACGCCGAGCGTGAGGCCGGGCACGAGCACGCGGCCTTGGTCGGAGAGTCGTTCGGTGACAGCGAAGAACGCGTCCTGCATGTGCGCGACGACGCGTTTGCCCGGGCTTGCCCGGCGAACGATCGCAATCGCTTCGGGCATGTCGACGACGAGCCACAGCGGCTGTTTGCCGTATTGCGCCTGCTGCAGCGTGCCCTGCGCGCGGACGGTCGCACCGTCGGCGAGCGCCGCACAGTTCGCGTCGGACGTATACACGCGCACGGCGGCCGAGGACGCGCGTTCGATGTCGCCGTCATACAGCACGGTGATCGTACCGTCGGTCTGGCAGTCCATACCGCGTTTGTCGGCCGCGGTGGCCGGCGTGACGATGCGAACGTCGGCGGTGACGACCGGCGAACGTTCGCGTGCAAGCGTGCTTGCCGGATCATGCCATTGCGTCAGGTTTGCGGACAGTGCGGCGACCGCCGACAGCAGCACGGCGATGGTAACGACGGTCAGGCCGCCTCCGATCGGAACCTCGGCGATATCATCAGGTCCGCGTTCATCAGCGGTACGGCCACGGCGGACGCATGCCGGCATCCGACCGTTCATGCCGATCGTGACGGCCAAGCCGCATACCAAAGCCAGTGATGCCGCGCATGCCACGGCCAGTCTGTTGAACCGCTCCCCTGCCGTCGCGCCCATGATCCATGCGAACGTGTGATGCGCGGCGAGGCTGGCCGCCCATACGGCGATCGCGACCGACAGCATGCGCCAGTCGCGGCTGCCCTGTTCGCGGTCATGTCGGGCTGCCGTCCGACGCCGATCGCCGCGTCGTCCGATTCCGCCCGTACCGTGCGTTCCGCGGAGACCGTGCTCGTGGCCACTCATCGTGCCACCACCTGTTCGCGGATTTTGGCGAGCGTTTTCGAGCCGATGCCCTTGACTTCGAGCAGCTGGTCGACGCTGGAGAATCGGCCGATCTGCTTGCGGTAGGCGATGATCCGATCGGCGGTGACCGGGCCGATGCCCTTGATCGTCTGGAGTTCCTCCGACGTGGCCGTATTGATGTCGATCAGCCCGTCGTCGGTCCGCTGGGCCGCCTCGCCAGATGCCGTCGCTCCATTGGATTGCGCAGCGTTACCGTCGACTGCTGTTCCATCGCCGGTAGTGTCGGCGCCAGCGCTGGTTTCGTCGTCTGCGGCACCGGCCGACTGACCACCGGCTGCGTCGTCATCCCCTGTATCCGATGTGCCGTTCCCGTCATTCGTGTTGGATTGCGACGATGCCGACGGTTCCTCTCGCGCTCCGCCGGACGTGGCCGTATCGGACGGATCGTCTTCTTTCGTCGTTTCGTCCGATTGCAGCTGCGCGCGTGTCTCCGCCAGCGCCGATTCGTAGCGCAGCGACTGCTGCAGCAGCATGGTCAGGCTCGCGCACAATGCGGCGGTCAGCAGCAGGATCGCCATGAGCGCGTGGATCTGTCTGAACGCGAGCCGTGGCCGATCACGCACGATGCGGTGGCGTTCCGCGTCGCCGTCGCCGGATCGCACGCCGGCTATGCCGTGCAACGACGCCGTCCGCGATCGCCGCGACGCAGCGGACGCGACAGTTTCGGCAGTACCTGCTGTATCGGCCGTATCGTCAGTCATATCGTCCGCGACGACAGGCGGGGGCGGCGGATCGAGCGTCAGCAGGTCGCCGCTTCCCCACGGCCACGCGTCATCGTGCAGCAGGGCGGCGTCATGCAGCGGCACGGCGTCGCGACGCACGGCATCATCACTCGACGGGCAACCGACATGCGGCGTCATGGCATCACGCCGCGCACTGTCGTGCGTCGCCGTCGCGCGCAGCCGTCGCGCCGGTTCGGAGCCGGAGGACGCGCGTGTCGTGCCGGAAAAAGAAACGCCCATGCATCCCAACAATGCGGGATGCATGGGCGTTTGTCCAGCCGAAACGGCCTATGTGGTCGAATGGTCGGGAGTTGTCCACAACGGGTTATCCACAACCAGTCGATCGCATGTGATCGATCACTCGGCCGGGACGATCGACACGATCTTCGGGGCCTTGACGATCACCTTGCGCGGCTCCTTGCCGCCGAGACGGTCGGCGACGGCCTCGAGCGCCATCTTCTCCAGCTCGGCCGGGTCGATGTCGGGCGAAACCTCGAGCTTGGCGCGGATCTTGCCCTTGATCTGCACGACCGCGGTCACCGTGTCCTGGCCGACGTAGCGCTCGTCGGCGACCGGCCACGGCTCGTGCGCCAGCGACTCGGCGTGGCCGAGGCGCGCCCACAGTTCCTCGCAGATGTGCGGCGCGATCGGCGAAAGCATGAGGATCAGCGGCTCGACGGCGGCGCGCGGCACAGAACCGAGCGAGGTCAGGTGGTTGTTGAGCACGATGAGCTTGGAGATCGCGGTGTTCGGGCGCATGCCCTCCATCTCCTCGGTCACCTCGGCGATCGTGTTGTTGAGCGCCTTCAGCGTCTTGGCGTCCAAAGCGTCCTCGGAGACGTGCACATCACCGGTGTTCTCGTCCACGACGTTGCGCCACAGGCGCTGCAGGAATCGCATGCCGCCGACCACGTTGCGCGTGTTCCACGGGCGGGAGTCAGCCAGCGGGCCCATGCTCATCTCGTACAGGCGGAACGTGTCCGCGCCGTAGTTCTCGTACATGTCGTCCGGCGTGATGATGTTCTTGAGGCTCTTGCCCATCTTGCCGAACTCGCGGTTGACGTGCTCGCCGTGCCAGGTGAACGTCGGCTCGCCGTCGGCGCCGGCGGGGCCCTCCTCGACTTCGGCGGCCGGCACGTACTGGCCGCGGTCGTCGGTGTAGGCGAACGCCTGGATCATGCCCTGGTTGAACAGCTTGTGGAACGGTTCGGCCGAATCCACGTAGCCGAGGTCGAAGAGCACCTTGTGCCAGAAGCGCGAGTAGAGCAGGTGCAGCACGGCGTGCTCGACGCCGCCCACGTACAGGTCCACGCCGCCCTCGTCGCCCGAGTACTTGTTGTGGTTCGGACCCATCCAGTAGTCGAACTCGTCCTTCTCGACCATGTGGGCCGTGTCGGTCGGGTCGATGTAGCGCATGTAGTACCAGCAGGAGCCGGCCCAGTTCGGCATGGTGTTCGTGTCGCGGTAGTACGTCTTCTTGCCGTCACCGAGGTCAAGCTCGACCTTGACCCAATCCTCGTTGCGGCTCAGCGGAGCCTCCGGGTTGGACTCGGCGTCCATCGGGTCGAAGGTACGCGGCTGATAGTCGGGCACGTCCGGCAGGTTGATCGGCAGCGCGGAATCCGGCAGCAGGTGCGGAGTGCCGTCCTCGCCGTAGACGATCGGGAACGGCTCGCCCCAGTAGCGCTGGCGGGAGAACAGCCAGTCGCGCAGACGGTAGGAAACCGTACCGCGACCGACGCCGGCGGATTCGAGCCACGCGTTGACCTTGGCGATCGCGTCGTCGACGCGCAGACCGTTGAGCGAGAGCGCGTCGCCCTTGGCCGCGGTCGCATCCACGGACGAGTTGATGACAATGCCGTCGTGGCTGACAAACGGAGCCTTGCCCTCGTAGTTGGCCAGATCGTCGCCGGATTCCGGCAACGGCTGGACCGTGTAGATGACCGGCAGACCGTACTTCACAGCGAAGTCGTAGTCGCGCTGATCGCCGCCCGGCACAGCCATGATCGCGCCGGTGCCGTAGTCCATGAGCACATAGTCGGCGGTGAACAGCGGCAGCTTGACGCCGGTGATCGGGTTGGTCGCGTACAGGCCGGTGAACAGGCCAGTCTTCTCACCGGCCTCTTCGACGCGGTCCTTCGCGGTCTTCGACTCGGCGGCCAGACGGTACGCCTTGACACCTTCAGCCGGGGTCGCGTAGCCGCCCTTCCAAGATTCCGGAATGCCGGCCGGCCATTCGGCGGGCACGTAGTGCAGCAGGTCGTGCTCCGGGGAGACGACAGCGAACGTGGTGCCGAAGAGCGTGTCGGGACGGGTGGTGTAGATCTCCATGTCCTTGTCGCCCTCGGGCGTCGCGACGGTGAAGTGCACGGACGCGCCGTGGCTTTCGCCGATCCAGTTGCGCTGCATGAGCTTGACCTTCTCCGGCCAGTCGATGCCGTCGAGGTCCTCAATCAGGCGGTGGCCGTACGCGGTGATGCGCATGGACCACTGGCGCAGCTCGCGCTGGAAGACCGGGAAGTTGCCGCGCTCGGACTTGCCTTCGGCAGTGACCTCCTCGTTGGCGAGCACGGTGCCCAGACCCGGGCACCAGTTCACCGGCGACTTGGAGATGTAGGCGAGACGGAAGTCGTTGAGGATGTCCTGCTGCTCGGCCTCGCTCAGATCGCCCCACGCGACCCCGTCGGACTCGTGGCCCGGAATGGCCTTTTCGCCGTTTTCGAACTTGGCGACAAGCTCCGAGATCGGACGGGCCGAACCCTGCGAGCCGGACGGATTCTTGGCGTCCTCGTCGTACCACGCATCGTAGATGCGCGAGAAGATCCACTGCGTCCAGCGCACGTAGCCGGGATCGATGGTCGCGAACGAACGGCGGTTGTCAAAAGACAGTCCCATGCGGTGCAGCTGGCGGCGCATGTTGGCGATGTTCTGCTCGGTGGTGATGCGCGGGTGCTGGCCGGTCTGCACGGCGTACTGCTCGGCGGGCAGACCGAACGCGTCGTAGCCCATGGCGTGCAGCACGTTCTCGCCCTTCATGCGGTGGTAGCGGGAGACCACGTCGGTGGCGAGGTAGCCGAGCGGGTGGCCGACGTGCAGGCCCTTGCCGGACGGGTACGGGAACATGTCCATCGCGAAGAAGGCCGGGCGGCCGTCCGCGTTGCGGCCCTTGCCGTCCTTGAGGTCACCGTTGACGTTGGCGGCCCAGAAGGTGCCCTCGTCGTCCCACTTCTTCTGCCACTTAGTTTCGATGTCCTGCGCGAGCGCCGCGTTGTAGCGGAACGACGGCTCGGCGGGGACTTCGGCCGCCTGCGCGGCGGTGTTCTTCTCATTAGCCATACGGTGCATTATTGCCACGCAACTGGACACATGCGCACGATTCCGCCCATTGCGGTCGCACCGTGGAATGCGGCCGGCGCAACGCCGTCAGCGAACCGCAACATCCTGTGTCGTCAGATCCCGCGATGGCCGATAGCCGAGCGGCGCAAGATCATCGTCGACGTACCGCCGCCACGAGCCGTCGTCGATCATCGTCTGCAGCGCGCCGGCGATTTTGTTGGCGAGTTCGTCGTAGCCGTGGCGTACGGCGATGCCGTAGCGCAGCACGTCGCCGCCGCGATCGTCCGCGACGATCCGGTACGGCTCGCGACGATGACGCGCCAAGCCCGGCAGCGTCGCGTCGTCGCCGGCGACCGCGTCGACCGTGCCGGCCATGAGCGCGGTCATGCACTGTCCGTACGTGTCGTGACCAGTCAGGGTCACGTCGCTGCGGGACGCGAATCGCGCGCGCATCGCCGTGCCGGTCGCGACGCAGACGGCCGCGTCGTCCGCACGATCGTCGGCTGTACGGTCGCCGTCCGAATCGTCGCCGGACCGGCCGAACAGGTCGTCGAGCGACGTGTCGTCGTCGTGCACGAGCACGGCCGGACGCGTCTCCAGATACGGGCCAGCGAACGTGACGTCCTGCGCAGCATCGTCGGTCATCGCATAGCCGGCGACGACCATGTCGGCGCGCCCGTCCTCCAGCACGGCGGCCCGGTCCTGCGGTTCGACGCGCACGAACACGATCTGCTGCGAGCCGTAACCGAGCGTTTTGGCGATGTGACGTGCCACGTCCACGTCGAATCCGGAATATGAGCCGTCATGCCAGTAGCCGAGTCCGGGCAGGTCCGCGGCGACGCCAATCGTGATCGTGGGGCCGAGCGGCTGTCCGGCCGTCGCCGGCGTCGCGGCGGCGCC
>NZ_JGYN01000028.1 GCF_000741165.1 Bifidobacterium biavatii DSM 23969 | reverse complement strand
TGCTCGCCCAGCAGGATGATGACGCGTCGATTCCGCAGGTCGTCGCCGACGGCGCGTATCTGCACGGGTACGCCGCCGCGATCGCGTCCGAATCGGATCAGCGCGGATTCACGCCGCCGACGATTTACGGTGCGTCGTCGCGCGGCCCGCTCGGCGGTAAGCTCGGCCATCCGATCGTCGCCTCGGACGTGATCGACGCGATTCCCGCCGCGTTCCGCCAGCTACTGTCGTAGTCGTACATAGTCCGTACGTGCGGTGTCCGCCGGCGGCCCGTTTGGAACGGCCATCATGTTTCAAGCGGGCCGCCGGTACACTGTACTCCATCATCCACCCGACCGATTCCAAGGAGTGCCCATGGCCCAGTCCCCCATCACCGACGTCATTTTCGATTTCTGCGGCGTGCTGCTCGACTGGCAGACGCACGCCTGTCTCGACGGCCATTTTCCGGACGACGTGGTTGCCGCGATCTGCGCGGACGACGATCCTCACGGCTTCTTCCGCTACGAGGATCGTATGGACGCGGGCGAGGACTTCGCCGATATCTATCCGGACGTCGTACGCGAACAGGGCGAGGAAATCGCCGGGATTTTCAAGTACTACATCGACCATTACGACGATGCGCTGCCGCGCACGCTGCCGGGCATGGTCGAACTGCTCGAGGATCTCAAGCGCCACGGCTACGGTGTGTGGGGGCTGACGAACTGGTCGCACGAAACATTCCACTTCGCGTTCGAGAAGTTCCCACGCCTGGCCGAACTGCTGAACGATACAGTCGTCTCCGGCGTGGAGAAGATGCACAAGCCCAATACTGACATTTACGAACTCGCGCTGAACCGTTTCGGTCTCAACGCCGGTAACTGCGTGTTCTTCGACGACACCGCCAAGAACGTGGTCGGCGCCAACGAAGTCGGTATCCACGGCCTGCTCTTCGGCAACGCGCTCGAGGCCCGCGAATCCCTCACCGCTCTCGGCGTGCGCCTGTAACCGATCTCAAGTCAATCAAGAAGAAGCCCGTATGCGCATACCATGCATACGGGCTTCTTTCTTTGCACCACTTCTCTCTTACTGCCGTTTCCCCTTGAGACCGGTGTACAGCGTGTAGTAGCGGCCTTGCTGGGCGATGAGCTCGTCGTGCGTTCCGCGTTCGATGATGCGGCCTGCCTCAATCACCATGATGCAGTCCGCGTTGCGGATCGTGGACAGGCGGTGCGCGATCACGAACGTGGTGCGGCCCTTCATCAGCTCGTCCATGCCGGCCTGCACGAGCGACTCGGTGCGCGTGTCGATCGACGAGGTCGCCTCGTCCAAGATCAGTGCGGGCGGGTCGGCCACGGCGGCGCGCGCGATCGCAAGCATCTGCCGCTGTCCCTGGCTCAGCGAGGCGCCGTCGCCGGTCAGCTGCGTGTCATAGCCGTTCGGCAGCTTTTCGATGAACGTGTGTGCGTTGGCGAGCTTCGCCGCGGCGATCACCTCATCGTCGGTCGCGTCGAGCCGGCCGAAGCGGATGTTCTCCATGATCGAGCCGGAGAACAGGTGCGTGTCCTGCAGCACCATGCCGAGCGACCGGCGCAGATCAGCCTTGTGGATGTCGGCGATGTCGATGCCGTCGTACGTGATCGTGCCGGAGTCGATGTCGTAGAACCGTGTGATCAGGTTCGTGATCGTCGTCTTGCCCGCACCGGTCGAGCCGACGAGCGCGATCTTCTGACCGGGCTTGGCGAACATCGTCATGTCGTGCAGGATCGTTTTACCGGGCACGTAGCTGAACGTGACATGGTCGAGCCGGATGTCGCCGCGCATCGGCACGATCCGTCCGTCCGCGCCGCGCCAACCCCACTGGTCGGTACGGTCGTCCGTCTCGGTCAGCTCGCCGGTCGCGGAGTCGCGACGCACGCTCACCAGCGTCGTCTTGCCGTCATCCGATTCGACCTGCTGGTCGAGCAGCTTGAAAATGCGGTCCGCACCGGCCAAACCCATGACGATCGAGTTCAGCTGCTGGCTGACCTGGCTGATCGGCATCGTGAAGCTCTTAACGAATGTCAGAAAGCTCACCAAACCACCCAACGTCAGCCCGGTCACGCCATTGACCGCGAGCCAGCCGCCGACCAGCGCGCACAGCACGTACGCCACGTAGCCGAGCTGGTTGTTAATCGGCCCGAGGAAGCCGGAGAACATGTTCGCCTTGTTGGACGCGTCGAACAGCCGGTCGTTGCGCTCGCGAAAATCGGACTTCGCCGCGGCCTCGTGCGTGAACACCTTGACGACCTTCTGCCCGCTCATCATTTCCTCGACGTAGCCGTTAAGCGCGCCGACCGACTTCTGCTGGCGGGAGAAGTACGTGCCGGACTTGCCGGTCATGACCTTCGTCATCCACACCATGAGCCCCGATACGACAAGCACGACCACGGTTAGCGGCACGCTCAGGTAGATCATGCTGAACAGGATCATCACGATGCTGAACACCGAGTTGATGATCTGCGGGATGGACTGGGAGACCATCTGCCGCAGCGTGTCGATGTCGTTGGTGTACAGGCTCATCACGTCGCCGCGCGAGTTCGTGTCGAAGTAGCCGAGCGGCAGTCGCTGCATGTGTTCGAACATGCGGTTGCGCAGGCGGCGCATGAAGCCCTGCGTGATGAACGCCTTGAGCACGGCGCTCACCGCGTTGGCGACGATGCCGGCTGCGTAGATCGACGCCATGACGCCGATCGCACCGAGTAACGGACCGAAATCGTGGTCGTGCGAGGCGAGCATCGGCATGATGTACTGGTCGATGAGCGTCTGGAAGAACAGGTTGCCGCGCACCTGCGCGTAGATCGTGACGACGATGAGCGCGATCACGATGCCGTACTGCACGCCATACATGCCGAACACGAATCGCATGAGCCGCATGAAGATGCGGAACGGATGCTCCAGTTCGCGTCCCTTCTTCGCTTCGGCCGCCATGCGGCCGGCATTGCCTCGTGGTCCGGGCATCAGCGTTCCTCCTTGTCTTCGTCATCGTTGCGGACGCCATTCTGCATATCGTCGTTCGTGGCGTTCGTATCGTTCGCAGCTCCCGTTACTTCCGACGACAACTGCGCGAACTGTTCCTCGTCGAAATCGCCGCCGCCCTGCGTCTGCAGTTCGACGATGCTGCGATAGATGTCGTTCGTGCGCATGAGTTCGTCGTGCGTGCCGACGCCGCTGATCCGACCGTCGTCGAGCACGACGATCATGTCCGCGTCCTGCACACTGGAAATGCGCTGCGCAATAATGATCTTCGTCACGTCGGGCATCTGGCTGGCGAACGCGTGGCGGATCCTCGCGTCGGTGCCGGTGTCGACCGCGGACGTCGAATCGTCCAGAATCAGCACCTTCGGATCCTTGAGCAGCGCACGCGCGATGCACAGGCGCTGCTTCTGGCCGCCGGAGAAGTTCTGGCCTCCCTGCTCGACCTTCGACTCGTAGCCGTCCGGCAGCTTGTTGATGAACTCGTCGGCGCATGCGATCGCGCATACGCGCCTGCAGTCGTCGACGGTCGCGTCCAGATTACCCCAGCGCATGTTGGACAGGATCGTGCCGGAGAACAGCACATTGTTCTGCAGCACGACAGCGACCTTGTCGCGAAGCGCGTCACGGTCGTAGTCGCGCACGTCCACGCCGCCGACCGTAAGGGTGCCGCCGGTCACGTCGTACAGGCGCGGGATGAGGTTCACGAGCGTGGTTTTAGACGAACCGGTGCCGCCGATCACTCCGACGACCGCGCCGGACGGGATCGTCAGGTTGATGTCGGTGAGCACGTTTTCGGGACCTTTGGCGATGAGCTGGCGGGTGGCTTCGATGCGGCGCTTCGCGGCCGGGTCGTTCTCCGAGAGCTTGACGGCCGGGTAGGCGAAGTCGACGCGCCTGAACTCGATTGAGCCGTCGCGCACTTCCTTGACCGGATGCGTGGAGGCCGGCATGTCGTCGGTTTCGGTGAGCACTTCGGCGATGCGGCGGGCGCTAGCGGACGACATGGTGATCATCACGATCGTCATCGACAGCATGACCAGGCTCATGAGGATGTTCATGCAGTACATGAGCAGGCTGGTCAGGTCACCGGTGGTGAGCTGGTTCTGCACGATCAGGTGCGAGCCGACCCAGCTGATGAGCAGCAGGCATCCCCACACAGTGGTCTGGATGATCGGGTCAACGGCGGCGAGCACCAGCTCAGCTTTGAGGAAGATGTCGTAGATGCGTTTCGACGTGGCTTTGAACACGCGTATCTGCATGGGTTCGCGGGCGAACGCCTTGACCGCGCGCATGGCGGTCACGTTCTCTTCGACCGACTCGTTCATCGCGTCGTATTCGGGGAACGCCTGACGGAAGTATTTCGCAGCGATGTTCATGAGGATGCCGAGAATGGTGCCGAGCACGACGACCGCGCCGAGATAGATGAGTGCCATCGTGCCGGAAACCACGAACGCCATGCACATGGCGATAATGAGGCTGGAGAATGCGCGCGGCACCATGCGCAAGATCATCATAAACGCGTTCTGAATGTTCATCACATCGGTGGTGAGTCTCGTGACGAGGCTCGGCGTGGAGAACCGGTCGATGTTTGAGAACGAGAACGTCTGGATGTTGTCGTACTGGTCCTGTCTCAGGTTCTTCGCGAAACCGGTGGCGGCGCGCGAGCCGAACACCGAACCGAGGCAGCCGACCGTAAGTCCGCACAGGGCCATGAGCACCATGAGTCCGGCCGTGCGGGAGATCACGCCCATGTCGCCCTTTTCGACACCTTGGTCGATGAGCGTGGCCATGAGCAGCGGGATGATCATCTCGCATGCCACTTCGCCGATCATCCATATCGGCGTCAGAATCGCGTCGCGTTTGAATTCGCCGACGTGTTGCAGCAGTATTCGTACTGTTTTCACTTACCGTTCCTCCATGCTGGTTGCCGCGCATACGTGCGTCTGTGCCGAGTGCGGCTCCTGTGAACGCAAACAAGACTAGCAACACCATCGGTCCGCACGCGCTCGCACGTCCCGCATGATGACCATGCGCAGGCGGCGTCCAGCGACGTCCGGCCCGAACCGGGTGGGCGCAGATCCGCATAACAACAACGGCCGGGGTCGTTCCCGCACTATCGAGAACGACCCCGGCCGGAGCATCGCACGATTCGATCGGCCGAGCGACCGACCGGATTCAGTCGATCAGCTTGTATCCGTGCGAGGCGACCACCGACTTAAGCTTCGACAGATAGTCCTCCGCGGCCTTCGACAGCTTCGCACGCTCGTTGGTGATCCAGCCGACGAGCATTGTCTCGTCCGAATCGAGCGGCACGGTGACGATCTTCTCGTTGTTGAGGTCGCCGTTGTCGATGCCGGTGCACACCGTGTAGCCGTTGAGCCCGACGATGAAGTTCAGAATCGTGGCGCGGTCGGTCACGTTGATCTGCTTCGGGTTGTACTCGGGCCAGACGGCTTCCTCCGCGAAGTAGAAGCTGCCGTCCTCGCCCTGCTCGTACTGGATGAACGGGTAGGGCTTGAGGTCCTCCATGGTGAGCTTTTTCTTGCTTGCCAGCGGGTTGGTGCGGGCGAGGAACACGTGCAGCGGGGCGCGGAACAGCGGATGGAACTCGAGGTGCTTCTCGCGCAGCAGCTTGCCGATCACGTCCTTGTTGAAATCGGACAGGTACAGGATGCCGATTTCGGAGAGCATGTTGGCGACCTGGTTGATGATGTCCTTGGTACGCGTCTCGCGGATCGTGAACTCGTATTCGTCGGACTTGATCGAATTGATCATCTCGACGAACGCCTCGACGGCGAACATGTAGTGCTGGGTGGACACGGAGCACAGCTGCTTGCGTGGCTTCGCGTTCTTGTAGCGCTCCTCGAGCAGAGCGGCCTGGTCGAGCACCTGGCGCGCGTAGGTGAGGAACTCCGCGCCGTCGACGGTCAGGGCGATGCCCTGCGAGGAGCGGGTGAAGATCTCGATGCCCAGCTCATTTTCGAGTTCCTTCACGGACGAGCTCAACGCGGGTTGCGAAACGTACAGTTCATGCGAGGCCTCGTTCATCGACCCGCATTCGACGATCTTGACGATGTATTTCAGCTGCAGCAGTGTCATAAACTCTAGTTATAGCGTAAGCCCGCTACGTGAGATCGACTTATAAGTCCGACTTCCGTGTATGATGTGAATCGTTCAGAACAGACAATGGCGGTTCGATATGCCAGAATCGCCGGAACAGCAAGGACGTACCACGTTGATTATTCGATAAGCGGCACCGGCGGACGGCTTCGCAGATGAAGCATATCCGTATGGAACGCTTGTCGCATGGCTCCGCGCATGGACTCGCTTCGCTTCGAATCCGTGGCGACCATGCCGTCCTTGCATATGCCGTTCGCATATTGGTGCCATACGCAATCACATCCATTACGCCGCAACCGAAGGTTCCCGCAATCATCAGCGAGACGCCGGTTCGCGGCAAGCGCACAGCATTGGAGTGCCATATGTCACCGAATTCCGTACTCACCCTGTCCCATATCACCTTCACCTATCCCGAAGCGCCGGAACCATTGTTCGAGAACGTGTCGGCCACGTTCGCCCGCGGCTGGACGGCCGTATTGG
Organism: Bifidobacterium biavatii DSM 23969; assembly: GCF_000741165.1. Classification (GTDB taxonomy): domain Bacteria; phylum Actinomycetota; class Actinomycetes; order Actinomycetales; family Bifidobacteriaceae; genus Bifidobacterium; species Bifidobacterium biavatii. Next base: position 11,137 of record NZ_JGYN01000028.1, on the reverse strand, counting down.
GCGACAACGGCATCGGCAAGACCACGCTGGCCCGCATCGCGCTCGGCCGACTGCAACCCGATTCCGGCAGTGTCTCCCCCACTCCGGGTAGCTTCGTTCCCGGGTACTGCCCGCAGAACACCGATGAGATGCCGACGAATCTGGAGGATTTCGCCAACGACTGGTCGCCGGAGACACTGGCGATCCGTCGCGATCTAAACATCGGCGACGACTGGCCGTGGCGCGCTGATACGTTGTCCGGCGGCGAGGCAAAGCGCCTGCAGATCGCCTGCGCGTTGGCGTTGCGTCCGGACGTGCTGGTGCTAGACGAGCCGACGAACCACGTGGACGCGCCGACCCGCGGGCACATCATCGCCGCGTTGCGTGCGTTCGACGGCATTGGCATCCTTGTATCGCATGACGTGGCGTTGATCGACGCAGTAGCCGACCGTTGCGCGTTCTTCGAACGCGACCATGTGAGGGGACGCAACGTGACCGTCATTCGTATGCGACCAGGCAACTATTCCGCCGCATCGGCGAGCGCGGCGATCGACCGTCAGTCGGCGGACACGGCGTTGCGCGACGCACGCCGCGAATCCGCGCGACTCGCGTCGGTCAAGGCGCAGCGCAAGCATGACGCGACGCTGGAAGTGTCGTCGGCCAGGAACCATCGTTTCGTCAATCCAAAAGATCATGACGCGAGAAACGCGATCAAATACAACCACAATCCAAGCAGTCTCGGACCGGCGAGCGCCCGTATCGACGCGCAGGTCACGGCGGCCCAGGAGAAGGCGGCAGACATGGTCACGGCTGCGAAACGGTATGACGGCGACATCTGGATGGATGCCGAGTCGAGCAGCCGCCGTGAATTGGTGCGGCTGGAGGCCGGATTCATCCCCTACGGGGACGATGCCGACGTAACGGTTTCGGAGCGTGGCGACGGCGTCGCCATTCCCATGCTGACTGTCGGCCCGCACGATCGCATTGGCATCAGCGGACCGAACGGTACCGGCAAAACCACGCTGGTCAATGCGATGCTGCACGCCATCGATCAGGATGAGCGGCGCACCGGATTGCATGTGCCCCGCCTGGTGTTGCCGCAGAACACCACGGATGCGGATGCCCGGTGGGCGATGACGCGTCTGGCCTCATTGACGCCGCAAGATCGCGGCATCGTCCTGTCGTCCGTCGCGCAGCTGAACGCCGACCCGGACCGTTTGCTCGCCGGCGGCAGTCCGTCTCCGGGCGAACTGCGCAAGCTGCTGTTGTGTCTGGGACTGCGTCGGCATCCACATCTGATCGTCATGGACGAGCCAACGAATCATCTTGATCTGCATTCGATGCAGGCGTTGGGCCGTGCGCTGGCACAGTATCCCGGCGCGTTGATACTCGTCTCCCATGACGAGAGTTTCCTGCGGCAGGCCACGACGGTCCGCTGGTCGTTGCAACGCGCCGGCGCGCGGGCTCGTCTGACGATCGACCGATAACAGGACGAGTCCTTCCGCCAATAGGTAAACAGCGGAAGGACTCGTTCAATATGCGGTCATGCAGGCACGGTCACGCGCCGTACTGAGCGAGGTAGGCGTCGGCGGCGGCCTTGATCTCAGGGGTCACGTACGGTTCGCCGGACGCGGTGGTGATGTGCTGGCCAGCTTCGAAGATCTCGCGCACGTTGGCGATGGCGAACACCGGGAAGCCGAATTCGGCTTCGACGGCCTTGACGGCGGACAGGTCGGAGTCCTTGGTCTTCTCCATGCGGTCGACGGACAGCACGAGGCCCACGACCTCAACGTCCGCTTCGGCCTTGAGCTTGGGGATGACCTCGCGCACGGCGGTGCCGGCGGTCATCACGTCGTCGACGAGCAGCACTTTCATGCCGTCCTTGAGCTGTGTGCCGACCATCATGCCGCCGTCACCGTGGTCTTTCTTCTCCTTGCGGTCGAACGTGTAGCCGATTTCCATGCCGTGCGCAGAGGTCAGCGCGATCGCGGTGGATACGCCCAGCGGGATGCCCTTGTACGCCGGGCCGAACACGGTGTCGATGTCGGCGGGCAGATTGCCGGCCTTGATCTCCTCGGCGATCTTCTCGGCGTAGAACGCGCCAAGCGTGGCGATCTTGCGGCCGTCGTTGAACGCGCCCGCGTTGATGAAGTACGGGGACTTGCGGCCGGACTTCAACGTGAAGTCGCCGAATTTGAGCGCCTGCGAGTCGAGCAGGAACTCGGTGAAGCGATGGTCGAGCGATGCGGTGGTCATGATGTTCTCCTTATCGAAACCACGGCTCCCCGGTGGAACGGGGAGCCGAAACATACGTCATACGGTGCCGTCAGCGCCAGGTCTCGCCCGCGGCGAGCTTCGCCGCAAGCTCCGGACGTGAGTCGAGCAGGTCGTCGAGTTCGCGCGCCACGCGGATCGGCGCGGTCGGATCGTAGAGCGCGGCCGCGCCCACTTCGACGGCGTTCGCACCGGCGTACAGGAATTCGAGCGCCTTCTCGCCCGAGTCGATGCCGCCGATGCCGATGATCGGGATGTCCGGCAAGGCCTGGCGCACACGCCACACGAAGCCGAGCGCGATCGGGAAAATCGCCGGGCCGCTCACGCCGCCGGTGCGGTTAGAGATGATCGGCTCTCCGGTGCGAATGTCGATGCGCATGCCGACAAGCGTGTTGATCAGGCTCAGCGCGTCCGCCCCCGCTTCGGCGGCGGCGCGTGCGATGAGCGCGATATCGGTCACGTTCGGCGACAGCTTGACGATCATCGGCTTGGACGTGAGCTTGCGCAGATGGCCGATGAGCCGGCTCAACGCGACCGGGTCGGTGCCGACGGACATGCCGCCGTGGCTCACGTTCGGGCAGCTCACGTTGATTTCGAGCATGTCGGCCGGCGAGTCGGCGAGTTTGGCGACGACCTGCGCGTAGTCGTCGTCGCTGTGGCCTGCGACGTTGGTGACGACGGTCGCGCCGAGTTCCTTGAGCTTGGGCAGTTCGTCGACGAGATAGTGGTCAACGCCCGGGTTCTGCAGGCCAACCGCGTTGACCATGCCAGCCGGGCTTTCGGCCGTGCGCGGGCCGGGGTTGCCTTCCCACGGCACCGGGGAAACGCCCTTGGTGGAGATCGCGCCCATCTGGCTCACGTCGTAGAACCAGCGGCAGGCGGCCAGTTGGAACGTGCCGGACGCGGTACCGACCGGGTTCTTCCATTCGACGCCGGCGACGACAGTCTTGTGCTTCCACTCGTGCTTTTCGTACACGTTGATCGGGGTGTTGCCGTTCTCGGTCATTGATTCACGCCTCCCATCCGAGCTGTTCCGCGGTGAACACCGGACCGTCCGAGCACACCTTCTTGCGTCCGTCGACCGTGTCGACCACACACACCACGCAGGTGCCGTAGCCGCAGCCCATACGCTGTTCCATGCTCAGCTGGCTCGGGATGCCGCGCTTGGACGCCCACTGGGCGACCGCCTTCATCATCGGCAGCGGACCACAGGACAGGATCACCGGCGCGAGACCATCGCGGGTGAGTTCGCCGGCCGCTTCCATCCGGTCGAGCAGCGTGATGACGTTTCCTTCGGATTCGTCGATACTTACCGTTGCATCCGCGTAGCGGGACACGTACCGGTCCGCGAAATGATCGTTGCGGTAGCCGAACACGGCGGTAGTGCGCGCGTCGCCGTTCGACTGGAGATGCTGCGCGGTGTAGATGAGCGGAGGCACGCCGAGACCACCGCCGACGAGGATGTAATGCGCGGCGGTTTTCGTGTTGAACGGGCGGCCGAGCGGGCCGAGCACGTCAATGCGATCCCCTGCCGCAAGTTCGGCGAATTCCGCGGTGCCCTTGCCGACGACGGCGAAGATGACACTCACCAGATCGCCGTCCACCTCGCTCACGCCGAACGGACGCGGCAGCAGTTTCATCGGGTCATGGCTGAACAGGTTCACGAACTGCGCCGGACGCGCGTGCTTCGCGATGTACGCGTCGCGGAACGTGAGACGGTACACGCCTGCGGTGAGTTTGACTACTTCGGTGATGTCGACCGTGTGGCGGCCGGGGAAATAGCCGGCTTCGGTCGCTTCGGCAACCACGTCGGCGGTGGGGGTGAAGGGTGCTGTGGGCATTGCTTCCTTGGTTCTCCTCGTCTGCGTCTTGTTATTCACGCCAATGGCCTAGCTTACGGCAAGGTCTGCCGCAGATGACCGGTCATGCCTGCGGACAGGCGCCGTACCGATCAATGCACAATTCCTGCGCCGCCGCCCTTCCCCATGCGAAAAGCCGCGGGCTGCGGGCGGGCCGGTCATTCGTTTCCCGGCCCGCCCGCCATGCTCACCGGTACACGTTCACACGCAGGTCGTCACGCATGTCCTGTGCGGCCTTGCGTGCGGCGGAAGCAACGAGGGCGAGCGCATCGTCGGCGCTCATGTCGTCACGGTAGTCGCCGGTCTTCTTCCATGCGCCGATGATGCCGCGCGACGAGTTGACGATCGCACCGGAACCGTCCGCGTCGAACATGCCGGCGACGCCGGTCGCCGTGCCTCCCTGCGCGCCGTAGCCGGGCACGAGGAAGAACGTGTGCGGCATGCGCTTGCGTAACGCGGCACCCTCCTCCGGATGTGTCGCGCCGACGACCGCACCGACACGCGAGTAGCCGTGCTTGCCGATGGAACCGCTCCCCCAGCCTTCGACCAGATCGGCGACGTGTTCGTAGAGCTTGCCGCCGTCGGCGAGGTCGAGTTCCTGCAGTTCCTTGCTGGACGGATTCGACGTGCGCACGAGCACGAAAATGTCCTTGTCGGCCGCGTTTGCTGCGTCCACGAACGGCGTGATGCCGTCGGTGCCGAGGTACGGGTTGACGGTGACTGCGTCTTCGTGCCACGGGTCGAACGGCTGCGTATCGCCGTCAAAGCCCACGACGCCGCTCAGGTGGCCGGCGTAGGCGGCGGCGGTCGAGCCAATGTCGCCGCGCTTGATGTCGCCGAGCACGTACAGTCCCTGCTGCTGCGCGTATTCACAGGTCATCGTGTACGCATCCACGCCGGCCGGGCCGATCGCCTCGTACATGGCGATCTGCGGTTTGACGGCGGGCACGATGTCGGCGACCGCGTCGATGATCGTACGGTTGAATTCGAAATACGCAACGGCGAGCTGCGCGGCCGGGATTTCCGACTCGTCCTCGACCGAGTCGCGTACCTCGTCGGCGAACGATGCGACGACCTGCGGCGGCACGAGCGCCGGCGTCGGGTCGAGTCCAACCACGCTCGGATTCTGCGCGTTTTCGATCGCTTCGATCAGTCGATCCATGACGTTGTTCCTTTCGTTACTTGATCCGGCTGAACGCTAGTTTCGAACCGAGTACGGTGGCGAGCGGTCGGCCAGTGACCTGCCATCCGCCGAACGGCGTGTTGCGTGCGGCCGAATGGAACCGTTCGGGGTCCACCGTCCATGATTCGCCGGTGTTGAGGATCACCAGATTGACGTTTTCGGGATGTTCGACCTTACCCAAGTCCAATGTGCGCTTGACCGCGCACTTGGCGGACGTGTTGAGCAGTCCGGCCACATCGGTCGGCGTGTGACCCATGAGATGCTGCGGCGCGACCGACATGAGCTCGATGAGCCGCTTGTCGTCAATATATCCACCGTCGACGAGCACCTTGTGCGCGACACCGTACGCGCATTCGAGGCCAATGATGCCGTTCGGCGCGTCAAGGAACCCTCGTTCCTTTTCCTCGAGCGTGTGCGGCGCATGATCGGTGGCGAGCATGTCGACCGTGCCGTCCGCGATCGCGGCGATCGTCGCCTGACGGTCGGCAGCGGAGCGCAGCGGCGGGTTCATTTTCGCTAGCGTGCCGTATTTGAGCAGGTCCTCGTCGCACAATGCGATGTAGTGCGGCGCGGTTTCACAGGTGATCGGCAGTCCTTCGGCCTTCGCCTTGCGGATCGCGTCGAACGAGATCGCCGTACTCACGTGCTGGAAGTGCACGTGGACGCCGGTTTCACGGGCTTTCTCGATGTCGCGCGACACAATCTTCAGCTCGGTGTCCTCCGGAATGCCGGGCACGCCGAGTTCGCGCGCGACTGGGCCGTCGTTGACCGCGCCGGTGTCGTGGTGCTCGCAGTGTTCGATCAGATACAGGCCAGTGTCCTTGACATTGCGCAGCACGTCGTCGAGAATGCCGGGCGTCACGGCGGAACCGTCGTCGCTGACCGCGGTGACCGGATGATCAAGCTGGTACGTGTCCTTGGCGGTCCCGCGCACGGTCGCAGACGACGGCAGGTAGTCGCGCCAACGGTCCGGGTCGGTCGCTTCACCGCCGACGCGTCCCTTCGACGCGCACACGCACAGGTCGTAGCGCACCGGCAGCGCGACGTCATGCACGGCCTCGTAATGCTGCAGGTAGTCGATCACCGTATCGTAGCCGGCGTCGAGCACTTCGGACGCGCCGGGCTCGTCGGCGGTCACCGGTTCGCCGTCCATTGCCGGCACGGTGTTCGGCATGATGAGCACGTTCGTGTAACCGCCCGACGCGGACGCACGGCAGCCGGAAATCATCGATTCCTTGTAGGTCTGTCCGGGATCGCGGAAGTGCACGTGCGGGTCGGCGAAACCGGGTGCGACAGTCAGGCCGGTCGCGTCGAACTCGCCGTCCGTCACCGCGCCCGTTTCGCTGAACAGTCGGCTTGCGTCGGCTTCGGGGATCACCAGGTCGATCGTCTCGCCAGTGTCCCACACCGTGATGTTGCGCAGGGTCAGCATATTGGCTCCTTGTTTCAGGGTGCTCAGTTCAAGATACTCATCGGTTGTTCGTATCAGGAAAGGCTCCCCGCGCTGTCGGAACGGCGGATCTCGCGGGGAGCCGATGGAAATGTCAGAGTTTCGCTTCCTCGTCGCAGTAATCGCAACGGTACTCCTGACGTTCGGAGTGCGTCAGGTGGAACATCTGGTCGATGCCGCGTTCGGTGGTGGTCACGCAGCGCGGGTTCTTGCAGGTGAGGATGTTGACCACGTGCTCCGGCAGCGTCGGCGTCTTCTTTTCGACGATCTTGCCGCCGCGCACGATACCGACGGTCGCGGTGCGCGCGACAAGGCCGAGCACGTCGAGGTCGATGGCGGGCGTCTTCTTGCCGTCCTCGTCCTCGATTTTGATGATGTCCTTCGTGCCGTACAGGTGGCTGTCAGTGTTCATGATCAGCGCGAGCTTGGTCTTCGCCGGGTTGATCTTCAGGTATTCGAGCACCTTGAGCGCGGTGCCAGCCGGCACATGATCGATGATGATGCCGTTGACGATGCTGGTGACTTCCATCAGGCCTTGACCTCCTTGGCTTCAAGCGGTTCGTATCCGGGCAGTTCGTCGCCGATCACAGAGCTTTCGAGCGCCATGCGCATGAGCATACCGTTCTTCACCTGCTCGAAGTAGGCGGCGCGCGGGTCGTTGTCGACCTCGACGGCGATTTCGTTGATGCGCGGCAGCGGGTGCAGCACGGCCATGTTCGGCTTGGCGAGCTGGAGCTTGTCCTCATCGAGGATGTACGTGTCGCGCAGACGCAGGTAGTCGTCCTCGTTGAAGAAGCGTTCCTGCTGCACGCGGGTCATGTACAGCACGTCAAGGTCGCCGATCACGGAGACGAGATCCTTGACCTCGGTGTAGGAGCAGGACGGAGTCGCGTCGATGCGGTCGAGCACGTACTGGGGGGTCTTGAGCTCGTCGGGGCTGATGAGCACGAAATGCACGTTGCCGAAGCGGCACAGTGTTTCGATGAGGCTGTGCACAGTGCGGCCGAACATGAGATCGCCGCACAGGCCGACGGTCAGGTCGGTGACGCGGCCGAAGCGCGACTGCAGCGTGGCAAGATCGGCAAGCGTCTGCGTGGGGTGCATGTGGCCGCCGTCGCCGGCATTGATGACCGGTACGGACGCGGCGCGGGAGGCGACGAGCGCCGCACCTTCCTTCGGATGGCGGATCGCGACCACGTCGACGTAGTTGGACACGGTCTTAAGCGTGTCCGCGATCGACTCGCCCTTGGACGCGCTGGACAGCTGGGAACCAGCAAAGCCGATCACTTTGCCGCCGAGGCGCAGCATGGCGGTCTCGAAGCTCAGACGCGTGCGCGTGCTCGGCTCGTAGAACAGCGTGGCCAGCACCCTGCCGTCGCAGGTGTGCGCGACTTCCCGGCGATGGGAATCGATGTACTGCGCCTTATGCAGCAGTTCCTTGATCTGGCGGAGGGAAAGATCATCGAGCGAGATGACGCTCTTACCAATCATCGGCGTCTCAACCGACTCGTCTGTTACTGACACGGCTCACCTTTCTTGCGTGAAGCGGATAAGGTGGCCACAGAAGTGACCTATCCGACTATACACGCGTTTCGCCGTGACACGCGACCCCGCGTGTTCACCGTATGTTCACCTCCTGCGGCATGGGGGTGAACACATCTGATCGCAACGGATGCCGGACGTCAGGGATGCGGGCGGACCGCATTTTGTCCGGTTGATATTGGCAGCACGTAAAGCCGCCGGCTCGATATATGCTGGCGACTGTCAAGGGAAGGAAACGCTATGGATACCGTACCGATCGATGCCGACGGTGAAACGACGCAGGTGATTCCGCCATACGTACCACCGCAGAACGCGCCGGAGACGACACCTGATTCCCCGGACCGCGACGTCGCCTCGCATACGTGGGTCATGGGTGTCGTCGTTGCCGCTGCAGTCATGCTGCTCGTCGTCGCAGGCATATGGACTGTGACGCGGATCCATGCGCAGCATGAGACCGCCCTAAGCGCTTGCCGGTCGTCGCTCTCCGCATATGCGAAGGCGCATGATCGTCTCCAGCAAGCCACCGGAACCATGTCAGAATCGGTTTCCATAGCCTGCTCCGGCAAGGATTCCACGGAGGGACTCTATGCGGCCTCCTCCGTGTTGAGATCCGCCGCCGGCACGATGAACGAACAGGCGGCCGCAATCGAACAGCGCAACCGCGACGACAGCACCAACGACCCGGATCACAAGCAGTCAGAAACGCCGAGCTCATCGGATGACACCGCGCAGGCCAGGCGGGAACTGGGCAAGTCCATCGACACCGCGAACGCACTGCTCGACAGCGTGGGGAAGACCATCGGGGACGGCACCGCGGGCAGGATGATCGTCAACGGGCTCAGCACGGCCGTCGACGCAGCCGACAAGCTCATGAACGACAGCGGCATCACCGATTCCAAATACTATAAGGCAGCCAAGGTCACACTAGACGAGGCGATCACCGCGGTCAACGACTGGGTGGACGCGCAGGCCGGCAAAGCGGACTGATCGGGCCCATGACCGGCCGCCCGCACACGCAGTCGAAACGCCGCGTCAGACCACTGTCGGAATGACAGCAACAAACGGTGTAAGGGCTTGTCGGACTTTCAACGCCTCCGCCATGTGACTCCCCTTTGCCGGAAAACTGTCACACAGCGGCCGAGAAGCGGTCACGCTCCATCACGATAAACCCGACCGGGCACTGGCCTATTCGCAGGCGACACCGTTGCCATCGCGATCGAGCTTGGCAGAATATCCCGGATCACCCTTGTGCAGCGGCGCCTTGCCGGCGGCGCGCACGGCATCGCAGTTCTTATAAGTGACCGTATTATCACCGTCTGCGTTGTCGGTATTGTCCGACGACTGCTGATTGTTGGTCGTGCTGCTTTGCGTGCCGCTCTGGCCGGAGTCCTGACCAGCATCGTCATCCGTATTGGACGACGTTGCACTATCATCTTCCGGCACGGTTTGCGACGGGCAGCTGGCAAGCACGTTCGCCATGGCATCATGTTCGGCCTGGGTGACCCACAGCGCATACTTTGATTTCACGCCGATCTGCCGGGCCACGTATGCGCAACGGTACGACTTGTTCGCCGGCAGCCACGTCGCGGCGTCCCCGTCACTTTTCTGCTGATTGGAAGGACCATCGACTGCAAGCAGATTATACGGATCGTTGGCCAGTTGCTCGCGTTGGTCGGCGGTCAGCTGCTGCGCCCCCTTTTGCCAGGCGTCGGACAGGGCGACGACATGGTCGATTTGCACGGCGGCACTGGTATTCTGCCCGCGTACGAAGTTGATGGTGGACCCCGTGTACGGATCCTGCAGCGTTCCGGTTGCGACGACGCAATCATGCGTACCGGCCTTGTATGTTTTGTCGGTCAGGTCACGGTTGAGAATGTCGTTGCGCGTATCACAGCCGTTGTGGTCGACATCGGCCCATGCAGCGCCGAACTGGTCGCGAGAATAGCCTGTTTTCGGAGCACGGCCTTTGACGGGAAGTTTGGCCAAGGCATCGGTTGCCGGAGATCCGCTTGCATTCGTTCCCGCAGACGTGGTTTGGTCATTGCTGTCCAGTTGCAGTGATGACGTGCAGGCGGACAGTCCCAATGCCACTGCCAGTGCCAATGACACGATTCCGGCAGCACGCCGGCGCCCGCCATGCTGTGTCCGATCCGAATACGGCGACATGATCATAACCTCCTATATCGCTGTTGGCATCATGCCCGGTATGCGATTATACGGAAATATGCTGTACAGATAAGGAAAGCCCGATACCGTTGTGGTATCGGGCTTTCTGGTAAAAGTGTTGATGCGGCGGTGTGCTACTCTCCCACACTCTATCGGGTGCAGTACCATTGCCGTGCCAGGCCTTAGCTTCCGGGTTCGGAATGGAGCCGGGCGTCTCACCTGGGCCATGACCGCCGCAAATCTTTAATTAACAGTTAAACAAGCATGCTCGTTTAACCGGTATTCGTGATGGTTTGGGAACCGGAGAGTGAACGCGTTATTTTTCGTGTTGATCGTGTGATCGTGAGTATTCCTTGTCACCTCACAAGATCTTGCGCAGTATGGATCATGCGTGTCACACTCATACGAGTGTGCATAGTTGGTTGCTGTTCCCTGTTAGTACCGGTCAGCTCCACCGCTTGCACGGCTTCCACGTCCGGCCTATCAACCACGTGTTCTTCATGGAGGGTACAAAGGCTCAAGGCCTTACGGAATCCTTATCTTGGAGCGGGCTTCCCGCTTAGATGCTTTCAGCGGTTATCCCTTCCGAACGTAGCTAACCAGCCATACCCCTGGCGGGATAACTGGCATACCAGAGGTTCGTCCACCCAGGTCCTCTCGTACTATGGGCAGGCCTCCTCAAGA
>NZ_JGYN01000027.1 GCF_000741165.1 Bifidobacterium biavatii DSM 23969 | reverse complement strand
GGTCGGATGCCTTCGGGCGCGCCGACGGTGATGGTCGGATCGGTGTCCTTGTCGACGTACGGCTCGACTTCGCCGGCCGCAAGCGCGTGGAAACGCGGATCCTTATCGAGCGCGGCGAGTACGCCGGCAAGGGCGCCGTTGGACAGCCGCGCGATGTGCACGTCGGCCGTCCCCGCCGCGACCTGTTTCGCGTTCGCCTTATCGGCCATTGAACTTCTCCTGCGTCTTCGCCAGACCGTTGAAGATAATCTCTTCGGCCGCGTCGGCGCCGTCCATGAGGAATTCGGGCAGCTGCTTGCGCTGGTCGGGGCCGAATCCGCCGAGCACCCAGTTGACGGTGTTGTCGTGCGCGTTCGCGCCGCGCTTGGCGTGGCCGACTCCCATGCGCACGCGCGCGTACTGCGGCGTGCCGAGCGAACGGTCGATGGACTTGATGCCGTTGTGACCGCCCGCGGAACCGCCGGCCTTGACCTTGATGCGGCCGAATTCCAGATCCATGTCGTCGTGGATGACGACGATGCGGTCGGGCTGGATCTGGTAGTAGGCGCTGATGGAGGCGACCGCGTTGCCAGAATCGTTCATGTAGGTGAGCGGCTTGGCGAGGAAGAATTTGACGGTGCGGCCGTTCAGGCTCATCGCGCCCTTGCCGAGCATGGCGAGGCCCTTGTGGTCGGAGAAGGCGACCGACCAGCGTTCGGCGAGCACGTCGGCGGTCATGAATCCCATGTTGTGCCGCGTGTCCTCGTACTTCTTGCCCGGGTTGCCCAGTCCTACGATCAGCCAGAAATCGGATGCCATGTCACTCCCCTGTTCGTCCGTGCGCCGTGCCGTCACGGCGTCTCATATCGTGCGCAAACACAGGAATCATACCCGTTCCCGGCGTCATCGGCTGCATCCGCGACGGCATCATCTTCGACGCAAGAGTCACGCGATGGTAATTCCTGCTCGTTTGCCATCGCGTGACGGGCGTTACCGTCACCCGACGATGCTGACACGATTCTTTTCCATCGCATGACCGTGTATCGAGGTCACGCGACGGCAGATCAACATCGTTCTACCATCGCGTGACTTGCTGCGGATCATGCGGTGGAATATCAACACTGTTTTCCATCGCGTGACCTCATGAGCCGGATATCTCAGATCAGAACCGAGCCGATGACACAGTCCTGTCACAGCTTCCTGTACCAGTAGCTCATGTCGTGCAGCACATCGTCGCCGGCCGTGGCGACGGCCGCGGGCAACAGGCCGAAGCGGGTGAATCCGAACTTACGCATGAGCGCGACGGAACCGGCATTGTCGGCGTAGATGATGGTTACGGCGTGGCGGAATCCGCGCGAAACGGCGGCATCGAGCAGCCAGCGCACCATCGCCGTGCCGAGTCCCCGGCCATGGTACTTGCCGGCGATGTAGTAGCTCAGTTCGGTCACTCCATCGTAGCCGGCGCGTTGGTGGAATTTCGAGAGCGAACCGAATCCGGCCGTCTCGCGGGTGCCGGTGGTCTCGTCGATCACGTCGATGACGACGACGGGATACTTCGTACGCGGTTGATGCGAGTCGACCCATGCGCGTCGAGCGTCGAGCGAGACTGGTTCGAGATCGGCGGACGCGCCGCCGCGGATGACGGCCTCGTTGTAGATGTCGGCGATGGCCGTAAGATCCCGGTCTTCGGCCGGGCGAATGACATGGTTCAGCATGGTTACCGACCATAGCACCGGACGGTGTGCGTCACGCATCATCGCGTCACGCACACCGTCCGGTCGCACGTGCACGGTCGTAGCCCGATCGCCCGTTCTGCGCCGCTTACGCCGCGCACAGTCCGGCGAGCCGGTCGCGGAACCGTGCAGTGAAGCACGGCGCGTCGACGGTGAGCGCGACGTGAGATGTTTTGCGCGACTCGCGCAGCCTGGTCGGGTCGCCGATGGTGCGTCCGCGGAAGCCGTGCCCGTTGCCAGTGGCCGTTTCGGTCATCATGTTGACGTCGAACAGGCCGACGAGCGCCCGATCGAGCGCGACGGCCGCGGCGAGCGGATCGTGCAGCGGGCTGCCGGCGAGGAAGATCGGGTCGCTGGCCTCGTTCGCGTTGATGTAGAAGCGGACCATGTCGGCGAGGAATGCGCCGCGGCGAGTGCCGGTCGCACGCCACAGGTCGGCGTCGGCGCGCGTCATCAGGCACTGGTGGGTCACGTCGAGACCAATCATGGTCACGTCCGCGCCGGAGCGGAACACTCGGTTCGCGGCTTCAGGATCCTGGAAAATGTTGGTTTCGCAGATCAGGTCGTAGCAGTTACCCTCCTGCGTGAGCGAGCCGCCCATGATGACGAGGCGCAGGTTCGGCACGATGTCGGGTGCGAACCGGATGGCCGCATCCACGTCGGTGAGCGGGCCGGTGGCGACGATCGTCACGTCGCGGCCGTACGCGCGCACCGCGTCGACGATGAACCGCACGCCCGCGCCTTCACGCGATGCGGCGGCCGCGTCGGCGAGCGCCGCGGATTCGGCAGTCGTCTCGACGTCGACGCGTTCGCCGCCGACAGACTTGGTCAGTCGCGTACGGAATGCAGCAACGGATGGACGCGCGGACGACGCGAGATCGTCGCCCGCATCAGTCACATCGATCGTGTCGGCGAGCGCCGCATCATGCGTGGCGTCCGTATTGCCGCGACTTGCGCCGACTGCGGCAACGTCGTCATCCGTCAGATAGTCCTTCGGATCGACGTTGCCGAGTCCATTGGAGCCGTGGAAGCGGGCACAGCCCTCGTCGACCTCGAACAGGTCGGACCAGGACGGCGCCTCGCATCCGAGCATGACCGGAATGTCCTCGCGCCCGAACAGTCGCAGCACGGCATGGTTATTGCGCACGGAATCGCGCGCTGTCACGTTGCCGTAGGTGCCGACGACGCCCATGAGCTCGGCCTCGGGCGAGGCGAGCAGATAGCACAGGGCGAGGGTGTCGTCGATGCCAGTGTCGACGTCGAGCACGAGGCGGGTCATGGTTACTTGGCTCCCTTCAGGAATTCGTTGGTGGCGCCGTCCTTGGCCTGCGGGACCTTGTCGGTCGGGTTGCCGTTGGCGTCGGTGTAGGCGTGGCCCTCGCCGAGGAAATCGAAGCGCTTCTGCGTTTCGACGAAGTCGTTAGTGCCGAGCACGAACGAGCCGTCCTTGATCTTGGCCGGATCGCCCCAGTACTGGCCATCGACGATCACGTGCATGCTCTTCTTGACGAACGCCTCCTCGAGGTTGTAGTCGGCGGCGTCCTTGGAGAGGATGGCTGCGGCATCGTCCGGGTTCGAGTACGCGTACTCGTAGCCCTGCTGGGCGGCCTGCACGAACTTGCGCACGACGTCCGGCTTCTCCTTGATCATCTTGTCGCTGGTGATGATGCCGATCGCGTCGCCGTTGCCGGGCACGCCGTAGTCGGGCTCGCTGAAGCAGTTGAGCTGCGGGCCGTACATTTCGGCCTGCACGCCCTCCCAGGTGGCGTAGAAGCCGCCGAAGTCGGCCTTGCCGGATTCGAGCGTCTTGAACGTGGACGTGCCGACGGTGACCTTGTCGAACTCGCCCTTGCCGCCGTCGTTCTGGATCATGCGCTTGATGACGATGTCGGACTCGTTGCCGCCGAACGTGGCGAAGGTCTTGCCGTCGAAGTCCTTCGGGGACTTGATGGACGTGTTGCTGGCGAGCGCGCACCAGATGGCGCTCGGCTTCTGCTGGACCTGCAGGACCTGCTTGATGTGCGCGCCCTTGAGGTCTGTGTAGCTGGCCGCGTTGTACAGGTTGGACAGCGCGAATTCGGCGACGCCGTTGTTCACAGCCTGTTCGGCGCCGGCCTGCGCGACGGCGACGATGTCGACATCGAGTCCGGCATTCTTGAAGTAGCCCTTGTTCTTGGCCACGTACACACCAATGTGGTTGGTGTCGGCCGTCCACGCGAGCATGAACGTGACCTTGGTGAGCTTGTTCGACGAGGTGTCGGAGGCGTTGTTGGCGGTGTTGCCGCAGCCTGCGACGGCGAATGCCATGGCCGCGGCGGCGGTGGCCGCAAGCACGTGGGTGACGGTTTTACGCATGGTTGACGTGAAAGTCATGATGATTCCCTAAATCAGTTTCTTCTCCCAACGCGGCATTGCCGCGCGCCGCGCTCTGGGACGCTTTCAAGCGGAGTTCGGCAGAGCACGACCGGAGGGCCTGATTCCGCTTGCCCAATGCCCCCGGCCGTCGCTCTCAATCCATTCCGGCCGGTTTGCCACACATTGGCGCTGAAGCACTGCCATTGTACCGGTTCGTCAGACAATCCGGGCCGGCGTTCGGGCAAAGTCCGCGAACCGTTCATAATGGGTCATGGCCATATGGCCGTATGCGTACGGCTTGTTGGGTTTCGGACGGAACGGCGCGCGGGCTCCTCACCTTACCGCAGGTCGCCTTCCGGCTGTGAGGAACGAGACACCCCACGGAAAGGGGAAGGTGACGATGGATACTCAGCGCAAAGACCAAGAGGAACGCCGCGAGCGCGTCAAGGACCGCATTGCGACGACGACGGCCGTGATCGTGCTGTTGGCGGTATGGGAGGGCTGGGTGCGGCTTGCGCACATTCCGGCGAGCATGTTCTCCTCCCCCACGCAGATCGTGCAGGCGACGATCGACGCGTGGCCAACGTTGTGGCCGGCGACGCAGGTGACCGCGTTCGAGGGATTCGTTGGCTTCGCGTTCGCCGTGCTGTCTGGCATTCTGGTCGGCATCGCGTTCTACTGCTTCCGCACGCTGAACGCCGCTCTGTATCCGCTGCTGTATGCGGCGCAGACGATGCCGCTGATCACGATCGCCCCGCTGTTTCTGATCTGGTTCGGTTTTGAGATTTCCGGCAAGATCGTCATCACCGCGTTCTGGGGGCTGTTCCCGATCGCCGTGCAGACGATCCGTGGACTCAAGGCCGTGCCGCAGTTCTATTCGGATGTGGCGCTGACCTGCGGCGCGACCCCGGTGTGGACGCTGTGGCACGTCAAGTTGCGTGTGGCGGCCCGTCAGATCTTCGGCGGCGTGCGCATCAGCGCCGCATACATTTTCGCCACGGCGACGACGGCCGAGTATCTGGGCGCGCGCAAGGGTCTCGGCATTTGGCTGCAGGCCGCGTACAACTCGTTCCGTACGCCGCTGATCTTCTCCGCGACGATCGTGATCGTCGCATTGACCGTGCTGCTTATGGCCATCGTGAACGTGTGCGAGCGCGTCCTGCTCGGGCCGGTCGAGAACGACGAGAATCCGGACGAGTGATCGTCGCGCCATTCACGCGGCGACGATGCACGACGACAGGTGATATGCGCACGGTGATATGACGCGAGGGGCCGCGGTTCATCCATGACGGAATGAACCGCGGCCCCTCGTTATTGTTCGGCCGATGATAATCGAACCGCAGGCAAGCGACTTACTGCTGTTCGAGTTCGAGCGCCTTGTTGATCGCCTCCTGCAGCTGCTTCTGGGCGTCGCCGTAGGCGGACCAGTCGCCCTTCTTCAGGGCGGCGTCGGAGTCCTTCATCGCCTGCGCAGCATCTTCGAGCGCGGCCTTGAGATCGGCGTTCGCCGACGCCGAACCCGAGCCGGACGCCGAACCGCCGGACGCTGTACCGTTGCCCTTGTCCGTGCCGGACGAACCGTTCGATGTGTCCGAACCGCCGCTCGTCGTCGAACCGGAACCGGGCGTAGCACCGCCCGACCCGCCGGCCGCGTTCTCCGCGTCGCCGGCGGACGCGCCGGAATCGCCGCCGAACACCTGGTCAAGCGCCTCGTCGAGCGTATCGGCAAAGCCGACCTGATCGCCGAAAGCGACGAGCACCTTCTTGAGCAGCGGGAACGACGTCGAGCCGCTCGACTTCACATACACGGGCTGCACGTACACGAGTCCGCCGCCGAGCGGCAGGGTGAGCAGGTTGCCGCGCACCACGTTCGTGGAACCGGACTGCAGGAGGTTCAGCTCCTTGGACACGTCGGCGTCCGCGTTGAAGTTGTTCTGTGCCTGTCCGGGGCCGGGCACGTTGGAGTCCTTCGGCAGTTCCTGAAGGCGTATCGTGCCGTAGTTCGCGCCGATCACGCCCTGCTCGTTGCCGGCGTCGGAGTCGACCGACAGGAAGCCGGTGAGGATTTCGCGCGTGGACGTGCCGGCGGGGATGTACGAGGAGGTCAGCGAGAAGATCGGCTCGTTCGTGCCGCCGGTCTGCAGCGTCAGATAGTAGGGCGGCTGCAGGATGTCCTTGGCCTGCGCGGCCTCGGATTCGGTCGGGTCGACGGGCGTCTGCCAGAAGTCCTCACCGGAGAAGAACTGGTTGGCCGACGAGACGTGGTACTTGGCGAGCAGCTCGCGCTGCACCTTGAACAGGTTTTCCGGGTAGCGCAGGTGGCTCATCAGGTCGCCGGAGATGTCGGAGAGCTGGTGGTACTGGCCGGGGAAGATCCGCTGCCACGCCTTGATGACCGGGTCGGATGTGTCCCACACGTACAGGTCGACGGAGCCGTCGTACGCGTCGACGGTGGCCTTGACCGAGTTGCGGATGTAGTTGGCCTGCTGCGAGCCGAGGCCCTGCACCGTGTCCGACGTTTCCGTGGTCGAGTCGGCGGTGGCCGCGCCCAGGTCGGTCATCTGCGAGTACGGGTACGCGTCGGAGGTCGTGTAGCCGTCGACGATCCACTTGACGCGTCCGTCCACGACCGCCGGGTAGACGCGGCCGTCGAGCGTCAAGTACGGGGCGACCTTGGCGACGCGCGTCTTCGGGGAACGGTCGTAGAGGATCTGTGAGGCGCTGGTCACACGGTCGGAGAAGAGGATCTGGTCGGAGCCGAAGCGGATCGCGTACAGCAGACGGGAGAAGATGTTGCCGACTGATGGGCCGCCGTCGCCCTTGAACGTGGTGGTTGCACCCTCGGAACCGGTCGGATAGTCAAACTCCCACGACTTGGTGCCTTCCGGCGCACCGACGATCGAGTATTCGGTCGCGTTCGGAGAGAAGTAGATGCGCGGCTCGTACTTCTCGGAGTCGGTGAGCTTGCCCTGGGTGGGGATGCCGGATTCGAAGAACTTCGGCTGACCGTCGGCGGTCACCTTGTTGCCGTATGCAGCGACGACGCCGTAGCCGTGCGTGTACACGGTGTGGTCGTTGACCCAGTTGCGGTTGTCAAGTCCGTCAAGGTCGAGCTCGCGCGCGGCGATCACCGTGTCCTGGCTTTCGCCGTCGACCTCGTACTTGTCGACGGCGAGCGTGTCGGCAAACGTGTAGTACTGCTTGGACTGCTGCAGCTGCTTGAACGTCGGGGAGACGATCTGCGGGTCGAGCAGTCGGATCTGCGCGGTGGTGTCCGCCTCGCTGGCGAGCGCGCCGGATTCGCCCTTGGTGGTGACCTGATACTGTTCGACCTTCACCTTGTCGAGTCCGTACGCCTGCTGCGTGGCCTTGATGTTGCGCTGGATGTAGGTAGATTCCATTTCCTGCGCGTTCGGGTTGACCTTGAAGCGCTGCAGCAGCATCGGCCAGACGACGGTGAGCACCATGGAGACGACGAGCGCCGAGGCGATGGCGACGACGGGCACCCGCCATGCCTTGAGCGCGGCGGCCGCACGCACGGTGGGCTTGGCCGGGCCTTCGAGCGCATGCGACTTCATGAGCCAAATGCCGAGGAACACGCCGAGAATGACGGTGATCGCGGCCATGACGAACGTAACGGGGATGGTCGCGTTGACGGTCGTGTAGGTCGCGCCGGTGATGCGGCTGCCCTGTTCGGTCAGATGCGTGAACACGCCGATGACCTGGCGTGCGGCCCATGCGAACATGTTGAGCATGAACCAGACGGCGATCTGGCGGCGGGCGCGCTTGGTCACGTCGAGGATGCCTCGGCCGTGCACGGGCATGGTGAAGCGGACGCCGCCCATGAGCACGTGCGTGACGAGCGAGAACAGCAGCCCCATAAACAGGAGCATGGAGACGGCGGCCACGACGAGTTTGAGGCCGGGCAGCACGAACACGTAGAAGCCGTTATCGAGACCGAACTGCGGGTCGGTGGTGCCGAACGGCTGCGCGTTGAACATGAGCAGCACGTCGGCCCAGTTCGCGTTGAACTGGGAGCCGAATACGGCACCGACGATCAACGACACGACGACGGCTACGCGACGTGCGGTTCTAGACGCCACGCCCTTGCCGATTTCGATCACATCACCGTTCAATCGGATCGTCGAACCGTCGGACGAGTCAGGGCGCGCCCGAATCGCCAGCATGGCGGACACGAATCCGGTCAGGGCCATGAGCAGCGCGTAGGCGACCCACAGGCCGACCTTGGTGCCCAGCTGCGTCCAGACGACGCTTTGGAAGCCGAGCTGGCCGTACCACATGAGGTCGGTGATGAACTGGGCGAGGCCGAAGAACAGGCCGACGATGACCGCGAGCGCAGCGACGACGCCGATGAGGATCGCCGATCCGCGGCTCGGCTTGGGTTGGCTGGGGCGACGCGCGATGCGCGGATTGTTCGGGCGACGCGGAGGCTGGCCGGCGTCGCCGTCGGGTGCCTGATACGATGACGCGTCGTCGCCGTCCGCCTGCACGTCCAGGATCACCGGATCGTCGTCCGCGGCCTTGCGCCGACTTGCGCCAGGGCGTTCGTCAGGGTCAAATAGGGGTCCGAAAGCATCGAAAAATGACATGTCTCCCAGCGTATCGTCAGGTGCGGAGTGATCTTCGCCCAGAGCTTTTCCCGTGTTCTCGTAGCGTTTCGGGGTCCCGTTGCCCGCGTTGCCGCCGTGATGGCAACGCTCCCATCGCCGCGCGCGGCTTTGGCATCGGATATCCGTGCGGCGAATGATTGGACCCATGTGCGATAATCAAGCGCGTGAAAGGATTGATGGTGCGGTGCCGGAGCTCGCGCATCCGCTCGATGCTGGCGATGCTGCTGTGTCTGATCGTGACGGTAACGGTGTGCGGGTGCACGCAGACCGGATCGTCGGCAGCGAACGGCGGCGCGCCCGCGCAATCCGAAACGCGGCCGTCGCGACCGGAACAATCAGAGCCGGGATCGACCGGACAATCCGGCTCCGTCCGGCCGCAATCGTCGCCGAATCATAATGACCACGAAGCGAGCGCCGTGCCCAACCCACTCGACGACTCCCCCGCCGGCAAGGCGAAACGCGCGGTCGCGTCGATGAGCCTCGAGGAGCGGATCGGTCAGCTGGTTATGGCGCCGCTGTTCGTCGGCAATGATCCGTCCGTACTGCAGGATCTGATCGCGAACCGGCATGTCGGGTCCGTACTGCTCATCGGCAACTGGAACGGCGGAGTTGCCGCGGTGAAAACCGCCACCGACGCGCTGCAATCGTATGCGCCTGAGGGGAACCGTCTGCTGGTAACCGCCGATCAGGAGGGCGGCCTCGTGCAGCACTTGCAAGGCCCCGGCTTTGACGCGATGCCGTCGGCCGTCGAACAGGGGCGCATGGATGCGACCGGTCTGCGGAACGCGGCAGCGGCGTGGGGCGCGCAGCTCGCGCAGGCCGGTGTCAACGTCGATCTGGCGCCGGTCGTGGACACGGTGGGCGTGAATCGTGCGACGAACGCGCCGATCGGCGCATTGAACCGTGATTTCGGATTGGATGCGAACGGCAACGCCGATCATGCGATCGCGTTCGTACAGGGAATGCATGACGCCGGCGTGGCCGCGTCAGTCAAGCATTATCCCGGCCTGGGCGCGGTGAGCGGCAACACGGATTTCACCGCGGACGGCATCGTCGACGCGACCACGGCGTTGGACGGACCGGGAATCGGCGCGTTCACACGCGTGATCCGCGAGGCCGAGCCGGCGATGGTGATGATGTCGCTGGCGACCTACCAGCTGATCGACGCGGAACATCCGGCCGCGTTTTCGTCGACGATCATCGACGGCTATCTGCGTAGCACAACCGGCTATGAGGGCGTGGTCACGTCCGATTCGCTGTCGGCGACGGCCGTGAGCGGCGTGCCGGCCGATCAGCTCGGCGTGCGGTTCGTCGAGGCGGGTGGCGATCTGGCGTGCATCGGAGACCTGTCCTACGTGCAGCCGATTCTCGACGGGCTGCTGACCCGCGCGCACGCCGACGCCGCGTTCGCAGACAAGGCCACGCGCGCAGCCGAACGCGTCATGACCCTCAAGTATGAGATGCAGCTCGCAGACTGACGCCCGCCGTGCTCTTTCGGCACGCTTTCCACGACGAAAAAGGCATCCGACGGCCGGCTTCCATCACCGACCGCCTGCGCGTCAGACGAAGACGAGCTGGACGAGCGCCATGTAGAGGATAGTGCCGCCGGCAATCGACAGCAGCATGTTCTTCTTCCACACGTGCAGCCCGATGATCGCCAGCATGGCGATCGCCTCGGGAACACCGTGCGATCCGGAAACCAGCGACACGTCCTTGAGCGAGTAGACGACGAGCAGGCCTGTCATCGCATACGGCAGCACGTTGCCCAGATACCGGATGAACCGGGGCGGCTCCTTCGACTCGGGGAACAGCAGGAACGGAATAAACCGCGTGAGCATCGTGCCGAACGCGACAACCGCGATCGTCGCCACGGACTGCCAAAACGTCATGGTCATCGTAACTCCCCCTCCATCGTCGTCGCATCGCGCTTCGCGGCATCGTCCATCACCGCATCGCGGTCGTCGTCGCGAGGCTTGTCCAAATATGGCCGCAGCACGACGAACAGCACCAGCATCAGCACCAACGACGGGATCATGAACCTGTCCGCGCCGAACAGGACCAAGCACAACGCGGACGCGAGCACACCGACCATCGCCGGCACATGCCGCTTCTGGCCCATCCACTGATCGAGGAAGATCACCAAAAACAGCGCGGTGAGCACGAATTCGATGCCCTTCGTGGAGAACGGCAGCAGGCCGCCGACCAGCCAGCCGATCGCCGTGCCAATGATCCAATACCAGCGGTTGAGCAGGTTCACGAACAGCATGAACCAGCCACGGTCCACGTCCGCCGGAATCGTCGCCGACGAATTGATCGCGAACGATTCGTCGCACATCGCGAAAATCAGGTACGGTTTCTTCCAGCCGGTGCCGCGATACGGTTCAAGCATCGACAGGCCGTAGAACAGATGCCGCGCGTTCACCATGATCGCCAGCAGGAACGCGGCGATCGGGTTGAATGCAGACAACAGCAGGTTCACGGTCACGAACTCCATCGACCCGGCGAAGATGAAGTACGCCATGCACACCGGATACCAGAACGAGAAGCCCTTGGCATGCATGAGCAGGCCGTACGAGCAGCCGAGGAACAGGAATCCGGCGGCGATCGGCAGGGTGAGAGGCAGCGCGGTGCGCAGGGCGCGCATGCGGATGCCGCCGGCCGTGGCGACGCCGGCGGGCGGAAGCGGTTCTTGATTCGTCACGAGGGATCATCTTATGCCGTATGCGCCCGGCAACGAAACCCGATACCATGCCGTGGCCCGCTGCGGCGCGTCCGGCGGATTTCCGGCCGGCCATGAGACCGCCGATCCCGTGCCCCAGACACCGTGCACGGGATCGGACGACCGTCAGCGGCCCTTGCCGCCCATACGGAACGGGGCGCGCTTGATCTTGGAATGACGGCGGCGCGGACCGTCCGTGTTGCCGTATTTGGCGGCCATGCGGCGTTCGTGCCGTTTGACGGCTTCGCCGCGCTCATCGCTCACGATGCGGTTTTCGTCGCGGTGGATGCGCTTGCCGCCGTTGTTGCCGCCGCGTTCGCGAACTTGGCGTGTGCGACGGTCATCATTGCGATCGCGACGATCGTATCGACCGGTCCGATCATGGCGATCATTGCGCTCGCCGTGTTCGCTACGGTTGCGGCCGGTGCCGGGCTTGCCGCCACGGCGCTCTTCGGGGTGCTCGAACAAATAGTCGCGGCGCTCCGCATCCGGATCGTTCAGTCCGGAACGGCGATCGGCGCGGTTCGTCGCGGGCGCGCCGACACGGGTCTCACCGTCATGCGCGGCATCCGTTGCTGCGGATGACCGGGAAGCTCGTTCCAGTCGTTCGGCGGCGCGACGGCGGCGGCGCTCCTTCTTGGCCGCGTTGCGCTGATGCTCCAGGCGTGCGGTGAGCTTGTCGCGCTCCTCGTCCGTCATCGCGTTGCTCGGCTCGTCGATCGGCAGGTGATCGAGCGCGCGACCGAAATCACCGCCACGGCCACGACCGTTGCGGTCACGGCCCTTGCGCCCGCGCGGGTTGCCGGCCGGCTGCGTCTGGTCAAGGCTCCAGCCTTCCACGAGCTCGGCGGTCTGTCCCACGAGCTCAAGCACCTCGGGCGAATCGTGGCGCACTTTGACCGGCTTCACGTTGATGCCGGCGGCCTTGAGCATGCGACGGGCTTCTCGCCGCTGGTCGGGCGCCACGAGCGTGACGACCACGCCGGACTTGCCGGCGCGCGCGGTGCGGCCCGAACGATGCACGAACGACTTGGGATCCTCCGGCGGGTCGACCTGCACTACCAGCTCCACGTCGCTCACGTCGATGCCGCGCGCGGCCACGTCGGTGGCAACCATCACGTTCACGTCGCCCTGCTCGAATGCGGCCAGGTTGCGGTCGCGCTGGTTTTGCGACAGATTACCGTGCAGCTCGGAGGCGGGGATGCCAGACTGGGTGAGTTTCTTGGCAAGGTTCTTCGCCTGGAACTTGGTGCGCGTGAACAGGATGCGCTTGCCGACGCCGGACGCGAGCGCATGCACCATGTCATTCTTGTCGGACTTCTCGATCTCGAACACGTGCTGTTCCATCGTGTCGGCCGCGTCGGCCGGTTCGGCGACGCTGTGCACCTTCGGGTCGCGCAGAAACTCGCGCACGACCTCGTCGATGCCATGGTCGAGCGTGGCGGAGAACAGCATGTGCTGCGCGTCGGCGCGAATCTGCGCGAGAATGCGCTTGACCGGCTGCAGGAAGCCCATGTCGGCCATTTCGTCGGCTTCGTCGAGCACAACGATTTGCACGTCGGACAGGACAAGCGCTTCCTGCCGCAGCAGGTCCTCGAGACGGCCCGGACAGGCGACGACAATGTCCGCGCCGGACTTGAGATCGCGGATCTGACGGCTGTATTTGACGCCGCCGTACACGGTGGTAGTGGTCATACCGGCCATCTGGGCGAGCGGCTGGAGCACGTCGTTGATCTGGTTGGCGAGCTCGCGCGTGGGCGCGAGGATGAGTCCGCGCGGATGCGGCATGAAATCATCGGCGCGACGTTCTTCGAGCCGGCTTTGGCGCACGGCTTTGACGTTGCGGCGGTAGTCGGCCATCGACATGCCCGGCTCCCATGCGGCCTGGCACAGGCGGGCGGCGAGTGGGATGCAGAAGGCGAGCGTCTTGCCGGAGCCGGTGCGGCCGCGGCCGAGCACGTCGCGGCCTCGCAGGGAATCGGGCAGCGTGTCGGCCTGAATGGGGAACGCTTCCGTCTTGCCGTCGGCGGCGAGCACGCGCAGCAGCGGATCGGGCACGCCGAGCTCGGCGAATGGAACGGGCTCCATGTCGGCAGCGGTCGTGGTGACGGCGAACGGTTCGGCCGTCTCTCCGGTGAACGACTTGGCGGGCGTGTCGTTCTTATGGCCCTTATGGCCTTTATAACCCTTATTGGACCGATAGGGCTTCTGGTGATTGTTTTTCGCGAATTTTTTGGTCTTGGGCACGGTGGCCTTTCATCTCAGGTTCTCGCGCAAGGTGCGCAAACTGAGCCACTGTAGCCCATGCCCACTACTTTCGCCGTTTTTTCGGTTCCCAGGATTGTTCGGAGAAAATCCCGGGAACCGGTCATGTTCGCTTTTCGGTGGGAAAACCACTGCCCAAGCCGATCACGGTGTTACGGTTTGTGAATATATGTGAGGTTTCCGGTTCCTGGGATTATCGGTGCCAACCCCGGGAACCGGCTCGCTCATTCACACATAATTGCGTTCGATGAGGATGTCGGAGACGGTCAGGTTCGCCTCGTTGACGAGGTTGAACAAGATCACTTCGGCCAGCTGGCCCGCGTTCATGAACGTGTGCTGCTTCTCCTCGGACACGTAGTCGTGACTGTCGCGGTAGAACGGTGTGTCGATGCCGCCCGGGTACACGCCGACGATTTTCACGCTCGTGCCCTTGTACGCGGCCTTGAGGCTTTGCGTGTAGCCCTTTTCACCCCACTTGGTCGCGCAGTACACGGATTCGTTCGCGTTGCCTCGCGTGGCGGCGGTGCTCATCACGTTCGCAATCTTGAGATCGGCCTCGCCGTCGGCCTTGAGCGTTTCAACCGACCACAGGATCATGCCCTTGAGCCCCTTGAGGCACTTGTCGACGTCGGCCGCCACGTACCCGGTCGGCACTTTGAACGACGGCTGCCCGGCGTTGTTGATGAGCAGGTCGATGTGGCCGATCGCGGCGATCGCGGCGACGGATTCGCGCACGAACGCCTCGTCGGACACGTCGCCGACGAAGCCGCGATACGAGTCGGCCGGGAATTCGTCCGCGAGTTCGGCCTGGCGTTCGGCGTTGAAGTCGATGCCCGCGACGAACCAGCCCTTGCCGATCAACTGACGGGCCAGCTCGTAGCCGAGTCCGAGCGCGCTGCCGGTGACGATCGCGATCTTCTTGCCGTCCGATGTTGCCATGATGCTGCCTCCTTGCGTCCTTGCGTATTGTGGCGTATGTGCGGCGCAGTCGCCGCAGCGTTGCCGCGACGTGCGGCAAAACTCATGTCAGCATATCGAACCGGTTAGACCCGCGTTTCGCCCAGCAGCGCGCCGGGCAACGACAAAGCGTGATGACCGCGCCGCGGCGCCGTCGCCGTCACGCCATCCGCGCAGCGGTCACGCGATCTGCGCGGCGTTCTTCGGATACCACATCGCCCACCAGTTCTCCTCGTCCGGCTGGACGAGCTGACGGGCCACCCACGCACGGCAGTACGCAAAGAACTGGTCGAGTAGATGGTTGCCTTCGGCAATCAGTTCGGACAGTACGGCAATGGATTCGGCATTGTTCTTCAGTGCATGGTCACGCATCGCAATCACTCCTTGATCTATGCGTCCGAAGATGTCCCGGTGTAACGAAATCGTCCACACCTTTGCTTCGGCAGGTTGCTGTTTCTTAGCTTTTTGCGATCTTCCTCTGCAGCTGGAAGATGTTTTTATAATAAATCAGTAGATATGCCGACACCTGTGCATTTATTGAACTTCCCGCCACGGTAATATCAAAATAGTAGATTGACTGCTGTTCCAAGACATAGGAGGGGCCATGGCGTCGCCAACGAAGCGGGTCACTGTGTTTTCGGATCTGTCTGAGCGTATTTACTACAACATTCCCGAACTGCCGATCTACGCATACTGCGATCCGCTGTCCAGTTTCCCCGACTATCGCTGCCCATGCCATTGGCACCGCGATCTCGAATTCATTCACGTCGTCAGCGGCGAACTGCATTACTTCGTCAACGGACATGTCGAGATACTGCGCCCCGGCGAAGGCATCGTGGTGAATTCCAGCCGTCTGCATTACGGGTTTTCTCCCGAACGGCGGGAAACCTGGTTCTCGTGTGCGGTGATCAGCCCGACGCTATTCGAGAATCTGACGGCGGACACCACGGCGCGCTGCGAACGCGCGTTCGCACAGCATATGGAGGACTTTCTGCATCTGACGCCGGACGTGGACTGGCAGCGCGACGTGCTGACGGCGATCGAACGCGTGATCCGGCTCATGCCGGGCGGCGGCATGCACGGCGGTCGCCGAGGTCGCGCCGACCGGAACGCCGACGCCGTCATCAGCATCGGCGGCGACGCCGCGGGTAGCGTCGTCCGCAGCATCGCCGACAGCAATATCGACGGCCGCGTCTCGGCACGTGGCCCGGCGATCGGGACGACCGGGACGAATGGCACGAGCGGCACGACAACGGCCGTCATTGTCGCCGATCCGCTGCCAGCGGTGGCGGCCGCGATTGAATTGTGCGACAAGGTGCTCGATCGGTTCCAACCGAACCAGCCAGGCGACACCGGCAACGACATGGCCGCCGAGCAGGGCAATCGCATGAGCGTGCTGGAAATGACCGGCATCATCCAGCGCAGGTTCCGCGATCCGCTCGGACTGGACGACATCGCGGCCGCCGGGGGCGTCAGCCGAAGCCAGTGCTGCATCCTGTTCAACCGGTACGTGGGCCGCACACCGAACGAATACCTGACCGAACGCCGCGTCGAAGAAGCGCGCCGGCTTCTGCGCGAGACGAACGGGTCGGTTGCAGAGATCGCACGGGCGTGCGGCTTTTCCACAGCGAGCTATTTCGTGAACGTCTTCCGCAAACGCGTCGGCGTCACACCCGGCGCGTTCCGGTCGCGACCATAGACTACCTCAACGCGCAGCAAAAAGGCTCCCTTCGCACGAAGGGAGCCTTGACGGCCGCAAGAGCCAAATCCGAGGTAGCCGGACCGCGGACTACAGGATATCCGGATCGTCCTTGGCGATGGTGCCGGTCGCCTTGCCAATGGCCTTGAGGCCGTGGTAGGCGACGAGGATCACGATCGTGCCGATGGCGATGCCGTTGAACTGGATGCCGCTGAACGCGAACTCGAACTGGCCGATGGCGATGATCATGACGATTGCGGCGACCATGATGTTGAGCGGCTTGTCGAAGTTGACCTTGTTCTCAACCCAGATGCGGATGCCCATCATGCCGATCATGCCGTAAAGCAGCGTGGTGACACCGCCGAGCACGCCGGCCGGAATGGTGTTGATGATCGCACCGAACTTCGGGCACAGGCTCAGCAGCAGCGCGAAGCCGGCGGCGCACCAGTACGCGGCGGTCGAGTAGACCTTGGTGGCGGCCATCACGCCGATGTTCTCGCCGTACGTGGTGGTACCGGAGCCGCCGCCGAAGCCGGCGATCGCGGTGCCGAGGCCGTCGGCGAACAGGGCGGTGCCCATCTGATTGTCGTAGTCGCGGCCGGTCATCTGCGCAACGGACTTGACGTGGCCGACGTTCTCGGCGATGAGCACGAGCACGACGGGCAGGAACATCGGCAGGATCGAGAAGTCGACCTGCGGCGTGTGGAACTGCGGGAAGCCGATCCACGCGGCCTTGCCGATGGCGGAGAAGTCGACCTGGCCGCGCACGCACGCGTACGCATAGCCGATGATCACGCCGAGCAGGATGTTGAGTCGGCCCGCAAGACCCTTGAACAGCACGGCGACCAGCAGCACGGCAACCAAAGTCACGAGTGCAGTGTCGGGCGCGGCCTTGAAGTTGTTCCACACGCTGGGGGCCAGGTTGAAGCCGATGATCGCGACGATCGCGCCGTTGACTACCGGCGGCATGATGATGTCGATCCACTTCGAGCCGGCGTAGTGCACGGCCACGCCGACGAGCGCGAGCAGCAGACCGGTGACCATGATGCCGAAGCTGGCAACAGCGATACCCTTGTGCGCGGTGGTGACGGCGGTGATCGGCGCGATGAAGCCGAACGACGAACCGAGGTAGCTCGGCAGCACGTTCTTGTTGATGAGCAGGAACAGGGCGGTCGACAGCGCGGTGAAGAACAGCGTGGTCGACGGGTCGAAGCCGGTGAGGATCGGCACGAGGAAGGTCGCGCCGAACATGGCGACGACGTGCTGCGCGCCGATGCCGGCGGTCCGCGGCCAGGTCAGGCGCTCGTCGGGTTCGACGACCTCGCCGGGGGCGAGCGTCTTGCCGTCGCCGTGCAGCGCCCAGGTGAACAGGCTTTTCATAGGTGAACTCCTTCGGTTCTCTCCGAGCGGACGCGCTACGTCATGCGCCCGCACATCGTGAGCCATTGTAGCCTGTTCACCGGTACTTCACATTTCGGGGCGAGGGAGAAGGGCGGGGCAAAGGGACGACGGCCTCACAGATGCGGGTCGACGGCGTGCACCACGTCCACCAGATCGCCATTGGACAGCGTCGGCTTCTTGAACGAGCGCCAGTCGGTCACCTGGACCTCCCATTTGCCGTTCTCCTCGTTGAGCACCGGACGCGCGGTCTGCTCCCAACGGAACCGCTTGTACGTACGCCCGGTCGCCGGATCGCGCCGCGAATAATGCAGACACGTGCAGTTCGTGATCTGCCACTCCGGCGACGCAGCGCGATGCATGAACTCTTCATCCGACAGATCCTCGAGCACGAGCATCAGCGCGAGCATTAGGTCGCCGTGGCTGACCATCACCACCGACTGCGCGTCGGACTTGCGGTCGAGCGACGTGAGCAGGTTGTGCACGCGGTTTTCGGCCACGTCGGCGATCGACTCGCCTGCCGGCGGACGCCAGTACAGCGGGTCAGTGTTCTTGAACATCCAGTTGCGCGGGTAGTTGTCGCGGAAGTCGTCCTTGGTGATCGTGTTGATCTCGCCCCACGAGCGTTCGCGCAGTACGCGTGTTTCCTCCCATTTCGCCTTCGGCAGCGCCATCGTGGCGGCCGTTTCGCGCGTGCGCACGAACGGCGAGACGAGATAGCGGTCGAACAGCTGCTGCTGGTCGACGAGCCAGCGTCCAATGCAGTCGGCCTGCTTGCGGCCGGTTGAAGTAAGTCGCCACGACCGGTCGGGCACGGTGACGTTGTCCTGCGTGTACAGCGAGTTATCGCCCTGCTCGCCGGCGCTGATGATCACGTTCGCCTCCGACTCTCCGTGTCGGATCACATACAAATCAAGCGGCATTCCCATAGCCGTGTTCCTCTTTTCGGATCGTACTTCGTTGTCTTACCGTATCGTACGGCAACGTTGCCGGGCGGGCGAATTCGTCCGCCGCGGGAAGAATTCACCGAACGTACAGCCGCATGTCACCGCATGCGTCGGCGGCCGCCGTCGGCCCGGCCGGCACGTCGGGCGCACGGCCGATCGAAACACGCCAACGGTCGCGGCAACGTGTCCGAGCTGTCTACTCCGGCCAGATGCCGGTCTGCGCGTACTTGCGCCGATACTGGCCGGGCGTCATGCCGGCGTGCTCGCGGAACACCTTGGTGAAGTGGCTTTGCGAACGGTAGGCGAGGATCTGCGCGATCTCGCCGAGCGAATAGTCGGAGTACTTGAGCATGTTCTCGGCGGCTTCCATACGTTTGGCCGTAACGTACTTCGATATCGGCGTGCCGGTTTCGCGCGCGAACAGTTCGGACAGGTACGTGGGGTTGAGGCCGACGTGTTCGGCGAGACGCTCGACGGTGATTCGCTCGTGCAGATGATAGTGGATGAAGTCCATGGTTTCGGCCACGGCCTTGGAGTGGATTTCGGATTTCTGCATGTCGGCCATGGCCCATGTGAAGAACGTCATCATGTCGGTGTGCAGTCGGCGCACGTCGTTGGCGTCCTTGCACCGGTCCATGTCCTGAATGTACAGGTCGGACGCGTTGTAGGCGTCCTCCTCGTCCATGCCGCCTTCGATGGCAAAGCGCGTGGCGAGCGTGATCGACGTGACGAACCGGTATTTCGCGTTGCGCACCGGATCGTCGGACAGATGCCCGTACAGGCCGGAATCCCACAACCGCGCGCTTTCTGCGATGGCAGCGCCGTCGCCGGAGCGCATGAGATCGTACTGTTTCATTTCCTCGACGTAGCGGTGGTGCCGGATGCGGTCCTCGCGCGAGATAAAGTCGAGGTAGCGCAGTTTCGCCTCACTGGCGATCTGGTCCATGCGCCGCCTCCTTCACCGCGGCCTCCTTGTCCTTGTCCTCGTTCGTGGCCTTGACCGCATCATCTTTGGCCGCGTCGTCTCCGGCTCGCTCCCCGTTCTTGCGCCGCCGGCGGAACGGGCTGGGCAGCGCGACTTCGGACAGGATGATCGCGCAGAAGATGAGCGCAAAGCCGGTCACCGACTGCGCAGTGAGGATTTCGCCGTAGAAGAGCACGGAGACGAGCACGCCGAACACGCTTTCCGTGCTCAGGATGATGGACGCCTGCGCGGTGGGCAGATGCTGCACGGCGATGGTCTGGAACAGTTGGGCGATGATGGTCGAGCCGATCACGAGATACGCGAGCCCGGCGATAAGATCCCAACGCAGCCATCCAGCCTGCGGCGCGCCTTCGGTCGGCACGGCGCCGATGAGGAACAGCAGCGCCGTGAATGCGAATTCCGAAAACATGAGTCCTGTCGCATCGTAGCGGCGGCCGAGCATGCCGACGGTGACGAGGTTGAGCGCGAAGAAGAACGCGCCGACGATGGTGATGCCGTCGCCGAAGCTGATGCGGAACAGGTCCGCTCCCCCGCCTCCGCTGAGCGAGACAAAGCCGATGCCGACCACGCACACGAACGTGGCTATGATGTGCTGCCATGTGGGCCGGCGTTTGGTGAGCGCCCAGATGAGGAACGGCACCATGACGCAGTACGTGTCGGTCAGGAACGCGTTGCGCCCGGGGGCCGTGAGTGACAGGCCCCACAGTTGGAAGATGTAGCCGAGCCAGAACGAGAGCGCGAGCAGGATGCCGGGGATCACGTACCGTCGCAAGCCGATGCGGCGCAGGTGCGGCAGGAATACGATGCCGAGGATGATGGCGGCCGCGCCCATGCGCAGCACCATCATCCACTGGGTGGGAATGGTCTGCTGGACGTGCTTGAGGATCGTGTATCCGGAGCCCCACACGGCCGCGTTGACCACCAGCATGAGCCGGGCCAGTGACGGGGACACTTTGACCGCCGCGCCCTGTTCCCGCCGTTGTTGCATGTCCGACTGCCCTTGTCCGTTGCCGTTTTGCTCGTTCGACTGCTTGTTCACGGAACGTTACGATAACAAAACGGCGGACAAGGCACGCCCGATGCCGTCGCATGATCGTCGTCGTTGTCGCATGACCGCAACTCTGCCTGATGCCCGTCTATTTGATTTGGGTGATGCGCTCGCCTTTCACCATGAACGCGTGACGGGCGAGGTCGATCATGGGCTGGTCGAAGCGGCTGTCCGTGTAGAATTCGTCGATCGGCTCGTCGCCGAACAGTTCGCGGAACCGTTTCGGCTTGTTCGTGTTGAAGTTCAGGTAGGTGACCTCCATGCTTGCCGGGTCGATCGTCGAGGCGACGAGACGGGACAGGCCGAGTCTGCGGCATGCCTCCCCCACCGTCACGTCGAATGATGCGGTGACGATCACGTCGTCCGGCAACGGCCGGTACCACGGTTTGATCCGGCGCATGTTGCGGTCCCAGAACGCGCGGACCAATCCGTCGAGACCACCGGACGGCGGGCGCGGCACCTCGTCCCCGACCGACTGCAACGTTTCGGCCGGCTCGTCGGCAAGGTGTGCGACGTCGTCGAGCACCACGTCGAGCCCGTTGCCGCACAGGTCGTTCACCCGCCGCGATTCGGACAGGTCGCGCAGGTATTTGCGGGCGATGCGCCCCACACCGTATTCCATCTGTTCGAGTGTGGCCCGTCCAAGCTTGTATTTGATCGCGTAGCGCAGCACCGGTGCGATGTGGCGGAACACTTTCGGATCATGTCTGGCGCTGTACAGGTAGAGGTCGAACAGGCTTTCGCCGTCGTAGATGGTGCCGTCGAAGTCGAACGCGCGCATCATCGCACCTCGTCTACGGCGGATTGTCCCGACTTGCGCAACGGATTGGCGGCATGTGCGATCCTGCCGGCAAGACCGATTCCGTCACGGCCGGTTTTGCCGTGTTCTGCCTGGTTTTGACCGGCTTGTTCGGTGCGTTCGTGCATGTATTCCTTCCAGCCGCGGCCGATGCGCTTCCAGTCGTCGCGCATTTCTTTGAAATCGTCGACGGCATCGTCCACGGAGTCCCTGAGCAGGTCAAGTAGCGAGCGCGTGGATTCGGGGACTTCGTCGTGGTTGTCGGCAATGTCCCTACGCAGCCGGTCGATGCGCCGGCGCATTTCGTCGGCGTCTTCCGGGTCGATGTTGAGGCTGGCGGTGACGGTTTGGCGGATCGTCTCGTAGTCGAGGTTCGCGAAGAAGGTGAGCTGCTGCAGCCGCATGAACCCCTTGAGTTCGGGATAGCGTTCGAGAATGTATGTTTCCCGATCGTCCGCGGCTTTCATCCAGTCGCGCATGAGTTGCGGTGACCATGCGCTGGTGATGGATCCGCCTCGCAGCCGGTAGTGGTAGAGCACTTCGGGAATGCGTACGATGCGGTGCGATTCGCCGATGACGTTACAGATGCGGGCCATGTCTTCGATCTTGCGACCGACGGGAAATGAGAAGTCGTGATCTTTGTAGATGGGGGTCGCGGCGAGAAAGGACCAGAAGTAGCCGTCGATTTCGGCTTTGAGCTGGGCCTTGATGCCTTCGACCGGGGTCATGACCATGACTTCGTCGAAATCGTTGTGCTTGTAGTCGGAAATCAACGGCACACCGTTCTCGGAGATTGTGTCGAATTGGAACATGACGAGGTCGGCATCGTGTTCGCGCATGGCGGTAAGGCAATGTTCGATGAGCCGGGGATCGACCATATCGTCGGAGTCGACGAAGTAGATGCAATCGCCTGTGGCCCGTTCGAGTCCCGCGTTGCGCGCGTCGGACAGTCCACCGTTCTTCTTGTGGATGACGCGAATGCGTCCGTCTTTCGCGGCCCACGCGTCGCACATGGCCGGGCATTGGTCCGGCGACCCGTCGTCCACGAGCAGGATCTCCAGATTGCGGTGGGTTTGTCCGACGATGCCTTCCACACATTCGTCAAGGTATTGTTCCACCTTGTACACCGGCACGATGACCGATACCAGCGTGTCCTCATCCGTATGGGCCGTCATGTACTGCTCCGTCCTGCTCTTCTTCGATCTCCGGGGCCTTCTTCGTGAGCATTTGCCGCACCGTTTCCACGATGTGCATGCTCAGGCCGATTCCCGCGTCTTGCCTGCCGCTACCAGATTCGGGGCCGTGTCAGGCCGTTGTCGGTGAGGAATGCGGCCCCGTCGCGCATTTCCTCCATGCAGATGCTGTGCGTCATGCCCGGATACACCTTCTCGGTCAGCGTGGTGTGCGCCTGATAGAACGAGGACATGTCGCGCACCTCCTCGGCCGGAAAGATGTCGTCTGCCGAACCGTGCCCGTAGAACATGGGCGGGCGAAGCTGCGCGAGGCGTTCATCTCCAGGCAAGGCGCCGTGTGCCAGGAATCCGGAGAAGCTGACGGCCGCGGCATAGCGGTCCGGGTCGAGACGAAGCATTTCGCCGGCGAGCAGTCCGCCCTGGGAAAAGCCCATGACGACGATCTTCCGGTCGTCAGGAATGTTGTCTGTTACCCATGCCGCGATGGCGTCCCCCGCGACCTTCGCCTGTTCGTCGAGCGACTCTCCGGTGGGCACGCCATCGTATTCCCATTTGCCGAACCACGTGTACCCCATACCGTATTCGATGGGCGCGCGCAGCGATGCGTAATCTCCTCCCGGCGCGCAGTATGTGAGCAGGCTCGGCAGATCGTGTTCGTTGGATCCCCATCCGTGCAACAGCAGAAACACCGGCTCCTTGGATGCCTGGGTGATTGACGTAAGCGCATGCGTGATGTTCATACGAAGACCTTCATTCTCATGGGTTTCGATCCCGACCACTATGGTACCGAAACGGTGCGGATATCTATGTGGAGGAAGCCCGCGCCGCGATCGGTGACGCCGAAGCCACAACGCCCTACGCCGTTTTGGCCTCGAACATGCCCCGCCCCGGGCGATCAGCCGCCGATGAGGAAGTCGAGGACGTTCATGCCGGTGCCAGTCTGGGCCCGATACAGTTCGGTGTAGCCGCACTGGCTGCAGCTGATGGTGATGAACTTCTTGTTCTGCACGTCGAACAGTTTGGCCAGATTGCCTCCGGTGGCCTGGAACTGATCGCTCACGTACTGTCGGCATCCACATTTGGCGCACACGTACTGCTGCTGTTCCATGATGGTGGTTTCCTTTCGAAAAGACGGGTGAATGGTGTTGGTGATCACTGCTGACTGGTCAGACTAGTGGAAATCTGCTGTTCGACGCGGTCGAATGCCTGTGACAGCAGCATGTTGCCGGGAACCGTGGTGAGCAGGAAGGCGAGTACGGCGGCGACGGCCGCGCCGATCATGCCCTTGATGATTTTGACGACGATACGGAACACCGCATAAGCGATCGCAGCGCCGACTGCGACGGTGATCAGGGTGCGCACGGAGTCCGGCAGGCTGCCGTACCACAGCACGATTCGGTCGATGAACGACAGGTCGAGCTTGGACAGGTCGACGTTCGACAGATCCAGTTTCGACAGATCAACATTGGTGCCCATTGGCTATTCCCTTCTGCACAAACGGCCTGTAATGTTGCGCGGCGCGCATCGACCCATCATGCCGCACGGAGCCGGGAAATGCGATGACGGACGTTCCATCGTCGCATTTCCCGCACATGTCCGAGGACATTCACCGCGTAGAAGCCTCAACCCGACACAGGCCACCGGCGATCCGCGTCCCGCTACAACCGAATGTCCTGCGCCGGCTGAACCGGACGCTCGTTGATGTCGGCGAGCCCGCTGACATCCGCGTTGTAGAAACGCTTGAGATCGTTGCAGAACTTGGCGAGGCTTTCCTTGGACGAGTAGAGCATGTGTCCGGCCGGATAGTAGGTGAAGGCGATGTTGCCGCGCAACGGCTTGGGCAGACCGAGATGGTCGATGTCGTATTCGGTCTGGAAGAACGGCGTGCACAGGTCGTAGATGCCGTTGCCGATGAGCACCTTGAGCGTGGGCTGATGGGCCACGGCCGCTGCGAGGTCGGGCAGCACATTCGGGAACGGGATATTGCCTCCCCACGAGGACTTGGTGCCCTCCGGCTGATGATGCCACCATGTCCAGCCCTTGCCAGGCTCAGTGGAACTCCAGTCGAAGTCGGCGAATCCCCGGCGTTCTGGAATACGGTCCCAGCCGAGTTCGTCACGCAGGTATGCGTTGCACAGGCTCGAGTACGCCGGATCAAGGAAGGCGTCGTCGACCACGAACGTCTCCTCGTCGTTGACACGGTCGAGATCGTAGCCGGCGACGCGACCGTCGTAACGGCCCACGATCTTCTCCTCGCCGCGCAGCAGCTCCTTGCGGAAGCGCATGTCCACGACGCGCAGATCGGAATCGTAGACGTACTGCGCATCCAATCCAGTCAGTTCGGCGTACCGTTCGGCGACCCGACGCTTGGTGGCGTCATCGAGCGAGGCTCCAGCGGCGAGCGCGAGACGCAGCGGGCCGTTGGCGAACGCGCGGGCCTGCTGCAGGTGTTCGGCGGTTTCCGTGTCCGAGGCGGCGTGGCCATGGTATTTGGCGACGGACGCAAAGGTCGGGAAGTAGCCGATGTAGAACTGGTCGGACGTGTCGAGCGTGTAGGCGTAGTCGAGAATGTTGGAGATGAGTGTGAGACCGTTGAGTGCGACGCCGTCCTGCTGGAGACGATATGCGAGCGCAGCCCCGCGCGTGGTGCCGTACGATTCGCCGAGCACGTACTTGGGCGAGTTCCAGCGGTGGTATTTGCTCAGGTAGGCGCGGATGAACGCGCTGAACCCGGCTACGTCGCCGTCCACGGACCACAGCGATGGCTTGGCAGCGTCGAGGATTTCGGAGAAGCCCGCGCCTGCGGCGTCGATGAACACCAGATCGGAGTCCGGCAGCAGCGTGTACGGGTTGTCCTCCAGATGGTAAGGCGCCGCCGGAACAGGTGCGGCGTCGGGCACGTCGATGCGCTTGGGCGCGATGGACCCCATGAGCAGGAACGTGGTGGACGAACCGGGACCGCCGTTGAAAATGAACGTGACCGGCCGTGCGGGGTCTGTTTCCCCGGAGTCGTCAGTCAGGCTGAAAGCGGTGAAGAAGATGCTGGCGGCAGGCTTGACCTTGCCGGAATCGATGTTGATCGTGCCGACGGTGGCGTTGTATCGCAGTTCCCGGCCATCGATTGCGATGCTGTGCCATGTGGTCTTCTCGTATGGTTCGGGCAGTTTCGGCGAGGCTTTCTGCGCCGCACCGGTCGCAGTCGCCTGCTGCGTTCCCTGCTGTTCGTTGACTGCATCACCCATGATGACCATCCTTTCCGCGGGACTTTCGCCCCGTTATAATCAGCATATCAAATAATCGAACTTTCGTTCGATCAGCGTGTCGAACATTTGATCTAACCATGTCGACAAATGCGAACGGCGAAAACGCACGTTCACGCCTTATGCGGCATGTCCACGTCCGTATCGACGACGATCGTGACCGGGCCGTCGTTGACCAATCCAACGCGCATGTGCGCGCCGAATCGCCCTTCCCGAACCGGCACTCCCCCGGAACGCAACGCCTCATTGAACTTGATCCACGTCAGATCGGCATGTTCGGGCTTGCCGGCGCGGATGAAGCTGGGCCTGTTGCCCTTGTGTACGTCGGCGAACAGCGTGAACTGCGAAATCGAGAGAATCTCGCCGCCGATGTCCTGAATGGAACGGTTCATCTTGCCCTGCTCGTCCTCGAACACGCGCAGATTGAGCACTTTGTGCGCAAGCCACGCAACCTCCGCATCACCATCAGCATCGGAAACCCCCACCAGAATCATGTATCCAGGACCGATCTGCTGCGGTTCGAACGTAGGGTCAAGCATCCCCAATTCGTTGACGACATCGACGCTCGCCTGCGACACGCGCTGAATCACAATTCTCATGCACCCGATTATGGCACACGTGCCGTGCGAACCGCCGCCAATGGTCACGGACGCACGGCTCGTGCGACAACAGCGCAACGGGGCACGGTTTTGTCAGCTGTCGCGTCAACAGCCGCGCCGTGCTCCGCGACGCCGCAATCCACCGCCGCTGATAGCCAGTCGGGAAACGGTCAGAAATCGAAGTTGTCCGGGTCGGCGCTGTTGCGATGACCGGTGCTGAGCGTGTTGATCGCGGCCATGTCATCGGCCGTCAGCGCAAAGTCGAACACGTCGATGTTCTGCCTGATGCGTTCCGCATGCACGGACTTGGGTAGCACGACCATGCCGCGCTGGATATGCCAGCGAATCACGACCTGCGCGGCCGACTTGCCGTACTTCGCGCCGATTTCGGCCAGCAGCGGCTCGCCGAGTAGGTTGCCGCCGGTGCCGCCGAGCGGGCTCCACGCCTCCGCGGCCATGCCGTGGCCGTGCACGAAGTCGACGAGCTCCTGGTTGGTGAACTGTGGCGAGGATTCGATCTGGTCGACGGCCGGCACGACGTCGCTGTTGGCGAGCAGCTCGTTGATGTGATGCTGGTGGAAGTTGCTCACGCCGATCGCCTTGGCCCGTCCCGACGCGGCGATCTCCTGCATGTCGTCCCACGCCTGCTGCCAGCCGTCGGCCGGCCAGTGGATGAGATACAGGTCGACGTAGTCGAAGCCGAGACGGTCGAGGCTTTCCTCGAACGCGGCCTTCGCGCGATGCGCGCGGATGTCGTCGTTCCACAGCTTGGTCGTCACGAACACGTCCTCGCGCGGCACGCCGGACCGGCGCATTCCCTCGCCGACCGACGTTTCGTTGCGATAGATCATCGCCGTGTCGATGTGACGGTAGCCAGCTTCGAGCGCGGCCTGCACGGCGTTCACCGTGACGTCGCCGTCCGGCGTGCGGAACACGCCGAGGCCCACCTGCGGGATGACCGTGCCGTTGTTGAGCGTGATCATCGTCTGCTCTGTCATACGATACCTTCTTTCTTGTCCGAATTATTCTTGCCGTTGAACACTGTAACTCGATCCCAACCACCTACGGCCAGCATCGAGATACGCAGCAGCCGCACAGCCCCGGCGAAGATTCCGATCCGGCGATGTCGGCCACACCAATCAGGCCATACCGATCAGCAAATCCCGTCTGGACGTTCACCGCTCCTTCCCGCGCATTCATCGGAGCATTCCTTGTCAGCGGCAGCCCTCGCCCGATGCTCGTAGTAATGGACAAGCGGGAGAAACAGTTCGTCGACCGTGGCGATAATGTCCGCTTCAGATAAGGGCCGCATGTCGCGCAGGATGATCGCGCGCCCAAGCTCTCCGGGCATGCGCAGCAGGGATTCCGGCAGTTCGCAGGTGATGTCGCCGCGTGCCCGCGCGTTGTCGATAGCCACGATGATGCTGGGCCGGTCGCTGATCATCGTGCGCTCGTACAGTTCGTGCGCACTCACGCCAAACCAGTCGGCGTAGACGCCGAATTTGGCCAGCACCATTACCGCGTCAGACTGTTTGCGATTGAGCTGCAGCAGGATGGAAATGACGTCGTCCCTGAGCGTTCCAGTGTTCGGGCGTTCGATGGAAGCGCGGCCACGGTGTTGCCTCACGGCAGCCACGAACAGTTCCGTACGGTTCGGCCATCGGCGGTACAGCACCGATTTGCTGGTGTGCGCCCTGGCGGCCACGTTGTCGAAGGTGAACTCTTCGGCGCTGCATGCGGACAGCTGTTCCCATGCGGCTTCGAGAATGGCGGCCTCCAAGGCCTTGCCCCGGCGGCGTGTCTGTTTCGATTCAATGCTCGCTTCCATAGGTTCATCTCCATACGCGGCATGGGTGTTGCGGCCCGGCGGTCGTCCACGTCGCCTTTTTACAAGATACCACGGCGTTTCTTATTTGCGATTATCTATAATCATGTGCGGTTAATAAGAAACTTATTGGTATCTTAAGTGGGTTGGCTTATGGCTGATATGAACGAACGAACTCTGAACCGTTCCCTGATCTGCCTATGCGCGGCCGAACTGGTGATGATGGTCAATACCACCGCGTTCAACGTGGCGCTGCCGAACATCGCCGAATCGCTCGGGGCGGGCATGGCGGAGCAGCAGTGGATCGTTTCCAGTTACAACCTTGTGTTCGCGGCCGTGGTGCTGTTGGCAGGATTCCTTGGCGACCGGCTCGGACATCTGAAGACCATGCTTGCCGGATTGGGCATGTTCGTCATTGCATCCGGAATTGGCCTTATGGCTGGGAATGTGCCGGTGCTGCTCATCTCTCGCTCGATCATGGGTGCAGGTGCCGGCGTGGTCATTCCGATGGGTCAGGCGTTGCTCGGCATCCTGTTCCGAGGCCCCGAACTGTCCCGCGCCATGACCGCTTGGGCAATAGCCGGCACCTTAGGCGTGCCGTTCGGCCCGCTCGTCGGTGGTGTGCTTACCGCGACGCTGGGATGGCGCGGCATCTTCGGGTTCGACGGCGTGGTGTTCTTCGCTGTGATCGTGGTCATCCACATGAACGTTCCACAGACGGGCGGATCGCACAAGTCCCGGTCATTGCACGTGCCGTGGATGTCGGTGGCGATGATGTTCGCCGGTTTCACCCTGTTCTCGGCAGGCTTGGTCAATGCTCAACATGGCGTGCTGGCCATGGACGCCTGGATTCCGATGGCCACCGGCGCCGTGCTGATCACAGGATTCGTGCTGCATGATCGAGCGTCCCGCAATCCTTTGATGGAGATCGGTCTGATGCGGGACCCGTCGTTCGCGGCCTGCGCGCCGGCGTTGATGATGCTGAACTTCTCAATGTACGGCATCATCTTCATCATGCCGGCCTATTTGGAGACGGTGCTGCGTCACGGGGCGCTGGTGGGCGGGCTGATGCTGATGCCGCTGGTCGTCGCGTCCATCGTGGGATCGCGGATGAACGATTGGGTCGTCTCCCGCATCGGCTCGCGCGGCACGAGTCTGCTGGCCTTGGGATGTCTGGCCGCCGGCATGCTGACGATCGGGGCCGCCATGTGGTGGCCCGGCGAAGCGGAGAAACAACTGACAGCTTTGATCGGTCAGACCGTGGCGGGATTCGGATTGGGCATCGGCCAGCCGGCGATGCTGAGCTGGGCCATGGGCCGGGTGCCGATCGAACAATCCGGCGCCGGCTCCAGTCTGTTGACCGTGTTCCGCCAATTCGGCTCCATCATCGGCGTGGGAATCTTCGGCAGTATCCAGAGTGGACTATATGTGGCGGAATT
Organism: Bifidobacterium biavatii DSM 23969; assembly: GCF_000741165.1. Lineage (GTDB taxonomy): Bacteria > Actinomycetota > Actinomycetes > Actinomycetales > Bifidobacteriaceae > Bifidobacterium > Bifidobacterium biavatii. The sequence goes on along the minus strand of NZ_JGYN01000027.1, from coordinate 25,354 downwards.
CCACGATCTCGCGCAATCCGCCGGGCTGAATCCGCAATCCGCCGGCTCCGTGACGCTGGACTTCCAACAGGCCGCCGGGCTCACGGAAGCAACGAGCGGCCTGATACGACAGATTGCCTCCCACGCCTACGAATCCGCAATGACCGGCAGCTTCGCCGCAGCCGCCGCGGTTATCATCGTCACCCTCGGCATCGTCGCGCTGATATCCCGTGCAACGTCGCGGTGAACATTGGCGGATTGCGCAGACTCATATCCTGCAGAAAACGCGCATTATGCTTCCGCATCCGCACGGGGACACATGCGCTTCATAGCGTCGAGGGCCTTGGAATCACTGGAATTCCAAGGCCCACGGCACTACCCGACAATCACTTCTTAGACGTTGGGGAGAACATGAACTCGACGATGTCGCTATACGGCATCAGGCTGTTTCTCCAGCAACAGGCCGTTCATACGGACAAGTCCCACTATCCGACTACGGCGTCGAGCGAGTCCACTGCACGCAGGGCGGTGGCCACGTCGGACGGAGTGACCTCGAACGGCATGTTGCCCATCGTGTCGTCCGGCGAGCAGGCCAGTTTGCCCACGCGTAGAAGGTCGGCGTCCGTAGCGTCTGCAATGCCGATGTCGGCCAAGGTGGTTGGTAAGCCGACCGCGCGGAAGAAGCCGAACGCCTCCTCGAAATCAGCCATCGGCCGGTCCTCCAGTACGAACTGCGCGAGAGTGCCGTATGCTACTTTTTCTCCGTGCAGATACTTATGCGTGCCTTCCAGCGCGGTCAGGCCGTTATGCACGGCGTGCGCCGCCGCCAATCCGCTCGACTCGAAACCGATGCCGCTGAGCAGCGTGTTCGCTTCGACCACTTGTTCCAAGGCACGGGTGCGCAGACCCTTATGCGCCGCCGCCAAGGCTTTCACGCCGTCGGCGATGAGCAGATCATGGCATAGGCGTGCCATCGCTTCGGCGGCATTGGTGGCATGGCCGCCGGCCATGGTGACCGCGTTCGATTTGACGCAGGCAAGAGCCTCGAAATAGGTGGCGTAGGCGTCACCGAAGCCGGCCGTCAGGAGTCTGGCAGGTGCCTTGGCGATGACGTCCGTGTCCATGATCACCTTTTCCGGGTTCTTGGGCAAGGGCAGATACTTGTCGAATTGCCCGTCGTCGGTGTACAGCACCGAAAGCCGCGAACACGGCGCGTCCGAGGACGCGGCCGTCGGCACGATGATGACCGGCAGCTCGGCGAAATGCGCCACGGCCTTGGCCGTATCGAGCGACTTGCCGCCTCCGATACCGAGCACCACATCGCATTTGTCCAGCAGTTTCTGATGACGGTGAACCTCGGTCATCGAGCATTCACCGGCGAACGCCTCGTAATGATATGGAGTGTTCGAGGCATCGAAACTCGAAGTGATTCGATCGTGGTACATCCGGTCGATGAACGGGTCGACGATCAGATACGCGCCTGTTGAACCGAGTTCCACGTATTCCGAGGCGAGCGAGCCAAGCGCACCCTCCTGTTGGATGTAGCTGCCGGGTGAGCACAGTACTGTTCTCATGGTTACTCCTTACTTCATTGTTGGGTTGAGTGTTGTTGAAACAGCAGTCAAAACCATCACGAGATGTTGCGTGATTCCGTGCGCTTGAGCAGCACCAGCACGCCGACCGAACCCAGTGCCAGCACCGCGCCGAAGAGGCCGAGCCAACGCAGTCCCAGATGCGTCATGGCCAGTCCGCTGATGGTGGAGCCCAAGGTTATGCCGATGTTGAATGCCATCGCGTTCATCGAAGAGGCCAATGTCATGGACGAGGGGAACCGTTCGGCAGCGATGGCGGTATGCAGTACCTGCGACGGCGAATTCTGCAAGTACATGAGACAGGCCAGTGCGAGCAGATCCACGGCCCCGAGCGCCGGAATCATACTTGCGAACGGCAGCACGGCCAGGCAGACGGCCTGCAACAGGTACAGCGGAATCAAACCGATGATAGGCTGTGAGCCGGTGCCACGAGCCGCCAACTTGCCGCTGTACAAATTGGACCACAATGCCGCAAGACCGATCGCGGTCAACGCAAGACTCAGGTACCGCTCGGGGACGCCGATTTCCTCGGTGAGGATGGGGGAAAGATATGTATAGAAGGAGTATGTCGCCGCCGCTCCAAAAACGACCGCAAGCATGCCGTACCAGACCCGCACGTCGGTAAAGAGACGGAATTGTGGTAGGAAACGCGTGGCTCCGGTTGTATATGAGGCGCGTGGCAGGCAGCGCAGCATCGATATGATGACGAGCACGGTCAGCAGATTGATCAGATGGAATGACCAGCGCCAGCCGAACTGTTGTGCGATGAATGTACCGATCGGCACGCCGAAGACCGCAGCGATGGAGATGCCGGAGAAGATCCAGGACATGAACCGGGGCCGATCAGATGCGCCGACCAGATCCGGTGCGAACGTCATGGGCACGGCCACGAGCGGTCCGCTCACTGTGGCGATGACGATGCGTCCCACCAGCAGCATCGGATAATTCAGGGCAAAGGCGCACAGGACATTGCCGGCCAAGAAGATGCCCGTCATCGCCATCAAGGCATAGAATCGATTGAATTTGGCGGATACGGTCGCTCCGAGTGGAGTCATCGGCGCGTATACGAGCGCGAAGGCGGAGACCAATGAACCGATGGCCGCCAACGAAACGCGCATGTCCGAGGCAATCGGCTGCATGACGCCAACCACGATGAACTCGCTCAGTCCCAGCAAAAACGTCAATGCGATAAGCGTGACGACCGGCACGGTGAAGAACCGGGATCCACTTCGCGTCCTCGTGGCATCCACTATGAGCATCCTTTCCTAGACAACACGATTAACTATCGAAATAAGGTGAACATGATGATCGATATGTTCACATTACCCACTTAGAAACTACTGTTATAGTAGTGATACGAACTCGACGAGATACGAGACGAACCATCACTATAGTTTCCATTACTATAGAAATCGTGACAACAATGACCGCTAAGCGAACGATTGATCAGACCTCTCCGAAGAGTTCCAATCCTCTGACCATTTTCTCCGACCTTTCGGAAACCCCGCACTACAATCTGCCGGGATTGCCGATGTACGCAAGACGTGACTCCATGCATCGTTATGGCTTCCGCATGGCGTGTCATTGGCATCGAGACTTGGAATTCATCCATGTTCTCAACGGCCATCCACGCGTATTCGTCAACGGCGCGCTCATTCCGTTGCATGCAGGCGAAGGCATCTTCATCAACTCGCGTCGCATGCACTATCTGGTATGCGACGACGGCGACGATGCCGGATTCGTCTCGGCGGTAATCGATGCTTCACTGCTAGGCGCGATGTACGCGCCACTGGCAGCCGCCATGCTCAAACGCATGGATGACACCGCTCCTGATTACGTCGTACTCGACTCAACCCGCGAACGGGACCGCACGTTGCTGTTCGGTATCGACGAGCTCGAACGACTGTTGTCCCGGTGTGAAAGTCAACAGGAGACAGGCGACGCGCTGACGGTGCTGCCGGCAGTCGCCCAGTCCGCACGCTTGTGCTTTCTGGCGTTGGAAAGAATCAACGAAGGAACCATTACCGCCGAACCCAAGACGGTGGACCAAAGGACCTCGGAATACCCAACTCCTTCATCGGCACATGCCACGGCAAACGATCCGGGGCCTGAGTTCAGATCGTTCCTGCTTATGATGGCCTTCATCCGCGCCAACGCATCACAAAAGATCACCCTTGACGACATCGCGCGAGCCGGCATAGTCAACCGTCGCGTCTGCTGCGAACTGTTTCGCACATATGCCGGGCAGACGCCAATCGACTACCTCACCGATTATCGCCTTGGCAAGGCCCGTGAGTTGTTGTCCGAGGGAACCATGTCCATCAAGGAGATTTCGCAGGCATGCGGTTTCTCGTCACCCGTTTATTTCAGTTACGTGTTCCGGCAGCACATGGACGCCACCCCACGCCAATGGCGAGACCGAGAAATGACGAACTGAGGAGAGCATAAGCGGTTGGTCAGCGTTGCTCCGTTATTCGCTTCTTTGCATCGGAAAACGGAATAGGCGGAAGCGCTCCTTACCATTGCAGACGCAACGGCTGACCGTTATCCGCGATCAACGGCGGCAAAGCTATCTCACATGCCATTACAAAATCAGGGTCTTGGAATCACTAGGACTCCAAGACCCTCGGCACTACTCAGCAATCACTACTTGGACTCGGCTGACCTGCCTTCCGTCCCCGCGTACCGGCTGGTACGGTCAATGAATCAGTCATCAGTCTTGGCGGCGAGCCTGCCGGCAATGTACCGGTATTCCTGCGTGAGACCGGCGAAACCCCACGAGTCTGGACGCATGTCCTGAACCACGATGTAGCTGGCTTCGGACACCGTTCCGAGAATCGCCGCCATGCCATCGAACGCACGCCGAACGAACAACGCCTTATCACCTTTGGTGTTGGTGCCCTCGGTGATCTTGATCTCCACATAGAATGTGCCCTCGCCACGATCCGGCACAGACCACCCGCCGACGAACCAGCACGCAGGATCCGCGAAGTCCACGTCCACGGACACCACGTCACGCTGCTTCCCGAGAACGTCCACCGCCAGACCGGTGAGCAAATCCGCAACCTTGGCTGCGATTTCCGTTGATCCATCTCCCGCAACACGAGCCCTGATGTACGGCATATCCGTCTCCTTCAATACAAGATATTGCATTGCGGAGTATACGGTACAACATCTACCGTCACCTCCGGCCGGTGACTGTGTTTGGATTCCTCGTAACGACAGGGATGATGCGAACCGGCCATGACCATCAACCCCGACTTACGGCACCGCCAGACCTGAGACTGGTGACGCGCACGGCCAACGTGGTCGGCACCAGCTTGGCGAACACATGGTACAGCTTGTAGAACATCAGCGGCGTGTAGTTCGCGCATCCGCGTTCGGCCTTCGCCAACGCCTTCGCCGTTTCCCTGCGCAAATCAAGGTACGGCAGCCGAGCCAGTTTACCGGATGCGGCGCCGCGCACGTTCATTTCGGTGTCCATGTTGCCGGGGCTGAACAGCATTACATTGACGCCGCGCGCACGTTCCTCCTCATGCAACGCGCGGGCGAGGAACCGCGTGTACGCCTTGCTCGCGGAATACACGGCCTGCCAGGGAATCGGCGCGAAGGACGACACTGATCCAGTGATTACCGCGAAGCTTCCCCGGCCCATGTATGGCAGGCAGACGCGGTTGACCAGCGTCATGGCCGTCGTGTTGAAATCGATCATGGCGCGAATGTCCACGGGGTCCATGTCGCGCAGCGCGCCCTCGCGTTCATAGCCGGCGTTGTTGATCAGCACACGGATATTCGGCCGCAAATCCTCCAGCAGCACCGTCAATTTCCCGTAGGCGTCAACCCCGGTCAGATCCAGTGGGATGCCCCGAATACGCGCGTGTGAATCGCCGTGCCGCTCGGCGAGTGCACGCAACCGCTGCTCGCGTCGGGCGACGATCCAGATCTCGTCAAGATCGCGATACCGTTTGACAATCGCCTCAAAAAATGCGGCCCCAGACCGGATGACGCGCCGGTGACAACGGCGATATCCTTCTGATCGCTTTCCCGCTGGCCATTGATTGTCACTCGCTGGCATGCCATGTCATTCGCCATGATATCCAATCTTTCACATGTCCATATATTTACAGATGTCAAGATAGCATAGATTTAGACATCTGCAAAATTATGGACAATAGGCCATTACGGCGGCCGTGAGGAACGATCTCGACGGCAAGGTCGCGGGCGGCATGCAACACACGCCATCGCACGGCGGAAGAAGCCTGGGGTGAAGCTACAAGTTCGAACCCACTTTGATGAAAGCGTGCCCATGCGCAGACCTCGAATACGTCATTCCCGACACGGCACACACATGCGACCATTGATTCCACATATGACAGGGGGTCTTGGAATTACCGAAATCCCAAGGCCCTCTACACTACCCGACAATCACTTCTTAGACGTTGGGGAGAACTTGAACTCGACCAATTATTCTTCCTCAAGCAGGCTGTTGTTGCGAATCACGGGCGCATATTCGATGGCGGGCTGCAACGTGTCGAGCTGGGTGGCGAGCTTCGACTCGTTCACCACGGGGATGTCAAGCAGCGTTCGGGCCGCGGCGTGCAGGTACTCGTTCAATGCTTCGATGCGGCCGTCCTCAAGCGGGTATGTCGGATCGTTCTCCAAGGCGACGTCCAATGCTTTGCGCAGCATCTCATGCTGTGCCGCTCCCATGATGGCTTCGCACTGGTTGTAGAACGTCATGCGCGAGTTCGACGGCTGACGTTCCTCCAACACTTTCGGCGTCCACGCGCCATGCTCCCAATCGGAGCGCATGTCGTTCTTGAACAGTGACATGTTGTGGTCGAACAACGGGGCCGGGCCGAGGATACGACCGGTGTGGTTGTCGCGTAAGAAGCCGTGGTTGTTGGCGTGACGGTCCTGGTTGACGATAAGCGCGTCGAACACCAGCATCGTGCGCATCGCCTCGAACGACTCCACGGACACGGCACGGGCGACCGCGAGGATCTCAGGGAACGAGGCGAGCTGTGTAGCCGCGTAAAACGGCACGAACGACACATCCTTCGAATTCATGGAAGGGCACACCGAAGCCAGCTTGCCCTTCCAACGGGCGATACGGTAATCGACTGCGTTCACGCCGATCTTGCGTGCCAGCTGCGAGGCAAGATACTCGGAATACGGCTCCAGTCCGGCGTTCGCATACCCTTCGGAACCGGCCTTCCACAATTCAAGACCACCACCCGTATGCCGCCACGCCTTCGGGAACTGGCCATCCGTCGTCCACTCGCTCGACAGACCGATCGCATGCTTCTCACTCGACGTGTACCCCGTATACGCCACGATCGCGAGCGTCTCGTCCAACGGATTGTCATACAGATTGATGTCCGCAAACTTCAGATCCTCATCATCACGTTCCACCCAGAACGAATCGTTGACCGACAGCCCCTTGCACAACTCGATGATGCCCAGCGTATCCGCGATGTTCAACCCGGCCTGCGCGAGAATCTGGGCCGCGAACTCACGGTTCTTCGGAATGGTCCGCCGCTCCAGCCAAGTAGTGAGCTTCGTGTCATCCGGTTCCGGAGCCAACGGGAACGGCAACAGCATCCGCTTCGACTCGTCGAACCAACGGACATGCGCCTCGACCTTGCCGGCCAACAGCCCCTCACCGTACGAGGCATCGAACTGGAGCAGCGGAACATCATACAGACGCAACACATAACCGGTCATATCCGCTCCTCCCAATCAGACACACACCAAACCCATCTCAACACGATCTGGTGCGGCGACGACTGAATACAGTATAGACAAGGGCCTTGGAATCACTGGAATTCCAAGGCCCTCGATGCTATGAAGCAATCACCGCGGTCACTTCTTGGACACGTTGAACTTGAACTCGACGCCATCGCTATACGGCATCACGCCGAAACCAGTTCGCCATAAGCGGCGTACTCGTATGAGTGTTCGTACAGATACGTGGGAGAGATGTCGATGTCACCGTCACACCAAGTCAGAATCCCGTGATCGATATGGAAGTCCTCGAACGTCTTCTTATCCCACAGCGGGGCGAAGGCGGGAACGTCGTCGTACATTTCGGTGAAATCGCACAGGCGCGTCTCGCCCGTGGAGAACGTCACCAGCATGACATGATCATCCGTGACACGAGCCGAACGAATTTCCAACTCCAGCGCGGGCTCATCCGCGTACAGGATGCCATTCACTTCAAACATGACGGGATCCTTCCTCACGAAAGCGGCTTGATACGGTCGAACGGGCGTCCGGACACGGCCTCGTTCCACGCCTTGTACAGCTCATCCTCATGCAATACGAGCCATGCCACCACCAGCTTGTACTGCTTGGCTGGAAGTGAGCCGGCCAACAGCTCCCCGTCGATGCCGATGGACGCCTTGAAGTCGCCGTAGTACACATGGACATGCGGCTTGTGATGTTCGCTCTCGTCCTGATACATCATGCGGATGATGATTCCGAAGAAACGACTCAACTCCAGCATGCCACACCTCCCATCCGATATCTCATATGAGTTAAATCTCTGTCTTGAGTATATTCCCGTAGCAAGAGCGTCATCGCTGGTAATCGACCTATGCATGGTCATGATCACACAATAGGGTTCAAGTCAGCAACAGGTTTCGTTGTGCTCCAGCATTGTTAGAAAAGACCCTCATCCCTTAATAAGTTGGTGAGGAAGACCCCTACCCCATCTTGTTGGTTGGACGGAGCGATAGCATCAGCGGCAGCTTTGATCCGCTCATCGGCGTTTGCCATAGCGACGCCCATCCCCGCCGAGCGCAGCAATGGAACATCATTGAGCCCATCACCAAAAGCGATGACATTCCTCAAACCAGTGCCCAGCTTTTGCCCAGACTCTCGTGAAGCATACGCCTTGTTCGCATGAGCATTTGAGATTTCCATAACACCGCCGCTGGAATCGGTAACTGTAAAGTCCTTACCAATCAACTCATGGCAACCGTCAATATACTGATCCGCTTTATACCCGGGTGTTGCCATGACAAGCTCAAGAACCGGAGCATTCGGAATTGACGATATACGTTGAGAATCCGGATCACGCAGTATTCCTCCATGCGCGTGCAGGTCCCAAAATGCCTGATCGCAACCGAATCCTTCCCTGTACTCCCATCCGAATCCAGCCTGCGGATATCTACTTTTCAGCATAGCGATAATGCCAGCGCACTGCCTCTCATCAAGCAGTTCAGAATGAATAACCTGGCACGTGGCTGCATCCACAATCTGCGCACCGTTAGATACAAACAAAGCGGAGAATAAAGGCAATACCGGCCCCAGTACTTGCTTTACCAAGCGAAGCGGACGCGCTGATGCCGCGGCGAAAAGAACGCCGGCATTATTAGCTCGGCCAAGCATGTCTTGCAATCGAGAGGAGACCCGCCCATTCTCATTAAGTAACGTGCCATCAAGATCGACAACAACGAGAATTGGCAACTTAAGACTCATAACACCCCCGGTCGTTCATTACAGTGATGCGCATAATCGCGTCTGGCAAGAAGGGCAATTATAACAGGAAATAGCCGAGGGCCTTGGAATCACTGGAATTCCAAGGCCCTCACACTGCTCAATAACTACTTCTTCGACACGTTGAACTTGAACTCGACGCCATCACCGGACTGCGTCGCATTTTTGCCGGGAATGGTCGCACAGCATCGCGATTGTCCCGCACTGTGGCAGCATGATGAGGCTGCGAATCACCCATGGTCGGGCCCGGATGTTAAATTGGATGTTAACAGCAGCCTTCCACGCCTCCTTACAGTGCGCAACCCGGGAGGCTCTTTTCATTTCCGGAGGTGTCGGTGAAGCCCGTGAAGAACTTGGATGAGATGATCGAGCTCATGGAGTCACGGGGCCTGACCGTGCCGGATCACGACGCAATGCGCCGGATTTTGTTTGATTCCAACTACTACCGGCTGTCCGGTTATTTCCGTGCATTCCAGAACGATCCAGCGCATGGAGACAACGACTTCAAACCGAACGTCAACGTCTCGGACTTTCTCGAACCATATCGACTGGACAGCGAACTGCGTCCCATGATCCTGCGAGGCACGGCTCTTATCGAGTTGACGGTGAGGTCTCGTTTCGAATATCTCGTCGCGCAGAACGGTGGTGCGTATTCGTATGCGGACATCGATTCATACGAGTCGATTACCAACCGCAAGGGCGTCGAGCTTCGCATTTCACTGGTTGCGAACATCCGCAAATGGATGGACATGTCAAACGAGGTATGCATCCGTCACTATCGCAAAGCGGGCGAGCCGGTGCCGATATGGGCTGCGGTGGAGACCATGCCGTTCGACACCGTGTCGCGTATGCTCAGCCTGCACAGGGATACGGCAGCACTCAAGGAACTGTACCGGTCGCTCGGCGTGCGCACCAACCTGCGCACCGCATCCGAGATCATCCACGCGATGGTCTATCTGCGCAATCTATGCTCACATCACAGCAGACTGTGGCATCGCGAAATGGTCATCGTACCGCCGGTCACCAAGGACATGCGCGAACGATACCCGTCGCTCGTCTACGAGGGCAGATCGGTGGCTCAGGCGTTGATAGCGCTGCTGTATCTCGTGGACGAGATCAACCGGGACGACTCATATTCGACCCGGATGCTGACGTTCCTCAAAGCAAACACCGACTACACGACGAGGCTGATGCAGCCCCTGCACTGGGAATGAGGCGATAACATGAACATCGACAGCACCCCGCACGCGAGCGTCTATGCGCGGCGAACCAGGCGGGATCGTTCTCTTTCTCCCCGAATCAGCACGGCATGCCCGCAACCGGGATCGGTTAAAGCCAACGATGGCGAATCAGCCGGAATCATATAGGTTTCGCCGCACGAACGACCGTGCGGTCATAGAAGAAAGAAGAGCACCATGAAGAAAACCATCGCGTTGCTCGCCGCCACGGCGATGCTGATCGGACTGGCCGCATGCGGCACCACGTCGGCCACGACCGGCAACGACGACGGCAGCACGACCACCCAGCAGCAGGAGAAGCCGAAACCCGCCGACCTGACCGGCACATGGAAGCAGACCAACTCCAAGAGCGACGACTCGTGGATGGAGGCGACCATCAGCGGCGACTCCATCGAGATCAACTGGGTCGGCCAGGACACCAAGAGCCTCTACTGGAAAGGCAGCTACGAGGCACCCAGCGAGGCCGGCGACTGGAAATGGACCAGCAAGGGCGACACCGAGACCATGAAGACCGCGCTCATGACGTCGCAGGACGACACCAAGGACTTCGCGTATTCAGCCGACAAGCAGGAACTCACCTACGAGGCGTCCATGCTCGGCACCACCATGACCATCCGCATGAGCAAGCAATAAAAAACCGAGACGCAACAAGAAGAAGGCCCCGGTCGCTCGTCTGCGAGCGCCGGGGCTTTTGATTTAGTTGTTTGTGGTTGGCTGGTATTCGATGTGGCCGATGACATGGATGGCGCTGCCAGGTTTCATGGCTTTTTCGTAGGATTTGCGTACGAGTGACTGCGGATAGTAGTAGTCGCGTTCGAGATCGTGGCCTATGCCGATGCACCATACGGTGTTGCCGGCGTAGAAGAGGATGCGGCTGTTGCCAGATTCCACGATGACCTCGGGGCCTTATCGAGGTGGAATGCCCCGATGATGGCTTCGGCCTTGTACGGGAGCCATCTGGGGTCGCCGTTGGGTGAGAGCTGGCGTTCGGAGATGCGTTTGCCGGATACCATATGTTCGTAGAGTCTGACGTACGGGTATCGTCTGGTGCGCGTGCCGTCGGTGTAGTAGTCGAGGCCACACAGATGGGCAAAGTTCGACGCCTCCCACCGTACGGGCAGGGTGAAGCCATCCTCACAGACGAACGTGGTAGTCATGCCGACGAGTCTTGAGTATGCGGGGATTGCGGCCCGCGCCGATGCGAGCATGAGGCTTTTGGCCTTGGTTATGTTCGTTTTGACCCTTAACCCTTCATCCCTGTGAAGTCAAAAAATTACAGTCTTCTGCATGACTAAACCCGAAGGTCTGTTGTGACATCGGTCCGACCAAACCGTCTGGCCCTGCCAGTGGGCGATGACATCCAGCTCTCGCGGATGGCGTTCATGGATGCGCCATCGGATGCCTGCGGCAGCCGGCCACGCGGCTTCGAGCCGGAAATCCCACCCCACCAGCAAAAGCGGATTCAGGCTTTCAAGCTCGCCTCACAGCCTAACACCTCTTAGGGCGAACACCAAAATACCATCTTCACCAACTCGCAGGGCAACCCCGTGCGCAGCTCGACCGAACGATACAACTGGAACAAAGCGTTGAAGGCCGCAGGCCTTCCGCCAGTCACCATCCACAGCGCCCGCCACTGGACCGCCAGCATGACCGCACGGGCCAACATGCCTGACGACGCCCGCACCGCCATCATGGGCCACACCAGCATCAGCATGACCAACCACTACACGCACAGGGACACGGCCAGCCTCGCCAAACTCCTCGGACAGGCCATACCCGACCTCCGCGACGACACCGACGTCATCGACGCCGAAGTGGTCGAAAGGGCCGCCTGACCCCGCCTCCGCTGCGTGAAACACGTGTCACCGAACGTTTCACGCAGTGGATAAACCTTGCCGCACGCGTGCCGCTCGGTGTTTAATGAGGCTAGGCACGTGGGGAGGCGATGATGGCGAAACTGGTATGGCAGTCCGCTCGGGAGCATGCGCAGGACGTTCTCGACAACTATTGGGACGGACGTTTCCCGGTCAAAATCGCAGCCATAAGCAAGGCGATGGGAATCATGCCCTATCAGGCGTCATTGTCTACCGAGCTGTCCGGCATGATCGTGAAAAAGCCGAACGAGCAGGCGCGCGCCTACGTCGAGAAATCGGAGACCGAGACGCGCCGCAGGTTCACCCTCGCCCATGAGCTAGGCCATTATGTGGAACGTGTGGACGTGTCCGATGACAACGACTTCTCCTTCGTGGAACGACGCGAGCCCGGCCGGTACGACCTGCACGAGTTCTACGCCGACGAATTCGCTGGCGCGCTGCTCATGCCGGAAAAGCCGTTCATGGACATGCTCCACGAAGGCCGCAGCCTCATCGACATCGCCGCAAGATTCGGCGTATCCCTCGACGCCGCGCGCAAACGCCGCGAACGACTCAAGAAGAACCCTCCCGAAAAGGACTGACGGCCTTGGCAACAGACGATGATATCGAGGAGCGATACCTCGACCAAGACACCGATGCGCTTGGCGGAAAACACGGAGACGACAACGCACAGGGAACGCTTCGGGACGACGAATCGAAACAATACGAGAAAACCGCCAAGAACCGTTCCGTAGCCATAGACAATCTCGAAGAAGACCCACTCAATCCCGTCGATAAAGGAACGAAAAGCGGCCGCGCCACCAGCCTCGATCTGGAACAGGTGCTACGCATGCTGCGATACTGCCCATTCATGCGACTGTTCAACGCCTGCGCAACGTCAATGTACCTAGATCATCCAAGAGGGGAACGCATGCGTCTCTTCTCGCAACGGCACCCGCGATTCCGAAAGGCATGCCTAATAGGAGACTTCGTCTTCACGACCCTGATCTCCGCCTTGATACTCGCCGCAATAGCATACGCGCTCGCAAAAATAACCGGATTCCCCATCCCGTGGACCGGAGAATAGACGCAACAGCCTTGGCGCTCGCCGACGGCACAGTCAGCCAGTTCATTGTCGAACGCTAGGCTGATTGCCAACAGCAGCCTTCCATGCCTCCTTACAACGCACAACCCGGAAAGCTCTATTATTCCGCTTCTTCCAACATCTTCAGTGCAAGGCCGCTCGCATACTTGATGGCCTCATGTTCCAAGTCCCATTTGCCGGCGGTGATGATACGGAATACGTCATCATGGTATTCGTCAATGAGGCCGAAGTAGTCATGATTCGATTCACATACCGGGTTCATGCCGCATTTAGCCATCACACGACCGGATTGGGTGTTCTCCTTGTAATGCCCGCCCCACACGGCGTCCTTATGCAACGCACCGAAAGCGTATCCGAGTACGGCGTTCAAGGCCTCATGCATAAAGCCCCTGCCCCAGAACGGGCGTCCAATCCAGTAGCCGAGTTCCAGTGCATTATCACCGAGATACCCGCCGTATTGTTTTCTCAGTGCATCATCAGACTCGACCGGGTCAACAGTGTAGTGACTGACCGGTTTGAGCGCGATGCTGCCGACCGGCCCGTCGCCATTGCTTTTGATGGTGATAGCCCAGTTGTTCTCCACGGCAAGAATGTTCTTGATGTCGTTCATGCTGCCCTCGACGCCGGTATGAGGCGGCCATCCGCACAGCAATCCGATTTCAGGGTCGGAAGCGTAACGGAATAGCGAAGCCGCTTCGGTCTCATCGTTCACCTTCCACGGGCGCAGCAGCAGGCGTTCGGTTTCGATGGTTTCGCTCATTTCGTTCCTTTCACTGACCGAAATCAATAAGTCTGCATGCTATCACTGAACTGCAGAAGCAGAAGGACCCGCCCCCATATTTAGGGAGCGGGTCCTGTTCATGCCCATGTCAGACTAGGCGATGCGGCGTGGCACAATTCGTGTGCCAACCCGGCGTGTCCTGACATGTTGGCACTGGATTTGTGCCAACAGGATTGGCTCTATATCAGTGTTTGCTGACATTGAACTTGAACTCGACGATATCGCCGTCTTGCATGACGTAGTCGCGGCCTTCTTGGCGGAGCTTGCCCTCCTCCTTGATCTTGACCATCGAGCCTTCGGCGGCGACGAAGTCGTCGTAGGAGACGATGTCGGCCTTGATGAAGCCCTTTTCGAAGTCGGTGTGGATCACGCCGGCGGCCTGCGGGGCGGTCCAGCCCTTGTGGATCTGCCAGGCGCGCACCTCCTTCTCGCCTGCGGTCAGGAAGGTCTGCAGGCCGAGGATGTCGAATCCGACGCGGGCCAGCTGGTCGAGGCCCGACTCGGCAAGCCCGGCGTCGGCGAGCATCTCGCGGGCATCGGCTTCGTCGAGGTCCGTGAGGTCCGCCTCGAACTGGGCGTTGAGGAACACGGCCGGCGCGGGCGCGACGGACGCGGCGAGCTTCGTCTTGAGCTCGTCGTTGGACAGCTCGTCGTCGTCCACGTTGAACACGTAGATGAACGGCTTGGCGGTCATGAGGTGCAGGTCGTAGATGTCGTCCTTGTTGATCTTGCCGGCGGCGGCCGCATGGTCGATCGTCTCGCCGTTCTCGAGGATGACCTTCGCCTTCTTGACGGCCTCGAGATACGCGGGCTCGATCTTCTTGCCGCGCAGGTCCTTTTCGAGCTTCGGCAGCGCGTTCTCGATGGTCTGCAGATCGGCGAGGATCAGCTCGGTGTTGATCGTGTCGATGTCGTCGGCCGGGTCGACCTTGCCGTTGACGTGGACGATGTCGTCGTCCTTGAACGCGCGCACGACCTCGCAGATCGCGTCCGCCTCGCGAATGTTGGCGAGGAACTTGTTGCCGAGGCCTTCGCCTTCGGACGCGCCCTTGACGATGCCGGCGATGTCGACGAACGTGACGGTCGCGGGCACGATCTTTTCGGTGTGCACGAGTTCGGCAAGCACGGGCAGGCGCTTGTCGGGCAGCGGCACGATGCCAGTGTTCGGCTCAATCGTGGCGAACGGGTAGTTTTCAGCGAGTACGTTGTTGCGCGTCAGCGCGTTGAACATGGTCGACTTGCCGACGTTCGGCAGGCCGACGATTCCGATAGTAAGAGACATGTGTCCCAGTATTGGCGGCAAGGTGGACGTCGGTCCCGCGAACCCGGCCGGGCATGTCGCCGACCGGCCGGGAGCCGATGCGAAGAACGGCGCCCGACAATCAACACGCAACGACCAACGTCCAACGCCGCAGAACCGTCAACGCTACACGCCGCCTCACCGCCGCGCGAACACTGCGCAAACGACCGTCACGCCATCGGTATCGTCAGCCGCACCGAGTCGAGGTCGATCGTAAAGTCCGACAACGGCACGGCGGCGAGACGCTTGGAATTGTTGTAGATCGCGAGCGCGAGCCTGTGCCCAGCGCGCACGGTCCAGTCGGTGGCGAGCAGGTCGAACGTCACGTCCATCCATGTGCCGACCGGCGTGGGCGTGAACTCGGCGAACGAGTCCTTGTGCGCGGTGGCGATCCAGCCGCGCGTGACCATGTTCTGCATTTCGTGCGACTTGCGCGGCACGCACACGGGGAAGATCGCCTTGTCGTCGTCGGACGTGCCGCCTGCCGGCGGGCGCTTTTCCTTGAGTTCGACGAGCGCGTGGATGTCTTCGCTCACCTGCACGTAGTTGCCTTCGCCGTATTCGATGATGGACGCGCACAGGTTCGTGTCGGCGGTGCTGGCCTTGACGCGCAGGCTGATCCGCGGCGTGCCGGAGATGTGTCGGTCGCGCTCCAGCGGCGCGCTGACGGCGAGCAGCCGGTCGTCGTGCGCGGCGTGCGATTCGGCGTACGTCGTGAGTTCCTTGATGCGCGCGCCCTTGATCGTGGCGACGCGTGTCGGCTCGCCGTCGGCCGGCACCGGCTGGTTCTGACCGTCATCGCGATCGTCGTCGATATCGTTGATTTCAACCAACTCGCCGAGCCGCGAGCAGGCGGCGCCGGCACCGGCATCATCCCCGCCAATCGCACGCACGCCGAACGTGTGCGGCGCGGTTCCCGGCACGGGCCAGCTCACGTATTCGTGCCAGTTGCCGTCCGGGTCTTCGATCGAGGCTTCGGGCTCGTCCATGATGCCGTTGTCGATGCCTTTGAGCCAGTAGTCGAACCAGCGTTCCAGCGTCTCGAGCCACATGTCGTGCCGCACGTCGAACGGGTCGTCGTGCGCGTACTGGTGCAGCCAGATCTTGCGCGGCACGCCGCACTCCCCCAGCGCCTTCCAGTACGTGTCGACCTGGTTCATCATCACGTTGAGGTCGTTGACGCCGTGCACGAGAAACACGCTGGCCTTGAATCGGTCGACGTGCGCGCGATAGTCGCGTTCGGCCCAGAATTCGTTGGTGCTGCGATGTTCCTTGTCGGACCCGTCGTGCAGGCGCTGCCAGCCGCCTTTGGTGTTGAACCGCTGCAGCTTGCCGTCGGCGGTGGATTGCAGGGTGACGGCGAAGTTGTCAGGTTCGAACCAGCCGCCGTCCGCGTCGTCGCCGTTGAGCAGCGCGCCGTGCGGATGGTACCAGTCGTACTGGCTGGAGATCGCGGAGATCGGCACGATGGTCTTCAGACCCTCGATGCCGGTGGCGGCCATGCCGTTAGGCACGGAGCCGTCGTAGGATTTGCCGATCGCACCGACGAGCCCGGACGCCCAGTAGGCGGTCATCTCGTTGTCCGAAGTGCGCCTGTCTCGCGTCATGTAGCCTTTCGCGCGCCCGTTGAGCCAGTCGACGACCGCGTTCGCGGAGGCGATGTCCTTGGGCCCGCCGATGTCGCAAAATCCTTCCGACAGCGCGGTGCCGGACGTGCTGAGCAGGATGACCGCGTAGCCGCGCGGCACGAAGTAGTTGTCGTAGAAGAACGGGAACAGTTTGAGCGGGCTGTTCCACTTGTCCTCCGGATGCGAGTATTCGAATTTCTCGCCGTGCCGGTCGTACAGCTCATAATACGGGCTCGGGTCCATGATGACGGGGATTGTCGCCGTGCCGTCGAGTTCGCGCGGGCGTATGATGTCGGCGCGCACCAGATCGTTGCGCCCGTCCGCGTCGCCGTCGAACGGCAGTTCGATGTACACGAATTCACGGATCGCGTTTTCGTACGAGTATTGCATGTCGCTCATGCGACGGTCTTCCTTTCGTGCCATGTCCGCGAGGCCGTACCGATACGCCTCGACGGCCGATTAAGCGTTCGGATTCAGCATTCGACGACGTTGACGGCGAGCCCGCCCTGCGACGTCTCCTTGTACTTGGCCATCATGTCCTCGCCGGTGTCCTTCATGGTCTTGATGGCCTGGTCGAGCGTGACGATGTGCGAGCCGTCGCCGAGCATGGCCATGCGCACCGCGTTGATGGCGGTGTTCGCGGCCATCGCGTTGCGTTCGATGCACGGGATCTGCACGAGTCCACCGACCGGGTCGCAGGTGAGGCCGAGGTTGTGTTCGATGCCGATTTCGGCCGCGTTCTCGACCTGCGCGGACGTGCCGCCGACCACGGCGCACAGTCCAGCCGCGGCCATCGAGCAGGCCGAGCCGACCTCGCCCTGGCAGCCGACCTCCGCGCCGGAGATCGACGCGTTGCGCTTGAACAGGTAGCCGACCGCGCCGGCGGTGAGCAGGAACGTGACGATGCCGTCCTCGTCGGCCGCGTCGACGAAATGCCAGTAGTATTCGAGCACGGCCGGGATAATGCCCGCGGAGCCGTTGGTCGGCGCGGTCACGATGCGCCCGCCGCCCGCGTTTTCCTCGCTCACGGCGAGCGCGAACAGGTTGACCCATGCCGCATCGGACGATTCGAGCACCGCGTCCGAACGCCGACGTCGGTTGAGCAGGTCGCTGTTGGCGGACAGCCGCGCGTACATTTTGGGAGCGCGGCGCGGCACGTCGAGTCCGCCGGGCAACGTTTTTACGGGGCTCATGCAGCCGTTCAGCACGCATTCGTGCATGGTCGTCCACACGCGCAGCAGTTCGGCGCGTACCTGTTCTGCGGGGCGCATCGCGATTTCGTTCGCCCAGACGATGTCGGCGATGGGCATGCGCTCGCGCTTGCAGATCGCGAGCAGTTCGCTGCCGGACGTGAAGTTGTACGGCACGTCCGGTCCGAAGTCGACGGACGACGATTCGTCTTCGTCGGCGAACGACGTGCCTGCCGGCGGCCGGTCGTGGATGCCGATCATGAGATCGTCCCGGTGTCCTTTGCGGATGAAGCCGCCGCCGATCGAATACCAGACCTGTTCGTCGACGAGGTTGCCGGACGCGTCGAATGCCTGGAACCGCATGCCGTTGGGGTGGGCGGCCATGCGCTGCCACAGTTCGAAGACGACGTCGTGCTCGTAGTCGAAGGCGATGTCCTTGACGCCGGCGAGGTTGAGCCGCCCGGTTTGCTCGCATTCCTGTTTGATGGACAGCACGTGCGCGGTGTCGACGGTGGCGGGCAGTCCGCCTTCGAGTCCGGCGACGGAGGCGCGGTCGGTGCCGTGGCCCATGCCGGTCAGGGCAAGCGAGCCATACAGCGTGGTGCGCACGCGGGCGACGCGGTCGATCAGCCCGCCGGAGACGAGCGATGCGGCGAACTCGTGCGCGGCGCACATCGGTCCGACCGTGTGCGACGAGCTCGGGCCGACGCCGATTTTGAACATGTCGAGGATGCTGAACATGCGATGCTCCTTCCGTTGCCGTTGATCGTGCGGCCGGCACGGTTCGGGATCGTCGTATCGTCCCGACCGTGCCGGCCGTTCCGCGCGCGTTGACGCCGTTGGAGGACAGATTATGCCTCGATCGCGTCCACCGCGTTAATGACCGCGCCGCGGAAGCCGTCCTTTTCGAGTTGGACGACGCCGCGGATCGTGGTGCCGCCGGGCGAGCAGACGGCGTCCTTCATCGCGCCGGGGTGCGTTTCGGTGGCCATGTACAGCGCTCCCACGCCTTCGACCATCTTGGCGGCCATGCGGTAAGCTGCGGTGCGCTGGAGCCCGTATTTGACGCCGGCGTCGCCGAGCGCCTCGATGTACATGTCGGTGAACGCGGGCGCGCAGCCGGCGATGCACATGGCGATGTTCATGTGCGCGGTGTCAACGCGTTCGATCAGGCTGATCGGCGAGAACAGCGCCTCGAACGTCGCGTTCTGCTCATCGGTGAGCGTGTTGTCCGCTTCGGTGACAAGCACGCCCTTGCCGACAGCCATAGGCGTGTTCGGGATCGTGCACTGCACGTGCGCGGCCGCGAACGCATCACCGAACAGATCCCGGTATTTCGCGAGATCCCAGCCTGCGGCGATCGACACGACGATCTTGCCCGGCTTGGCCAGTTCGCCTACGATCGGGCCGATGACGGACTCGATCTGGTACGGTTTGATCGCGACGATCACGACGTCGGCCGCGGCGGCGACTTCGGTCGCATTGTGCAGCGGGCGTACGCCGAGTTCGGCCGTGGTGTGTTCGAGCTTGTCGTAATGCGCAGCGCAGGCAACGATGCGACCGCCGTCGACGACGCCCGCGTCGACGAGTCCGCGCGCGATGGCCTGGGCCATATTGCCGTAGCCGATGAATCCGATGGTGATGTCCATGCTCATGATTGATGTCCTTTCGTTTGCCGTGTGTGCGTGCGCTTCGCTGTGACGACGGGAAGGTCAGAACAGCGGTTCCAGATCGCCGCGGTTCAGCGCTTCCGCATACAGGTGCTTGAACACGCGGTCGCCGTGGTTGCCGTCGTGTTCAAACTCGTTGGTGACCCACGCGTGCGCGTTGCCGACACGGCTCAGCGTGTCGAGCTGCATGCCGGAGTCGACGTACATGTCGTCGAAGTACACGGCCGCCTGCAGCGGCACTTCGTTGCAGGCCAGCTGGTCGGCGTCGTAGATCACGCCGAACCGCGTGTCCTCCATAAGCAGGTCCATGGCCGGCTTGAACGGGCGCAGCGCGCGCTCCTGTTCGAACATCCACGGGAACATCGCCTCGCCGGTAAAGTTGAGCGGACGCACGCCGGCGGCAAATTCGGGCTTCGTGTCGCGCACGCGCTGCGCTGCCCAGCGGATCGGCGCATCCATCTCGCCGTTCGCGTAGATGAACTCCTGCAGCGGCCAGTACAACGGACGCGACGACGTGGCCGCCTCCACGCGCGACAGGAATTCGTCGGACAGCGGCGAATCGGCGCTAGCGGAACCATCGCCGTCGAGGAACGCGGCGTCGAAGATCCAGTGCACGCGCTCGAAGCTCGGCTTCATGCCGAAGTCGGAGCCGAGGCACTGCAGGCGCTCCACGGTGAACAGGTCGCCGTTCGGCAGCGTCACGTCACCGCCGGCCAGACGGTCGGCCACAGCGGCGACGCGCTCGACGTCCTGCGGGTAGCGCTCATAGAACTGCCTGGTCTTGGTGAGCATGCGCGGGAATGTGTGCTCGTACACTTCGGCCGCGTCGGCCGGCACGTGCGGGATGCCGCCGCACGTGAAGCTGGCGGCCACGCCGGCCGGGAACAGTGACAGGTAGGTGAGTGTGAGGAAGCCGCCGTAGCTTTGGCCGAGCGTCACCCACTTCGCGCCGGCAAACTCGGTGCGGCGCAGGTGTTCGAAGTCGCGCACGATCGAATCGGCAAGGAAGAGTTTCAGATAGTCGGCCTGCGCGCGGGCGCCCGCCGGGGCGAGCCGTGCCATGACCTGCGTGTCGATGCGGTTGGAGCGTCCGGTGCCGCGCTGGTCGGGCAGAATGACGCGGAAGTGTTTGATCGCCTCTTCGATCCAACCGTCGGAGCTCGGGTTGAGCGGGCGCGGGCTTTCGCCGCCGGGGCCACCCTGCAGGTAGACGAGCAGCGGCAGGTCGTCGTGCGCGTGTTCGGGCGCGGTGACCACGCGGTAGAACAGGCTGATCGACTCGCCGTCGAAGCCTCGGCCCGGTTCATGTCCGGTCCAGTCGAGCGGCACTGTGATCGAACGGTCCTCAACGTGCAGTCCCGGCACGTAGTATTCGGCAAGCAACGTCATTGCGCTATTCCTTTCCTTGGCTTCCCCGGCGGGAATGTTCGCGGAACGTGTCCTCGAAACCTTCGCAGTCCCGCGGACGCTTCCCGGCGGATCCGTGATGTCCTCCATATCAGCCGCACGCGGGGACAACCAAGCCGCTTGCGATCGTATCGCGGGCCTGTTTCGCCTACCGTCAGGTCCACTGCCCTGCCGTCTGCCACGCGTCGTTCCCCTGCTTCATCCCGACGCATGATGGTCGTACGGATGACGGCGCGCTACGCTGGACGGTCATGGACATGACGCGACGACTGACGACGATACGAACCGCCTTTGCACGCAACAGGCAGATGCGCGCGCTGGCCGTCGACTCGGTCGCCGCGCTGCTGGCCGCGCTCGCGTTCGGCCTGCTGTTCGGCACGAGCGTGGGCAACATGCCCGGCGTGCTGTTCTCATACGATATCGGTCCGATGGCCGCATGGTCGGTCGCGCTGGCGTTGCCGCTCGCGATTCGTCGCGTGCGGCCGCAGACCGCGGCGCTCGTGTTCGCGGGGCTGACAGTGATCCAGCTGGTCGTCGGTCCGGCGATGGTGCCTTCCGATTTTCTGTCGCTGGTCATGTTGTATTCGGTGATCGTGTACGGCGACCCGCGTAATACGACGGCGTTCATCGTGCTCGCCTCGGCGGTCGGCGCACTGGCCGGTCCGGCAATGGCGTGGGCGCTCGACTTGGGACCGTTCTTCGACCCGTACATCACGCCCGACGAGTACGCGCAGGCCCTTCCGGGGTCGATCCCCGATTGTCGGGCCGTGTATGCGGGCGGCGGATTCACCGGCTCGTGCGCGCAGACGCTGCTGCAGGAGTCTGCGATATATCTGGCAGCGATCGCGGCGTGTCTTGCCGCGGTCGTCATCGCCGCGTTCTGGCAGCGTGCGCGTCTGATCACGATCCGCATGATGCAGGAGCGCAACGAGGCGCTCGAGGCGAGCGAAGCCGAGGAGCGTCGCATTGCGGCGCTGGCGGAACGCGCGCGCATCGCCCGCGACATGCACGACGTGGTCGCGCACACGCTGTCGATCATCATCGTGCAGTCGGACGGCGGCCGGTACGCGGGCGCGCATGATCCGGCCGTGGCACGGCAGACGATGGAGACGATCCGGCACGAGTCGGAGCGCGCGCTGCATGACATGAAGCGCCTGTTCGGCGTGTTCGGCGGGTCGTCGCATGCCGATTACGCGGACATCGACGCGCTCGTCGACCAGGCGCGGGCGGCGACCGCTTCACCGGTCGCGGCGTCAACGGTCAAGACAGCATCCGCATCATCGGCAACCTTCGCGTCGACGGCGTCGCCGACCGCAACGCCAGCATCAGACGCCTTGTGGCGGACGCCATCGGCAGCGTCGTCGATCGCATCGTCCGGCGACGCGATCGTGCGTCGCATCGACGGTACGGCCAGGCCGGAACTGCTGAGCGCGGCGGCCAGCACGGCCGTCTATCATCTCGTGCAGGAATCGTTGACGAACGTGCGCAAGTACGCCGGACCGAATGCGCACGTGCGCATCGGTGAACGCTGGACGGACCGCGCGTTGGAAATCACCGTGCGCGACGACGGGCGCGGCGCGGCGTCGGCGTTGGACGGGCACAAGCCGGGCTACGGGCTGCTCGGCATGCGCGAACGCGTCGAAGCGGCCGGCGGCACGGTGACGGCCGGCCCGCAGGTCGGCGGCGGGTTCGTCGTGCACGCCGTCGTGCCACTGCGCGGGGCCGAATCTGCACAAGCCGCACCGGCGCAGCCGTCCGGAACCGAACCAGCCGATCGTCACGTTGTCGCCATGCCGGCCGGCGATTCCCCCTCGCGCTCGGGCAACGCTTCGTTCCCCGCCGCGACACCGCTCGCACGCGCACGCTCCTCCACCATATCGAGCGAACAAGCTGACTCCCCCGTCATGTCGGCCAAGCAAGCCAGCTCTCCCGTCGCAGCCAAACAAGCCAATTCCCATGTCATGCCGCCCGAGCGCAGCGAGCGGAGACATCTTTCCTCCCCCCACGCTCCCCCCAACAAGATGCCCTGTCACCGCTCCGCCCCGCCCGCCATAGCAGCGGCACGTACACGGACGACAACGCTCGCAACTCTGCTCGCACATCTTCCGCCCCCACGCTCCCCCAACTCCCCACGTGGGCGCAACTGCACGCTCGCCTGCGGTCCAAGCCGATCGCGCAGGCCGGACTGTCGGACGGCAAGCCGTTCAACTGGGTGGAACGGCTCTCGCAGTGGACCGAACGGCATTACCTGGCGACCGACATCATCGGCACGCTGCTGCTCGTCGCGATCATGTACAGCAACACGATATCGATGTTCGACGGCTATCTGGACGGCACCACCGGCGAACTTGCGGTCGGCCGGTTCATCGTGCTGACGACGATGCTGCCGCTGTGCTTCCGCAGACGGTTCCCCGAAGGCGCGGCGCTCGCGGTCGTGATCGCGTCCGTATTCCAACTGGTCGTATTCCAGCCGGTGCTGTTCTCGAACCTGTTCGCGTTGTGCGCGCTGTATTCGGCGGTGCTGTATGGCCGGCCTACCGCATGGCGGTGGACGGGCTGCGCGTCCGCGGCGGTCGCCGTGCTGTTCGGATTCAAGGTTGCGCTCAGTTCCTACGGGTACGGCAGCATCCTGCATTGGATGCTGCGCACCGCGGATTTCACGGTCTCCGGGGTTCCCGGCATGTTCAGGCTGTGGGCGCAGGACCTGTCATGGGCGGCGTTGGTCGGCGCGATGTGCATGGGCACGATCCTGCTGGCGCGATGGCAGCGGTCGAACGGATCGAACGTGCTCGTCCTGCAGGCGCGCGAGGAGGCGTTGCGCGCCGAACAGGCCAAGCAGAAGGTGCTGGCGGCGAATATGGAACGCGACCGAATCAGCGCGAACATCCAAAGCGAGGTGAGCGAAACGCTGACCTCGGTGATCGACCGGACCGTGGCCGGCATTCGCATGATGGATGAGGCCGAGGCGCGCGGCGAGGAGCCTTCGGCCGAGTCGGTTGCGGCGGCGTTCGCGGCGATCGGCCGGCAGGGCCGCTCCGCGCTGAAGCACATGCGCCAGCTGCTGAGCGTGCTGCGTGAAACCGGGTTCAGCGACGAAGCGCACGGCCATGCGCAGCCCGAAATGCAGCTGCGGCCGGCCGCCTCTCTTGACGAGCAGCTTGCCGGCACGCGACGCGCCTAAGACGCATATGCATCTGGCTCGTTCTCGTCGCGACGATTGATGATTTCAGGGAAGAATCAGGGTGTCGACCACTTTCGTCTTACCGAGCACCGCATACAGTGGTGAGGTATGAGTGAGAACAGGATTCGAGTGGTGATCGCGGACGACCAGGAGCTGGTGCGCGCCGGGTTCGCGATGGTGATCGGCTCCCAGCCGGACATGCAGGTGGTCGGGCAGGCTGGGGACGGCGCGCAGGCCGTGGCGTTGGCGGAAACGTTGCGGCCTGATGTGGTGCTTATGGACGTGCGCATGCCCGGCATGGACGGCATTGAGGCGACACGTCGCGTCAGTTCACTGCAGGCGTCCGCCGACGGTCGTCCGACGCGCGTGATCATCCTGACCACGTTCGATCTGGACGAATACGTGATGGCCGCGATCAACGCGGGCGCGTCGGGCTTCCTGCTCAAGGACACGGAGCCTGAGACGCTGCTGTCGTCGATTCGCACGGTGTTCAACGGGAACGCGATCATCGCGCCGTCGGCCACAAAACGACTTATCGAGAAGATGATGCAGGACGGGTATGCGAAGGGCGACACGCTGGCCGGCGCTCCGTCCGAGGCGCAGTCGGTCGCAGCCGACGCGTCGTCGCCATCCGCACGCCCGGCGTACACCGATCCGGAACTGGAGCTGCTCACCGACCGCGAGCGCGAGGTCCTCGTCGAGATCGCGCACGGATTGAGCAATCAGGAGATCGCGAGCAAGCTGTTCATCAGTCTGCCGACCGTGAAGACGCATGTGGCGCACATTCTTGCCAAGATCAATGCCCGTGACCGCGTCCAGGCCGTCGTCTTCGCCTACGACAACGGCATCGTGTGAGTTCATATACAACACAAGCTCCCCTTGTCAGGGGAGCTGTCGAACGCAGTGAGACTGAGGGGTAGTCAAAAG
>NZ_JGYN01000026.1 GCF_000741165.1 Bifidobacterium biavatii DSM 23969 | reverse complement strand
CGCACGCGAAGAGGCTCGCCGCCAGGCCGAGCAGGTCGCCGCGGCCGGGGATATGGCCCGCGCGCAGGCCATGGTGCAGGAGCGTGCGCTCGCCGAGGCGCAGCAGGCCCAATCGGCGGGTCAGGCTGCGGCCGGTGCCGCGCAGCCGGTGCGGCCGCTCGACGAAGCGCGTGCACAAACGGCGGTGGGCTCCGTTGCCCATGAAGCATCCGACGAGACTAACGAGCTGAGCAGCGTGCGTCCGTCGCGCGCGCTCGACGCGGTCGACATGACGTCGTCGCCGGACCTGATCTCGTTCTCGCTCGGAGCACCGCGCAACGGCATCGAACTCAAGTCGCAGA
The DNA here is from genome assembly GCF_000741165.1 of Bifidobacterium biavatii DSM 23969. Classification (GTDB taxonomy): domain Bacteria; phylum Actinomycetota; class Actinomycetes; order Actinomycetales; family Bifidobacteriaceae; genus Bifidobacterium; species Bifidobacterium biavatii. The sequence continues at coordinate 21,046 of NZ_JGYN01000026.1, read as the reverse complement.
CGCCGGAAAGCTTGGAGATCAAGTCGACCAAGCAGGTCGCCAAGGCCGTTCCGGTGGAGCAGGACGCACAGCCGCAGGCTGATGCGCAGTCCGGTGCGCAGTCCGGTGCTCAGGTCGACTCGTCTGCCGATGCCGCCGCGTCCGACGCTGTGCCAGCCAACCAGCCGTCGCAGGCCGAAACCGCGGAGGACCAGTCCGCGCAGCAGCCGGAGTCCGTCGCACAGACCGCTCCGCTCAGCGACACTGCTGCGTTCCACGCCGCGGAAATCAACCGTGACGTCGACGCGCCCGAGGCGACCGCCGAGTCGCTCAGCGTCGGGCTGGAGGCGATCCTGTCCCGCCGTTCCGCCTGACGTTCGGGCTTATTCGCCACGGCGTCATCCATACTTGCCGAGCCGGGTCCTTCCTACGGGAAAGGCCCGGCTTTCTCGTTGTGCGCGGCGTTTCACTCTCAGCGTTAGCACTCGAGTTGGCAGAGTGCTAAAAAGCGCGCTACGATGTGTACCAGCGCGAAGGAACGACGCGAAGTGATCGTCAGCCTCTTCGGCGGACTTCCGGCGCGGACATACTGGATTTTTCTAGATACGAGGTGACCTACAGTGTCGATCAAGCTCACACCGTTGGAGGACAAGATCATCGTCAAGCAGGCCGAGGCCGAGACGCAGACCGCTTCCGGTCTGTACATCCCGGACAACGCCAAGGAGAAGCCGCAGCAGGGCGAAGTTCTGGCCGTTGGCCCGGGCCGCCGCGACGACAAGGGCGAGCGCATCCCGATGGACGTCAAGGTCGGCGACAAGGTGCTGTACTCCAAGTACGGCGGCACCGAGGTGCACTACGAGGGCGAGGACTACCTGATCGTCTCCGCTCGCGACATTCTCGCCATCCTCGGCTGAGACCGTCGCAAGGCGTACGTCGCCTGACGCACGTTTCGCAAATCCCGTTCGGCAACACGCCGGGCGGGATTTTTTGTGTCCAATTTCGCCCTCAGCGCGCCTGCCCAGCCGGGAACGATATTCTTGGAACAGATGTATGAACTATCCGACTGGGGGAAGCCATGCAGGACGTTTCAACGACGAAATCACCCGCGACCATCATCGCCGATCTGGTCGGCGCGCTCGACTCCGTGCTCTCGTGCCCGCGCGAGGTCATCGAACTGGCTGTATGCACGTTCACGGCCGGCGGCCATCTGCTGCTTGAGGACGTGCCCGGCGTGGGCAAGACGACGCTGGCGCGCGCGCTCGCCCGTGCAATGGGCGGCGAGTCGCGCCGCATCCAGTTCACCCCGGACCTGCTGCCGTCCGATCTGACTGGCGTGAGCATCTACTCGCAAAGCTCCGGCCGGTTCGACTTCCATCCGGGCCCGTTGTTCACCAACATCGTCATCGCCGACGAGGTGAACCGCGCAAACCCGAAGGCCCAGTCGGCCATGCTTGAGGCGATGGGAGAGAGGCAGATCACCGTGGACGGCAACACGTACGAGCTGCCCGACCCGTATTTCGTGGTCGCCACGCAGAATCCGATCGAATTGGAGGGCACGTATCCGCTGCCGGAAGCGCAGCTGGACCGTTTTATGGCCTGCACGAGCTTCGGCTATCCGAGCGCCGGGACTGAAGCGGCGATGCTCACCGGCGAGCATGTGATGCGTCCGCTTGAGGGATTGCAGGAAGTATGCTCGCTCGACGACATGCGCGCGCTGCGCGAGTCGGTCGCAAGCGTGTCGTTGTCGCCGCAGATCGCCGATTACATCGTCGCGCTGGTGGACGCCACGCGCGACCGCGACGGCGTGCGCTACGGTGTTTCGCCGCGCGGCAGCCTGCATCTGGCGATCATGGCCCGCGCCCGTGCGCTGGCGGCCGGCCGCGCGTTCGTTGTACCGGACGACGTGCAGTCGCTTGCGGTGCCGGTGCTCGCGCATCGGCTCGTGCTCGACAACGCCGGTTACGGCACGCTGTCGATGGAGGGTGCGCGCCGCGTGATCCGGGAGATCGTCGGCTCGGTGCCTGCGCCGAGAGCCGGCAGACGCGCATAGCCGTCGGCGCCGGGATTGGCATACTACGGCAGGATTGTGGGGGTTGCGATGGGGAAGCTGCTGCACCGAAACCGTTCTCGCGAAACGTCGCACAACGTTCCGTGCGCGGTGGCCGGCAGGGGGCGCTGGCGCCGGCACGGGCTGATCCGGCCCAGCGTGGCCGGCGCGATCGTATTGGCCGGCGATGCCGCGTTCTGGTTCCTGGCGCTGATGCTCGACGACCGCGTGCTGGTCGTCGGCGCGCTGCTGCTGGCGATCGTTTGGATCTGCTCGCTGATGACGGTCGTCGCGCAATGGCTGTCCGTCGGCCGCGGCGCGACGTCGTGGGTGACGCCGCGGTCGGTGCATGAACGGCGGCAATACGAGCGGCTCGATCAGGACGGCCGCGTCATCGAACGGTTTGCCGGAGACAGGCCGACCGCGCGCGGCCTGTACCGTTGCGTTTCGCTGTTCGCCTGGTGGCATGACCCGTTCGGCCTGTTTTCCGCCTCCCGCGTGCTGCCGCAGCGCGACGAGCTCGTCGTGCTGCCCGACGCCGACGACAAGGCCGGCAACGGACGGCAGGCCACGGACCAACGGCTGCAAGGCCAGTCGCACAGCGACGACACGGGCGGTGTGCGCGATTACGTGCCCGGGGACCCGCCGAAATTGATCTCGTGGAAGGCCACCGCGCATCGCGGCGAACTCATGACCCGCGAAACCGGGCGCGAAGTGCAGGCCGCCACGATCGTCGTACTGGACGCACGGCGGGGGAGCGTGCAGAACGGCGCGGAAAAGCCGGACGCGGACGTGTCGGCCGTCACAGCCGGGCAACTCGACGCGCAAATCGAACACGTATTGCCGTTGCTGGAGACAACGTCCGCGCATCGTCGGCTGATCGTCACCGACGGCGTGCGCGTGGCCGACGAGCCGAGCCGTGTGGCCCGCCTGCTCGCCGCGGCCATGCCGGTCGTCGACGATGACGCCGACGAACACGCGTACGCATCCCGGGTGCGCGAAATAGTCTCACGCCAGCAGGGCGTGGTGAACGTGCGGCTGCTCACCCCGCACCCGCAGGGCGCGCTCGCTGCCGCGCTGCGGCGCGTCGTCGGACAAGACCAGCTGCGCGTGGTGGAGGTCGCGGAACCTGAGACGGACGGCCGTGGCGCGCCTGCGCGTGAAACATCCCGCGGAATTTCCCGTGGAACAGCGCGTGAAACGCAAACTGCCGGATATCACGCCGGTCTTGCCGACGACAAGGCGGCAATCGCCAGCCGGGCGTTCGCTGCCGCGGCACTGATCGTGTTCTTCACGTTCTCGGTGCTCTCGCTCACTAGCATCATCGCCGGCGGTTGGTGGTCATGGTTCCTTGGCGTCGGACTCGCGCTCGTCGCGGTCGAAGCGAACCTTCCCTGCCGGTCGCGCGCCCGCTATGCGGCGCGAACGCTCGCCGTCATCGCGCTCGTCGCCGTTGCCGCGCTGGCGCTCATCGTCTTCCGCATCCGCGCCGGCAACGGACTGTGGCTGTTCGACGGCGACGCGCTGCAACGCAACAGCATCAACGAAATCGTCATCGATCCGGCGGCGGCCACGTCGCAGGACGCCACTGACGCCGTCAGCGGCATAACGCCGTGGCGCTATCTCGCCGACGAGTTCGCCGCCGGATTCACCTCGCTGAACATGCAGCTGCCGCCAGTCAACGTCAACGCGGACGGCGACGTCGTGCTGCTCGCCGCGGCCGCCGCGATCGTCATCGTCATGCGGCTGCTGCTCGTCGCGCGCCGATCCACGCCCGCGTTCGCGCTGCTGCCGGTCGTCGCGTTCGCCGCCGACTACGCGTTCATGGGCCGCGAAGCCGACCTGTGGCGCATCGTGGCGGTCGCGCTGCTGTTCCTGCTCTCGCTGTGGGCCGTGCGGCCCGAACGCGCGTTCCCCGCGCTGCCGGTCACCGCGTCGGCCGTCGTCGCCGCGCTCGTGTTCTCGCTCACGCCATCCACGCTGGACCTTGCATACGCCGTGCCGATCGCCCTCGGCAACTCCACCGGCCTGCTCACCGCCAACACGATCAACCCCATGGTCGACCTCAAACGATCGCTCACCAGCGGCTCGGCGTCGACCGTGCTCACCTACAAGGCCACGGACCGCACCTACCTGCGCATGGCCACGCTCGACGACTTTAACGGCGACATGTGGAGCTACGACGAATCGCTCGCCAAATCGGCCGAACTGTACGGTGCAGGCATCCAGCTCGGCCACAACGCCGACGAAGACGACGACAGCGAATACATGTTCCAAACCAACGACCCGCTGTACCTGTACTCGAACATGCTCAGCGTCGTCAACGGCGACGTCGGCGGCTCCTACGAAGCGCCGAACGTGACACTGGGCAGCGAAAACACGATGAATCTGCGGCGCAGCATGTCGCAGTACTACATCGACGTCGACGTGACGATCACCACGCTGCGCTCGCGATTCCTGCCCGTGCCGGCCGCCACCAGCTTCGTGTCCGGCCTGTCCGGCTGGATGCGCTCCGGTTCGACCATCTACAGTCGCGAATCGTCCACCGACCAGGGCATGCAGTACGGCGCATACGGCATCGGTATGCAGCCCATCACCTCCACCACGGAATTCCGGCGCATCAGTTCCGTCGCATCGCTGCGGGATAGCCTGAAGCAAACCATGACGACGCTGAAAGGCGACGAGGAAACGCTCGAAACCAAATGGCAGCGGATGGTGGATGACGGCGTGGCCACGCTGGAAGACGGCTGGCTGCTCATCCCGGTGACCATGGACGCCGACGGAACCGTGCGGGACTCGTCCGGCAGTGAAATCGGCAGCGCATCCTATACGGGGAATTCCGACGACCCGTACATGTCGTCCGTCGGCAATCCCAAACCGGACATCTCCGCCGGCATGTTCCTGGCCGACGCGTTCCGGCGGAGCGTCGGCTACGACGACGAGTCGACGACGCTCGCTTTGGGTGTGGACAACAACGACGAGAACCGCGCCCTGCTGGGCGTGCACAACGGCAGTCTGGCGGAACAGACCGTGGACCCGTCGACCGGCGAGCCGGAAGACGACGAGGATACGATCGGCGGCAGCACATCCACCTTCGGTGTGGCCGTCAACCTGTTCGAAAAGCACGGCTACGATATGCGATGGTCGCTCAACGGGCAGAAAACCGACGACAAGGACATGGCCGCCGCCATGCAGAAAAGCTTCGACCGGATCGACGAACTCAACGCGAGGGCCGCCTCCCGATACCGCTCCCTACCCGACGACCTGCCAGGCAACGTCACCGCGCTCGTCAAACAGGCCAAGGCGGACGGCGTCGCCACCGACGGCAAAGGCTACGACCATCAGGTCGCGGCGATGCAATGGCTCGTCGACTACTTCACCAACAGCGCTAACGGATTCGCTTACTCGCTCGACGCGCCCGACGGCAACGGCCGGTCCAATCTCGACGTCATCAACGACTTCCTCAAGGAACGTTCCGGCTACTGCACGCACTATGCGACCACACTCGCCGTGCTCGGCCGTGCGATGGGTGTGCCCACGCGCGTCGTGCTCGGCTACAACCGCGGCGTCGGCGACTCGATCGGCGGAACGTACGTGGTCGCCGCCAAACAGCTGCACGCCTGGACTGAAGCGTATATCGACGACATCGGCTGGGTGCCGTTCGACGTGACGCCTGCCACCACCGAAAACGGCAGCGCGTCCGATTCGACCGACACGTCCGGCTCGTCCTCGTCCACCGGATCGTCGACCGACGACACGCCGACGGTGGACCTCGGAGACAAGTCCGGCAACGCGAACGAGACCACCGACGGAGCGACCACCGAAGACGGGACTTCCGACGAGACCACCGACGACACCGCGGCCGACGCGACGGCCGGCAAGACGACGCGCCGCATCGTGCCCGAAGATGCCTCGCCGTGGATGGCGGCGGCGATCTGGACGGCGATCGTGCTGTGCGTGCTACTGGCCATATCGTTGCTGCCCGCGCTGGCGCGACGATTGCGGCGCATGAGACGACTCGCGACCGTGCGTCGCAGCGGTAGCCGGCGCGGATGGCTGGCCGGTTGGGCCGAATTGTGCGACAGCGCGTGGGATGCCGGCCTGCGATGGTCTGACAGCGATACGGACCGCACGATCGGTGCGCTGATCGCCGAACGCTTTGGCGGCGCGCTCGGCTCCGACGCGCCGGACGGCGGCGCGGTCGACTACGCGCGGCACGTTGATGCGTTGCTGTTCGCCGACGGCACCGGAGCTGCGGGCGCAGCCGCTTCCGGTGTTGCGGGCGAACCATCCTCGGAATGCGGACCGTATGCTTCCGTGGCCAACGGCCTTGCCGCGATCCGCGAGACATGCCGCACGGAATCCTGGCCGCGGCGTCTGCACCGATTCCTGTTCCCTGCATCCTTCCTGCGCCGCAGATAACCCGAACGCCGGTGGCGGTCCGGCCTTGCCGAGGGAGATCCTGCCCAAGCGGGGCTGTGCGCGTGGGAGGAAGGCGGCGTCACGAGCCGAGCGAGCCGAGGAACGCGTATCGGCCGCAAAATTCCAGGACCGGTTTTCCGGAGATGCTGCGGCAGTGAGCCACAAAACGTTGGAATTCCAACGCAACACGCCGTAAGCGCCTCCGATTTGCGCTTGTCGCAGACCTATGGCATATTAGTCGAGTTGTCAAAAACGACCTAGGTCGCAGAGATGACATGGCGGATTTCCCAAGCGGTCAAAGGGAACTGACTGTAAATCAGTCGCCTCGTGCTTCAGTGGTTCGAATCCACTATCCGCCACGCCCCGATAGCTCAGTGGTAGAGCACTTCCTTGGTAAGGAAGAGGTCGTGAGTCCAATTCTCACTCGGGGCTCTCTGGCGGGATAGCTCAGCTGGCTAGAGCGTACGACTCATAATCGTAAGGTCAAGAGTTCGAGTCTCTTTCTCGCTACAAATGTCGGCGGAACAGCCGATGGACAACGAACACAAGAGGTGAACCAAATGGCAAGCAAGAGCGCCGACATCCGTCCGGGCATCACGCTGGCATGCACCGAGTGCAAGGAGCGTAACTACATCACGACCAAGAACCGTCGTAACACGCCGGATCGTCTTGAGCTGAAGAAGTTCTGCCCGCGCTGCGGCAAGCAGACCGTGCACCGCGAGACCCGCTGAGCCGGTTCAACACCAAGCTTTCAAACCCGACCTACACGGTCGGGTTTTTTGTTTATGCTGACACACATGACTTCTTTTGCGGACATCACCACCATCGGCGTGGGCGGGCCGATCGCCCGATTCATCGAACCGACCTCGCGCGTCGGCGTCATCGAAGCCGTCGAAGACGCGGATTCCAAGCATCTGCCGCTATGCGTCATCGGCGGCGGCTCCAACATGCTCGTCGCCGACGCGCCGTTCGACGGCGTGGTCGTGCGCGACGCGCGCCGTCGCATCACCGTGCCGGACGAGGCCGCCCCGGTCGAAAACGGCGAGCGCATCGTCCACGTCAACGCGGAAGCCGGCTGCAACTGGGACGATTTCGTCGCGTTCACCGTCGAACTCGGCCTCGAGGGCGTCGAGGGCCTGTCAGGCATTCCCGGCACGGTCGGCGCGTCGGTCGTGCAGAACATCGGCGCGTACGGGCAGGAGGTCGCCACCACGGTCGAATCCGTGGAGGTCTGGGATCGCCGCGACAAGAAAACGCTGGACATTCCGGCCACGGACATGGGCTTCGGGTATCGCATGAGCCGGCTCAAGGAGAGCATGTACGCGGCTCCGGCCACACCGGCGGCCGAATTCTTCCCGTCGCCGCGTTACATCGTGCTGTCGGTCACGTTCGCGCTCAGGCACAGCGCGACCGGCACGGTCGGCTACGGGCAGCTCGCCAAGGCGCTCGGCGTCGAGGTCGGCGACCGCATGGCGACCAAGGCGATCCGCGACGCGGTGCTCAAGGTTCGCGCGGCCAAAGGCATGCTCGAGGACGCCGGCAGGTACGCGAATCCGGCGATGGCCGGTACTAAGCGTGACGATCAGCTGGCGATCGCACGGCGTGCGCAGGAATCCATGCCTGACTACAACCGCCACAGCTGCGGCAGTTTCTTCATGAACCCGATCCTGACGCCCGAGGCGGCGGCCGCACTCCCCGAAGACGCGCCGCGCTTCGACGCGACGCTGCCGAACGGCGAACCAGGCGTCAAGACGTCCGCCGCGTGGCTCATCGACCACGCCGGCTTCCACAAGGGCTACAGGATCGCGGACGACGCGTCCGCCGGCCTGTCCACGCTGCACACGCTCGCGCTGACCAATCGCGGCAATGCGACCGCCGCCGATATCGCGGCCCTTGCGCGCGTCGTGCAGGACGGTGTCGAGGCCGCGTTCGGCGTGCGGCTCGTGCCCGAACCGGTCGTGGTGGGCCTCGACCTGCGATGAGCCTGACCGGTTCGGGAACGGGCGTCTCGAACCGGTGCAAACCCGCCGAAACGGCCCCTTGCGCGATGTAACACGTTTCGCTTATGCTCGACTGTTGATAATTACACGACCATCAGTCGAAACGACGCCGACAGAGAAGAGGCGAAACGTATGTCCATGCACATATTCCGCACAAAATCAGTCGAGCAGACCATCGCCGAAACCGGCGAAGCGGGCCGCTCGCTCAAACGCAATCTCACATGGTGGGATCTGTCCATCATGGGCGTTGCTGTCGCGGTCGGCGCCGGCATCTTCTCGGTCGGCGCGCAGGCTGCCGCGTTCCACGCCGGCCCGGCCGTCATCATCAGCTTCCTGATCGCCGGCATCGTGTGCGGCGCGGCCGTCATGTGCTACGCGGAATTCGCGTCCATGATCCCGGTCGCCGGCTCCGCGTACACGTTCACCTACACCACGGTCGGCGAGATCATGGCCTGGGTGATCGGCTGGGACCTCATCCTCGAAATGCTCATGGCCGGCTCGGTCATCTCCAAATACTGGGGCGTGTACCTCAACGACTTCATGCGGCTCATGGGCTGGAACGCGAACACGAACCTCACGTTCGGCTCGTTCCACATCGACATCGCGCCGATCATCATCGTCGCGTTCTTCACCACGCTGCTCGTCTTCGGCACCAAAATCGGCGCCCGCGTCGACGGTGCGATGACCGTGCTCAAGATCGCGATCGTCTTCTTCGTCGTCATCGTCGGCTTCTTCTACGTCAAGGCGTCCAACTTCACGCCGTTCATCCCGCCGAGCGAGCCCGCGTCCGCCGTTTCCGGCTCTATGGTCGCCGGCGAAATGACCCAGCCGCTGTGGCAGTTCCTCACCGGCATGACTCCCTCCATCTACGGCGTGCCGGGCATCCTATCGGGCGCGGCGCTCGTGTTCTTCGCGTTCATCGGCTTCGACGTGGTCGCCACCGCGTCCGAGGAAACCATCAACCCGAAGAAGAACGTGCCGCTCGGCATCGGCGTGGGCATGGCGCTCATCATCATCATGTACATGCTCGTCGCGATCGTGACCACCGGCATGGTCTCGTACAAGGACCTCGCCGCGCAGGACAGCCCGTCGCTGGCCACCGCGTTCGAGCTCGTCGGCGCGAACTGGGCCGCGAAGATCATCAGCTTCGGCATCGTGCTGGGACTCGCGACCGTGGTCATGGTGCTGCTGCTCGGCCTGACGCGCGTCGTGTTCGCGATGAGCCGCGACGGCCTGCTGCCGCGCGGACTGTCCAAGACCGGCAAGCACGGCACGCCCGCCGCGCTGCAGATCTGCGTGGGCGTCGTGGTCGCGCTCGTCGCCGCGCTGTTCGACATCGGTGTGCTCTCCGACATGGTGAACATCGGCACGCTGTCCGCGTTCACGCTCGTCGCGCTGTCCGTGCCGATCATGCGCAAGAAGCGCCCGGAACTGCCGCGCGCGTTCAAGATGCCTGGCAACCCGTGGGTGCCGATCCTGATCGCGCTCGCCAACCTGTGGCTCATGCTCAACCTGTCGGTGCTCACGTGGGTCCGATTCCTCGTGTGGCTCGTCATCGGCTTCTGCGTGTACTTCGGCTATAGCTACCGCCACGCGCGCCTCGGCACCGGCGAGCTCGACAAGGAGCTGGACGACGAGCTGGCCAAGGCCGGCGGCGCGCTCCGGTCGTGACCTGAGTTTTGGTTGTGGCGCGCTCTGGTCGTGACGAGCTTCGATTGCGACCGGCGCGCTCCGGTCGTGGCACGTGCTCCGGCGACGGGACTGCGGCACGCGTCCGAACTGTGGACTAGGCTTGAATGAGCTCAAAGTAAGGAGAACACCATGCCATACGTTGTCGCTCAGCCTTGCGTGGATGTCAAGGACAAGGCCTGCGTGGACGAGTGCCCGGTCGATTGCATCTACGAGGGCTCCCGCTCGCTGTACATCAACCCGAACGAGTGCGTGGACTGCGGCGCGTGCGAGCCCGTGTGCCCGACCGAGGCCATCTTCTACGAGGACGACCTGCCCGAGGAGTGGGCCTGGTACAAGGACGCCGCCATCGACTTCTTCGCCGAGGTCGGCGATTTCGGTGGTGCCTCCGCGCACGGCCCGATCGGCAAGGATCCGGCGCAGGTCGCCGCGCTGCCGCCGCAGAACCAGTGAGGTTGCGCGGGCGCGAGCGTGATTGATTCGTCAGGATGATCTGTCAGGATGATCTGTCAGTCCGCGCGTTCCGTTGATCTTCGACTGACTGTTCGGTGAATCGGCCGTCGCCATGTGCGGCGGCCTTTTCCATATCATGTTCATAGCACGTTCCGCATCGCGTTCCGCTCGCCGCCGTCATTGCGGTGTCCGTCGCGCCAACCAAGGGGTACATCATGGGTTTTCACACGTTCGAGTCGCCGTATGACTGGTCGCGCATCGCCGGCTACAAGCGCACGGCGAAGGCCGCGTTCGGCGGCATGATCGACCTGTCCGTCGGCTCGCCCGTCGACCCGGTGCCCGACTCGGTGCGCGCTGCGCTGGCCGAGTCGTCGAACGATCCGAACGCGTACGGATATCCGGCGACGATCGGCACCGCCGACCTGCGCGCGGCGATCGCCGACTGGTTCCACGACTGCCGCAACGTCGATTTGGCCGCGATCGGCGCGGCCGTCGTGCCGACCGTCGGTTCGAAGGAGGCCGTCGCGCTCATGGCGTCGCTGCTGCACTTCGGCGAGGGCGACGTGATCGTCCAGCCGGCCGTTTCGTATCCGACGTACGAGATCGGCACTCAGCTGGCCGGCGCGCGCACGCTCAAGGTTGCGGACGTCGCCGACGTGGATTCGTGGCGCAACGTGCCTGGCGTGCGCGCGATTTGGGTCAACTCGCCGTGCAATCCGACCGGCGACATGCTGACCGCCGCGCAGATGGTCGCGATCGTTGCGGCCGCGCGCGAGATCGGCGCGGTGGTGCTGTCCGACGAATGCTACGCGCTGATGACGTGGGGGAGTGCTGCTGCTGATTCCGACGTGACGGGCGGAACTGTGACGGCGGGTCTTGCGCCGGCGCCCTGCGCGCTTGCAGCTGACGTGTGCGGCGGTACGGCCGACGGCGTGCTCGTCCTGTATTCGCTGAGCAAGCAGAGCAACATGGCCGGCTATCGTACTGCGTTCATCGCAGGCGACGCCGCGCTCGTCACGCCGATGATCGAATACCGCAAGCAGATCGGCCAGATCATTCCCGGTCCCGTGCAGGCCGCGATGGCCGCCGGACTGCGCGACCATGCAGCCGTGCGCACGCAGCACGACCGCTACCGCGACCGGCTCGGCACGCTCGTAAGCGCCCTGCGCGCCTACGGATACGCCACGAATATGCCCGACGGCGCGCTGTACGTGTGGGTGCGCACCAAGTCCGGCGACTGCTGGCAGGACATGGCCACGCTCGCCGAAATCGGCATCATCGCCAGCCCGGGCGAATTCTACGGAGCCCCCGAATACCTGCGCTTCTCCGCCACCGCCTCCGATCAAGCCATCGCCGACGCCGCGGAGCGGCTCGCGCGCTGAAAAACGGAATCGCGCTGTCGCGCGATGCTGTGTGTCCAGCGGGCATCAATCGCTGTCGTTCTAACGTGGTTCAACGCGCTCTGATGCTGGCGGTAGCTCTCGGCTCCCTCGGCTGAGGGAGCTGGCACGCGAAGCGTGACTGAGGGAGCGTCGCGGCGCTACGCGCCGCCAACAAACAGCATCGCGCGACAGCGCGATTCCGATACAACAGACGTTGTACACGCGCCAAAATGCGAAAAACCGTTATAAGCCGAGGGTGGCGGCTTTGGCGCCGTATTTTCGGCGCACGGCGTCGAGCGCCTGCTCAGCCTCGCGCAGGCGGTTCGCCTTGGTGGGAGTGGGCATTACGTTGGCTTCCGCGTCCGTCTCCTCAAGCAGGTCGTCGAGCGTGGGCTGGATCACCGCGCCGGCGGCCTCCACGAGCCCGCTCGCGCTCATGCCGGCAAGACGAATCTCGCGCGGCAGCGAAATATCCTCGCCGGCCGACGGCGCAACCCCCAGCATCGCGCGCAACAATGCCACGCACTGCGGGTACAGTGCGCTCGCCGTATCCACCGGGCGTTCCATTGTATGCGCCTTCGTCATATACGTCAGATCGGCGAACCGCAACTTGACCGTCACCGTGCGCGCCAGCAGACCGCGCCGTCGCAGCGTGGACGCCACGTCGTCGCACGCCCATCGCAGCAGACCGCACACGCGGCGCATGTCGCGCGTATCCTCCTCAAACGTGCGTTCCGCACCAACCGACTTCTCCGGCGCGCGCGGCGCGACGACGCGTTCGTCCAATCCGCGCGCGGCCAAATACAATCCGTGCGCAAGCGTCGTCGACCCGCCGCACGCGCGCACCAGCGCATCCTCGCTCATCGCGGCCAGATCGGCCACCGAATTAACTCCCCACGCGACCAAGCGCTTCTCCAACGCCGGACCGATGCCGGGAATGCCACGCAACGGCATCATCTGCACAAATTCGGCGTGCCGGGCCACGGGAATCAGCAGCATGCCGTCCGGCTTCGCGTTTGTGGACGCCATTTTCGCAACCAACTTGTTCGCGGCGATCCCCACCGAACACGTGACGTGATAGCGCGACGCGACTTCACGGCGCATCCACGCGCCGATCGCGCTCGGCCGCTCCCACTGCAGCAGCGCGGCGGACACGTCCATATAGCATTCGTCCACCGACACCTGCTCGATGCGGTCGGTGACCTGCGAGAACACCTCGCGGAAAATCCGCCGCGACATCATGCGGTAGTACGTCATGTCCACCGGCAGAAACACGCCGTTCGGGCACAACTGGCGTGCGCGGGCCGACGGCATGGCCGAATTGATGCCATACAGGCGCGCCTCGTAACTCGCCGCCGACACCACCGAACGCGGTCCCGTGCCGATGATGACCGGCAGTCCCTTGAGCTCCGGATGGCGCGCCACTTCGAGCGAGGCGTAGAACGCGTCCATGTCGATGTGCAGCACCGTGCATCCGGTCTCGTCGTGCCCCCAATCTCGCTTGGCGGCGGCCAGCCTCGGTGCAGTGCTCATGCCACCACCATACCGGATACTTAGAACAAACGTTCGATTCGCGTGTCGCGGCGTCCACGCCAAAACGCTGCCTGCCACACGCTGTCCACTCGGCGCCGAGTAGGCTGGAATGCTGTGAAGAAAGCAATCCTTGACCTGCTCAACCGGGTGCCCGTGTTCGTTGTTGTCATGGGCGAAGCCGTGATGATCTACCTCGCCACCGCCATCGCCAAAGTCGCGTTCACGCAGCTCGACCCGCTGTATGCCGTGTGGTTCCGCGTCGGATTCATGACGCTCATGCTGCTCGCGTGGCGTCGCCCGTGGCGCGCCGCGAAACGCGCCGTCCTACCGCACGACGCACGCGGATGGGCTATCGTGGCCGGCTGCGGACTCGCCGTCGCGCTCATGAACACCATGTTCTACGTGGCGATCAGCAACATGGACATGGGCATCGCCGTGGCGATCGAATTCATCGGACCGCTGAGCGTGGCCGTGATCACCGGACGCAGCTGGCGCGAACGGCTTGGCATCGTCATCGCTGCATGCGGCGTCGTGCTGCTGGCCGGCGTGTCGCTCGCCGGCGCGAACGGCAGCCATTTTCTGATCGGCCTGATCGCCGTGCTGATCGGCGGATCGATGTGGGGCGTGTACATCGTGCTCGGCCGGCAGATCGCCTCGCGTGGCAACTCGCTCGACAATCTGAGCGTCGCGATCGGCATCGGCTGGATCGCGCAGACGCTATTCCTCGGCCCCGGCGCGATCGAACACGTCATCCATCCCAAGGCGAGCGCGACGTGGGCAGCCGCGCCCGGCGGCGCGTGGAAACTGCTCGGCCTGCTGCTGCTCATCGCCACGTTCGCGTCGTTCATCCCGTACATGACCGACCAGATCGTCATGCGACGCACTACGTCCGGCGCGTTTTCCGTCATGCAGTCGATTAACCCGGCTGTCGCGGTCGGCATCGGACTTGCGTTCGGCGAAATCCCGACGGTTTGGGAGTGCGTCGGCGTGGCGTTGGTGATCGTCGCTGTGATCGTCACGTTCTCCGGCGATCAGGCGCCGGCTCGGTAGCAGCGCGTGTCGGCTGGTGGCGATGCGTGCGGTTGCGGTTGTGCCATGCGATGCGATGTGTGATGTCGCGTGCAACGTGTGATGTTGCGCGCGGCGTGAGACCTGATGTGAATTCGTGTTGTTTGCGGCGATCGCCGTGTCGCCTGTTGTGTTGTCCGACGGTGGGTGATACAGTTACATGCTGTTGCGCCGTTATGCGGCAAAACAGTGGAGTCATGCCTGAGTGGCCGATAGGGGCACCCTGCTAAGGTGTTAGTCGCTTTTCGCGGCTCGAGGGTTCGAATCCCTCTGACTCCGCGGACAAGGGTTTTACGGGTGATCGTAAAACCCTTTTTTCATGCCGAGAACGATTCATGTATTCGAACGTTCTGATACAGTCGTGGGCGACGCCGTACCATGCGGCGTTCCCGTTGATATGACGGGCCGATACTGGGTGTAGCCCGGTATGAGAAAAGGCCCGACGCTGCGAACATCGGGCCTTACTGGGTTATCGGCTTACGCCCTTACCCTAAAGGGTACAAGATGAATCGTATCACGATTCATTGTATCTTGCTTAATTTAATCTTGATTCAATAAGAGCTGTGTTTGTGGTAGCATGGCGTCATGGCATTCATAGGACGACGCGACGATCTGGAACTGCTCGAGGACTGTTTCCGCGAAAAACGAGCGCAGCTGGTGTTCGTCTACGGGCGCAGACGCGTGGGCAAAACCGAAACGCTGACGCAATTCGCGAAGGGCAAGGATACTTTGTTCTTTGCTGCGCAGAACGCCACGAAGGAGGATCAGCTCGCCTCGTTTTCGCGCCTTATGTTCGATGCCGGTGCTCCGGGACGGGAGTATCTGAGTCAGTATCCGACGTGGGAAGCCGCCTTGTCTGAACTTGCGCGGCTGCCCGAACCGTCGGACGGCGGCCGCAGATTGGTGATATTCGACGAGTTTCCATATCTGGCCAAATCGGACCCGTCGCTGCCGTCGGTATTGCAGAATTTATGGGATCACACGCTGCGTCACGCGAATCTCATGATCGTAATCTGCGGCAGTTCAATGAGCTTCATCGAGAAGGAGCTGCTGTCGGAGAAGTCGCCATTGTACGGCCGTGCGACCGGGATCCTCAAAATGACCCCGCTGCCATACTGGGACGCAGTGAAATTCTTCCCCGACTACAGCGTCGAGGACAAGGCCTTGGCGTATGCGATCCTTGGCGGCGTTCCCCGTTATCTTGAGGAGTTCGACCCCGAAGAAAGCCTTGAGGCCAACATCAAGCGCAGAATCCTGCGCCGCATCGCCCCGTTGTACAGCGAGGTGGAGTTCCTGCTGCACGAGGAGCTGCGGGAAACCGCCAAATACAACAGCATCATTCGCGCGATCGCCTTGGGAGGAACCTCCCTCAACGAGATAGCCACCCACACGATGATGCCCGGCGCGACCGTTGCGGCATACCTGTCGAATCTGATGGAGCTTGGCATCGTGGAACGGGAGTTCCCCGCCAGCGCCAAGATCAAGGAACACGCGAAAGGCGCGAGGGGACTGTACCGGTTGATCGACAACTTCTTCCGCTTCTGGTACATGTTCGTCTTCCCCTACCGTTCGGAATTGGAGCGCGGTGACGTCAATGACGTGTACGAGCGTTGCGTTCGTCCAACGCTCCATGATTTCGCCGGTTTGCCGTTCGAGGGAATGTGCCGTGAATGGATGTGGCGCGAAAGCATCAACGGGCGTCTTCCGTTCCGTGCGAGAACCGTCGGACGATGGTGGGATCGCACCCGTGAGATCGACGTGATGGCCGTCGCCGATTCCGGAGATCGCGCCATTGTCGGCGAATGCAAGTTCCGTAACACGCCGATGGATGTGCCGATGCTGAATCTGCTGCGCGACCGCGCCGCACACATCGGCGTGCCAGACCGACAGTATTACCTGTTTTCGCTCGGCGGATTCACCAAACCGTTGATCGACGCAGCTTCCGCCGAACAATCCGACGTAAGGCTCCTTGACCTCGACGACCTGTTTGCTGTGGGGCAGCGCGCCTGATGCCCGGAATCGCCACTTGATCATGATGCGTTCTGATACAGTCGTGGGCAACGCCGTACCATGCGGCGTTCCCGTTGATATGACGGGCCGATACTGGACCTATAGCCCCGATACTGGGTGTAAGCCCGGTATAAGAAAAGGCCCGACGTTTGCAGCATCGGGCCTTCGTGTTGATTACCGGCTTGCGCCCTTAATCAACAAAGGTTGCAAGATGAATCATATCACGATGCACGGCACGCTAACCGTGAACGGACGTACCGTGATCGTCCACATAGGCGATCACGAAGCGACGGCCACGGTGGACGGCACACCATTCAACGTGTGCAACGTCTGGCAGCTCTATCAGCTGCTACGGCTGCTCGTGTAGCGGTCATTAAGGGCGTGGTGCTCACTCGTTGGGTGTCACGCCTGCAACCTTGAACCCGACATGAACGCCGGCGAGCGCTTGCAGTATGCTGCGGAACATGATGCCTGATGTTGGGAATCGCCACTTGGTCACGTAGCGGTCGAGTGCGTATATGCCAAGTGTGAAGATCTTGACGGCAGTGCGATGACGCACTGAACGGATGATTGGGCGTGTTCGAACTCGCCTGGATAGAGTCCCCCCCCCCTCATTAGCGTTGTTTCATGAGGCGCGGGCCTGTGGTGACGTGTCTTGCGAAGGATTTTCTAGGGTTTCTAGAGGGATTAGGGAGGCGCTCATGGGAGTGCGTTATCTTCATGCTGGAATACTGGGGAGAGTGGTCGGATTCGTGTGCGCGTTGGCGATGCTGCTGACGGGCGCGCTCGTGGCCTCTCCCGCGTATGCTGCCGACGAGTCGACCGGTGATGTCGTGCTTGACTGGAATTGGGATGGTCATACGCCGAATGGCTTGGATGCGAACCCTGTGGTCAAGGGTGCGCGTAATGGGGATGATTGGACGCCGGACCTGCAATCACGGGATAAGAATCTGATTCCAAGCAATACGATGGTCAATGGTCAGTACCGGCCTTTTTATGGTTGGAATTCGAAGGCTGACGGTACTGGTGACTGGTACGACTTCATGGAAAAGTATGCAATCCATCATCAATGGAAGGAATACCTGACCAATGGTTTGCCGAAGACCACGGATGGCGGGGTGAAGTATCCCGCAGACGGAAAACTGTACGCCCAGTGGTCTCTGCCCAATGGTTGGTATTCTCCGGTTGCGTTGTCGTATACGGCTGAGACTGCTGATGCGGTGAAGAATCTGAGTTTGCGCGCGTATCCTGCGGATTGGAAGACGCTTTCTGATCCACGGTATTTCAGCCGTTCGTTGTATGTGACGATGTGCTCGGCTGCGTCGTGTGATTGGGAAAATGCGGTGTCGTTGGTTCCGTTGCGTATTCCTGCGTCTGGTGTGGCGACGTTCACGCTGAAGGAGAAGGCTGCTGGTAATGAGCAGGCTTTGGATGATCTGCTTGCCAAGGCGTTCGCCGACCAGTCGGTCACCTCGCTGAAGATCTCCGACAGCTGGGAAAGTGGTAATGATGGTGTTGCGGTTATTGATTTGCGCAAGCCTGCTGATGCGAAGGTGAATGCCCCGCAGTCGCCGAAGTTCAGCGGCTGGGAACTGGCCCCCACTGCCTCGTTCACGGCTGAGTTGGGTTCCCGGTTTGATCCGTTGCAGCAGGGGATTACTGCGACGGATGCTGCTGGTAATGATTTGACGTCGAAGATTGAAGCGTCGGGCAATGTGGATACGTCGAAGCTGGGCAAGTATACGGTTGATTATCGTGTGACCGACGCGCAAGGTTATGTCGCGACCGCTCGTCGGACGGTGGA
Organism: Bifidobacterium biavatii DSM 23969; assembly: GCF_000741165.1. Classification (GTDB taxonomy): domain Bacteria; phylum Actinomycetota; class Actinomycetes; order Actinomycetales; family Bifidobacteriaceae; genus Bifidobacterium; species Bifidobacterium biavatii. Next base: position 2,659 of record NZ_JGYN01000026.1, on the reverse strand, counting down.
AGTGGTGATGCCGTCGGTGCCTGAGAGCAAGTTGACCGCAGAGAACAAGGTGGATGGTCTGGTCGAAACCAAGCTCGAATCTTCTCCGAATGAGAATAATGAGAATGAAGGCAGGCTTTGGGTGTCTTTCGTTTTGCATCCGGGTAAGGCGTACGCCAACACGCAAGTGGCATTCTATAGCATCCCGCGTAACGGCGTATACCGTCATTCGTTTATACTTCGTGTTGGTCAGGATGGGGCGACTCAAGGTCATAACACGGCTAGTGATGATTCTTTCCGTGTTGGTGAGAATCGTGTTGTGGTGGTTCCGTTGTCTGATCCGTCGAAGGTCATGTGGGATTCATTTGAGATTAAGGACAATACGCCTCCTACGATTTCGGGTGCTGATGATACGTCGGTGAGTTTGAATGCCACGTCGTTTGATCCGCTCTCTGGTGTGACCGCGTCGGATGAGACTGATGGTGATCTGACCAAGAGCATGGCCATTGATGGCAAGGTGGATACGACGAAGCCTGGCTTGTATGAGTTGAACTACACGGTGTCCGACAAGGTTGGTCATAAGGTGCGTTGGTCTCGTGTGGTGAACGTGGTGCCTGCCAAGGATAGCGAGTTCACGCAGGATACGAAGAATCCTCAGCTGACGTCGTCTGCAGCGGTTCATCCGGGCGACCAGATGACGCTTACTGTGGGCAAGGATCATGCTGGTCAGTCGGCTGGCGTGTATGCGCAGCGGAAGTCGTCTGCGGCCGCATCGTATGCGCTTGCGCGTGCTCGTGTTCGTGCGGTGGCGTCTGGTCGTGTGACGTTGTCGGATAAGACCACGGTTGCGCCGGATGGTACGGTCACGGTGCCGGTTCCGGCGTCGATGACTGCGGGTGATTATTATCTGGTGGTCACGTATCCGGGTGGCATGATGTGGAATGATCTGACCGTCGAGGCGAAGGAAACCCCGAAGCCGACCGACAAGACCAAGCCGGTCATCACTGGTGCTGCGGATGTGGCCATCGATCAGAACGCCAAGTTTGACCCGTTGTCTGGTGTGACGGCGCAGGATGAGACCGATGGTGATCTGACCAAGGGCATCAAGGTTGAGGGTACGGTCGATATCGCCAAGCCGGGTGAGTACAAGCTGACCTATACGGTCTCCGATAAGGCCGGTAACACGGCCACGGTGACTCGCACGGTGACGGTGAAGGCGAAGGTTGAGCCGAAGCCGGATACCACTAAGCCGGTCATCACGGGCGCTACCGATGTGACGATCGACCAGAACGCCACGTTTGACCCGTTGTCTGGTGTGACGGCGAAGGATGAGACTGATGGTGATCTGACGAAGAGCATCAAGGTTGAGGGCACGGTGGATACCGCGAAGCCGGGTGAGTACCAGCTGACGTACACGGTTTCTGACAAGGCCGGTAATCAGGCTACGGTGACTCGCACGGTGACGGTGAAGAGTGAGCCGTCGAATCCTGATCAGCCGGGTCAGCCGTCTGAGCCGAGCACCCCGTCCGAGCCCAGCAAGCCGAGTGAGCCGTCCAAGCCGGCGGTGAAGGCCGTTGCCGTGTACCGCGTGTACAACCGCAACTCGGGTCTGCACCACTACACGACGAGCAAGGCCGAGCGCGACTATCTGGTCAAGCTTGGTTGGCGTGACGAGGGCACGTCGTTCAACGCGGTCGCTAAGGATGCGTCGAACAAGGATCTCAAGCCGGTGTACCGTGAGTACAACCGTCGCGACGGCAACCACAACTGGACGATGAACAAGGCCGAGCACGACCATCTCGTCAAGCTTGGTTGGAAGGACGAGGGTGTCGCCTGGTATGTGGATTCCACTGCCGGTGTGAATGTGTATCGTCTGTACAACCCGAATAGTGGTGAGCATGTGTACACGACCAGTAAGGTCGAGTACCAGAAGGTTGGTGCTGCTGGTTGGCGTCAGGAGGGTGTTGCTTGGCAGAGCCTGAAGTAGCGTGCCGCTGACCGTCAATAACCATTGAGTGGGGGCTTCACTTGTGGGGGCTCCCACTTTTGTTGTTGGTGATGGCACTGCTTGTATTGGAATCGCGCTGTCGCGCGATGCTGTGTTGTTGGCGGCGCGTAGCGCCGCGACGCTCCCTCAGTCACGGCTACGCCGTGCCAGCTCCCTCAGCCGAGGGAGCCGAGAGCTGCCGCCAGCTTCAGAAGGCTTTGCGGTTATAGAGCTGGTGCTTTGATGTGTCTGGTAGAGGCTTCTTGGCTGGGGTGAGCTGTGAAAAGCAGACGCCGGAGGTGTTTGTAAGCGAAGAGTGAGCAATAATGGCTGACGCTCTGGCGTGGTTTCAACGCCTCGCAATGCTGGTGGTAGCTCTCGGCCCCCTCGGCTGAGGGGGCTCCCGGCGGAGCCGGGTGGGGGAGCGTCGCGGCCGAAGGCCGCCAACAGCACAGCATCGCGCGCAGCGCGATTCCGATATGACGGGTGTATTGATGCCGTCATGCGCGGCGAAGGGTGGAAGACCCCGTTCGGGGGGAGGAAGCGGGCGTTGACTACGTAGTAAGCGGAGCCGGAGGTACGCCCTTGTCCGTCCGTCTCCGTGGATTATTCTACCGGCTTGATGCCGTGAAACGCCAAGAATGGCGTCTGTTTTCTGAGACAAATATCGGAAAAGTGTTACGTCAAACGATT
>NZ_JGYN01000025.1 GCF_000741165.1 Bifidobacterium biavatii DSM 23969 | reverse complement strand
CTCGCGCACGCGCTCGACCGCGCCCGCGAGGACCGGCTCGGCAAGGCCGTCGTGCTCACGCCGATCGGCGGAGCGCAGGCCGGGGAAGATCGGGACGACGACGGCATGGCCGACGATGCGCGGGAACGTATGTGCGCGTCCCACCTGATCGCCCCGAACCCCGATGCGCAGGACGCGGCGCAGGCCGCCGGCGTGGCCCGGGCCGTGCGCGTGCTGCTCGCCGACGTGGCCGCCGTCGACACACTCGACGAGGCCATCGCCGCCGTCACGATCGACCCCGATGCGGCCGACGATCCGAACAGCCTGAACGGCCGGACGGAACCCCGCTACGCGCAAGCCGTCACCAAGGCCGGCGAAATCGTCAACGCGGTCGGCGCGGTCGGCGGCTCGTCCCTCTCGCAAAGCGACCTATCACTGGCCGCCCGCCGTGACAAGGCGCTCCAGCAGGTGCGCGAACTGACCACGCAGGCCGAAACCCTCGAAACCGACGCCGAACGAGCCCGCACCGAACGCGACAACCTGCGGCTCGCCGTCGACCAAGCATCCGCCGCATGCACCGAACGCCGTGTCAAAGCACGGCAGACCGCCGAATCGCTGCAGGCCGCGGCCGGACGCGCGGCCGGACTCGAACGTCAGCTCACTGAACTCGACAACCGTCTCGCCGCAGCCAAGAACGACGGCGACGCGCACCGGCTCAAAGTCGACGATCTGAATCGCGCGCTTGCCGCCGCGCAGTCGTCCGCCGACGGCACCGCCGATTCGGACGAACTCGACGCTCGCGAACACGAGCTGGAAGCCGCGCTCGACATCACACGCGAACACGAGGTCGCGGCCAAAATCGCGTGGACCGACGCGCAGCGCAAAGCCGAATCGTACGCGCGACAGGCCGGACTGCTGCACGATCAGGCCAGACAAGCCGCCGAACGGCGCGCCCGCATTGCGCAGTCCAACGAACGCCGACGCGCGCAGGCCGCGCACGCCGGCCGCGTGTCCGCCGACGCGCTCGCCGTCGCCGAACTGGCCAACAAGTCGATCGATGCCGCCGCCGCACGCCGCGACGCCCTGCAGGCGGCTGCGTCCAGCCACGACGAGGAGCTCAGGACGCTGCGCGCGCGGCGCGACGAACTGGAGCCGAAGGTCACCGACCTGACCGCACGCGAGCATGTGCTCGATGTGAACCGTGAACGGTACGCCGCCGAATGCGAGCAGATCGAACGGCGCGTGTCCGACGAGCTTGGCCTCGGCGTCGACGAACTGATCCGCGATTACGGTCCGGACGTACCCGTGCCGGTGATCGCCGTTGGCGGTGTCGGCAAGTCCGACGGCAATGACGATGGCGGTGACAGTGACGACGTAGCGAACACCGTCCCGTACGTGCGCGAGGAACAGCTCAAGCGGCTCGAACAGGCCAAGCGCGACCTCGCCGCCCTCGGCAAGGTCAACCCGCTGGCCACCGAGGAATACGAGGCGCTCGAGGCGCGCAACCGGTATCTCAAGGGGCAGCGCGACGATGTGGCCAAGTCTCGTGACGACCTCATGCAGCTCATCCGCGACCTCGACGGGACGATGGTCGACGTGTTCCGCAGCGCGTTCGAGGACACGGCCGCCGCGTTCGAGCAGGTGTTCGCCACGCTGTTCCCGGGCGGCACCGGCCGCCTGCGGCTCGAAAACCCCGCCGACATGCTCTCCACGGGCGTGATCGTCGAGGCAAGCCCGGCCGGCAAGCGTGTCAGACAGCTGAGCCTGCTGTCCGGTGGCGAACGTTCGCTCACCGCGCTCGCACTGTTGTTTGCGATCTTCACTGCGCGACCCAGCCCGTTCTACGTGATGGACGAGGTCGAGGCGGCGCTCGACGACGTGAACCTGACCCGCCTGCTCGACGCGCTCGACCAGCTGCGCGCGCACGCGCAGCTCATCGTCATCACGCATCAGCAGCGCACGATGGCCATCGCCGACGCGCTGTACGGCGTGACCATGCGCGCGGACGGCGTGACGGCGGTCGTCAGCCAGAAGCTCGCCGATCGCGACTGATCGCCGCCAATACAACAAGGGCGGCGGATTCCAATATCGGATCCGCCCGCCCTTGTTGTATGCACGTGCACTGCACCGACACGCGCGCACGGCTCACGCGCCGTTACTTGCGCAGCGACTTGCGCACCTTCTGCACGGCGCTCAGCGTCGCGTAGAACGCCTTCTTGATCGGCACGTCACGGCCCGGAGCCACCGGCGTGACCTCCTCGGTGAACTTGGTCTTGAACTCGTTGAGGCCCATGAGCGACGGCGCGAAATCCGAGCCGATGCCCATCAGATCGTATGCGGTGATGCCCTGCGAGCCGAGTATGCAGCACTCCTGATACAGCAGTTTGTCGGTCACGTGCAGGCGCATCACCTCGCTGCGCATGCCGGCGTAGTAGCGCACGGCGTGCGTCCCGTTCACTGTTACGATCGACCATGCGACCACGCGGCCGTCGATGCGCGCGGCGAACACGCGGCAATGATCCGCGCCGAGCGCGCCGATCATGTCCGAATAGTCGCTCATCGGCGCGGGAACGAACCCGTCGCGCTTGCCGGTTTCGACCATCACGTCGTAGTATTCGCTGAAATCGGCCATCGCCTGCGTCGTCTCGTCCGCGCATTCGGCGGGGCATTCGCGCAGCGCCTTGCGCACGTCGCGGCGGCCGCGGCGCTTCATGCGTGTCAGGATCGCGTCGTCGCCGCCGGTCACGTCGATCACCACGGTCTGGTCGTACGGCACCGTGGACAGCACCGGAACCGTGCCGGCCGCATACCACAGGTCGATGCGCAGGAACGTGACCTTGCCGTCCTTCTCGTGCACAGCCTTGGCCAGAACGTCGACGGTTTCCCGCTCGTCGGCCTCGCTCGGCTTAGCGACCCACGTTGGGCCGTGCACCGAGCGCAGATAGTGGTATCCGTGCGTTTCGAAGTCGATCAGCGAAATGAACGCGACCGTTTCGCCGTCCTTTTTGATCAGATACGCTCCCCACGGCGTGCGCCCCTCAATGTCGGCCTGATAGGCGGCCCAGACGGCGGTCTGCTCGATGGGCAGGTTCACGCCCAACGCCGTGGCGGACGATTCCAAAGCGGCGGGGGTGACGGCTTCCAGCGTGATCATGATGCTCCTTGTAACGATGAATGATGACGATGAATGGTGACGATGATAATACGAATGACGACCGGTCTGACGTTGGGTCAGGCGGGCGGAAAGCGGCGAAGGTCAGTGCCGTTCGATGCCGAACAGGCGGCGGATGACGTGGCCGTCGCCCTCGTACGGCGCGTGTTTGCCGTTGACCTTGATCCACCGCTCCTCGCCCTTGCCGATGACCAGCAGCACCGTGAACCGGCCGGCTTGAGCGTCCGTGCGAGCCTCGGCCACCGCGGTTTCGATGGCTGCGACGCGGTCGAGCACGATGCTGCACGAGACCCGCGGATTCGTGATGTAGCCGCGCATTTCGTCGAGAATGGCGGTCATCGGTTCATGCACCGTGTCCTCCGACGTGAGGATGATCCGGTCGACATGGTCCTGCGCGCCATCGATGATGCCCTGACGGCGGTCCACGGCCTTGTCGCCGACCGAACCGGTCACCAGCACCAGCTTCGGATTACGGTCGGCGTACTTGCGCAGCACGAAATCGACCAGCGTTTTGGTGCTCACGTAGTTGTGCGCGTAGTCGACATAGGCGACGACGCCTCCGTTCGGATCCTCGAACCGTTCCATGCGCCCGGAAATGCGCACATGGCCGATCGCGGCGAACGCGGGGGAGTCGGCCGGCACACCGGCCAGTCGAGTCAGCGCGATCGCCGTGGCCGCATTCGCCGCGTTGAACCCGCCTTCAAGCTCAAGTGCGAAATCGCCGACCTGCGTTCCATGGTCAAGGAATACGTACTTCGTCGGATCGGAAGGATCGGGCACTGCGGCAAAATCGACGGCGGAGCCGGCGTCACGGTCGTCCCGCAGCGCGAACGCGGTGACCGGCACGCCGGCACGCGCCGCATCCTGACGGATCAGATCCGCATGATCGCAGTCCTCGCCGAGCACGAGCGCGCGGCAATTGTACGCGATCTGCCGCTTGCAGTGCAGATAGTCCTCGAACGTGGGATGCTCGATCGGGCTGATGTGATCGGGGGAAATGTTGAGGAATGCGGCCACGTCGAACGTCAGGCCGTACACGCGATCCACCTTGTACGCCTGCGAGGAAACCTCCATGACGAGGTAGCGCATGCCGTTGGACACGGCTTCGCGCATCATGCGGAACGCGTCGAGACTTTCCGGCGTGGTCAGGGCCGATTCGGCGTACGTATGGCCGTCCAGGCAATTGTCGACGGAGGAGAACAGTGCGCATCGCCCGTCGGAGTGCGCGTTGAGCACGGCCTGCGCGAAATATGCGGTCGTCGTCTTGCCTTTCGTGCCGGTGATGCCGATCACCGTCAGCTCGTCCTGCGGGCGACCGAAGAACTCGGCGGACAGCAGGCTCATCGCCTTGCGCACGTCGTCCACGATCAGTCCGGGAGCACGCGTCGCGGACGAGAAGTCGGTTTCGGCCACGTACGCCGCCAATCCGCGATCGTCGACGCCGCGCAGATACTCCGGCTTGAAATTGCCCTTGCAGAACAGCAGCGTGCCGTCGCCGACGCTGCGCGTGTCGTACGTGACGTCGGCGAACGGCTCGTCGCTGCCGGTCACTTGCGTCGCGTCAAGCGTCCACAGATCCCCGGCGATGATCTCGCGCAGCAGATGATGTTCGTCGAGCAGCCGAGCGGCCGATCGCAGCGTCAAAGTCATGTGATTCTCCCTTTGTCGTTACCGACTAGCCATTCTACCGTCGGACATGTGCATGTTCGGTGGCGGACGGGCCGGGGCGTGGCGTCCGGCGCGTGGTTTCGGCCGGAACGTGGGGCCGTCGCTACAATGGGGAGACGTGACAAACGAGCAACACGAGCAGCAGCATGAAACGATGGCGGAACGACGCGCCCGGTTCGAGCGCCTCGCCATGCCCGCGGTCGACGCCCTCTACCGGCAGGCCATGAAGCTCACCAACAACACCGACGACGCGCAGGACCTCGTGCAGGACACGTTCGAGCGCGGCTTCAAGGCGTTCGACTCGTTCGATCCGAACTCCAATTTCGAGGCGTGGATGACCACCATCGAACGCAACGCCTACTTCAACCAGTACGCGAAGGCCAAGCGTCGCCCGCAGCGAGCCAACGACTCCACCGGCGAATACGACGACTGGGACATCTACTCCGCATCCGAGCATTCGTCCGAAGGGCTCAAATCTGCCGAGCAGGAGTATCTCGACACGTTCGCGCCCGAGGAGATCATGAAGGCGCTCTCGCATCTGTCCCCGGAACGCCGGCAGGTGTTCATCGACACGGCGATCGACGGCAAAACCTACCAGCAGGTCGCCGACGAGCAGGGCGTGAAGATCGGCACCGTGATGAGCCGTCTCAACCGCGCTCGCACGCAGCTCAAGCGCGAACTGGCCGCATACGCGCGCGAACGCGGATACGGTGCGGCGGCGGGCGGTTCGCCCGATACCGCGCATGGTTCACTGTCCGCGAATCGCGACGGCGACGGCGATAATGGAACCGGGAAGAAGACTGAACGGAAGGAGCGGTCATGAGCGAGCACATCGAGCGTCACAGCCACATTGCGGTGACGCGGCGGACCGCCGACGGCACGATCGTGCGCACCGACGTGCACGTCACCGAAACCGGCATCAGCCCGGACGCGCTCGCCGGCGCCGGCGATCCGGGGGAGCCGGTCGCGTCGGCCGCATCGCCGGCATCGGGCGACGCATGCTTCGACCCGAACACGTGCTGCGACGAGCGCGAGCGCGCGATCATCATGTCACTGCGCGCCTATCTGCGCCCGGACGTTGCGCCCGAATGCCTGATGCGCCGGCTGCGCGAGACGCTGGACCACTGCTGCTGCGATCAGGACGAGTGAGCGCCGGAGCGCCGGTCGCGCCGGACGTTCCGGTCGGGCGCGCGTCTGGATAATGGCGTATGCGAACATGCGAAAAGCCCCCGCGAGGTTCATTCCCGCGGGGGCTTTTCTGGCGTTGTTCACGCAGCCTGAACCAGGCTTGGATCAGGCGTTCGGGCGCTTGCCGTGGTTGGCGGCCTTCTTGCGGCGATCCTTGCGCTTGCGTCCGCGCATACCCATGATGGACTCCTTTGCTGACGATTGATTAAGCCTACGGGATTATCGCACACCCGCGCGACGTTCGCAACCCGGACGTTGCCGTCCGGTCGCCTGCAGGCCACTTGAGGTCGGCTACTTGAGCGCGGCCTTGATGAACAGTTTGGTGGTGCTCGTCTCGCCCGGCTTGATCACGATCAGCTCGTTGCCGGTGTTGAACGCGTTCGCGTACGCGGTCTGCGGTTCGACCGCGGTGCCGGCCGGGTGCATGTACGCCGGGAAGCCGGTGCCGGTGCACACCTGGAACGAGGTGATCGTCTCATCGCCGCCGACCTTGATCTCGAGGCCGTCCGGGCGGGTGAACGTGGCGGTCACGGTGCCGTCGGCGTCGTGGTGCACGTCGGTCCACGCGTCGTCGAACGGCTGGCCGGTCAGCAGCGGATGCTCGCGCAGATCGTACTTGGTGCCGTTCACCGGCTCGGTGCCGGTCGGGATGAGGTTCTCGTCCACGGTCACGTGCGTGTCGGCCGGAACGGTCAGGCGGCACTGCGCGTTGTGGCCGTCGATCTCGTCGCCGTAGCCGTTGAAGCCGTTGTCGAGCCACGGGTGGATCGCGAGGGCCCACGGGGCGTTCGCGTCGCCGTTGTTGTAGGCGCTCACGGTGATGTGCAGGCCGTCGGCGTCCAGCTCGTGCTTGGCGGTGACGATCAGGTCGAACGGGTAGCCGAGCATGTTCGGCACGCGCCACGACTGGGTGACGGACGTTTCGGTGAGCTCCTCGAGCTTCCAGTAGGAGCGGTAGCCGTAGCCGTGGATGGCGGTGTTGCGGTCGTGCTCGTCGATCGGCAGCGTGTACGTCTTGCCTTCGAACGTGTATTCGCCGCCCTTGATGCGGTTCGGGAACGGGATGAGCAGCTGGCCGTGGCAGCAGGTGATCGGATCGTCCGGGCCGAGCGGCACGATCACGTTCTTGCCCTGGTAGGTGACCTTGCGCATCGTCGCGCCGAGTTCGGTGATCACCGCGGCCCAGTCGCCGTAGTGGATCGAGTACTGCTGGCCGGTGCGCGGCGGGAAGTTCTTCGTCATGTTGCATCACTCCATAGTGAATTACGTGGTATTTCGGTTGTTCGGCAACGGATGTTACCGCTAACAACACAGTGTACCGCGCTCGTGGCGGCAAGCATCCGTATGTCGTGCGGAATAAATGGAGAAAATTGCGGTTCGTCGCCCGGCAGCGAACGTTTTCGACGGGGAACGGGTAAGGTATGGACGGAAAACGGCGACGAAAGGCGGATGTGATGGCGAAACGAATCGTATTGGCTGACCCGCGCGGCTTCTGCGCCGGCGTGGACCGGGCGATCCTCACCGTGCAGACGATCCTCAAGGCGGCAAGCGCGCCGCGCGAGGACGGCCTGCCGCCCGTGTACGTGCGCCGCCAGATCGTGCACAACAAGCATGTCGTCGAGGACTTGGCCGCGCAGGGCGCCGTGTTCGTGCAGGAACTCGCTGAAATCCCCGACGAGGCCGCCGCCGCGGGCATTCCGATCGTGTTCTCCGCGCACGGCGTGTCGCCCGCCGTCAAGGCCGAGGCGGCCGCACGCGGCATGCACGTCGTGGACGCCACCTGCCCGCTGGTGAGCAAGGTGCACCGCGAAGTGCTGCGCTTCGTGAAGGAAGGCTATGAGATCGTCTACATCGGTCACAAAGGCCACGACGAGGCCGTCGGCGTGGTGGGGGAGAGCCCCGAACACGTGCACCTGATCGAACACGCCGGCGACGTGGACTCGCTCGACTTCACGCCGGACACCAAGCTCGTGCTGCTGAGCCAGACCACGCTGAGCATCGACGAGACCGCCGGCACGATCGCCGCGCTCAAAGCGCGCTTTCCGTGGATCAAGGAACCGCCCAGCTCCGACATCTGCTACGCGACGTCGAACCGGCAGACCGCGGTCAAGCTCGTCGCCGAACAGTCCGACTGCGTGGTGATCGTCGGATCCGCGAACTCGTCGAATTCCGTGCGATTGATGGAAGTCGCACAGGACGCGCTCGGCACGCGCGGCACCGCGCACCGCGTCGACGACGCGAGCGAAATGGACCCGGCATGGTTCGACGGCGTCGAAGCCGTGGGCGTCTCGTCCGGCGCGTCCGTACCCGACGAACTCGTTTCCGGCGTGATCGACGCGCTGCGCGACCGCGGATTCACCGACGTCACCGCAGTCGAAACCATCAAGGAAAACATGCACTTCGTGCTGCCGGCTGAGCTTCGCAGCCGGCAGCCTTCGCGTGCGCAATAGCGCGCACGCGGCTTATCCGAGCGGCTTCCATGCCGTGTCGGGGTTTCCTATGGTCAGGCCGTTGGCTGCGATGCAAGAAGAAATCGACGGATCGGCAAAGTCGACGGATGTCTCTTTTCCTTCGAGTCTGAGCTGATGATCTTCCCGTAACGAATCATCCGTATAACTTTGAGGGACGAGATTGTTCCGACGCAGGCAATCCACCGCAGCTTCGTAAGGATCCCATATCAGCTCGGCATTACCGACCTGCAGACGATAAACATCATCGATCGTGTGAACATACGACCATTCGCAGTATCTGTCATCAGCGGTCAGCTTGTCGATCTGAGACCGAGACAAACCGGAAGCGTCTGTGACGGGCTTTTCGTATACGCCGTTGGAGTACTTAAGCAGCGCAGGATCCGCATATCCTTTCGCAACCATGCACTGACGATAGTTGGTCCACGCCGTTTCATAATCCGTTGCGGAAACCTTGCCGCCATCGGCCTGAGCTCGTTCCAGCATTGCGATTTGCGATTTGTCCATCGGGTAGCCTTCCGGCTCATTGCCAATGGCTTCGTCAATGTATTCCGACAGTGACGAAGCCAGTTTCTCCCCCTGCGGTTTCGTCTCGGACGAATCACTCTGTGATGAATCATGCGAGGAATCGCGTTCCGCCGCAGGGCCGGCGCATCCGGAAAGCAGCAGGACCGCGCTCATCATCACCGCCACGCCGATGCCACGAATCCGTCTCATATCGTTCCTTCCGACGTATTCTCCGCTCCTGAAAACAGTCGAAACCGTCTTCTTTCTTCTTCACGGCGTCTACCGGACGAGCGCGCCCTCTCGTTGACGAGATCTTCGCGTCATCGCTCTCAGATCCCGTCCGATTACGAACAAGCATGACACAAACCGCGACAAGGGGGAAATCTTTGTGTACTCATGTTGAGTATGCGAGGTACTCTCAGGTGTCCTCTCGGTTCTGGCCGTAGCCGGCCGGTTCCGTGCTTCACGCGTCCGAATGCGGCAGGGCGGCGTCCGAATATGCCGGGCGCAAATCGCCCCTCTTGCGTGGCACGTTCATATCCGTGGCAGTGGAACGTGCGCGTGGAAGAGCCATTCGCCGTTGTCCACGATCGCGCTCATGTATCCGCCGGCACGCTCCACGGCGGCGCGCTGTTGGGCCAGACCGTGCCCGCCCGGGAACTCCGCCTCCTCGTCCGGCCGGGTTGCCGGGTTGACGGAGGAGACGTCGCACCCGGACACGTTGACCAGTACGGAGATCTGGTATCGGCTGCCGGGCGCGGCGTGCCGGATGATGTTGGCGCTCAGTTCACGCAGCAGCATGATGATGACGTCAATCGAGGCCGCCGGCACGTCGGTCGGATAACCGATCTGCTGCAGCGTGGCGTGTCCGACGAATCCCTGCTTGGCAAGCAATGCTTCGCACCGGTCGGTTTCCTCCTGTATGCGCGCGATCGCCTCCTTCACATTGGCGGGTTCCGACGGCGCCTCTCCGCCGGTTTCGAGGCGTTCGATGACCTGATGCACGCTGGACAACGCTTTCAGCGCGAGCTGTTCCACGGTATGCCATTCCGCTTCCGCATCGTCGGTGGCGTGACGTTGCGCACGTCGTGACATCTGCACGATGGATGACAGGTCGCCGGTGACCGCGTCGTGTATCTGCATCGCCGTGTACAGGTTGCGGTCCATCGCGTCGATGCGCGCCTGTATGCGCTCGTTGCGCCGCAGCATGGCATAGTACTGTTTGTTGCGGCGCAAAACGACGCCGAACATGGCCGACAGTGCGTACATGGCGATGAACGTGGGATAGTTCCGCCAGTCGAGACCGCTGGCCGAATCGTAGAGGAACGCGGTTTGCGCCGTTTGTTGCATGCTCATGGCGATAATGATCGCCACGGCGACGATGTCGCTGGTGCAATAGGCGATCATGCCGATCGAGTACAGTGCGCCCGGCAGCGCGAACGTGACGACGCCCAGCGGCGTCAGCACCGCGTCGACCAGCAGAAACAGGACGAGCGCACCGACGGGAAAGCGGATGGAGGCGAGCAGCAATGCGGCCTGCACACATGAGGCGGCGATTTGGACGCCGGATACCCGTTCGAACAGCAGCCACCAGACGGTGACGGCCGCCAGCAGTATCGACGGCCATGTCCGGGCAGGCATGCGGCGCAGCATGCGCATGATCCCGTCACGCATGGCGTCGCCACCATTCGGCTATGGCCTGGCGCGTGGTGCGGCTTCCGGTTTTCTGCAGCACGTGCTGCAGGTGTTTGCGAACGGTTGCCGGGGACAGATTCAGTCGTTCCGCGATTTCGACGTCGCTCAATCCCTCGTCGGCGCAGATACGGAGGATTTCCTCCTCGCGACCAGTGAGCGTGTGATTCGGCGGATTCGCGTTCAATCTCAGATGAGCCATCGGAGCGGTTTCGAACCCCGGCATGGCATTTCCCGCCAACAGCATGCGAATGGCGTCGATCATGCCCGGCTCGTCGGTTTTGGACACAAGCCCCTGTGCGCCCGCGGCTATCAGCGGACTGCGGTATTGGACGAGCGAGAAACTGGTGACGCCCAGTAATGCGGTGACGCCGTTGTGTAGGCGAAGCCTTTCGCACAGGGAAGGCCCCTGCATGCCTTCCAGAGACATGTCGGCGAGCAGCAGATCGGGACTTTCCTCGCTGCGGCGGCAGTGCTGCAGTGCCTGCGTGCCGGAGCTGACGGCCCACGCCACATCGCATGAGGGCAGCGATTCCACCAATGAGGTCAGTGCCCGCAAGGCCATCGAATCGTTGTCGACGATGCCGACGAGATACGGAGCGGCATTCTGAGTGCCGATCGAGGGGGATGTCATGTCGGTCAACGTCCGCACAGCCATTTCAGGGGAGGCGGGCACACGAAGAAGGTCATGGAGGCATGCTCGGCAACCGTCGCGGCCGACAAGACGGCACCGGTCGGAGCAGACGGGACTCCGGAACACGAAAATAGTAACGTTAGCAGTGCGGCTGCAAACCTCATGGGGCACCTCCTGACGAAACGGGGAACATTCCCCAGTATATCCCCATCCCATTGCCTTGCACATCACTGAAAACCTTGTAATACAGCGTGTTGGGCGAACGAGCAGGCGACTTGTCCCATGTACGCAACATGCGTATGCGGGCGGTATTCCTTTGCCGCAGTATATGTCATACTCATCTCTAACCGGATAGAATCCCAGCAACGCTGCAAAGGATCTCATCAACGAGAGGGCGCGCTCGTCCGGTAGACGCCGTGAAGAAGAAAGAAGACGGTTTCGACTGTTTTCAGGAGCGGAGAATACGTCGGAAGGAATGATATGAGACGGATTCGTGGCATCGGCGTGGCAGTGATGATGAGCGCGGTCCTGCTGCTTTTCGGATGCGCCGGCCCTGCGGCGGAACGCGATTCCTCGCATGATTCTTCGCGGAGTGATTCGTCCACGACGGAGTTGCAGGGGGAGAAGCTGGCATCGTCGCTGAGCGACTACATTGACGTGCTGATCGAGACCCAGCCTGCGGATATCCCGATGGACGAGTCGCAGAAGGACATGCTGGAACGAGCCAAGGCCAATGGAGGAACATTGTCTTCCGGTGACTACGAAACGGCGTGGTCCAATTTCAAGCAGTGCATGGTACAGCTGGGATATGCCACTCCGACGGTCATACAGTATTCCAACGGCATTTACGTCAAACCGGTGACGAACGTCGAAGGCATGAGCCAAGAGCAGATCGACAAGCTGTCCGAGGACAACAGCCACTGCTCATTCACGTATCTCAATGCCGTCAACGCCGCATATAAGCTCCAAGTGGGCAACCCGTCGCTGGAACAGAACTCCTATCAGGCGGCCGTGGATTGTCTGCGTCGCGAGCAGCTTATCGGCGCCTCCTACACGGCCGAACAATTGCAGGACGCATTCAGTCGGGGGATGGGTCATAACGATGATTCCGAACTGGATGTGAGCAATCCGTCCGTCGCATCATGCTTGGCCGCCAACGGCATCACCGTCAACGACAACACCAAGGCGTGGAAACCGTTCGGATAAACGGCGCCTTCGGCTGACGCCGTGCGACGGCTATTCGACGGCGTCGGCCAGAGGGGGTGAACAGAAGGTGAAAAGTCGCATTTTCGGGGAGTACTGATGAATAGGACGAAGCGGTTTGCATCATGTCTGTTGGTAGGGTGCCTAGTCGCATGCTGCGCCTCGTGCGAGCATGGCACGAATGACAATGGCGATACGTCGTCGGATGAGTCCGCATCCCGCGATCAGAATTCGGCTCAGGGAACCCATTTGGCGTCTTCGATGAGCGATTACATCGAAACGTTGCTGAAGTCGGCCTCGATGTCGGATTCGCAGCGGGCCATGCTAGAACGGGCGAAGGAGAACGGCGGCGAGGTGACGGCCTCGGACTATGAGCAGGCGTGGTCCGATTTCAGGCAGTGCATGGTCGATCGCGGCTATTCGGAACCCGGCGTCGTCCGATATCCCAACGGCTTGTACTACCATGCGAGTCTGGATATCAGTGGCGGAACGAAGGAGCAGGGCGACAAGTTGTTCAAGGATCTTAGCGACTGCAACAGTGCCTATCTGATAAACGTGGACTCCGTATATCGTCTGCAGTTCGGCAATCCGTCATTGTCGAGCAACAGCAGCGAGGGCGCAGTGGATTGCCTGAAGCGGAACGATCTGGCCCCTGCGAACTATACGGTCGCGCAATTCGAATCGGATAAGGACAGCATCGACACAGGCGGGTCGGCTGTGGTGAACTTCAAGGATATGCAGGTTCGTTCCTGCCTGATCGCCAACAGCATCAATCTCGGCTTCCCCGACGATCCGGTATGGAAGCCGTTCGGGTAAACGCATCATCTGCGGCCGGCATCGCGGCATGACCGTTGCGCGATGCCGGCCGCAGGGCACGCTTCACCACGTGCCGATGGGCGCGGCGACCGCGTCGAGCACCTTGAGCAGGTCCTCGGGCGCGATGCCGATCGAAAAGCCGCGCTTGCCGCCCGACAGCAGAATCCGGTCGTACTGCAGCGCGCTCTCGTCGAGCACGGTCTTGTGGTGCACTTTCTGGCCGAGCGGCGAAATGCCGCCGACCACATACCCAGATTCGCGCATGGCGACCTTCGGGTCGGCCATGGCCGCCTTCTTGGCGCCCACCGCCGCGGCCAAAGACTTCAGATCCATGTGCCCGCTGACCGGCACCACGCCCACCACGCGTTCGGAACCCGTGTCGGCCATAAGCGTCTTGAACACCTGATGCTCGTCGAACCCGAGCTTCGTGGCCGCCTCCACGCCGTACCCGTCGTCCATGTGGTCGTTGGAATGCTCGTACTCGTACGTCTCGAACGGCACGCCCGCCTTCTCCAGCTGCACGGTCGCCGGAGTCGAGCCCTTGCCTTTCTCGTTCTTCGATTTCTTGCCCATGTCGCCCCATCATACGACGCCGTCCCGGCTTGCGCGGGCTGAGGGCCGCAAACGCATCGTCAATACGGTTCGATGCGGCCCTCAACCCAAGCTCGCCGGTCAGCGGACGCGCAGCATGTGGAAGGAATGGGGGCCGACGGTCAGCGACACCGTGCCGTCCGCGTCGATACCGACGAGACGGGTGTGTGGGCGCACCCGTTCCGGCGCGTCGAAGTCGTTTTCGGCGTCGAGCGGCACGTCGGCGATCGACTCGACCACGGCCTGCCGTGCGCCGGCGCAACGATGACCGTCCGCCGGGGAATCGCCGTCCGCGGCCGTGTCATCGGCGTGCGGGAAACGGACAGCCACCGGCTGCGACGCGTCGGTCACGTTGACGAGCTTGACGATCGTCTCGCCGGTCGTCTCGTCGCGCACGGCCGAATAGTAGAGCGGACGCGGGTCGGGGCGCTTGAACGTGCGGTCGAAGATCTGCGTGTCGTCGATCCAGCCGCGCACGCGCGCGCCGTCGACGGACAGTCGGCAGCGGTAGGCGATGCCCCGCTCGGTGACGACGTGCGAGTTCGTCGTGCACAGGCCGCCGTTGGTGATGCCGTGCAGCCCGCACAGCCGCTGCCATCCGTTGATGTAGAACCGCAGCAGGTTCTTGTCGTCGTGCATGGCGAAATCGAGCCCGAACCCGTACTTGCCGTTCAGCTCGTCGCGCAGCTCGCCGTTGTGGCGCGTGAACGTGAACTCGACCGTGTACGAGTCGGCGGGCACGCTGCCGCAGTCGCGCATCGCATGGTCGGCGTCTATCGTGAAATCGTCGTCGCGCAGCAGCACGTCGCCGTTCGCGTCGCGCACCGTGAATCCGGCGACGTCGACTCGCGCGTGCGTCGTGGTCATGCGCAGCAGTCCAGCCAATGACAGCGGCTCCGGTTCGGTCGCGGGCTTCGGCATGTCGTCGCTGGCGGCGAGCAGCTGCGTGCCTTGGCCGGTCATGAACATGCGCTGCACCCAGTAGCTCGGCGTGCCGAACGCGCGCGTGCCGTCGAAGTAGATCATGTCCGGATCCCAGTTGCGGTAGGCGACGTTGCACAGCATTGGCGCATAGCAGGCGAGCCCGATGCCGGGCGCCTTCTCCACGCCGGTCAGGAACGCCGCCTCCGCGAGCGCGTTGCGCCACGCCTTGCCGCACGACGCGTATTCGCCAAGGAACGCGCGCGGCCAGCCCTCGTCCGCACGGTAGGAGGCGTAGCGGTCGACGTTCGCAATGAACCATTCGGGCGCGTGATAGTAGTGCTCGTCCATGAACGCGGTGCCGGTTTTCGCCGCGTCCTCCCACAGCTTGGCCTCCTGCTGTCCGCCGATCGAGGGGCCGGCGGAGCCGATGAGCCGGATGTCGGGATACCGTTCGCGCACGGCCTTGGCCATGATGCTATAACGCTCGTAGAATTCGCCGCCCGTCTCCTCGTTGCCGATGCCGAGATATTTCAGATGGAAGCTGCCGGGATGGCCCATCTGTGCGCGCACGGAGCCCCAGCGGGAATCGACGGGTCCGTTGGCGAATTCGATCAGGTCGAGCGCCTCGTCGACCCACTCCTGCATGTCCTCGATCGGCGTGGCTTCAAGATTGTGCGGATCCCATCCGCCGGCGATCACCGGCAGGGGCTCTGCACCGATGTCCTCGCAGAACTGGAAGAACTCGAAGTAGCCGAGCCCGAACGTGCTGTTGTAGTTCCAGCTGTTGCGCCGGGTCGGGCGCTGTTCGACCGGTCCGACCGTGTTCTTCCAGCGGTAGATGCTGTCGCGGTCGTCCGCGTCCAGCGAGCCGATGTGCATGACGCACCCGCCGGGGAAGCGCATGAACTTCGGTTTCATGTCGGCGATGAGCTGCGCGACGTCGCGGCGCATGCCGTTCGGGCGGTTCCTGAACGTGCGTGCAGGGAACAGGGAGACCATGTCGAGCGAGACATGGCACGGCGCGTCGAACATCAGCGTGAGCCGGCCGGCCGGGTCGACGCGGTCGTTGGCGTCGGCCTTTGCCCGCTGCCGGTCGCCGTCGTTCTGCATGCCGACGCCGTCGCGGCTGCCGTCTCGCCCGCTGATGAACGCGGTGACGGTGCCTTCGACCTGTGTCCACGAGTCGTGCGCTTCGGTCGGGATCGGCAGCACAGTTTCGCCGTATGTTTCCGTGCCGTCCGCGTTCTCCAGCCAGACGATGATCGAAATCGGGTCGGCGCCGTGCCTGCTGTCATGCGCGGGGGTGCCATCGAGTCGCACCTGGCAGGAGAAGCGGTATTCCTCGCCGTCGCGCACGGGGATGCCGTCGCCGTAGCCGAGGTTGGAGATACCGGCGCCGTCGCCGCAGCGGATGACGTTAAGTCGCGCGTAGTGTCGGTTGCGTTCGTTGAGCGGATGCGCGTCGTCGACGTGCAGGCCGACGATCGCGTCGCCACGCTGGATTTTGCGCCATGCGGTGAGCGCCGTATAGGAGGCGTTGTCGATCGGGTCGAATTCGAACGAACGGTTGCGCACGAGCTCCCCGTACAGGCCGCCGTCGGCCGCGTGATTGAGATCCTCGAAGAACACGCCGAACAGGTCGCCCTGGTTTTTGACCGGCGTGTCGCGCACGTCGACGGTGATCGGGGTGCGCCCGGTTGCGGCTTGGCTGTTGGGTTCGGGCGCCGCATTGCGCTGTGCCATGATGCTGTCTCCTTTGCTTGGCCGGTGGTTGACTCGTGTCACGATTTGCGTTTCGCCGACCATCGATTTATGATATCGATATGAATTTTATATCGATATGAAACGCGATGCAAAATTCACAACACGCCGAGCCGGCCCGACGACGGAACCGGCGCGACACCGAACGACGAACAAAGGACACATGATGAGGAAGTCATATTCGACGGCGAAGAAAACCATCGCGGCCATCAGCGCGGCCGCCTGCCTGACCGGGCTCGCGGCCTGCGGCGAGGACAGCAAGACCGACGCCAACGGCAAGCCGATCGTCACCGTGCAGATCATCAAGCGATCGCCCATGATCGCGATCAGCAAAATGAAGTATGCCAAGGACCTCGAGAAAGCCTGCGATTGCACAATCCAATGGCGCGAGGCATCCGAAAACGCGTGGAGTCAGCAGAAGACGGCGTCCCTTGCGGCCAGCGAGGTCGCGGACCTGACCATCTGGGGCTACAGCAACCAGGATCTGGCGAAGTACCCGCTGTTCGAAGATCTGTCGGATGATCTCGACAAGATGCCCAATGTTCAGGAATACTTCAAGGAATCCGAAGCATCGCGTCGCTTCGCCACTGATCTCAATGGCCATATCTGGCAGATCCCCTCCAATGCGGGCAATTCTCCGGCCGCCCTTGCCGGAGGCCAGTTCATGCGCATCAACAAGACATGGCTCGACAAGCTCGGCCTTGAAGTACCCCGCACCTGGGACGAACTGACCGCCGTGCTCAAGGCGTTCAAGACGCAGGATCCGAACGGCAACGGCGAAGCCGACGAGATTCCGTTCAGCCCGCACGCGCTCGGCACCACCGGTTTTGGCTGGTACGACAGCTTCCTGTTGCTCAACTCCACCGGCATCACCACTCAGTTCTTCAGCACCGGCACGCAGGGCCTGTACTCCAAGGACGGCAAGGTCGGCAACTTCATGCAGACCGACAACTTCCGTCGCGTCATCGAGTATTACCACTCGCTCGTCGAGCAGGGACTGGTCCCGCAGAACGCCATGACCAAGGACGATTCCACGTGGAGCGGCGAAGTTGGCGGCGACACTGCCCGCGTCGGTGTCTCCTTCGGTTGGGAGGTGTCCGACTTCGGCAAGAACATCGACCAGTACATCACCATGCGCGTGCCCAAGGAAAGCGCCTCCACGCCGGATTCCGATGTCACGTGGGAGGCGCCGGTCGCCGACGTGTACAACGGCGCCGCCGTGTCGGCCAACGCCAAGAACAAGGACGCCGCGTTCAAGATCATCAACGCCATGCTTGACCCGGATCTGACCATCGAAGGCTACTACGGCGACATGGGCACCTACGTCACCAAGGAAGGGGAGAACAAGTACTCCGTTCCGGAGAAAACCTTCGCCGACACGTCCGTCACCTATGGTCTGGCCGATCGCACCCTGGCATGGATGCGTCCCGACTTCACCGTTGGCGGCCCGGGCATGGCCTCCAGCGAACGTGCGATCAAGGCCGCCGAGGTGTATGCCCCCGACCAGAAGAACATCGGCGAGGGCGATACCATCCCGCAGTGGGTCACCCCGAGCTCCGACGATCAGACCACCATCTCCAACATCAACACGCCGCTGTTCTCGTACGCCATGCCGGTCATCGCCAAGTGGATCTCGCAGGGAGGTCTCGACGACGCTTCGTGGAATGAGTTCCAGAAGAATCTGAAGACGCTGCAGATCGACGATGTTGTCAAGATCTACCAGAAGTGGGTCGACACGTACGCCAAGCAGAACTGACGACGTGGTCCGGTTTATCGGTCACCCTCTCAACCGGTAATCCGGACTATAACGAACGCAAACAGACTCGGCCTTCCGACCCGGGAGGTGCACCTGCCGGAATGCCGTGGACGATTCCGTTCCTTTCTCGTTCACGGCGATTCCGGAGCTGTGCCGTCACAGGTCGGAAGGCCCTTACAATAGGGGATTGTTTGCCGAAAGCAAGCCCCGATCACACAAAGGCGGTACTCATGGTCACGTTCAAGGATGTCGCAAAAGAAGCCGGAGTCTCTCCGGCGACCGTGTCCTACGCATTGCGCGGCGGAGAACATGTCTCCAAGCACACCATGGACAAGGTCGTGGCCGCCGCGCAGAAGCTCGGCTACGTCGCCAATCCGTCCGCTCGGTCCCTGCGCCGCGGCCGCACCAACGTGATCGACATCGTCGTGCATGAGCTCGACGTGCCGTACTTCTACTCGCGTCTGTCCGACGTGGCGTCCGACGTGATCCGCGAAGCCGGCTATCAGGCCGTTGTATTGAAAACCGGCATGGATACGGACAACGTGAGCGCCGCCGTCAGCTCCATCTCCAACCAGTACTGTGACGGCGTGATCCTCAACCCGTCCGGACTGCCCGCGCAGGAGATCAAGCGGCTGAGCGTGAACCGACCCGTCGTGTTGCTCGACGAAGCACACGCCAAGCCCGTGCTTGATACGGTGATGACGCCGAACGAGGAAGGCGTCACGGCCGCGACCCGGCACATGATCGAACGCGGATGCCGCAATCTGCTATTCGTCGGCGGAGGACGGGCCGAGCTCGATAGTTATGCGGAAGGCTCACGCGACACCGGCCCGGCCCGCACGCACGCGTTCCGGCAGACGCTGCTGGACGCCGGACTGCCATGCGACGATGCGCGCCTGATTCCCGCCGGCTGGTGGACCGATCCCGGACTTGACGCCGCGCATCACATCGTCGATTCCGGCATCTCGTTCGACGGCGTGGTATGCGCGACCGACTCGATTGCGCTGGGCCTGATCCGCGGATTCGCCGACCGCGGCGTGCACGTGCCCGACGATGCGCTCGTCATCGGCTTCGACGGCATTTCCGTGGGCCGGTGGACTGTGCCGAGCATCAGCACCGTTGAAGTCGACATGGCCGATCTCGCGCGCAAGGCTGTCAATATGCTCGTCTCGCGCATCGAAGGTACCTACGACGGCGAACCCCGCCGCCAGACCGCCGGTTTCCGCCTCCTCGAACGCGAATCCACCCGCCGTTGACGGCTGCCTGCCGTGCCATGAGCCATGAGAACAGACACGCAACAACAAAATGGCCCCTCCATTGCTGGAGGGGCCATTTCATATGGTCCTTAGGAACCTAGCGGCCTAGCCGCGGTGGTTCACTCGGAGATCTCGGCGAAGTACTCGAGGGTGCGGACCATGTTGGAGGTGAAGCCGTACTCGTTGTCGTAGAAGGCGACAGTACGAGCCATGGTCACGCCGTCAACGGTGTTGACATCGGTCTGGGTCGGATCGAAGACGCCGCCGTGGGTGTCGCCGATGATGTCGCCAGAGACGATGCCATCCTCGTTGTAGCCGTAGTACGGGGTGTCGGAGAAGGCGGCCTTGAACGCGGCGTTGATCTCGTCGACGGTGGTTTCCTTCTCAAGCACGGTGGTCAGCTCGGTGATGGAGCCGTCCGGGACCTGAACGCGCTGGGCGTGGCCCTGCAGCTTGCCGTTGACCTCCGGCACGACCTTGCCGATGGCCTTGGCGGCACCGGTGGAGTGCGGGATGGTGTTGATCGTGGCGGCGCGCAGGTCGCGGCCGGACTTCTTGCCACGCGGGCCGTCGAGGATCATCTGGGTGCCGGTGAAGGCGTGCACGGTGGTCATGAAGCCGACCTTGATGCCCCACTTGTCGTTGAGCAGCTTGACCATGGCGGCCATGGAGTTGGTGGTGCAGGAGCCGGCGGACACGATGTTGTCGGTCGGCTTCAGGATCTCGTGGTTCACGCCGAACACGACGGTCGGGGTGGTGGCGTCCTTGGCCGGAGCGGAGATGAGGACCTTCTTGGCACCGGCGTTCAGGTGGGCCTGGGACTTCTCAGCGGAGGTGTAGAAGCCGGTGCACTCGAGGACGAACTCGACGCCGTCATTCTTGACCCACGGGATGTTGTTCGCATCCGGCTCGGCGTACACCGGGTACTCCTTGCCATCAACCACGATGGCGGAGTCGGTGGCCTTGACGTCGACCGGGGTGCCGTCGGCGTGCTTGAAGGTGCCGTGAGTGGAGTCGTACTTCAGCAGGTAGGCGAGAGCGGACGGGGAAGTCAGATCGTTGATGGCGGTGACTTCGATGTCGGCGGCCTCGCCGCCCTTCTGCTGCAGGTCAAAGATGCGGCGGAAGGCAAGACGACCGATACGACCGAAACCGTTGATACCAATCTTAACTGTCATGTAATTCTCCCTTGTAGGGTGACCCGGCACATGCCTAGGCACGCTGGGGCCATTGTTTACCAACATGTCCCACTCTAATGCGTCGCCTGTACCTTTCGCAACGATATGCGGGCGTGTTTTCGCGTATCGGGCAAACTTTCCGTGAACGCTCACATAAG
The DNA here is from genome assembly GCF_000741165.1 of Bifidobacterium biavatii DSM 23969. Taxonomy (GTDB): domain Bacteria; phylum Actinomycetota; class Actinomycetes; order Actinomycetales; family Bifidobacteriaceae; genus Bifidobacterium; species Bifidobacterium biavatii. The sequence goes on along the minus strand of NZ_JGYN01000025.1, from coordinate 21,896 downwards.
ACTTGCGCAGGATGTGGATGCCGCTTGACGGCCGCTTGGACGCGTCCGTCGCGCGGGATGCGCCTACTTCACGTGCCTACTTCACGAGAATGGGGGAGACGTGCGTGTCGAGCGCGCCCAGATCGCCTCCGAATTCGCGGTATCGCGTCACGCGCGGCGTCGGCGACTCGGCCGGGAACGTGACGATCAGCGTGCCGTCGTGCACGTTGATCTCCGACGCGACGCCGGAGCGGAACTCGTTGCTGACGCCCTGCACCACGTCGCTCGTCAGCGTCCCGTCGACCAGCTCGTACTTGAGTCCCGGCTCGTTCACGCCGCGCGATACGTCCGAATGCGAGAACACCGACACCATGCGGCCGGGCGTCGCCTCATGCGCCGCGAACGCGAGCGCGCCGTCGCGGATCGCTGTGACGATCGTGCCGTCGCCGTGCAGAAAGCCGATGCCGCCGTGCCGCGCGAGCAGCGCCGTGAGCTGGATCGCTGAAATCGTGTGGTCGATGCGCCCGCCCAGCGCACCGTATATGTGGAACGTGCGGCAGCCGCGCGACCAGCCGACCTTGAGCGCGCTCAGCAGATCCGGATCGTCCTTCTCGCTCGGCAGCGCGATCGTATGATCCGTATCGGCCGGACGCGCGCCGTGCAATGAATCGAAATCGCCGATCACCACGTCCGCGCGCACGCCCAATGCGCGCGTATGGTCCAACCCGCCGTCCGCCGCGATCACGAACGCGCCGTCCGGCACGTCGATCGGATCGCTGTAGTATTCGCCCGCCGCGAAAATCACGCAAGTCTGTTCGCTCATGCGCCTCACTGTACGCCACGCTCCGGGCTTGCGAATGCAGTGCGCCGAAACGCACGGTGGTGTAGTCTCGCGAGAAGTACCGAAGACGCGAGAGAACGGGAGACGACATGGCAAAGGCGGATGCGAAGACGGAACGGCCGATCCTCAAGTCGAAGATCTTCCTGTACGTCACCGAATTCTTCTCCGGCATGGCCGTCATGGCTGCAGAGCTCGGCGCGTCCCGACTGCTCGCGCCCTACTTCTCCAGCTCGCAGATCGTATGGACCATCATCATCGGCACCATCATGATCGCGCTCGCGCTCGGCGCCGTGTTCGGTGGACGCTGGGCCGACCGCGACCCCAACCCCGACAAACTGTACTTCCGCATTCTTGTCGCCGCCGTATGGATCGCGCTCATCCCGCTCGTCGGCAAGTATCTCATCATCGCGATCTCCGGACTGCTCATCGTCACCGTCTCCACGAACTTCCTCGTCGTTGCCGCGTTCGTCAGCTGCATGATCATCTTCGTGCCGCCGCTGTTCCTGCTCGGCACCGTCACGCCCGGCCTCAACAAGTTCGCCACCGACTCGCTCGAAGACAACGCGTCCGTCGTCGGCCGCCTGTCCGCATGCAACACGGTAGGCTCCATCCTTGGCACATTCCTGCCCACGTTCGTGACGATCCCCGCCGTCGGCACGTTCGTCACCTTCCTCATCTTCTCCGGGCTGCTGCTGTGTCTGCCGATCGTCTACTTCCTCGCCGCGCGCATCCGCCGCGTCGCGTGCGCGGTCGCGGCCGCGATCTTCATCCTGTCTGGCGTGTTCTCGCCGATGAGCGGCTTCGCGTTCTGGGAAAACCAGTCGGTCGTCGCCTACGAGGGTGAGTCGATCTACAACTACCTGCAGGTCAAGAACCTCGCCGACCGGACGATCCTGTCCACCAACGTGCTCTTCGGCGTGCAGTCCGTCACCATGAAGCAGCCTGGCCTGACCGGCATGTACTACGACACCGCGCTCGCCGCCCCCACGCTCGCCGACGACGCCGGCTCCGCGCTCATCCTCGGCATGGGCACCGGCACGTACGCGCGGCAGCTGCGCCAGTACTATCCCGACATGGCGATCACCGGCGTGGAAATCGACGGCAAGATCACGCGGCTGGCCGGGGAGTACTTCGACGAGCCCTCCGACATCGACGTGTCGACGTACGACGGGCGCGCATGGCTCGCCGCCAGCCGCGACACGTACGACGTGATCATGGTCGACGCGTACCAGGACATCACCATCCCGTTCCAGATGAGCTCCACCGAATTCTTCTCCATGGTGAAGCGGCACCTCAATCCGGGCGGCGTGATGGTCGTCAACATGAACATGATCTCCGACGGGCGCGGCTCGATCAACGAGGCGCTCACCGACACGATCTCGACCGTGTTCGGCTCCGCCAACGTGCGCACGGCCGACGTGCCCGGCACCACGAACCGCGAGCTGTTCGCCAAGACGATGGGCATCGGCGGCGCGACCACGGCGATGAAGCAGGGCGAGGACGTGGAAACGCTGTCCGATCCCGGAACGCTGGAAACGCGCGCGTACGACCGCACGCACAGCCACGAGCTCGCCGCGACGATGCACGACGTGGCCGGACGCATGGAGACGGTCGACGATCCGCGCGACAAGACGGATGCGACGATCCTGACCGACGACAAGGCGCCCGTCGAAGTGCTCGGCATGCGCGCGATCGACAACATCATCGCCGAACAGGCCGGCCCGTACCGCGAACTGCTGAAGCGGGAGGGGATCACCGGACTGCTCAAGGCCGTGCAGTGACGGCGGGGCGTGCGTTCGTACGTCACGACGACGCCGTCGTCGGCGGTGCGACACGCCGGTGGCGGCGATGTGGTACTATCTACAAGGCTTGAGAAATCAAGAAAGCGGGGCAACCCCACCTGGAAGCCTTTCATGGCCTCGGGTTCAAGGCAACAGCCTAGCGATGACGGCGAGAATGGCCGTGATTGGGCGCGCATGATCGCTGCGCCGAGCACACGATAATTGTGCGAATGATGATCGATGCCTGCAAAGGTGTTGACGATGCTGTGCCACGAATTCGAATGCCGCGAAAGGTGACAGTGGGTCCGCTTCGGAGAACATGAGGATTGGAGTCATCATCAGCGACGAACCACGCATTAACGACGAGATTCGCGTCTCCCAGGTGCGTCTGATCGGCCCGAACGGCGAGCAGGTGGGAGTCATCGCGACTTCCGTCGCACTGAACCTGGCCAAGGAAGCGAACCTCGATCTCGTCGAGGTGGCGCCCAACGCGAAGCCTCCGGTCGCCAAGCTCATCGATTACGGCAAGTTCAAGTACAACGAGAAGATCAAGGCTCGTGAGGCCCGCCGCAATCAGAGCACCGCGGAGATCAAGGAAATCCGCTTCCGCCTGAAGATCGACGAGCACGACTTCCAGGTCAAGAAGGGCCACGTCACCCGCTTCCTGAGCGGCGGAGACAAGGTCAAGGTCACGATCATGCTGCGCGGCCGCGAGCAGTCCCGCCCGATCGGCGGCGTAGAGCTGCTGCAGCGACTGGCCGACGAGGTGCAGGAGTACGGCACCATCGAGTCCGCCCCCAAGCAGGAGGGACGCAACATCATCATGACGCTTGCGCCCAAGGGCAAGAAGGTGCACACCCAGTCCGAACAGCGTCGTCGCGGCGACCAGTCGCGCGCCGAGCGCCAGGCACGTCAGGCGGCACGTCTGGCAGCCAAGCAGGAGGCGACGGCAGCGGCCGCAGCCGAGGCGCAGGCATCGGTGTCCGGTGCCGAAGACAACCAGACTTCCGAAACGAAGTAACCAACAAGGAGGGCAGCAATGCCGAAGATGAAAACCAATTCCGCCGCGTCCAAGCGCGTCCGCGTCACCGGCAAGGGCAAGCTGATGCAGGCCGGCAGCGCCATGCGCCACAACCTGGAGCACAAGTCCGCCCGCAAGCGCCGTGCGCTCAAGGCCGACGCCGTGCTCGCCAACGGCCAGACCAAGGTCATGAAGAAGCTGCTGGGCCTCTGACGCCGAGCCGATTCGAAACAAAACGTCATTAGAAAGCTGAGGAATAGAATATGGCACGTGTCAAGCGCGCAGTGAACGCCCACAAGAAGCGTCGCGTCGTTCTCGAGAGGGCTTCCGGCTACCGCGGCCAGCGCTCCCGTCTCTACCGCAAGGCCAAGGAGCAGCTGCTTCACTCCTTTACCTACAACTTCCGCGACCGCAAGGCTCGCAAGGGCGACTTCCGCAAGCTGTGGATCCAGCGCATCAACGCCGCCGTCCGCGCCGAGGGTATCACCTACAACCGCTTCATCCAGGGCCTGCGTCTCGCCGGCATCGAGCTGGATCGCCGCGCTCTCGCCGAGATCGCTGTTTCCGATCCGGAGTCCTTCAAGGCCATCGTCGAGGCCGCCAAGGCCGCGCTGCCGGAGGACGTGAACGCTCCGGTCGAGGCCTGAGTCTGACCGGTGAGCTTCGCTCAATGCGTTGATCGGCTTGGCGTGAGCGCCGGCCGTCAATGATCGTGAAAACCCCGCCATCGTGCGGGGTTTTCTGTTTTCGCCCACACGACGGGCGATCGCATAGGAATGGGGGATGATGGGGGAGTTGGACAACGCATCGGCGCTGGCGCGGCTGCGCGAACGGTTCATCGCGCACATCGCGGTGGAACGGGGATTGTCGGCGGCGACGGTCGCGGCCTATGAGTCCGATCTTGGCAAGTACTTCGCGTGGCTGGGGGAGCGCGGCATCGATGATCCGGCCCACATCAGCCGGCGTGACGTGGAGGACTACGTAGCCCATCTCGACGCCGCCGGCGACAGCGCACGCAGCAAGGCCCGCCGGCTCGCCAGCGTGCACATGTTCCACCGGTTCGCATTGGCCGAGCACGTCGTGGCCGACGACGTGTCCGCCGCCGTCAAGCCGCCCAAGGGAGCCGGCACGCTGCCCGACGTGCTCACCGTGGACGAGGTCGCGCGCCTGTTGGACGCGGTGCCGCAGCCCGCCGTGAAGCCCGCCGTGATGGGAGAACGCGGTGCGTCGGTCGTTTCGGCCGAAGACGCGGTGCTGCTGCGCGACAAGGCGCTCCTCGAATTCATGTACGCCACCGGCTCGCGCGTCTCCGAAGCCGTGGGCGCGGACCTCGCCGACATCGACCTTGACGAGCACGTCGCACGTCTGACCGGCAAGGGATCGAAGCAGCGGCTCGTGCCGCTCGGCACCTACGCATGCGAAGCGCTGCACCGCTACATCGCCGCAGGCCGGCCTGCGCTCGAATCCGCAGCGAAAACCAAGCCGGAACGTCGCGCGATCTTTCTCAACAAGCGTGGCAAGCGGCTGTCACGGCAATCCGTATGGGAGATCGTCCGGCTCGCCGGCGAACGCGCGCACATCGACAAGCCGCTCCATCCGCACACCCTGCGCCACTCATTCGCCACGCATCTCATCCAGGGCGGCGCCGACGTGCGCACCGTGCAGGAACTGCTCGGCCACGCCTCCGTGACCACCACGCAGATCTACACGCACGTCAGCCCGGAAAACCTGATCGAAACCTACCTCACCGCCCATCCGCGGGCACGATGACGCGCGTGACACGCGGAAGATGCGCCCACGGCCGATTCGTACAAACGTGCGACCATAATAATCATGGATTTTTCAGCGGAACACGCCGGCAACGCCGCGTTCGGTCCCCACGGGGCGAACGCTCGGCGCGACGGGGTTCCCACGATGACGGAGATGATAAGGTAACTAGTATGCCTACCGATCTGCTTGGACGTGAATACGAGACCTTCCCCGCACCCGAACCGCTGCAACAGCACGGTCCCGCGCGGGTAATCGCCATGTGCAACCAGAAGGGCGGCGTCGGCAAAACCACCAGTTCCATCAACATCGCCGGCGCGCTCAGCCAGTACGGCCGCCGCGTGCTCATCGTCGACTTCGACCCGCAGGGCGCGGCCAGCGTCGGCCTCGGCATCAACGCGAACCTCGTCGACAACACGATCTACACGGCGCTGTTCAACCCGCGCATGGACGTGCACGAGGTCATCCAGCACACCGAATTCGAGAACCTCGACATCATCCCGGCCAACATCGACCTGTCCGCGGCCGAAGTGCAGCTCGTCACCGAAGTCGGCCGCGAGCAGATCCTCGCCAGCGTGCTGCGCCCAATCAAGGACGAGTACGACGTGATCATCGTCGACTGTCAGCCGTCCCTCGGCCTGCTCACCGTCAACGCGCTCACCGCGGCCGACGGCGTGATCATCCCCGTGGCCGCGGAATTCTTCGCGCTGCGCGGCGTCGCCCTGCTCATGCAGTCCATCGAAAAGGTGCAGTCGCGCATCAACCCCGGCCTGCAGGTGTACGGCGTGCTCGTGACCATGTACATGAAGACGCTGCACTGCGAGGAGGTGCTCCAGCGCATCTACGAGGCGTTCCAGGACAAGGTGTTCCACACGGTCATCTCCCGGTCCATCAAACTGCCCGACTCCACGGTCGCCGCCGCGCCGATCACCATCTTCGCGCCCGGCCACAAGACCAGCAAGGAATACCGCGAAGTGGCCCGCGAACTCGTCGCCCGCGGGGTGATCGCCTGAACGCGGCAATCGTGGCAACGACCGAGATCGAAACCATACTTGACGAAACCGCGCTTGACGAGGCCGCTGCGGCGGCTCCGACCGTACAGGCCGAGCGCGGCTTCCGCGTGAACCTCGACGTCTACTCCGGCCCGTTCGACGCGATGCTCGGCATGATCGCCAACCGCCGGCTCGACCTGACCGAAGTGTCGCTGTCGGCGATCACCGAGGAATTCCTCGCCTACGTGCGCGGCATGGACTTCGCGCGCAACATGGACGAGGCGAGCGGATTCGTCGACGTCGCGTCGATCCTCGTCGAAGCGAAAAGCGCCGCGCTGCTGCCCGGCACCGACGAGGGGCCGCGCGACGAGGCGAGCATGGAGGCGCTGCGCGAACGTGACCTGCTGTTCGCGCGCCTGCTGCAATACCGCGCGTTCAAACAGGCCGCCGCCGACTTCCGCACACGATTCGGCGCCAACGCCGGCCGATACCCGCATCCGGCGGCGATCGACCCGGCCGTGGCGTCCATCCTGCCCGAGCTCGCGCTCACCGCGACACCGCTCGACCTCGCCCGGCTCGCGGCGCGGGCCATCGCCAACCGACCTCCGGAGGAAGTGGCCACGCACCAGCTGCACGTGCCTCCCGCCGATTTGAAGGAACAGGCGGCGCTGGTGCGCGACCGATTGCGCGCGCTGGGGGAGGGCGAATCGCTCACTTTCGACGAACTCGCCGAAGACGCGGCCTCGCAGGCGCAGGTCGTCGCGCGATTTCTCGCCGTGCTTGCCTTCTTCAAGCAGGGCGTCGTCCAATTCCGGCAGGACGGGCCATACGAGCCGCTGCATTTGCGCTGGGCGCATGATGTTGCCGACTCGGGTGACGGCGACGATCATGACGACACGATGACGAATATCAGCGAAAAGGACTTTGCATGACGGCAACGGAACCAACCGGCACGGCAACGGGCGCGTCAACGGCGGACACCGCGCCGGCGCGACGCGCGGACGACTACGAGGGCGGTCTGCGCGCCTGTCTCGAAGCGGTGCTCATGGCCGCGGACGAACCGCAGCAGGAAGCCGATCTGGCACGCGTGCTCGGACGCAGCGCGGCCGTGATCGGCGAAACGCTCGAGCTGATGCGCGCCGACTACGACGCCGAACAGCGCGGATTCGAGCTGCGCCGCACCGCACGCGGATGGCAGTACGCAAGCCGCGCCGAGTTCGAGCCGGTCGTCGCCGCGTTCGTGACCGACGGCCAGACCGCGCGACTGTCGCAGGCCGCGATGGAGGCGCTCGCGATTATCGCCTACCAGCAGCCGGTCACGCGCGCGCAGGTCGCGGCGATCCGCGGCGTAAACTCGGACGGCGTGATCCGCTCGCTCACCGTGCGCGGACTCGTGCACGAGGACGGCGCGGACCCCGAATCGCGCGCCGCGCGGCTCGTCACCACCGAACTGTTCCTCGACAAAATGGGATTGGACAGCCTCGCCCAGCTGCCCGAACTCGCGCCGTTCCTGCCCGCCGCCGACGCGGTCGCGGACGCGGCGGCCGCGGGACGGTGACCGTCCGGCGGCCGAACTGACTTATAGTCATCGTTACCATTACAATGTTGGGCTGATATATGGTCGACGACCGGACTCGGAAAAACGTTCCGGCGGCGAGCCGGGCAAGAGCAGGGAGTGCGGCACATGGGATACTGCAACGTCAGCGAACGCAGAATGCAGCCCCCGCAGGTCGGCGTCTCCGTCGTGATCCTCGCGCTCGGACCGGCCTCGGACGAGACCGAGCGCGGCCGACTGTGGCTGCCGCTCGTCAGACGCGTGCGCCAGCCGTTCCAAGGCCGTTGGGCGCTGCCCGGCGGCGATCTGCGCGCCGACCGGTCGCTCGAGCAATCCGCGTATCTCGCGCTCGAATCGACCACCAGCCTGCATCCGAAATATCTCGAGCAGCTGCACACGTTCGGCGACCCCGACCGGTCGCGCGGCGGACTGCCCATGGTGTCGATCGTCTACTGGGCGCTCGTCGGACAGGCCGAAACGCGCGACTTCGCCGAAGCGGACAACGTGCGCTGGTTCCCGGAAAACGCGCTGCCGGAACTCGCGTTCGATCATCGGCAGATCATCGATCACGCGCTGCGGCAGCTGCGCGAGCGCATCGCCTATCCCGAACTCGTCGCCCGTCTCGTCGGGCCCGAATTCACGCTGCGCCAGCTGCATGGGCTGACCGAAGCGATCACCGGCGACAGCGTCGACCTGGCGAACTTCCGGCGCAAGATGCTCGCCAGTGGCAGCATCGTCGAAACGGGAGAGAAGATCCGCGAAGGACGGCAGCGGCCGGCCGCCGTCTACCGGTACGTGTCGGACGAACAGCCCACGGACGGGCTCGCCGGCGAAGACCTCGACCGTCTCGTGCGTCGCACGGCCGCCGGCGGAGCGGGGGAGCCAACGCGGCGGGCCGCGGCCGACGCGGTGATGTCTGCATTGACGACCGACTGACGGTTGACGGCGACCGACTGACGGCCGGTTGACGAGCGGCGGACGATCGTACGACCGACGGCGTCCGTCGAAGCATGCCGGTATGATTGGGCCGGTTTGTGTGCAAAGAACAGGTAGAACCAATTACCGTACGCATTGAATTTACGCAAGCAACGACAAGTCGATTAAGAGAGGTTTTCGATGGCGGTTCGTGGTGATATTCGAAATGTGGCGATCGTGGCGCACGTCGATCACGGCAAGACCACGCTGGTGAACGCGATGCTCCAGCAGTCCCATGTGTTCAACGAGCGCGAGGCCGTGCCGGATCGCGTGATGGACTCCAACGATCTCGAACGCGAGAAGGGTATCACCATCCTCGCCAAGAACACGGCCGTCGAATACACCGGCCCGCTGGCTGCCAAGTACGGCTACCCGGACGGCATCACGCTCAACATCATCGACACCCCCGGCCACGCCGACTTCGGCGGCGAGGTCGAGCGCGGCATCTCCATGGTCGACGGCGTCGTCCTGCTCGTGGACGCCTCCGAAGGCCCGCTGCCGCAGACCCGCTTCGTGCTGCGCAAGGCCCTCGAGGCCAAGCTGCCGGTCATCCTGTGCGTGAACAAGGTCGACCGTCCGGACGCCCGCATCGAAGAGGTCGTCTCCGAATCCACCGACCTGCTGCTCGGCCTCGCCCAGGACGTCGTCGAGGAAGGCGTCGACCTCGACCTCGACCACCTGCTCGACCTGCCGGTCGTCTACTGCGCGGCCAAGGCCGGCTACGCCTCCGCCAACCAGCCGGAGAACGGCGCCCTGCCGGACAACGACAACCTCGAGCCGCTCTTCGAGGACATCATCAAGTACATCCCGGCCCCGGAGTACGAGGAAGGCGCGCCGCTGCAGGCCCACGTCGCCAACATCGACTCCTCCGACTTCCTCGGCCGACTCGGCCTCGTGCGCATCTACAACGGCACCCTCGAAAAGGGCAAGACCTACGGCCTGTCCCGCGTCGACGGCTCCATCGAGAACTTCCGCGTCGTCGAGCTGCTGCGCACGCAGGGCCTCGACCGCCAGCCCGTCGAATCCGCGGGCCCGGGCGACATCGTCGCCGTCGCCGGCGTCAACGACATCATGATCGGCGAAACCATCGTCGACCCGAACGATCCGAAGCCGCTGCCGCTCATCCACGTCGACGACCCGGCCATCTCCATGACCTTCGGCGTCAACGACTCCCCGCTCGCCGGCCGCGAAGGCAAGGACCACAAGCTCACCGCCCGCATGATCAAGGACCGCCTCGACCGCGAGCTCATCGGCAACGTGTCCATCAAGGTGCTGCCGACCGAGCGCCCGGACGCGTGGGAGGTGCAGGGCCGCGGCGAACTCGCGCTGGCCGTGCTCGCCGAGCAGATGCGCCGCGAAGGCTACGAGCTGACCGTTGGCCGTCCGCAGGTCGTCACCAAGACCATCGACGGCGTGATCAACGAGCCGATGGAAAACACCACCATCGACGTGCCGGAAGAGTACATGGGCACCGTCACGCAGCTGCTCGCCGACCGCAAGGGCCGCATGGACTCCATGTCCAACCACGGCTCCGGTTGGGTGCGCCTGCAGTTCACCGTGCCGTCCCGCGGCCTGATCGGCTTCCGCACCGCGCTGCTGAGCGCCACCCGCGGCACCGGCATCGCCTCCTCGCTGTCCGCCGGCTACGCGCCGTGGGCGGGCGCCATCGTGACCCGCCAGAACGGCTCCATGGTCTCCGACCGCGCCGGCGTGGCCACCCCGTACGCCATGCAGCGTCTGCAGGCCCGCGGCATCTTCTTCGTCGAGCCGCAGTCCAACGTGTACGAGGGCCAGGTCGTCGGCATGAACAACAAGCCCGACGAGCTCGACGTGAACATCACGCTCGCCAAGCACATGACCAATATGCGCTCCTCCACCGCCGACGTGCTCGAAACCCTGACCCCGCCGGTCAAGATGAGCCTCGAAGAGTCGCTCGACTTCGCCAACGAGGACGAGTGCGTCGAGGTCACGCCGGAATCCATCCGCGTGCGCAAGATCATCCTCGGCCGCGAGGACTGGTACAAGTGGCGCGCCAAGCAGCGTCGTCAGAACAATCAGGCCAACAAGTAAGCCTGTTAGCCGTTGAACTGACCGGGGCATCGGGGATCAATCTCCGGTGCCCTTTTTATTAGTTTGGAGGTAATGTCGGGCCTCCGTCTGCTTCATCCAAGATTCCATGTGTGGGATTTGAGCGTGTTGGGATCTATATGGCTCGAGCACCGTCACAAGAGGTCACGCGATGGCATATCACCCGGTTTTTCCATCGCGTTTCGGGAGGATTGGCAGTAGACGCTTGCTTCCCGTGTTTGATCGGTCACGGGCTGGCATTTGCGTCCAATTTTCCATCCCTTGACCGGCTGTGAGGGGCATACGATGGAAAATCGGACCACTCTGCCATCGCGTGACTGGGCGTGCAATCACGCGATGGCAGATAACTCCGTTTTGCCATCCCGTGACCGCTTGATAATCGGAAAAAGAAGTCACGCGATGGAAGATGACGCATATGAACCATCCCCTGTCCGGATGCTTGTTGGTCGTGCAGTCACGCGATGGTAAAAGTACGCGATGTTCCATCTCGTGACCGGCTGTGCGACGATTGTCAGTTACAGGACGGCAACACTGCGTGACATTCCATCCCCGTGGCCGGCGTGTGTTGGACCTTCTCCCGACAACGCCGAGGGAATGTGTGTGCACCGCCGGCATTGTCCGCGGTTCCGCCCGTCATACGGTGCACGGTGCGCGATGAGCGCAGCGTAAACCTATACTGAAACGCATGACTTCAACTCGGAACGATCGAATGATGCCGTGGACGCACGAGCTGAACATGCCGCTGCGCATGCTCGTCACCGCGGCGGCGGGCGTCGGCGCGGCGCTGATCGGCACGTTCGCGCACCGCATGGGCGCGTCAATGAACATTCCGTACGGACTCATGCTCGCGTTTGCGATCCTTGGCATGTCCGCGTGGTGCGCGCGTTCACGTTGCGGCGTGACCGGACTCGCCGTGCATCTGATCTTCTCGTCGGCGACCGCATGGCTGATCGCAGCCGGCGCGGCGGGCGGCGACGTGCTCACGCCGGCCGGATTCAACACCGACACCCTACCGTATTTCAGCCAGCACGCTGGCTACATCTGGCTGCTTGGCGGCATCATCGTGCAGGTAGCGCTGCTGCTCATGCCTCCCGCATGGTTCCGCATCGACGCGGCATCGGGCAGACGGACGCGCACGGTTGCGAACGTTGCGCACGATGCGGCCGCTGACGAATCGACTGCTGCGCAGGGCGAGCCCGTTGTCGAATCGGCGAACGCACACGACGTTGCATCGACGAACGACGTACGACGTGCGAATGATGCGAGACAGGCCGATGACGTGCGCTCCTACCGTGCGGCCGAAGAAACGGAGACGGCATGACGGACTACGAACAGGGGCAAGCCGTGCGTATGCTGCACTATCTTGGGCCGGAAGGCACGTTCACCCATCAGGCCGCGCTCGGGGCCGCATCCTCGCTGTCCGCGCTGGCGGAGGGAAATATCGAGCTCAAGGCCGAACCAGACGCGATCTCGATCCTCAACGCCGTGCAGGAACGCGGCGACTGGGGCGTGATCGCGTGGGAGAACAACATCGAAGGCTACGTCGTACCGAATCTCGACGCGCTCATCGACGCCGCCGACGTGGCCGCGTTCGCGCGTGTCGGCGTCGACGTGTCGTTCGACGTGTTCGTGCGTCCCGGCGAAGCGATCGACGACTGCACGACGATCACCGCGCATCCGCACGGGCTCGCGCAATGCCGCCGGTTCGCCGCCGACCACGGGCTCAAGGCCGTACCGGCCGCGTCGAACGGCGCCGGCTGCCGCGATCTCAAGCCCGGACAGGTCGCGCTCGGCCCGTCCATCTGCGGCGAACTGTACGGGCTCACGCGCGTCGCCACGGCCGTCGAGGACTATCCTGGCGCGCACACCGACTTCCTCGTGCTCGCCCCGCGCGGCGACATGCCCGCACTGCTGGAACGGCTCCGCGAACGCACCGACGAATTCGAGTCGATTGTCACGCTCATTCCGCTCAGCACCGGCCCCGGCGTGCTCGCCAACCTGCTCGACGTGCTGCGCGACGCGGGACTGAACATGACCAGCTTCATCTCCCGGCCGATCAAGGGCCGCGGCGGCACGTACAGCTTCATCGCCACGATGGACGCCGCGCCGTGGCAGGATCGTTTCCGTTCGGCGCTCACCGAAGTGGCCGAGCACGGCGACTGGGTGAAAACGCTGGCCGTCTATCCGCGTCAGGAACGGCCCAATCCGCCCGTATACGCATGGTCGCTGCCCAACGGCGGTGTGCGGCTCGACCCGGATGCGATTGCGGAGAACGATGCGAACGCCACGCCGGCGGGCGGCTGGCAGAACGAGGCGACGACGCGAAAGGAACTGCTGTGGTAGACAAGACGAACGGTTCGACGACGGGAACCGCGGCCGCTGATGATCGTGAGACCGTCGCCGACAAGACAATCGCCGACAAGACGGTCGCCGACATGACCGTCGGCATCGTCGGACTCGGCCTGATCGGCGGCTCGCTCGCCCGGCGTCTCGCCGCACGCGGCCTGCACGTCATTGCATGGAACCATCGCGACCATCCGTACGCGCAGGCCGAGGCCGACGGCATCCGCTGCGTCGCGTCGCTCGCGCAACTGGCCGCGGCCAAGCCGCGCGTGATCGTCCTGTGCAATCCGCTCAAGGCCATGCCGGCGATCCTCGCGGAACTGAAACCCGTGCTCGACCCGGCCGCGACCACGCTCACCGATGTGGGCAGCGTCAAGGGCATGGTGCGCGAGCAGGTCGAAGCGGCAGGACTGGGGGAGTGCTACGTCGGCGCGCACCCGATGGCCGGCAACGAACTGTCCGGCTGGCAGGCCGCCGATCCGGCGCTCTACGACGACGCGCTGTGGGCCGTCACCGTGCGCGACGACACGTCGTACGAGCGGTTCCGCGACGTCGCGAACCTGATCGTCTCGGGCGCGGGTAACCGCATCATCGTGCTCGACGACACGGTGCACGATCAGGCTGCCGCGCTCATCTCGCACATGCCGCACGTCGTCGCCACGGCGCTCATCAACCAGCTCGTCGACGATCCGAACCGCAACATCGCTGCCGCGCTCGCTGCAGGCTCGTGGCGCGACATGACGCGCGTCGCGCTCACCGATCCGAACCGCACGCGCGCGATGGTCGACGAGGATGCCGCGAACGTCGAATCATTGCTGCGTGCGATGGCCGGACGGCTCACGGCCGTGGCCGATGCGCTGCGCGACGGCGACGACGGCGCGATGACCCGGTTCTTCGCCGACGGACAGCCGTTCCGCGACTACAAGATGATGCAGCGTTCCGACGACGTGCGGTACGAGGAACGCGACGTCGCGTTCGATCCGTCGCACTGGCAGACCGAACTGCTCGCGTCGGCGCGCCGCGGCGAACACGTCATCGGATTCGCCGGCGACCATGCCGTGTGTGTGCAGGTGCGTTCCGCCGTCTAGCGGTCGCATCCGCACGCGATGCGCCGACCGCAGTGCCGACAGGCCGCAATGCCGTCAGGGACGGGTGAAGTTGCGCTCGGGGACGGGTTTCAGCGTGATGATCGTATCGGCATCGATGGTGACGTTCTGTTCGGGGCGCGAGCCGTTGGCGGCCGCGTCGCGCGTCAGTTCGAGACGATGCCCGTCCCACGAGCGCACATGCCCCACATAGTCGCGGTATTTCATACGACGATCGACCGGATCGACGCCTTCCGACACGCGCACGACCACGCGCGCATGGGCCGGAATCTCATTGGGAATGGGCATGATGGCCTCCTTCGGCTGTCGGATGGACTATTCCATCCTACGCCAGAGCTTTCGGATCCCCGGCAAGCTTGGCTTTTGCGTGTTGTTGGCATGGGGCAGTAGACTGGTTCCTACCGGAGGCTGCGGGGGCCGGTTCCATATGCTCGTACGGATATGGACTATGTCTCCAAGGGCGATGTTGGCCCTTGTCTGAATGTTCATCGCCATGAGCGGCGCGATGCATTCCTCAATGACGAGATGACGATGAGATGGGTTCTCGCAGGGATCGTGTGCGGTCCGGAATCATGATCGAGGTGAACGGCGATGGGGCGGAGAAGAATGGCGGCGTTGTTGTCGCTTGTTACAGTGTTGGCGTGCTCCGGCTGCGCCATGCGGTCTGAGTCTGACAGTGGTCAGACCGATCCGTTTTCCGGCCCGTGGGGTGCTTCCCTGCAGCGGGTACGCGACGAGTCTGATAACGAGACCGTGCGCAAGGTGCTTGAAGACGGGGTCATCGACGACGCCGAACAGGCCCAGATCGAATCCGACATGACCAAGTGCATGGCCGACCTCGGCTACGAATGGACCTACATCGACAAAGGCGACGGCGGAGAAGCAGTCAACAGCACCGAGCGGACACGGAACGCAACCGGACAGGAATCCAATCAAGCCAAGGAAAAGTGCGGCAGGTCCACCGGATTCGATCCATTGCTGGAACTCGCACGGCAGATACGTAACAACCCCGAACACAAGAATCCCAGCGAACCGATCTTTGATTGTCTTCAACGCAAGGGCCTCATCGATAGGTCGATTACATTCGACGAGTACTGGAACTCCATCAAGAGCGGAGACATGAGCCTGCGCGACAAGCTATTTGAACGATACGAGGATCCCAGCAGCCTCGACTACGACCCGCAGCAGGCGCAAACATTCCAGCAATGCGCTGCAGCTTCCCGACAGTAACGGCGAACGCGCTGTTACTCATAACCGTCAAATCGTAGGAGACACAATGAAGCGCTCAATGAGGAAACTGGCAGCCGGATTGATAATAATGCTGATGTTAACGTGCGGATTGTCCGGCTGTTCGTCGTCGGACGCCGGTGGCGACGCACCGTCACCACCGGATGTGACTGCCGGAACGGACACGAACGCCGGCCCATTGGCGAGATACGCCAGCCCGAAACGGAAGGACCACACGCTTGAGGACCCAGTAGTCGGCACGTGGAAGACCGACAAGCCGGCCTCGACCACCATCGACACCGGGCTCGACCGCGTATGGCTCGAGTGCGAACCCAGGAACACGAATGCCAATACTGTGTCATGGCAACGTTCCGAGGATCACACGCGCATATGGCTGCATGCCGAAACGGCTACCGGCAACATCGTCGACGAGACACGATCGTGCATGGACAGGATCCTGCAGCTCGGCAAAACCTCCGATCCTGCAGACGCACCAGCTGAGTGGGAAACGCAAACCGCCGGTCAGTACAGGGTGTACCAGAGACGCAGCAATGGGGCATTAGACATCGTATGGCAATACGGGAATCTTCTCATGACTCAAAAAGTCATCGAATATCCCATCTACCGGGTCACGATGCCGGACGCATGGGACATCAGCTACGTGCTCGATTCGACCGTGCACGCCTACCTCTCCGGCAGGGATAGGACGGACCTCGAACTATGCCACGTCGTTATGTCGTGGTCCGAAGACCCTGGGGATCCCAGCGAGAAACTGATCGAAACGAAGAACATCAACGGATTCCCCATACAGTTGTGGGTCAAGTACTGGGCATATATAGCGGTCACCGATCCCGACTCGGTCTCACAGGAAGACGCGCGAGCCATGACCGAAATGCAGTCGGGCGGCACCGTGGACTACGACCGGCTCGTCGCCCAGATCAAACAAGGCGACACCAGCGGATTGACCGCCATCGACGAATACCTCCGTACCCACGTCGCCATCACGGCAGCGCCGCAATCGTGAGTGATTTGGTGTGTGAGCGTTGGTCGACAAGACCGATTATCACCGGAACATCTTTCCGATAAGGAATTTCAACAGGAGATCTTTCGATGCCTGCAACGTAACGGCCTGGTGGATGAGAGCATGACCAGTACGGAATTCCTCCAAATGTTTGATGAGAACAACGCCAGAAAAGCCAAAGGAGATCATTCCGAAACGTCATGGGATAAAGCATACGGTCGCTATTCGGATGCGTCTGACCCGCAATATGATGCGAAGCAAGGTGCATTATGGCAATCATGTTCCACAGACCCCATACATCATTGACGATGCGAGGAAAGCCACGCAAGGCGCGTCATGACGTTCGTTGGCATAGCATAGAAGAACCGGTGCGGAATGGGCCGTGCCGGGGACAGTGTGGTGGTGAGGGGGTGTCATGGGGTTTTGTATAGGTAAACGGCGTGACGGTGGTACGCCGGTGACGGTGTCCGTGATGGTGCTGGTCGGATTGGTGCTGGCCTCGTGCGGCGTGGCGGGAGGATTTCTGTTGACGAAAAGCATGATTCCGCCCACGCTGGTGTCGACGGCGAAGGGCGGGACGGTCGACCCCGTGTCGGGCCAATACGACGATTCGCGCGACGCGACGGTGACGGTTTCGTCGGGCACGGGCCAGTCCGTGACGTCCGTCGGAGCGGGCACGGTCACCGGCAGTTCGTGCGCGCCCGGCATGACCGCGCAATCCGGGTCGAGCCTGTATGCGATCGACGAGGTCGGCCAGCTGATACTGCACACCGACGTGCCGATGTACCGCGAACTCAAGTCGGGCATGAGCGGGCGCGATGCGGCGGCGTTGAACCGCGAACTGATCCGATTGGGCTATGCCGCACCGAACACCGACACGATGACATGGGACACGATCGTCGCCTACAACGCGCTCGCCCAGTCGGTCGGAGCCAAAGCGCTCGCCGAGGAGACCGGATGGACGATCGGCCCGGCGAACTTCGTCTGGCTCAGCCAAACGTCCGCTCCCATAGCCGCGTGCACGGCGAAGGTCGGGCAGAACGTCACACCCGGCGCGGAACTGTTCTCCACCGGGGCGACGCCGACCAGCGCGGCGGTGAGCCTGCCCAACACGCAGGCGGTGGCCGGCGATCGCGTGATCGTCGTGGGCGACCAGCGTTTCGACCTGCCCGCTGACACGACGGCGATCACCGATGCCGGCGAGCTGGACGCGATCATGTCGAGCAACGAGTATCTGGTGGCGAAAACGCAGGCGGGCATGGCCTCCGGCAGCGGTATGGCGTCCGGCGGATCCGATTCCGCGGGCGTCTCGGACGGCGGCAGCATGCCGGGATCATTGTCGGTCACGTTCAAGTGGGTGCTGAAAACACCGTTGAACGTGTGGGAGGTGCCGCCGTCCGCCCTGTACGACGTGACGGGGGAGACGGGTTGCGTCGCGTCCGACGGCAAGCCGGTGCCGGCCACGATCATCGCGTCCGAACTGGGCAAGACGAAAATCACCGTGGACGCGGACTCGCTCGGCCGGGTCGACATCGCGCCGGGCGACGACGCGCAACCGTGCAGGTGACGCCATGGGACCCGTGGTGGAACTCAAGGATGTGGGCCATGCGTTCGGGGAGAGGACGCGCCTGTTTCGGGGCATCACGCTGACCCTGTTGCCGGAGCGCGTATACGCGCTGGTCGGTCCGTCCGGTTCGGGCAAGAGCACGCTGCTGTCGATCATCGCGGGCTGGCAGACGCCGAGCGAGGGCGAGGTCGTGCGCCGGGGCGTGCGCAAGGTCAGTTGGGTGTTCCAGAACCCGGTCGGCGTGGCCCGGCGCACCGCGTTGGATCACGTCACCCTGCCGTACTTGGGCCAGGGATATGACATTGCGACGGCCGAACGTCTGGCGTTGGAACAGTTGGACCGTTTCGGCCTGTCCGAATCGGCCGGCAAACGGTTCGGCGAACTGTCCGGCGGGGAAGCCCAACGATTGATGCTCGCGCGCGGCGTCGCGACGAACGCTGACCTGCTCCTGGTCGACGAGCCGACCGCCCAACTGGACATGCGCACGGCCGACGCGGTCGACCAGTATCTGGGCGCGTTGTCGCGCTCCGGCATGATCGTGGTCGTCGCCACGCACGACCACCGCACGCGCGACGCGGCCAGCGACGTCATTGACCTCGAACGATACCAGTAGGAAAGGAGGCAAGGGCATGACGGAACCATCCTCGTCATCGCATGACGCGCGCCCGTCGCGGCAGATCGCGCGGGTCAAGGCGCGTATCGCCGCGCGCGAAGCGTGGCGCAGCATCGTCTCCGGCACCAGCCATACGTTCGCGGCCACGCTCGTGCTGGCTCTCGGCATCGCGCTCCTGTTCGGCATGGACCTCGCCCAGACCAACCGGCTCATCAACGAGTCGCGCACGTATGCGCAATCCGGCGCGGCCACGGTCACGATCACCCTGCGGCACGGCATCGATGGCGCCGCATGCGAGGGCCTTGCCGGCGTCAACGGCGTACAGGCGGCCGGCGCATTGCGTCAGGCGGACCGCAAGATCACGTTCGCGACCCTGCCGTCCACCGGCATCCCCACCTACGAAACCACGCCCGGCGCGGTCGGCCTGTTCTCGCCGGCGCTCGCCGACGACGGCGACGGCATGGGCGTCATCCTGTCCTCGGACGTGGCGGACGCGCTCGGCGCGCAAGCCGGGCGCACGATGGCGTTGAAAGGCTCCGGGCGGGTGCGCGTGCGCGGCGTCTACGAGTATCCGGACGACGGGCGCGACAGCCAGTATTCGTACGCCGTGCTCGAACCGGTCAACTCCGCGCAACCGTTCGACGTGTGCATGGTGCGCACGTGGCCCGTGCCGGACAGCATCGATACGCTCGTCTATCTCGCCGCGAATGTCACCAGCAAGGAGCAGCGTCCGCAGGTCAGCCAGCTCAACACGCGGTTCGGCAGCACGCCGCCCTCGGCGAACCTGTTCAACGAGCGGCTCACGGCGTTCGCTCCGTGGGTCATGCTCGTGGTCGCGTTCGCACTCGGCTTCGTGATGATTCGCGTGCGCCGGCTTGAATTCGCGTCCGCACTGCACGCGGGGCTGCCCAAGGGCGTGCTGGTGCTGCAGGTGCTGCTCGAACTGTTCGCCGCCGCGCTTCTGGCGATGTTGCTGTGCTCGCCGCTCGCGGCATGGGTGTGGCTGACGTGCGATCCCGCGAACGCTCCAGCACTGTACGACACGCTGCTGCGCGTGCCCGCGGCCGGATTCGCGGGGCTCCTGCTCGGCGGGTTCGTTGCGATCCTGCTCACCCGTGAGCGCCAGCTCTTCGCCTATTTCAAGAACCGGTAGATGGAATCGCGCTATCGCGCGATGCCGTGCTTGTTGGCGGCACTGGCGTGCCGCGACGCTCCCTCAGTCACGGCTACGCCGTGACAGCTCCCTCAGCCGAGGGAGCCGAGGCTCCGCCAGCGTCGTAGCGCGATTCCGAAATCGTGCGAACGCGTCATATCGATCGAAATGGTCCTTAGTCGGTGGCGACGGCGTCGAGGACGGGGACCTTGAGGGCGCGGCGGGCCGGCGGCAGTGCCGCGACGACGCCGACGACGATCGAGCACAGCAGGAACGCGCCGAGCTGTCCCCACGGGATCGACAGGCGTTCCAAACCGTTCGACTCGTACACCTGCCGGATCACCACGCCCGCGGCCGTGCCGACGACCACGCCGATCAGCGTGCCGAGCACGGCGATCATCGACGCCTCGATCGCGAGCATGCCGCGCACCTGACCGTTCGACGTGCCGATCGCGCGCAGCAAGCCGAGTTCGCGCGTGCGCTCCGACACGCTCAGCGCCAGCGTGTTCACGATGCCGAACACGGCGATCACGATCGACAGGGCGAGCAGCGCGTACAGGATGATGAGGATCTGGTCGACCATCGAGCTCATCGTCGACTTGAACTCCTCGCGATCCTGCACGTTCACCACGTAATACGGCTTCACCGCGTCGACGAGCCGCTTCTTGAGTGCGGCGAGATCCTCGCCGTCCTTCGCGTTAACGAACAGCATGATCGTGAACATCGTGTAGTCGTTCGCGATCCTGCCCGCCAGCGCATCGTTCATGAGCACCATCGAACGGTACACGGAATTTTCGATGATCGCGCCGATCCGAGCCTTCACATGCGTGTCGAGCGTTTTCGTCTTGACGAGCGTGGACGGGTCGACGTGCTGCGCGTCCTCGCCCGCCTGCTTCGCTTCGTCGATCTTGGACTGCGCGCCGGCCGCGTCGCCCGCGGCCATGAGCCGTTGCGCCTCGGCCTGCAACGCGGCGACCTTGCTCTGCACCTGCTGCTGGTAGTCGGCCTGCGCCTTGGCGGTCGCCTCCTTGTCGACGACGACCTGCCGGCCGTTGACCGTGACCGTGTCACCGACCTTCCAGCCGTTGTCCTTGGCGACCGTGATGCCGACGACCAGTTCGCCGCCGCGCAGCGCCTTGTCCGCGTCGCCGGAGTTCGTGACCGGCGCGAACACATTGGTGAACAGCGACGGTTGTTCGGCGAACGTCATCGCCGTGGTCTTGTCGCTGCCGGAACCGTACGTGACGCCGAGCAGCATGCGCGAACGCGAGACGGATCCCACGCCCTGCGTGTTCTCGATCGCCTTGACCGCGTCGTCGGGGATGCGCCCGTTCGCCACGGACATGGCCGAAAAGTCCGACGTGAGACCGGAGTCGACGATGCCGGTCACCGACGCCTTCGCCGACGAGGCGACGACCGACAGGCAGCTGACGATCGCGACGCCGACGAACAACGCGGCCGCCGTGTTCGCCGTGCGTCGCTTGCCGCGCGACAGGTTGCGCGTCGCCAATCGGCCGGTCACCGTGAACACGTGCGCCGGAATCCAGCCGAGTATTGCGCCCGCGGGCCCCACCAGCGCGGGGGAGAGCACGATCACGCCGATCACGATCAGCCCGGCGCCCACGCCGAGTGGCCAGCCGGTGCCGAGCGGCGTGCTCCAATCGTTCAGCCAATGCCACGGCGAGATCGGTACGGTGTTGTCCGCCTTCGCCAGTGCGATGCGCCAGCAGAACAGCCATGCGAGCGCGCCGCACGCGATCATCAGCACGCCCGCCACGCCGCGAGGCCACACCGGCTTTTCCGGATTCACGGTTTCGTTCATCGCCTGAATCGGCGGGGCCATCGCCGCGCGCCGGGCGGCAGCGCC